>NZ_AP024355.1:3361825-4009100 GCF_019704135.1 Desulfuromonas versatilis
CCGTTGACCGCCTGGCGGGTGACGGAATCCACCGTCGGCGGACAGATGGTCGGGGGATCGGCCAGGAAGTTGGTCACACAGCCGGGCTGGGCGATGGGGATAAACCCGAGGTTCGCCGCCCCCGCGAAATGCTGCCCGGTAAAGGACAGGGGCATGGGCTGGCCGTTGGCCATGGTGAAGGGGCCGGTCCCCCCGCGGCCGAGGTCATCCGCGGTAGGCGTCACCCCGATGTTGTAGAAGCCGATGTCGTAGTTGGCATTTTCTCCGTTGCCCATCCCCATCAGCTCGATCAGCCCCGCCTCGCCAGCGGCCCTGGCCAGCGACACCGAGGCGCCGGTCAGTTCCGGCCCGATGTGGCAGTTGGTGCAGCCGGCACCGCCTGACTGGAAGATGTTCAAGCCGAGCAGGGCGCTTTCGCTCAGCGCCGTCGCATCCCCCTCCAGGAAGCGGTCGAAGGGCGTCTGGTCGGAAATCAGGGTAGCCTCGTAAAGCTGCACCGCCAGCCCGAAGAACAGCGAGAAGTTCATCTCCATCTGGCTGTACCCGTCGATCCGGGCTGCGCTCTGCCAGAACTCGGGGAGGAAGGCACTGCGGATCATGTCGCCGTAGCTGGTGGCCAGGCCCTTGCCGCTGGCATCGCGCAGGGCCCCCAGGCGACTGTCGCCGGGGTGTACTTCCTGCTGGGCCAAGGGCCGCAGGCTGAGCATCTTGCGCCCGATTTCAGGCCAGGAGCGGCCGATCCACGACATCTCCACATCGGACAGGGGCGGCCCCACGGCCTGGGAAGCGAGGCTGGCGTTGTCCAGGGCGAAGGGGTTGTTGGCCAGATCTCCGGTCAGGTTGAGGTCAGTCAGGCCATTGCCGGTATCGATGAGCACGCGGGCCTCGGTGTCCATGATGCCGAAAGGATTAACGCCGTTGAAGTAATGGTTGGCGCGGCCGTCGAGGAAGTTGGTGAAGTTGAATACCGCGTTGATCATGCTCGGCGCGTTGCGTTCGGTGGTCTGGCGAACGTTGCGGCCGTTGCGATGAAAAGTGGCGTCGCGCTGGGTGCGGCCGGGCTCTTCGGCCCGCCCCGGGATGACCCGCAGGAACCGGGTCTTGTTCACCCCCTGGGCGCCGGTGCGGTCATCGCGTACCGTACGGGCAGAGGTACGGTCCCCGTCATCGGCGAAGCGGACCATGGGGAAATCTCCAGCGGTCAGCTCGCTGTTGGGTCGAGCGCCGCCGTCAAACGTCCCATTGCTGCCGGCGCTCAGGGTATTGCGGGCCCGGCTGTCGGTTCCGGCATGAAAGTGACAGGTGGCGCAGGCGGTCTGGCCGTCGCTGCCCAGCTGCATATCCCAGAACAGAGCCTTGCCCAGCCTGATGGCGGCATTCTTGTCGGCGACGAACCGCCCCAGGTTGACCGGTTCGGGCACCGCTACGTCGCCCAGCGAAATGGGATTGGCGGTCTGCGCCGCGGCGACTGCCAGCAGCCCGCCCGCCAACACCAGGCCCAAGGCGCCGGCGATGGTTGCGGATAACCTCGGAATGGTCCCTTTGATCATGAAATACTCCCTCTGAAACCCGCCTGCCCCCAGGCAAGGGGGCTGCGATTCACGAATTTTCTGCTAATGGACGATGCTCAAGCTGTTGGCCACCGGCCGGAGACCGGCATACCCGGCGTCCCTGCCTCGACTCGAAGGGATGGTTACGGCTCCCGCAGGGCCGCTCAGCGCATCCGCAGGGGGACGCCAAGCACCCGGACTTTGTTGCTCGACTCCACGCTCACGCTGGGAATCTTGCCCGGGGCGGCGGTGGATTTACCCTTGAATTCCCAATCTCCACCAACCACCGCGGCGGTGCCGATCACCGGCCGCTGCAGTTGGCCGCGGATTTCCCCGGAGGGGAAAGCGCCGGTATGAACGTTGAGGTAGACATTGCCGCCGAGGATGGCGCTCACCGCATCGGCAAAGGAGCTGACCCCCGCTGCGGCCCGGGTCTGCAGGTCGAAAGCCGTCAGCGTCCCGGCGAGGCTGCCGGTGAAAGGCCCGTCCACCCCGCTTTCGTAGAGGGAGAAGATCACCGGGCCCTCTGCGCCTGCGGCCGCCACATGGAGCTGAATCCCGGTCACCGCCGTGGCCGGCAGCGGCGCAACGTCCAGGGCAAATTCAATTGCGCTCTCGGTGACCCGCAAAAAGATCTGCCCGCGGGCCTCGCTGTTTACCGCCGGGACCTGAACTTGCTGATCCGGGGTCAGCCGCGCGCGCGGCCCACCGTAAAAGGTCAGAAGGTTGTCGGTGGCGTCGCTGCTGGTCCCGCTCAGGTGCCATTTGCCGGTCTTGCCCCGGTAATCGGCCCGAGCGAGCAGCAACTCTTCCACGGTCACGCTGACGGTCGCCGGAGTGGAGATCAGGCCCCCTGCGTCCTGGATCACGTACTGGAAGCTGTCCTCCCCGGTGAAGGCGATCCCCCCGACGGCCGGCGGAGGCGTATAGAGGAAGCTGGTCCGCCCCGTCGAAATGTTGGTAATCCTGCGCACGGTACCGCCGGCCAGGGTGGGAAGATTGGCGGTCAACTGGGGCATGCCGGCGGCATTGAGCACCGGCCCCGCCGCGTCGGCCAAAGCGATGGCCTGGGGCGCGATGCCGTAGGCGTTGCCGGCCCCCAGCACATCCAGGTCATTGGCGACCACATCGATATTGACGCTGCGCCCGGCAGCCGTGCCGGCGACATCGGCCGCGGCGACCGGCGCCAGGTTGGGCTGATCCTCGAAGACCTTGCCGATCAGCAGGAAGTCGTCGATCTGCACCACTTGAGAAGCTGCGTCGGCGTTGAGGAAAAAGCCGCCGAAGCTGCCATCGGCGTCGGGAGGATTGCCGGCGGCATCGGCAACCAGCTCGATGCGGAAAAAGTTCGCCGGAGCCGCCTCGCCGGCGGGGATGAAAGCGCTGCCGACCGCCGGCTGGAAGATATCCACCGGGATGGTCGGCGCGGCCGGCGCGGGAGGCGCGAAGGGCAGCCCGATGTAGGTCGCCCCGCCCAGGGAGACCGGGCCGCCGGTGAAGGTGGCCGGATCGAGCGGATCGAAGACCCCGCCGTGGGCGGCGGCAGGAACCAGGAACGGCCCGATGGTGAGACCATCGGCGTTGACGATGCCCGCGTCCAGCGAGGGGGGCGTGGGAGCCGGCGGCGCGGCCGGCAGGGGCCCGTCGAGCATGGCGGCCAAAAAGTTCTGGGCGGCGGCGATGCCCAGGTCCTGGGTCTGGTTGATGGCCCGGACCCCCGGAGTGGTAACCACGTAGTCCCTGGTCCCGTAGGGGTGGGTAACCCGGTAAGTGCCGACCACCGGGGCATCGACGCGGATGCGGATGCGGCTGAACACGGCCTGGTTGCCGTCGACCAGCGCCGCGGCGTTGGCCCCTGTGGCCTCCAACGCCAGCACCAGCAGGGCAGAGCTGGGTACAGCGATGCCGGTGCTGCTGAAGCTCCCCAAGGCGGCCGCGGACCAGTAAATAGCCTCAGCACCGAAGTTGGCGGGGAAGGAGGCGGGGGCAAAGGGGGCGGGGGGCTCGTACTCACAGGGGTTGATCACCACTCCCGGCGCCACCTCCAGCGTCGAGTCGAGGCAAAGCTGCAGCTTCAGGCCGTTGGCGTCCTGGTACCAGAGAGGAAAGCCGTTGGCCAGGCTGACCGCCACCTGGGTGGGGTCGCCGTCGGGTGCAACCCCGACCGGCAGGATCGAGGTCAATGCCGGCGGATCGCCGGCCTGTTTGCCGGAAATAGAATCCAGTGCCCCCATGGACACGCCGGGCAGCAGCAGAACAATCGCCCACAATCCAACAGTTTCGCGGAATCGCGAAGAAAATTTCATAACCGTTCACCCTCTTAGACAAAGCAAATCGTTGCCGGTATGTAAAACCGTGTTTACATTTTTACCCGTTTGAGGTGCGAAGGCTATGGGGAGCTGGCCCCATTTGGAGGTAGGGATACCCTACTTTGGGAGAAAATCCTTCAAACTTCTGCGGGGGAGATGATGAAAACGGGACGGGTTCAACTGGTCCAGAACTCGGGGTCGAGAACCCCGATGCGGATGGCGTACTTCACCATGTCCACCGGGTTGGTCAGGCCGAGCTTTTTGCTGATGTTGGCCCGGTGCTTTTCGATGGTCTTCGGGCTGACGCAGAGAATCTTGCTGATTTCACTGGTGGAGTTGCCCTCCACGACCAGCAGGAAGACCTGCTGCTCACGCTCGCTGAGCGACTCGAAACCGCTCTCCTTGACTTTGCCGGTCTGGGGGTTGCGGGTGTTGAGATAGGATTCGATGACCGCAGCGTGAATCTGCGGGCTGAAGTAATAGCCCCCCTTGGCGGCCGAGCGGATGGCGGCGAACACGTCGGCGCTCGGCGCGCCCTTGAGCACGTAGCCGTTGGCCCCGGCCTCCAGGGCCTGATGGGCGTAGGCCTCCTTTTCGAACATGGAGAGCATGATGATCTTGGTGTCGGGGGCCGCCTCACGGATCACCTTGATGGCTTCCAGACCGTTCATGCGCGGCATGGCGATATCCAGAAGCAGCACATCAGGGCGCAGCTTCCTGCACCGGTCCAGCGCCTCGACCCCGTCGGCGGCCTCTCCCGCCACTTCCAGGTCGGCCTGGGTGGAGAGCAGTTGCCGCAACCCCTCCCGGACCAAGGCATGGTCATCAGCAATCACGACCCTGATCTGCCTCATCCGGCCAACCCCATTTCATCCATATTACCGGCCAGAGGCAGGCGCACTTCGATCCGCGTACCCTGCCGACGCGCCGAGACAATTCGCATGTGCCCTCCCACTGCAGCGACGCGCTCCCGCATCCCCACCAGCCCAATGGCCCCGGGGTGCTGAACCCGTCTACGAACATGTTCGGGGTCAAACCCGACCCCATCGTCTTGTATGGTCAACATTATACACTCTCCGACGCGGTTCAGGTCAACCTGAACCCGCTTGGCGCCACTGTGCCTCGCCACATTGTTGAGCCCCTCCTGGCAGACCCGGAACAGGGTCAGCTCCACCTCGGGGACCAGCCGCAGATGGCACTGGGGCGGCTCGAATACGGCCTCGACGCCCGGCAGGAGCCTGGAGAACTCCTCGATGTGCCAGCGCAGGGCGGGGCCCAGGCCGAGCTCGTCCAGCATGGTGGGCCGCAGGTCGTTGGTGATGCTGCGCAGGTCCCCGGCCAATTTGTCGACCAGTCCCCCCAGTTGCTGAAACTGGCCGGAGGTCTGCTCATCCGGGCCCGGCAAAGTGTTTTTGAGGGTTTCGATCCCGAAGTGCAGGGCGGTCAGGGTCTGGCTGCACTGATCGTGCAATTCGCGGGCCAGGTGCCTGCGCTCTTCTTCACCGGCACGCAGCAGGCGCCGGGACAGGTGCCGAATCTCCTTCTCATTCTGCAGCCGCTCCACCAGCAGTTCTTTCAAAGGGATGTAGAACAGAAAATAGGCTGGCGACAGAACCAGAACCAGCACCCCGGCGTCCAGCAGGGCGCCGACTTTGTCGCCCATGGGGGGAAACTGCGCCATCAGCATCATGGCGCCGAATTCAGCGAAAAACACCCAGGCCGCCAGGGCCGCGATCAACTGGCCCGGGTGCTGGATCAGGTAGTGCGCGAGCCGGCTCCCCCGTGGTCCCTGGTCCGCAGCCCCCGGGTTCGAGGTGCAGCGCAGAGCCAACAGCTCTGCCCCTGCCAACTCATTGGGATTGTCGAGTACCGCGCCTTCTGCCGACTTGTTCATGCGAACACCCCGCTTGGACAGCCCCGCGATCCGAACCCGCCGGCACCAGGCCGGGTTCCTCGGCGTCCATCGCTCCCCCGCGAAGGGGACAGTCACTGATCGCCCGGAGGTTCCCCAGGGTTCAGGCCCGGGCGGCTATCACGTACTTGAGGTAGCGCCCCTCGGGAAACGATACCGGGAACGGAAAGTCCTCAGCCTGGCCAAGAACCCTCAGCACCCGCAACTCGCTCCCGGCCTGCAGGGCGCCACGCCGCAACTCCTTGAGGTAGTCGGCCAGTTCAACCTTCTGGTGATTGGACGAAGTAATCATCAATCCGCCCGAGGGCAGCAGTGCCAGTGCCGCCGCGACCAGGTCGGAGGTGCCGCCCCGGGTGGTAAAGCGGCTTTTGGTGGTGGTGGAGAAACTCGGCGGATCCATCAACACCACATCAAAAGACTCCCGGTTGCGGACCATCTCCTCGAGCACCTTGAAACAGTCGCCGACAATGAAGTCGTGGCGCTTGGGGTTGAGACGGTTGATGCCGAAATTTTCTTTTGCCCAGTCCAGGTAGCCGGCCGAGGCGTCGACGCTGACCACCCGTTCGGCACCGGCCGCGGCGGCGGTCACGGAAAAGGCGCCGGTAAAGGCGAACAGGTTGAGCACCCGCTTGCCCTTCACCCTGCGGGCCAGGTCCTGGCGGTTGCGCCGCTGGTCGAGAAACAGGCCGGTATTGAGCCCCTCCTTGAGATCGACCAGGTAGCTCAGCCCGTTTTCCTGCACCTCCACCCGGGCAGGAGCGGCTTCGCCGGCCAGCAGCCGGCTGTAACGCTTGCCTGCTTTTTCGGCGGCCAGCCCCCGGGTCTGCTGGGGGCGGAATTTTTCATAGATCCCCCGCGGGGCGAGCAGCTGCTGCAGAACCGAGGTCACCAAAGGAAGATGCGGGTTCCAGGCGGCGGTATAAAGCTGCACCATCAGGTAGTCGCCATAGCGCTCGAGGGTCAACCCCGGCAGGCCGTCCCCTTCGCCATTGACCACCCGGTAAGCATTGGTCTCGCTCAGATCGGCATGCTCGCGGCGTACGTTCAAGGCCAGTTCCAGGCGCCGGCGCAGCCATTCACGGTCCAAACTCTGCCCCCCCGGTCCCAGCACCCGGGCCACCACCCGATCGCCCGGGTCAAGCAGCGCGGTGGCCAGCAGCGAGCCCTTCTCGTCGACCAGGTCGACCAGGTCGCCCGCTTTTCCAGGGGGCCAGGTGCGGGTATGGCGGTCGGCAATCACCCAGGGGTGTCCCAACTCCAGCATGCGAACGGTTTCCGGACCGACCACACAACGTTTGTTTGCCATCAGCGAGCGCTTTCTGTTCGAGGATGAAATCCGCGGATGGCCGATTGTACCTGCAAACAATTCTTTCGCCAACCCCAAATCCCTTCACCGCTCAAACGGACTGTGCTAGACTGCCCCTCCACCGTCAGCACCCCAGGAGGACCGACCATGAGCGACGCCCCGAAATCCAGCGGCGAAAAGCATATCGAAACGATCATGAGGGAGCTCGATCCCGGCTCGCCGCGCTACCTGGTGCTGGATACGGCACGCCGTTTCAAGTCATCCTGGGTGGAGCTGGGCGAGCGGCTGCTGGCAGTCAGCAGTGCCAACCTGTTTCGCGAGTGGGGGTACGACTCTTTCGAAGATTACTGCTCGCGGGAAATCCGCATCAAGAAGCCCACGGCCCAGAAGCTGACCCTGGCCTACCGCTACATGGAGAAGGACGAGCCCGAGTTGCTGGCGCGGCAAAGCGAGCTGAAGCCCCTGCCCGATTTCCGCAACATCGACCTGCTGCGCCAGGCGCGGGAGGAGAAGAACTTCTCCAACGAGGAATACGCCGAGCTGCGCAAGGCCGTGGTTGAAGAAGAGCGCAGCCACCCCACCATCCTCAAGCGCTTCAAGGAGGTCGCCGCCCGCGAGGAGCCCCCCGCGGACCCCTCCGTCCATCTCAAGGCCGGGCTGAGCGCCGCCCGGCGCCTGGATACCGCCCTGCGCTCCGCCGAGCAGATTCCCGAGGAGATCTGCGGGCAGATCGCCCGCATCGTCGAGTACCTGGAAACCCGCCTCGAAGCCGCCCAGAACCAGGCGGAGGACGGCTGAGGGCCGTGGGCCCTGGGCCGTAATGCGTAATTCGTAATGCGTAATAGGTGCACGCCTCACGCCTCACGCCTCACGCCTCACGCCTCACGCCTCACGCCTCACGCCTTACGCCTCACTCCTCACCATCCCCGCTCCCGCTCGGCCCGCGCGAAGGCCTCTTTGGCGCCGGCCGCATCCCCCCGCTGCTTGCGCGCTTCACCGATGATCCGCCAGTTTTCCGCCCGCAACCGCCTGTCCCCCCCGGCCAGGGCGTTGGACTTGGCGGCGAGGTTCTCGGCCTGCCGGTAATCGCCCTGCCCCAGACGGACCCGGGCCAGCTCCTGCCAGAGGGCCGGGTTGCGCGGCTCGATACGCAGGGCCCGTTCCAGGGATGCGCCGGCGGCATCCCATTGCCCGGCGGAGGCCTGCCCCTGGGATTTCTGCAGCAGCGCGACCACCGCGGTGTTCCGCGATGCGGGCTCGGGGGGCGGCTGGTAGGAGGGAGCCTCGTAGACCGGGGTTTCGACGGGCGGCGGCTGGTAAACCGGACGCTGGTAGGGGGCCGTTTCAGGCTCCTGGGGCGCCGGAGCCGGCCGTGACGGCGGCGCCTCGGGCAGGGAGCGCCCCGTGGGCGGCGTAACCGGGGAGGACACCGGCGGTTCGGGAGGCGCCAGCTGCATGGCGACACAGCCGGTCAGCAACAGCAGCGCCGCGAAGGGGGCGGCGCGACGAAACACACGGATCATCGGAAAATCCTTTCAAACCAGTTCTCTATGCTCCGCCCCATCGACTCCGGGTCGCAGGGGGCAAATTCGCTGGGGGCCGAACCGGCGATGAACGGCAGCTCGACGGCGTTGCGGCAGCCGGATTCGCTGCGCAGCCCCGAGACCGCATCGATATAGACCCGCTCGATGTTTTCCGGCTCGGGCGGCAGCAGCGGTTCGGGGCCCAGCCCGGCCATCATCTCTCCCCACACCCCCATGGCCCCGGAAGCGCCGCTCAACCCGGTGGGTTCGTTGTCGTCGCGGCCCACCCAGACCACCGCCAACCGATCGCCGGTGAACCCGGCGAACCAGCTGTCGCGATAATCGTCGGTGGTGCCGGTTTTGCCGGCCACCTGCAGTTCGGGCGACAGGTACTCGGCGAGCCCGCGGGCGGTCCCCTCGCGCACCACGTCCTGTAGGGCCGCGGTCAGCAGGTAGACCGGGGCGGCCTCGCTCTCCTGCTCCACCTCCAGGGGGTAACGCTGCAGCGTTTCGCCCTCGGCGGTAAGAACCTCGCGAATTGCGCTCAGCGGGGTCCGGAAACCGCCGCTGGCCAGGGTCTGGTAGACCTGGGTCACCTCGAGGGGGCTCAGGGCGTTGGCGCCGAGCAGGCTCGAGGCATAGCCGGGCAGGTCGCGGTCGACCCCGAGCCGGCGCAGGTTTTCCATCACCCGGGGGATGCCGAGCTCCAGGCCGAGCCGGGCGGTGGAGACATTGTAGGAATTCACCAGGGCGCTGCGCAGCGGAACCCGGCCGTGAAACTGCTTGTCGTAGTTCTTCGGCTCCCAGTCGCTGGTGCCGGCCTGGCGCAGCAGCAGCGGGCCGTCATCGAGGGGCGAGGCCAGGGTGTAGCGACCGGGCTGCTGCAGGGCGGTCAGGTAGACCACCGGTTTAACCAGCGAGCCGATGGGGCGCAGGGCGTCGAGGGCCCGGTTGAACCCTTCGTAACGCGGGTCGCGCCCTCCCACCACCGCCTGGAGCTCGCCGTTTTGGGTGCTGCTCACCAGCACCGCCCCCTGCAGCAGGCCCGACTTGATGTTGCGGCCCTTCTCCAGGCGTGCCAGGCGCCGGCTCAAGGCCCCTTCGGCGGCGCGCTGCACCTGCGGGTCGAGGGAGGTGAAGATCTGCAGCCCCTCCGAGCGCAGGTCCTCGTCCCGGTAGTCGCGCCGCAGCTGCCGGTGTACCAACTGCAGAAAGGCCGGATAGGGCGAAGTGCCCCGGGGCGGGCGCGACACCACGCCGAGGGGCGCCGCCTGGGCCTTGCGCAGCTGGGCCTCGCTGAGGGCGCCGGTTTCGGCCATCTGGGCCAGCACCAGGTTGCGGCGCTCCAGGGCCCGCTTGGGCTGGGCGCGGGGGCTGTACTGGGAGGGCCCCTTGAGCATCCCCACCAGCAGCGCCGCCTCGGCAACCCCGATGCGCTCCAGGGGCTTGTCGAAATAGTAGGAGCTGGCCAGCCCGAAGCCGTGAATGGCGCGGTTGCCGTCCTGGCCCAGGTAGACCTCGTTGAGGTAGGTCTCGAGGATCTCCTGCTTGCTGTAATGGACCTCGAGCAGCACCGCCATGACCATTTCGGTCAGCTTGCGGCGCAGGGTCCGTTCGGCGCTCAGGTAGAAGTTCTTGACCAACTGCTGGGTCAGGGTGCTCCCCCCCTGCACCCCGCCGCCGCTGACCGTGGTGACCAGGGCCCGGGCGATCCCCCGAGGATCGATGCCAAGGTGGGAGTAGAAGCGGCGGTCCTCCACGGCGATCAGGGCATCGATCACGTGCCGGGGCACTTCGTCGAGCTTCACCAGCAGGCGATCCTCGTTTTCACCGGGATAAATGCCGCCGATCAGCGGAGGATCGAGCCGCACCAGGTCCAGGGAGCGGTTTTCGCCGCGGGGAAAAACCCCACCCACCTGGGAGCCCCAGAACTCGACCTGCAGGGCCTGGGACGGCTGGCGGCCGTCGCCGAAGGCGAAGGGGCGGGTCACCAGTTCGAGGCTCTCGCCGCGCCAGCGGAAGGTTCCCGGATCGCTGGGCTGAGACGCTTCGCGGTAACCGAGCAGGGCCAGCTCGTCGACCATTTCCGCCCGGCTCAAACGCAGCCCCGGGTAGAGTTCGAGCGCCCGGGCATAGACCCGCGCCGGCAGGGCGAAGCGTTTCCCCTCGAAGCGCTCGCGCACGGTCAGATCGAGATAGGCGGTGACCACCGCCGCCACCGCCAGCCCCAGCAGGGCGAACAGGAGCAGGAACCTGGGAAATCTTCTCTTGGCTTTGGGGCGCCGGGCCATAGCGAGTGCGAACCTTTCTGGGGGAGTTTCCGTGCCGAGCGTCAGGGCACGGCATAAGATGCGGCGGACAGGCCTGCAAAGTCAATCCTGAATCCGTAGGTTCGGGGCGGGAAAAGCGGGGAAGGCCTGGCCAGTACTCACGGACCCAGAACGATGGTCCATGGATTTTTTCCGCACCCCGGGCGAGATTATAACCCGGATTCGGACCCTGGCGGCAGGAAAAGCGCGGCGGGGGTGTCGGCGAAGGGATGTGCGCCGGGCGCCGGCGCGGGTGGCGGGAAGGCCCCGCACCGGCTCGCGCCCCTATTTTCTGCCCCTGGCGTAGTCTTCGTATTCGGCGATGTAGAACTGCGCCGGCTGCCCGCCGAGCCGGACCGCCTCGCGCTGCTGCATGGCGCCGATCCAGGCCCGGAGGGCCGAAAGGCCCTCGGGCAGGGGGAAATCCCGGTAATGCTCCAGAACCGCCCAGCGCTCGAACCAGGGATAGAAGGCGATGTCGGTGAGCCCCACCTGCCTGCCGAACCAGAAGTGCCCCTGCCCTGCCCGCCGCTGGAGTTCCTGGTCAAGGGTGGCGAGAACCGCCTGCAATTCGCCGCGAAGCTCCTGCCGCTGTTCCTCGTGCTGGGACTTGAGCAGCCGGTAGAACAGGGGGACGAAGCTGCCGGCGGCGAAATCGATCCAGAGCCGGGCCTGGGCCCGCTGCTGGGCCGAGGCGGGGAGCAGCGGCGGGTCCGGGGCCAGCTCATCGACGTACTCGTTGATGATCAGCGACTCGCGCAGCAGAAACTCCCCCTGGCGCAGCGCCGGGACCGCCCCGGTGGGGGTGACTTCCCGGTACCAGGATGGCTTGTTGCGCAGATCGATTTCCACCAGGCGAAAAGGGATCCCCTTCTCCATCAGCGCCAGCCGGCTGCGATGGGCAAAGGGGCAGACCCGCGAGCTGAACAGTTCGATGGTTTCCATGACTCACTCCTTGGGCGATGCCCAGTTGAGGCCCCGGCTGCCGCGGACAGGAATCGACCCCGCGGCTGCCTGGCCGAGGCCGCTTTGGGCACAGGTTGTTTCAGCCGCTCACCTCGGCCGGGGCGATGCACCGCGCCCCCTCGTTCTGGGGCTTGTTCACGTAATCGGACACCGGGTACATGTCGAGAACCCCCTCCCGGGCGGGGCGCAGCAGCGTCGCCAGGGGCGCGGGGCTGCTTTGCTCCGGGTCGAGCCATCGGGCCAAGTCCGCAGGCTCGAGAATGACCGGCATCCGCTCGTGCAGCTCGGCGAGCAGGCGGTTGGCAGCGGTGGTAAGGATGGTGCAGGATTCAATCTCCCTGCCCTGCTGCTCGTCGCGCCAGGACTCCCAGAGTCCGGCCAGGGCCAGGGGCCTGCCGTCACGCCGGAAGATGTGAAAGGGCAGCTTCTGCCGGCCCTGCCTGCGCCATTCGAAAAAGCCCCCGGCCGGGATGATGCAGCGTCGCTTGCGGAACGCGGCCCGGAAGGCCGGGAGGCGGTGGGCGGTCTCGGCCCGGGCGTTGATCATTCGATAGCCGATCCGGGGGTCTTCGGCCCAGAACGGAACCAGCCCCCAGCGCAGCATCACCAGGCGCCTCGCTCCCTGCTCGGTGCGAATCGCCGGCACCTGCTGGGAAGGGGCGACATTGTAGCGCGGGGAGAAGGGCGGCGGGGAGCCGGCGATCTGGAAATACTCCAGCAGATCGGCAAAATCGAGGCTCAGGGAGAAGCGGCCGCACATGGTGATCCTGTCACTTCTGCTTCTTGAGCGTTTCGCGCAGGGCCGCCTTGACCTCGTCCCAGATCATCTCCGCACCGGCCTTGAGCTCCTCCCATTCGTCCTCGCCGGCGGCCGCCAGCCCCTGCAGCTTTTCCGCCGCCTCGTCCCGCTTGAGCTGCAGTTCGGCAATGGCCCTGGCGTACTCGTAACGCTTTTCGGGGGTGCCGGTCTCGGCCTGCTCCTGGAGCAGCTCGATCGCCACGTCCCATTCGACCATCTGCGCCGAGAGCTCTTCGATAAATTCTTTCTGCCTGTCCATGTTGACAACCTTTCCCCGACCGCGGCCGCTCACAGCGGACACTTGCTGTCGCAGACGTTGAGCACCTGCTGACGGCGGCTCCTGTCCCGGTACACGGTCAGCCCCTTGCAGCCAAGCTGGTAGGCCTGCAGGAAGGCGTTTTCAACCTCCTCCACCGGCGCTTCGGCGGGAAAGTTGATGGTCTTGGAGACCGCGTTGTCGACGTGCTCCTGAAACACCGCCTGCATGCGCACATGCCATTCGGGGGAGATCTGCCGCGCGGTGACGAACACCCGCGGGTCGATCGGCTCGCCCAGGCGCCGGCGCCGCTCGTAGAGGGGATGAACCTCCTCCAGCACCGTGCCGAGCACGTGGCGCTGGTAGGCAAAGGCGAAGACCGGCTCGATGCCGCTGGACACCCCGGCGATCAGGCTCAGGGTGCCGGTGGGAGCCACCGTGTTGAGGGTGGCGTTGCGCTGCGGGGCTTCCCCGGCCCGCTGCCCGGGGCTGCCGGCGAAGCCGGGATAGGGGCCGCGCTCCTGGGCCAGCCGCCGCGAGGCGGCCAGGGACTCGCGGCGGAGGAAGCCCATCAGTTCGTCGGCCGCCCGCAGAGCGGCTTCCGAGCCGTAGGGGATCCCCCTGAGGATCAGCAGATCGGCAAAGCCCATCACCCCCAGCCCCAGCTTGCGGGTCTTGCGGGTCATCTCGGCGATGGCCGGCAGCGGATAGCGGTTGACCTCGACCACGTCGTCGAGAAAACGGATCGCCCGGGCAACCCCTTCCCCGAGCTGCGGGAAATCGATGACGCCCTGCCGGTCGGCGAAGCGCAGCAGGTTCAGCGAGCCCAGGTTGCACGCCTCCCAGGGGAGCAGCGGCTGTTCCCCGCAGGGGTTGGTGGCTTCGATCTCGCCCAGGTGGCGGGCCGGGTGGGAGGCGTTGACCCGATCGATGAAGACCACCCCTGGTTCGCCATTCTGCCAGGCATGGGCGGCGATGGTCCGGAAGACCTCCCCGGCATCCTGCTCCCGGACCACCTCGCCGTCGCGGGGATTGACCAGCGGGTAGCTCCCACCGCGGTTTAGGGCGGCCATGAAGCCGTCGCTGATGGCGACCGAGATATTGAAGTTGGCCAGTTCCCCTTCGCGGTCCTTGGCGGTGATAAAATCCAGGATGTCGGGGTGGTCGACCCGCAGAATCCCCATGTTGGCGCCGCGGCGGGTTCCCCCCTGCTTGATCGCCTCGGTGGCGGCGTCGAAAACCCGCATGAAGGAAACCGGCCCCGAGCTGATGCCCATGGTGCTTTTCACCCGGTCGCCGGCCGGGCGCAACCGGGAGAAGGAGAACCCGGTGCCGCCGCCGCTCTGGTGAATGAGGGCGGCGTCGCGCACGCTATTGAAGATCTCCGGCAGGGAGTCGGCCACCGGGAGCACGAAACACGCCGCCAGCTGGCCCATTTCAGTGCCGGCATTCATCAGGGTCGGGGAGTTGGGCAGAAACCGCAGCGCCGCCATGTCCTCGAAGAACAGCTCCTCAGCCTCGGCGGCAGCGCCGGAGCCGCCGAAGGCCTTCTCGGCGGCGGCCACGGCCCGCGCCACGCGCCGGAACAGCTGCTCGGGGTTTTCCACCACCTCGCCCCGCTGGTTTTTTCGCAGGTACCTTGCCCGCAGCGTCACCAGGGCATTGGGGGTCAGTTCGCCAGGCACGCCCTTCGCTCCTCCGGATAAATGCCGCCCGCTTTGAATCGTGGATGTAGCACACCTTCAGGATACCAGAAGCGCTTGCCTTGGGGCGCCCGAGAATGAAAAAAGGCGACCCTGGGGCCGCCTCGTTTCCTGTTTGCGCGAAGGGGGATCAGAAGCTGAAGGGGAGCAACCGGTAGGTAAAGGCCAGCAGCAGAGTCCCCGAGATGCACAGCCCCAAGTAGAGAAACAACACCCGCTTGCGGAACATGGAGATGAACACCGCCATTACCGGCAGGGCGGTCACCGGGCCGCCGATCAGCAAGGCGATGCCCGACCCCTTGGCGAGGGTGATCCCCTCCCCCACCTCCGGAGACACGAACCCGTAGAGCATGGCCGCTGCGGTCACCTGGGGCAGGTGCAGGGGGATGGTGGCAAAGGTCAGGGTGAGGATGGGCATGATGCCCTCCCCCTCCAGCAGGGCGGCCACCCACTCATGGGGGATCAGGCTGGAAGCCACCACCTCGATAAGCAGGCCGATCAGGGTAAACTTGCCGATCTTCAGCGACCCTTCCCAGAACTTGGCCAGAAACACCAGGAACTTGTTGTGGGTGCAGCGGTCCACCCGATGGGAGAGCTGCTTGCCGCAGTCGCAGCGCAGTTCCTCCACGGGATAGTCGGGATCGTGGAAATCCCCGGCGGGCAGAGCCTGGCGAAACAGCCGCTCTTCGGAAAACCCGTAGCGGCGCAGAAAGTGCGTCAGGTAGCCGGCATACAGCCCCATGAAGATGGCCGAGACCAGGATCACGTTGGCCCAGCCCACCCCCAGCTCCCAGTTGAGCAGGGTGTAGCCCGCCGGGCTCATCAGCGGCGAGGTCACCAGCAGGGCCATGGCCGGGGCGAGCGGCAGCCCGGCGAGCAGCAGGGAGATCACCAGGGGCAGGGTCGCGCAGGCGCACAAGGGGCTGGCCACCCCCAGCAGGGTCGCCAGCAGGATGGAGATGACACCGAAGCGGGTCAGCGCCTTGCGGATCTTTACGTGCCACTTGAAGGTCCGGATTGTCGCTTCAAGCAACACGCCGATGGCCAGAAACGGCAGGATATAAACGAACTCGTGCCAGATCTCCAGGCCGAGTCCGGCAATCCCCTTGATCAATGCATCCATAATTCATTCACCTTTTTCCGGGTAGTTTTCCGTCGCCCAGGCGGGACCACCCAGACGGTTTTCTGCCGAAACGGCAGCCTTATTTCCGGGCGGCTGGCGTTGCGGCACCTGCCTTCGCGCCTGGCCGGGCTCCGCCAGGCAATGCCCTCCCCGAGATCACCGCTGCAGGTTGTAGCAAAAGCCGTTCCAGCGGCAGGGGGCCGCGCCTCATGAAAATTTCCCCTGCACGGCCGTAAATAGCCGGTATAATAAACGGCGTGAAATTTCCGGGTGGGTGCCCTGGGCGTGGGAAGAACTTTCGATACCGTCGTTACCGGAGGGCTGGTGTTTTTGCGTCTGGCCCTTGGGACCATCTGCATGGCGCAGGGTGCGCAGATACTCTTCGGCCTTTTTTCCTTCCGCCAACCGCAGCAGGTTGGGTGACCGCCCGCCGCCTGGAGGGTCAGTCGGGTCCACCGGCGACAAACCGAGGCTTCCCAAAGCAGCGGAAAACATGCTATCCTCCCGCCGACTTAGCGTTGAGCGGGGCCGAAGCGAACCGTTCAGGCAGACCCTGGGCCTGTTGTTTAACACCTGCCGGTTTCCGGTTCAAGAATATTCACATTCCCGGTGGTATAATAGGCAAACCTCAAGGAGCCATGGATGACCAGCAACTTCAAAGACCGGGTCAGAGAGCAGTTCGGACGCACGGCGGATAGCTACGTGCGGGACAACGGCTTTGCCAAGGGCAAGGATCTGGCCGAAATGGTCCGGCTTCTGCAACCGACGGGCGAGGACATCATGCTCGACGTGGCCTGCGGCGGCGGGCACACCGCCCTGCATTTCGCCCCGCTGGTGCGCAGCGTGGTCGCTTCGGACCTGACCATGCTGATGCTCAAAAAAGCCCAGGAGTATATCAGCGAGGAGGGGGGCGTCGAGAACGTCACCTTCCGCGAGGCCGACGCCGAGGACCTCCCCTTTCCGGCGGGGTCCTTCACCATCCTCACCTGCCGCATCGCTCCCCACCATTTTCCCGACGTGCCTCGAGCCCTGAGGGAATTTCACCGGGTGCTGCGCCGCAAGGGGGGCCGCCTGGCCATCGTCGACACCCTGCTGCCCGACGACCCGGAAATCGCCGAATTCTACCAGACCATGGAAAAGCTGCGCGACCCGACCCACGTGAGGGCATACACCCGGGAGGAGTGGGTGACGATGATGGAAGAGGCCGGCTTTGCCGTGGAGGAGACCAAGGTCTTTCCCAAAAACCACGACTTCGCCACCTGGGCCCGCCGCTCGGGGCTCAACCGGGAAGGGGTGAAGCGGCTCAACCAGCACTTCATCGAGGCCTCCGACAAGGTTCACGATTACTTCCAGATCGAGACCTTCGCCGGCGAGGTCGAAAACTTCACCGACCGCAAGCTGCTGGTCTACGCCACCCGCCTGGAGAAGGAAAAGAAATAGTCCCCCGGCCCGGTCCCGAGCTCTGGCTGCCGGCAGCTCGAAAAAGTCACAAAAAATAAGGGGATGCCCGTTTGGGCATCCCCTATTCCATTGAACGGAATCTATTTGCCTATCAGTTGCTGGCGGCCTTCTTGGTGATGCCGGCGGCCTCTTCCAGCATGGCGGTGGTAACCGACTTGGGACGCTCGATGGCGTAGCCGAGGGCGCGGTCCCAGGTGATGTTGGCGAGCACGCCCAGGGCGCGGCCGACACCGAACAGCACGGTGTAGAAGTCGTACTCGGTCAGCCCGTAGTACCACTGGATGACGCCGGACTGGGCATCGACGTTCGGCCAGGGGTTCTTGGCCTTGCCATGCTCCATCAAGACGCCCGGAGCCACCTTGTAGATCATGTTGACCAGCTTGAACAGCGGGTAGTCGGGGAGGTTCTTCTGGCAGAACTCCATCTGCGAGGTGTAGCGCGGGTCGGTCTTGCGCAGAACGGCGTGGCCGTAGCCGGGGATGACCTGACCGCTGTTGAGGGTGTCCCAGAGGGCTTTCTTGAGCTCTTCCTCGGTGGGCACCTTGCCGCCGAGCTTGTTCATGAAGTCCTGGGTCCAGCCGAGAACCTCCTGGTTGGCCAGGCCGTGCAGCGGGCCGGCCAGACCGTTGATGCCGGCCGAGAGGCTGTAGTAGGCGTCGGAGAGGGCCGAGGCGACCAGGTGGGTGGTGTGGGCCGAGACGTTGCCGGACTCGTGGTCGGAGTGCAGGATGAAGTACATGCGGGCCACGTCGTCATAGGGCTTGGCGATGCCCATCATGTGAGCGAAGTTGCCACCCATATCGAGGTCTTTGTTGGAGGCGATGGGGGTGTCGCCCTTGTACTTCATGCGGTAGATGTAGGCGGCGATCTCGGGCAGCTTGGCCATGAGATTGCAGCAGTCCTCGTACATCGGATCCCAGTAGTCCATCTTGCTCATGCCTTCGGCGTACTTCTTGGCGAAGATCGACTCGCGCTGCATCGCCAGGATGGCCGAGGAGAACATGGTCATGGGATGGGTGTCGCGGGGCATGGTGCGCAGCAGGTCGATCACGTAGCGGGGGACTTCGGCGCGGGCCTTGAAGTCCTCGACCACCTGCAGGGTCTGCTCCATGGTCGGCACCTCGCCGGTCAGCAGCAGGTACCAGAAACCCTCGACGTAGGGATATTCGCAGCCGGGCACCTTGGGCAGTGCCGCGAAGGTTTCGGGAATGGTCATGCCGCGGAAGCGGATACCTTCCATCGGATCCAGGTAGGAGATGTCCGTTACCAGGCACTTGACGCCACGGGCGCCGCCGATGGCCTGAGAGATGGTAACCTCGCCGAGCTTTACGTCACCAAACTCTTTTACCAGGCGGGTGGTGCGGGGACGGTGCTCCTGGATCTTCTTGAACAGTGTTTCCTTCAGTGTCGCCATGCTCTCTCTCCTTTGGTGAAATGAAAAATCGATGGGCAAGCCCCCATCAGGCTAAACTGCCGGGAATTCACATTAAAAAACAGCGAACCATTCCTTTCCGGCCGCCGGGTGTCTCAAGCCCGCCGTGCGCCGGACCGGGAAATCGAAGCTGCAAAGAGCCGCCACTGGCGTCAATCTATACCTTGGCGGCCCCTCATCATTCAACAAATGTTCTATCAACTCAAGTAGGGTATGTCAAGCGCTATTTTGTATACAGTATGCCTCCTCGGCCTGCCCCCATCCGCTTTTTCCCTTGCTTTCTAGAGTCGCCATGCTAGAATGCACAATATTTAGGCAGAAAAAAATGATTCAAATCGCGCACCTGCAACTGCAGAACAATATTATCCTGGCCCCCATGGCGGGCATCAGCGACCTGCCCTACCGGATGATCATGAAGAGCTTCGGTCCGGCCCTGGTCTATACGGAAATGGTGAGCGCCAACGGGCTCATCCGGGCCGGCAAGCGGACCCGGCAACTGCTCCGTTCCGCGCCCGAGGAGCGCCCCCTGGGCATTCAGCTCTTCGGGGACGACCCGGCGGTGCTCGCCGAAGCCACAGCCATGGTCCAGGGCGACGGCGAACTGGTCGATCTCAACCTCGGCTGCCCGGTCACCAAGGTGGTACGCAGCGGCGCCGGCAGCGCCATGCTGCGCGACCCGTTGAAAGTCGGCCGGGCGGTGGCCGCGATGCGGCGCGCCAGCGCTTTGCCGTTGACGGTGAAGATCCGCTCGGGGTGGGACAGTCAATCGGTCAACTTCCTCGAAGTCGGGCGCATCGCCGAGGCCGAGGGAGCCGATGCCCTCATCCTGCACCCCCGGACCAGGGCCCAGGGCTTCGGCGGCAAGGCGGACTGGGGACAGATCCGCGAACTGAAGAAGGCACTGAACCTGCCGGTCATCGGCAGCGGCGATGTCTTCACGGCCCAGGACGCTCAGGCGATGCTCGAACAGACCGGCTGCGACGGAGTCATGATCGGCCGCGGCGGCTACGGCAATCCCTGGCTGATTCGCGACTGCCTGGCCCTGCAGCAGGGCGAGTCGCTGCCGGCTCCCGGCGCCGCGCAACGTCTCGAGGTCGCCCTGCGCCACCTGCAGTGGTTCCAGGAGATCTTCGGACCACGCAAAACCGTGCGCGACATGCGCAAGCATCTTTGCTGGTATTCGCGGGGCCTCGCCGGGGCGGCAGGATTTCGCACCCGGATCAACCATGCCGAAACCCTGGAAGAGATGAACGCTGCGACCAGGGAGTTTTTCAGCGCAGCGGCGGACGAACAGCAAGGTGCGGCATGAAAATAGACCGGGAGGGCGCCGACGCCCAACTCTACTTTCGCGTTCTGGAAAACATCGACCGGGCGGTCATCGCCATCGACGGCAAGGGCAGGATCTGCCTGTTCAATCCGGCGGCGCAGGACTGCACCGGGCTCTCCGAGCGCCAGGGCCTTGGCCGCCCCTACCAGGACCTGTTCGCGGGCCAGGCGGGGCTGATCAACCTCATCGAGGCAGCGATCCGTGACGGACGCTCGATTTCGGATCACCAGAACGTGTTCCTGCATCGGCCATCGGCCCCGCCGCTACCGGTGAGCCTGTCGGTTTCGCCGATTTTCAACGAAACCGGAGAACAGGACGGCGTGGTCCTGATCATCCGCGACCTCTCCCGGGTTCTGGAGTTGGAGGAGGCGGTGCGCCGGGCCGACCGCCTCTCCATGCTCGGCACCCTGGCCGCGGGCCTGGCCCACGAGGTGAAAAACCCACTCGGGGGGATCAAGGGGGCCACCCAGCTGCTGGCCATGGAGCTGCCCGAGACGAGTCACCTGCGCGAGTATACCGACGTCATGATTCGCGAGGTGGAGCGGGTCAACGGGATCATTGAGGAGCTCATGGATCTGGCCCGGCCCCGGCCTCCCGAGTGGACCGAAGTCAACCTCGCCAAGATCCTGGGCGACATCGTGCTGTTTCAAAAGGAGGCCCATCGCGGCAAATCCCTCGAGTTCATCCTCAGCCTCGACCCGAGTATCCCGCCGATCCGTGGTGACGAGAACCTGCTGACGAGGCTGTTCCTGAACCTGATCAAGAATGCCGCAGAGGCCATCGATCGGAGCGGCCGGGTGGAGATCGTCACCAAGGTTGCTCCCGACCTGCATCTCTACCGAGCGGGCAACCGGCCGGCCCCGCTGATCGTGGTTGAGGTCCGGGACACCGGCCGCGGCATCAAAGCCGAGGATATCGAGCAGATCTTCACTCCGTTTTACACGAGCAAAACCCAGGGCAGCGGCCTGGGGCTGGCAACTTGTCAGAAAATTGTCAACGAGCACGGCGGCTTTCTCAAGGTCACCAGCACCCCGGGCGAAGGGACCACGTTTTCCGTCTCCCTGCCCTTTCTGCGTTAAACCTGAATCCCTGGGGTCGGGGCGGAAAGAGGGTGCAAATGCCTGGTCTGAATAAGGGTTTAAAAACCGGGGGCCCCCCAGAGGTTCGTCGGTGATTTTTTTTAGCGCTTAGACAGGTCAAGGACTTGCACCAGGGCCCGCTCAGAATTCACTGAATCAGGTTAAATTTCCAGCACATCCGAAAGGCAACCCATCCATGTCCATCCGCCGCATACTTGTCGCCGACGACGAGGAGAGCATCCGCTGGGTGCTGTCCAAGGCCCTGACCAAAAAGGGCTTCACCATCGACCTGGCCTCCTCGGGGAGCGAGGCTCTGGAGCTGTTCCGGCGCACCCCCTACGAAATGGCCATCCTCGACATCAAGATGCCGGGCATCACCGGGCTCGACCTGCTGACCCAGTTCCAGCAGGAACGCCCCGAAATGCTGGTGATTATCATGACCGCCGAGTCTTCCATGAAAAACGCCGTGGAAGCCATGAAACGCGGCGCCTACGACTACATCACCAAGCCCTTCGATCTCGACGCGCTGGACGCCATCATCCTCAAGGCGCAAAAAGCTTCGGCGGTCTCCGACGAGGTCACCCGCCTCAAGGAAGAGCTCAAGGAGCACCACCAGCTGGACCGCACCATTATCGGCAAAAGCCAGCCCATGCAGGAAGTCTACAAGATTCTCGGCAAGGTCGCCCCGTCCGACGTCACGGTACTGATCACCGGCGAAAGCGGCACCGGCAAGGAGCTCGTCGCCCGGGCCATCCATTACAACAGCCCCCGGCTCGGCAAGCCGTTTCTGGCCATCAACTGCGCCGCCATCCCTCGCGACCTGCTCGAGAGCGAACTGTTCGGCTACGAAAAAGGGGCCTTTACCGGGGCCACGGAGCGCAAGCCCGGCAAGTTCGAACAGGCCAACGGCGGCTCCCTGTTTCTCGACGAAATCGGCGACATGCCCCTTGAACTTCAGGCCAAACTGCTGCGGGTGCTGCAGGAGAAGGAAATCACCCGAACCGGTGGCAGCAATACCATCTCCGTCGATGTGCGCATCGTGGCGGCCACCAACCAGGAGCTCAAGGAAAAGGTCCGCGCCAAAGAGTTCCGCGAAGATCTTTTTTATCGCCTGAACGTGGTTCCCATCGAGCTGCCGCCCCTGCGCGAACGCCGCGACGATATACCGCTGCTGGTCGAGTACTTCATCGAGCGGGCCCACGAGGAGCATCACGTTCCCGCCCAGGGATGCACCGAAGAGGCCATGGCGCTGCTGAAAAACCACAGCTGGCCCGGCAACGTCCGTGAACTGGAGAACACCCTGCAGCGCGCGGCGCTGCTCTCCCCCGATCAGCTGCTCGGTCCCGCCGACTTCCCCTCGCTGCTGGCCAGCCCCGCCAACGATGAGGCGGACGGATCGCTGGAGGCGCTGATCAGCAACAAGCTGCGCAGTTCCCTGGCCCAGATGGATGTCCAGGAGCTGGACAACCTCTACGAAATGGTGCTTGCGCAGATGGAGCGGCCGCTGATCAATATCGTGCTGGAGAAAACCCGCGGCAACCAGGTCAAGGCCGCGGAGATCCTCGGGATCAACCGCAACACCCTGCGCAAGAAGATCCAGACCCTCGGCATCGATGTCAAGAGAGATTGATTAAAACGGTGACAGGTGAGGAACCATGCAAAAAGCCCCGGGAAACCGGGGCTTTTTTTAACGGCCGTCGTCGCGGCGGGACTGGTTTTCGAAACGGGTGAATTCGCCACGGAAGGTCAGATTGACGGTGCCGATGGGACCGTTACGCTGCTTGCCGATGATGATCTCGGCGTCCTTGTCGTGCCCCTTGTCGCAGCTGTTGTCGCGCTTTTTGCAAGCGTCGCAGTAGACGGCGTCGCGGTAGACGAACATGATGACGTCGGCGTCCTGCTCGATGGCGCCCGATTCGCGCAGGTCGGCCATGATCGGGCGCTTATCGGTGCGGTTCTCCAGCGAGCGGTTGAGCTGGGAGAGAGCGATAACCGGCACGTTCAGCTCTTTGGCCAGGGCCTTGAGCGAACGGGAGATCTCGGAAATCTCCTGCTGGCGGCTTTCGGCATTGTGGCCCTGCATCAACTGCAGGTAGTCGACCACCACCAGCCCCAGGCCCCGCTCGGCCTTGAGCCGCCGCGCCTTGGCGCGCAGCTCCAGCACGGTGATGCCGGGGGTGTCGTCGATAAATATCGGCGCCTCGCTGAGCAGGCCGGCTCCGGCGGTGAGCTTGGGCCAGTCCGAGTCGCCCAGGTGGCCGGTGCGCAGGCGGCTGGCGTCGACCTTGGAGACCGAGCAGAGCAGGCGCTGGACCAGCTGTTCCTTACCCATCTCCAGGGAGAAAACGATGGTCGGCACCGGATTCTTGGAATGCACCGCCGCGTGTTCGACGATGTTCAGACAGCAGGCGGTCTTGCCCATCGAGGGGCGCCCGGCGAGGATGATGAGATCCCCCCCCTGGAGCCCGGCGGTCATGTTGTCCAGATCGTTGAAGCCGGTGGGCACGCCGGTGACCAGCTCCTTGCGGTCGTAGAGCTTCTCGATGGCCTTGAAGGTATCCTTGAGAATTTCCCTGGTGGAGAAATAAGACGCCTTGGCCTTCATGCCGGTGATTTCGAAGATGGATTTTTCGGCCCAATCGAGATTTTTCTCGATCTCGCCCCCCTCGTAGCCGCGGGTGGCGATTTCCGTGGCCACGGTGATCAACTGCCGGGCCAGGGCCTTTTCTTTGACCAGCCGGCAGTAGTAGGCGATGTTGGCTGCCGTGGGGACGTAGTCGACCAGGGTACCGAGATAGCTGCTGCCCCCCACCACATCGAGTTCGCCCTTGTTCTGCAGCGCGGCGGTGAGGGTGACCAGGTCGGCGGGTTCGCCCTTCTCCGAGATTTCTATGAGGGTGTTGAAGATCTTGCGATGGCTGTCGCGATAGAAATCCTCCGGACGCAGGATTTCCAGGGCCTTGTTGAGGGCCTCGTTTTCGAGCAGGACTCCGCCGAGTACCGACATTTCACCTTCAAGGGACTGCGGCGGAAGGCGATGGGAAGCTGTCTGTTCCATGCTGCAAACGACTCCAGGGGGAGGCAGGTGCTGCGCACCCGCGGCTCCTGCCTCCCCCCGGGAATCCGTCTTTACTCGGCCGCCTCGGCGACGACCTGGACCTTGATGGTGGCGACGACGCCAGCGGGCAGCTTGACCTGAACCTCGTGGTCGCCGAGGGTTTTGATCGGCTCGTCGAGGACGATTTTCTTCCGATCGATTTCGACGCCCGCTTCAGCCAGCTTGGCCGCGATTTCCATGGAGGTCACGGAACCGAACAGCTTGCCCTCTTCGCTGGCGCGGTGGGCGAAGACGCAGGCCACCTTTTCGATCTGGCCCTTGAGGACCTCGGAAGCCTGGGTGACCTTCTGCATCTTGCGCTCGGCCATCCGCTTCTGGTGCTCGAGTTCCTTGACGTTGCGGGTGCTGGCTTCGACGGCGAATTTCTTGGGCACCAGGTAATTGCGGGCGAACCCGGGCTTGACCTTGACCAGATCGCCGATGTTGCCGAGACCTTCGACATTTTCCGTAAGAATGACTTTCATAGTATCCTCCTAAAAAGACTACGTCTTTTTAATTCTTGGTTTGCGAAAATCGGCCCAGAGATCGAACACTCCCATGCCCGTGACGATCAGCGGCAGGGGGCTCAGCAGGGTTACCATCACGTAGCCCACTGCCCTGAAACCAGGGGCAATCCCCTTTTTCCGGAAGAAAAAGGTGAGGATTGCAAGCCCGTGCAGAAAATACACGGGCAACAGCACTGTCAGCAGATTGAGAGCCACCATCTGGAGCGGCTCAGCCCCGAAGAAGACCCCGAAGCCGCCGGCGATCAGCCCCCAGATCAGCATGTCGGGGGCCTTCCAGGCGTGGAAAGCCGGCCCGGTCATTACGTAGCGCCCCTGGTTCAGGCGAAACAGCAGCAACACGGTCAGCAGCTGCAGCACCCCCGTGGCGACCACCGCCAGTCCAGGGTAGGCCTTCAGCAACAGTCCCGCCATCTGGTCGGCAAACTGCCGCAGCTCGGCTACCTGCTCCTCGGGAAGATCCGCCTCCTGGTAAAGGGCGATGGACCGGGTGATCTCACCCTGAACATATTCGCCCACCAGCCCACCGATCGGCTGGCCCTGGAATCCAGCATAGCCGGCCAGGAATATTCCTGCGGCCGCCACGACGGCGACCACGGTGACCAGCACGGCCCGGTCCCAACCCCACCCCCTCCTCAGAAACCAGGGCAGCAGCAGGGAACCGAGACCGAATTGCAGCAGGTACCCCAGGGCAAACCCGGGGCTACCGACCAGCCAGAGCACCAGGGCCGTGGCCGCGACCACCCCCGCTCCCGGAATCGATCCGGCGAGCATGGTCAGCAGGGCGGCAGGCAACGGCACCAGGAGATTGAGCACCACGCCCGCGGGTCCCAGCCAACCCGAGCTCAGCTGGAGCAGCAGGGTGACCGCACTCCCCAGGGTCGCGAACAGCAGTGTTTTCAAAGGGCCCATTTCTGCTGAGATTGGTCGCCGGTCAGTCAACCAGCCCCTTAATCCATCGAATGGCTGGCGGTAAAGGGCAGCAGGGCGATGTTGCGTGCCCGCTTGATGGCCTCGTTGACCTTGCGCTGGTGGGCGGCGCAGTTACCGGAAATCCGCCGCGGCACGATCTTGCCGCGCTCAGAGATGAAATAGCGCAGGTTCTTGGTTTCCTTGTAATCGATCTTCAGGGTCTTGTCGGCACAAAAGCGGCAGCCCTTGCGGCGCACGAAGCGCCGGCGCTGAGGGGCGGCAGGTTTGTTGAAGTTGCTCATATCGTCTGTCCTCCGTAAAAATTCGTGGGGTGATGACTCGGCCCGGGGTTACTCGGTCTCTTCGGCCTCTTCGGTCTCTTCTTCCTCGACCTCGGCCCCTTCGGACCCGGCAGCCGAGGCTTCCTCGAGCGCAGCCCCTTCTTCGCGCAGCACGGTCTGGAACTTGATGACCTTGTCGTCGATACGCATCCGGCGCTCAAACTCGGCAATAACCTCGGAGGTTGCCTCGTAGACCACCAGGACGAAGGATCCGCGACCCTGCTTCTTGACCGGGTAGGCCAGCTTGCGGGCTCCCCATTCGTCGATCTTGAGGATGTTGGCCTGCTGCTCGGTCAGGACCCCCTTGAATTTTTCGACGACACCGGCATACTCGTCGCCGACCACCTCGGGGTGGACGATGAAAATTGTTTCGTAGGTTCGCATTTACGACCTCCTCATGAGTTTGTAGCCCCGGTCCAACCCGGAGCAAGGAGCGGGCGATAACCACCCGGGGTGAAAGAAACTACAGTTTTTACCATAGAACCGCCTGCCTGGCAAAACATTTCTGCCGCAGGCGAATCACACGTTGAAGCGGAAGTGCATGACATCGCCATCGTGCACCACGTATTCCTTGCCTTCCAGCCGCATCAGCCCTTTTTCCTTTGCCCCCGCCTCACCGCCGGAGCGCAGGAAATCGTTGTAGGCGATAACTTCGGCCCGGATAAAACCCTTTTCGAAGTCGGTATGGATCACCCCGGCCGCCTGCGGGGCGCGGGCCCCTGCGGGTATGGTCCAGGCCCGCACCTCTTTAACCCCGGCGGTGAAATAGGTAATCAAACCAAGCAGGTTGTAGCCGGCGTGGATCATCCGATCCAGCCCCGACTCGGCAAGCCCGAGTTCGCTGAGAAACTCTCCCTTCTCCTCGGCAGGCAGCTCGGCGATCTCGGCTTCGATCTTCCCGCAGATGATCACCAGTTCCGCCCCCTCCCGCTGCGCCAGCTCGCTCAGCTGCCCGACGAAGGGATGACGGCCCTCCAGATCGTCTTCGGCGACATTGGCCACGTACAACACGGGCCTGGCGGTGATCAGCTGCAGTTCGCGCAGCACCCGGCGCTCCTCGTCGGAGGCCTCCAGGGCCCGGGCCGGACGCCCCTCGTTGAGGCAGGCACGGACCTTCACCAGAACCTCGAGCTCGGCCTGCAGCTTCTTGTCCCCGCTCTTGGCCTGTTTTTCGGTCCGCAGGATGCGCTTCTCCACGGTCTCGAGATCGGACAGGTTCAATTCAGTCTGGATGATTTCGACATCGCGCAGCGGGTCCACCGAGCCGTCCACATGGACCACGTTCTCGTCCTCGAAACAGCGGACGATGTGGGCAATGGCGTCTACCTGCCGGATATGGCCGAGAAACTGGTTGCCTAGCCCCTCCCCCTTGCTCGCCCCCTTGACCAGCCCGGCGATATCGACGAACTCCATGGAAGTGGGGAGCACCTTCTGCGGCTTGACGATGGCAGCCAGGGCATCCAAACGCTTGTCGGGCACCGCCACCACCCCGACGTTGGGCTCGATGGTGCAGAAAGGATAGTTGGCCGACTCGGCGCCGGCGGAGGTAATGGCGTTGAAGATGGTCGACTTGCCGACGTTGGGCAGGCCGACGATACCGCACTTGAATCCCATAGCTTTTAATATCTCATGCAAAAGACGATAGCCGGGGCTCAAGCCCCGGCTATCGATTCGTGGTTTGCGCTGCGGGGGAGGATCAGACCAGCAGCGGTGCGATAACCAGCGAGACCACGCTCATCAGCTTGATGAGGATGTTCATCGCCGGACCGGAGGTATCCTTGAACGGGTCGCCGACAGTGTCGCCGACGACGGCGGCCTTGTGGGCTTCGCCCCCTTTTTTCTCGCCGACCAGTTCACCTTTTTCGATGAATTTCTTGGCGTTGTCCCAGGCGCCGCCGCCGTTGGACATCATCAGCGCCAGCAGCACGCCGGTAAGGGTGGCCCCGGCGAGCATCCCGCCGAGTGCTTCCTTGCCGATGATGAAACCGACCAGCACCGGGGCGATGACCGCCACAACGCCGGGCAGGATCATTTCGCGCAGGGCGGCTTTGGCCGAGATGTCGACGCATTTGGCGGGCTCGGGCTTGACGCCGGGCTTACCTTCGAGCAGACCGGGGATCTCGCGGAACTGACGGCGGATCTCCTCGACCATCTTGCCAGCGGCGCGGCCGACGCTGGTCATGGTCAGCGCGCCGATGAAAAAGGGAAGCGCCCCGCCGATCAACAGGCCGATAACCGTGGAAGGGTTGATCAGGTTGATGGACTCGAGCTTCACCGTGGTGGCGTAGGCGGAGAACAGGGCCAAAGCGGTCAGGGCCGCGGAGCCGATGGCGAAACCCTTGCCGATGGCTGCGGTGGTGTTGCCGATGGCGTCGAGGCCGTCGGTGATCTTGCGCACGTCGGGACCCAGGCCGGCCATTTCGGAGATCCCGCCGGCGTTGTCGGCGATGGGGCCGTAGGCGTCAACGGTCATGGTGACCCCGACGGTGGCCAGCATGCCGACGGCGGCGATGCCGATCCCGTAGAGCCCGGCGCAGGCGTTGGCGATGGCGATGGCCACGCAGATGATCAGGATCGGCCCGGCGCAGCTTTCGAGGCCAACGGCCAGACCGTGAATGATGTTGGTCGCCGGCCCGGTCTTGCTGGCTTCTGCGATACGGG
This sequence comes from Desulfuromonas versatilis, assembly GCF_019704135.1. Lineage (NCBI taxonomy): Bacteria > Pseudomonadati > Thermodesulfobacteriota > Desulfuromonadia > Desulfuromonadales > Desulfuromonadaceae > Desulfuromonas > Desulfuromonas versatilis. The sequence goes on from NZ_AP024355.1 coordinate 3,390,416, forward strand.
CCACCGGCTTGGAGGCTGTGTAGTACTCGGTCACCTGGCCGATGGCCACCCCGGCGAGGGTGCCGACCAGGATGGCGAGGAAGACGCCGACCTTCAGGGCCGAGAAGAGGATGGTGACCAAGGCAACGGCGAGAAACAAGCCGGCGGCGATAAAGGTGGTGTAGTGCAGGGCCTTGGCGGGGTCCTTGCCGCTGAGCTTTTTCATCGAGCCGATGCCGACCACCGAGAAGATCAGCCCGACCATGGCCAGCCCCAGGGGCAGGAACATGGCCGACTGCTTTACCGCATCAGAGGCTTCGCCACCGATCTTGGTGAGCAACTCGGGGCTGGCGGCCGCGGCGATGGCGATGGTGGCGATGATCGAGCCGACGTAGGACTCGAAGATGTCCGCACCCATGCCGGCGGTGTCGCCGACGCAGTCGCCGACGTTGTCGGCGATAACGCCGGGATTGCGAGGGTCGTCCTCGGGAATCCCCGCCTCGACCTTGCCGACCAGGTCGGCGCCGACGTCAGCCGCCTTGGTGTAGATGCCGCCGCCGACGCGGGCGAACAGGGCGATAGATGAGGCACCCATGGCGAAACCGGTGATCGCTTGAGCCGAATCGGGGTCGCCGTAAAGGATGTAAAAAATCCCCACTCCGACCAGGCCGAGGGAGGCGACGGAAAGGCCCATGACCGCACCGCCGTTGAAGGAGACCTCAAGCGCCCGGGCCTGACCGTGGGCACGAGCCGCCTCGGTGGTCCGAACGTTGGCGCGGGTGGCGGCCTTCATGCCGATGAAGCCGCAGGTCATGGAGCAGGCCGCCCCGCCCAGGAAGGCAACGGCGGTCTCGGCATTCATGCCGATCAGGATGAGCACGAAAACAACGCCCACGAATATCGCAAGGACCTTGTATTCCCGATTGAGAAAGGCCATGGCGCCGGAGTGGATGGCTTCGGCGATTTCACTCATGGTCTGGTTACCCTCGGGCTCGGCTTTCACCATCTTGTAGAGCACGATGGCGACCACAAAGCCCACGACCCCCAGGATCGGAACGATCATTTCCATGCTTTTTCCCTCTCTTTCCCTCTCTGGTTTATTGTGTCATGTCGCGATTATTGAACTCGTTCATGGCCTCCAGCGCGCCCTTGCCGAGCACGGCCTGCATGACCCTGACCAAGTTGACCAACAAACTGTCGAGCGCCTTTTTCTCCGCGGCGGCGAAGGGATTGAGGACATACCCCGCCACGTCCCCCCCGGCCGGCGGACGCCCCACGCCGACCTTGAGCCGCACGAAGTCCCCGCTGCCGAGCACTTCGTGGATGCTGCGGATGCCATTGTGGCCGCCGTGACCTCCACCGACCCTGATCTTGACCACCCCGAAGGACAGGTCAATATCGTCGTGGACTACCAGGAGATCCCCCGGCGTCACGCTCAGGGCGCGAGAGGCCGAGGCGACACTCACCCCGCTGCGGTTCATGAAGGTCTGGGGCAGCAGCAGCGTCGCCTGCTGACCATCGATGCTCCCGACCCCGTAGAGCCCCTGGTGCCCCTGCTTTTTCAGGGCGATCCGCGTTGCTTCGGCGAGGCGCTGGACCGCCATGAAACCGATGTTATGCCGAGTATCGGCATACTTGGGGCCGGGGTTGCCCAACCCGACAACGAGCTTCACCTGGTCGTCCCCAGGCCTTAGGAGGCTTCGCCTTCGCCCTCGGCGGCCTCTTCGGCGCCTTCCTCCTCTTCAGGCTTGTGCCCGGTGCAGGTGACCACGGTGAAATTGACCTCGTGGGGGATGACTGCACCGGCGGGGGGGACGATTTCGTTGACGTGGATGACGTCGCCGATCTCCAGAGCCGTGACATCGACCTCGATGGCCTTGGGAATGGCGGTCGGCAGACAGACGACCTCCAGTTCGTGGCGAATCACCTCGAGGCGACCGCCGATCTTCTCACCGGCAGACTTGCCCACGGGGTGCACCGGCACCATCACGTGGACGTTCTGCTGCAGATCGATGGCCTGGAAATCCGCATGCATTACATCCTGACGGATGGGGTCGACCTGCATGTCCTTGAGGATCACGGCCTTGCCGTCAAAGGCGCCGTCGCCCTTCAGGGTAATGATGGTGTTCCAGCCCGCCTCGGTGGCAATAGCCTTTTTCAGAGCCTTGGGCTCGACGGTGACCGCTACCGGCTCCATCCCCGCACCGTAAACTACGGCCGGAGCCAACCCCTGGCGGCGCAGGCTGCGGGAGATCCCCTTGCCGACGCTTTCGCGCTTGGTGACGTTCAGTTCAGAAGCTGCCATTTATTGTTCCTCCATTGCAGATTTGGTTTGGGTCAAACATATCCGACGGAGCGAGTGGTCCGTCAGACGAAAAGCGAACTCACCGACTCATCGCCGTGAATTCTGCGGATCGCCTCGGCGAGCAGTTCGGCCACGGACAGCACCCGCAGCTTGGGGCAGAGGGCGGCCTTGTCACCCACGGGAATGGTGTTGGTGATCACCACCTCCTCCAGACAGCTCTGGGTGATGCGCTCGAGTGCCGGGCCCGAGAGCACCGCATGAGTGGCGCAGGCGAACACCCGCTTGGCGCCCTTCTCCTTGAGCGCGCCGGCCGCCTGACAGAGGGTCCCGGCCGTATCGATCATGTCGTCGACGATGATGCAGGTCTCCCCCGCGACATCCCCGATGATGTGCATGACCTCGGAGACGTTGGGGCCGCTGCGGCGTTTGTCGATAATCGCCAGGCCGGCATCGAGCCGCTTGGCGAAAGCCCTGGCCCGCTCGGTCCCCCCCGCGTCGGGGGAGACGACAACCAGCCGGTCCTTGAAACGCTCGGTGATATCAGCGAGCATGACCGGCGCGGCGTACAGGTGGTCGACCGGAATGTCGAAGAAGCCCTGGATCTGCCCGGCATGCAGGTCCATGGTCACCACCCGATCCATGCCCGCAACGGAGATCAGGTCGGCCACCAACTTGCTGGTGATCGGGGTGCGCGGGGCGACCTTGCGGTCCTGCCGGGCGTAGCCGAAGTAGGGGATCACCGCCGTAACGCTGGCTGCGGATGCCCGCTTGAGGGCATCGGTCATCACCAGCAGTTCCATGAGATTGTTGTTGGAAGGCGCGCAGGTGGACTGAATGATATAGACATCCCGACCGCGTACGTTCTCACCGATCTCCACCATGATTTCGCCGTCGCTGAAAGTCTTGACCTTGGCGCTGCCCAGGGGGACGGCCAGGTGCCCGCAGATTTCCCGCGCCAGAGCGGTGTTCGAGGTGCCGGCGAAAATTTTGAACTTGTCCACCATTCGACCTTTCATACAGCCAGTAAAAACTGTAGGTCATGGATGCCCATGACCTAATCGAAAACACGCAATCTGTCGGTTGTCAACCGACCACCGGAAAGTATACACAAGAGGGCGATCGGGACAGAAGCAGATAAGTGGCTGGGGCGCCAGGATTCGAACCTGGGAATGCCGGAATCAAAATCCGGTGCCTTACCGCTTGGCGACGCCCCATCATCCAGAATTGGCCCAGCAGGACAGCAACTGGTCGCCGCTCAGTCTTCCAGCGGGTGCGCCAGAAAGACCCGCCAACCGGCCATCTGCCGCAACTGGCTCAGGGCCGATTCGGCGGCATCCCGGCTGTCGAAAACGCCGAATACGGTCGGCCCGCTGCCCGACATGAGCGCCCCGCGAGCCCCCAGGTCGAGAACCCTGGCCTTGACTTCTTCGACAATGGGAAAACCGGCGATGGTTACCCGCTCCAGATCGTTGGCGAGAAAACCCGCCAACTCCCCCACCGTCCTGGGAAACTTGGGAAGTTTAGCCACAACCCCCTGCGATGTCAACCTTAAATTTTGGTAGACCCAGGCCGTAGATACGGCCACTCCGGGGTTGATCAGCACGTACCAGGCCGGCGGCAATCCGTCCACCGACTGCAGGCACTCACCGATCCCCGTGGCCCACGCCGTACGGCCATTCACAAAGAAAGGCACATCCGCCCCGAGCTTCGCCCCCTCGGCCACCAGGGTCACGGGATCCAGTCCCGCACCGAGCATCTCGTTGAGCCCGACCAGCACCGTGGCGGCATCGGAAGAACCGCCGCCGAGCCCGGCGGCCACCGGGATTTGCTTGTCGATGTGGATCTCCACCCCGGTAGATACTCCACTTAGCTCGAGTATGCGCCTGGCCGCCCGCGCGGCGATATTCTCCTCCCCCGGAGCCAAAGCGAGCCCGGAGCAGTTCACCCGGACCCCGCCTTCGGCCACAAGGGCGATCCGCACCCGGTCATAGAGCGAGATGCGCTGCATGAGCATGGCGACATCGTGATAGCCATCGGGGCGCTTGCCCAGAACATGAAGGCAGAGGTTGATCTTGGCAGGGGCCAGAAATTCCTTGACCATTGCAGCTTTCCTTTTACTTTTTCCCGGGCCGGGCACCTGGGCTTGCGTCCTCGTCAACGACCAGGGGCCGCGGCAGTTAACCGCGGCCCCTGGCATCTTTCCGGGAATTGCCTTGACTACTTGGTCTTGACCGGCGGGTCGTGCGGGTCAAGGTGACAGGTCAGACACTGGGGGAACTTCGCATGCAGCGAAGCGCTGTGGGGCTGACCATGGCAATCGTTGCACTTGGGGATCAGCCCGTGCTGGGTGTGACAGGTCACGCAGGAGACCCCGCCGTGCTTGCTCTTGCTGGTCGACCAAGTGGTGTAGACCTTGTCATGGCAACCGCTGCAGGTCTTCAGCTCGATCTCGCCCTGGAAGCTGATCTGCAGGGGCTTGTGAACCGGGTGGCAGGTCGTGCAGGTCTCCAGGGGCTGCGCCTGGTAGTGCGGCTCATGACAGTTGAAGCACGAGGGAATGTAGCCGTGAGACTCGTGGCAGGCCTGGCACCCCTGCTGGGTATGTTTGCTGGGGAACTGGGCCAACTGCCCGGCCGGCGAGGCGTGACAGTTGCCGCAGTTGCTGGTGAGCTGAGCAACCATGGGCACCTTCCGCGGGGTGTGCGGATTCTGGTGACAGGAGAGGCAATCGGTGAACTGCTGACCGTGAGGCAGGGTGTGGCAGTCCGAACACTTGGGCATCAGCTCCGCGTAGTTGTTGCGCAGCGGGTTGTAGGCATGAAAAACCTGGTGACAGTTCTGGCAGTCGAACTTGTGCTTCCCCCCGTCATTTTTCAGGGCCTTGAAATGGGTCGTGTGGCACTGGGCGCACTGCGCGGGGGTCAAGGGCACCGGATCGGTGGCGTAGATATCCACCACCTGCGCCGGCACTGCGGCGGGCGCGGGTGCAGGTGCGGGCGCCAGCGCCGGCGCCGCGGGTGCGGGTTTGATCTCGGCGGCAGGCTGAGCCTCGCCTGCGGGCATGACGCAGGCCGCCAGCAACAAGGTCAACAGCAGGGCCGCAACCGCTGCGCCAATCCGGTACTTCCTCTTATTCAGTTTGAGCATGTCCTTCCCTCTCTCCACAAATCGAGAAACATGAAGACCGAGCCCCCTCCCTGCCCGGCAAAGACGGCGGCCCCCCGCTTCGACCTGCGCGGGGGGCCGCCTCGTTGACCAGAATTACTTGTTCAGGTCGTGAGCGATATTGTGGCAGTCGCCGCATTTCGGGAATTTCTTGTGAATCCCCTCGGCATGGGGCAACCCATGGCAATCGCTGCACTGGGGCACGGTCTTGTGCTTGTCCTGGTGGCAGGTGACGCAGGTCACGTCCCGATGCTTGTACTTGCTGGCCGCCAGCAGCTGGAAGGCGGTGGTATGGCAGGCACCGCAGCTGGCGTTGGGGGTGTCGGCACCATAGGTGACGACCAGCGGCTGGTGGGCCTGATGGCACTTGCCGCAGTCGCCCTGGGTCATCTGCTCCGAGTGAGGCTTGTGGCACTGCACGCACTCGGGAATCACCCCGTGGCGCTCGGCGTGGCAGAAGTTGCAGGCAAAGGTGGTGTGCTTGCTGGGATTGGCCTCAAGCTGGGCGTTCTGGGTGTCGTGGCAGGTCAGACAGGGGGCCTTGAGGTCGCCCTTGAGCACGATCTGCAGAGGCGAGTGGGGATTGTGGCAGCCGGTGCACCCCTGCAGCTTGAAATGCTCCTGGCCGTCATGGCACATGCTGCACTGGGGGATATTGTTGGGACTCGAGGGGCGATGACCGGTATGGCAGTCCTGGCAGCCGATCTGGGTTTTGTGGGCCGCACCGTTGGCCTCGATCTCCTTGGGCTGCTGGGCATGGCACTTGACACAGTCGGTGTTGGCCAGCACGGCAGCCCCCTGGGCCCGAGCCTCACTCCCCGCCGAGGCCAGAACCCCGAGCCCGAGCAGGGCAAGGCAACAGACAATACGCAGTCCGATTCCTTTTACATTTTGCATGAAATTCCTCCCTTTCAACAACTCTCTAAGTAACATTGAAGCCCCCCGCAGATGGGGACGGTCCAAACATTGAAATGCAGCACCGAGTAACCAAGCTGGTCATGTATGCAGCATACATGAGATCAGCCTAACCGGAGACCCGCTGGATACTAGCAGAAAAGCCGCCTACTGTCCACCTCGAAAATCACCTTCCGGGCGCCCTGCCGCGGCAGGAAAGGGTCGCCGCTCAGCCTCCCGGAGGGGCGAGAATCCGGGCAACCTCCTCCAGGCTCTTGCCGACAATCAGGAGACGTTTGTGGCGGGATCGTTCGCCGGCCTCCAGCCGGACATCGCCCTTGGCGACGCCGAGCAGCTTGGCAAAGAATTCGCAGCACAGCCGGTTGGCGGCGCCCTCGACCGGCGGGGAGGTCAAACGGACCTTCAATTCCCCCTCCAGCTCCCCGACGACCTGGTTGCGGCTGGCCCGGGGCTGTACATACAGGCAGATGCGCACCCCCTCCCCGACCTGCTGGAGACAGGCCATCATCAGCCCTTTTCGCCCCCCCTGCCTCCTTCGGCGTCGGCGTCCTCGAAGGGGAGCGACTCCTCGAGCAGGGTCGGTTCGGCATCCCTCTCGGGCAGCCGGACCACCTTCATGTCGAGCATCCGCACATGGCTCTCGAGCAGCGCCCTCAGGCTGGCCTCGAAGGACACCTTCTGGCGCTTGACCTCCTGGACCTCGCCGATCAGCTGAATCCGGCGATCCTCCGCGTCGCGCACAATCCGCTCGGCACGCAGGCGCGCCTGGGCCAGGATGGTTTCGGCCTCCTTGCGGGCATTGTTTTTCAGATCGTCGGTCATCCGCTGGGTGGTCAGCAGGGTCTCCTTGAGGGTCGCCTCGCGCTGGCGCATCTCCTCCAGGGCGGAGCGGGTGCGCGCCAGCTCTTCCTTGAGCTCCTGGCTCTGTTTGTGAAGCAGGGCGAGTTCATCGGCGAGCAGCTCGAGGTAATGGTCGACGCCGGCCTTTTCATAGCCCAGCGGGCGGGTTCTGAATTGATGCTGCTGGATATCGATGGGGGTGATGCGCATGTCCGCTCCCCTGTCACAAGCTCATGGCCAGGCGCTGCAGGACCAGCCAGACCACCCGCTGGACGAAATACAGCCCGACCAGCAGCAGGATGGGGGAGAAATCGAATCCGCCGAACTGCAGCGGCAGTACGCGCCGGATGCGGTAGAGTACCGGGTCGGTGGCGTTGTGGAGGAACCGCACGATGGGGTTGTACGGGTCCGGGTTCACCCAGGAGATGATCGCCCGGGCGACGACGATGTATATGTAGACGGTGATGATCAGGCTGATGACCTGGGCGAAGATCATGACCATTTCGCCGAGAAAACTCAAGGAGTACATGGACCACCCTTTCCAGGTTTCTAAATTGTCGTTCTCGCTATGGATTCAAATTTAAGCATCACTATATACTCCATTCATGGAAAGGGTGTCAAACGGTTTCCCCTGGGCAAACGCGGGGTTTGGATCGCCAAAAAAGCAACGTCCTCCCTGCTGCGGGCCAGCGCCCTTTTGACTTCTTCATAAATTGCCGCTAAATTGATGTCCCTGGCCTTCTCCCCGGGAGGGGGCGGACATTTCGCAGCGAAGCAGGAGAGTTTCCATGAAGCGGACCAACAACTTGCGTATCCGGGGCCTGACCCCGATCATCGCCCCCAGCGATCTCAAGCAGGTATTCCCCCTCTCGGAGCAGGGCGCGGAGTTTGTCACCGGGGCCCGGCAACAGGTGGCCGACATTCTCAACGGCCGGGACCGCCGGCTGATGGTGGTGGTGGGCCCTTGCTCCATTCACGACCCTCGGGCAGCCCTCGACTACGCCAGGCGCCTGGCGACCCTGGGCCGGGAACTGCAGGAGCAGCTGCTGCTGGTGATGCGGGTCTACTTCGAAAAACCGCGCACCACCATCGGTTGGAAGGGGCTGATCAACGACCCGGATCTCAACGGGACCCACCAGATTTCCAAGGGGCTCGGCGTGGCCCGGGGCCTGCTCTGCGCCATTACCGAGCTGGGCCTGCCGGTGGCCAGTGAAATGCTTGACCCCATCACTCCCCAGTATCTCTCCGACATGATCAGCTGGGGGGCGATCGGCGCCCGCACCACCGAATCCCAGACCCATCGGGAGATGGCCAGCGGCCTCTCCTTCCCGGTCGGGTTCAAGAATGGTACCGACGGCAACCTGCAGATCGCCATCGATGCCATGGGCGCCGCCCGTCACCCGCACAGCTTTCTCGGCATCAACAACGAGGGGCGCAACGCCATCGTCCAGACCGTCGGCAACCCCGACGTGCATATCGTGCTGCGCGGCGGCAACGACAAGCCCAACTACGCGGCGGCCGATATCACCGAAACCGAGCAGATGCTGGCCAAGGCGGGGATCCGCACCTCGATCATGGTCGATTGCAGCCATGCCAACTCCTGCAAGAACCACGAGCTTCAGGAACAGGTGCTGGTCGATGTCGTCGAGCAGATCGGCGCGGGCAACCGCTCCATCGGCGCGCTGATGGTCGAGAGCAACCTGGAGGCGGGCAACCAGCCCATCTCCACCAACCCCGCCGAACTGCGCTACGGGGTTTCGATCACCGACAAGTGCGTCGACTGGGCCACCACCGAACGGATGCTGCGCCACGCCGCTGCCCGGCTCGAACAGTGCGGCGGCCGAAAGATCGCCTGACCAACCCCAGGACCGGCCACGATGACGGATAAACCTCTGGCAAACCCCGGCGCCACGTCGGGCAGCTGCTGTTCCCCTTCCCGGGAGCCCGGGGCAGGCAGCGCCCAAGCCGGCCGGCCCGGCGAGCGTCCCGGCTATCGCGTCTGGCCCTTTGTCTCAGGCTGGCTGGCGACCCCCGTGGGCCGGGTCCCCCAGGTCAAAACCAACCTGGATGCAGGCGATCGGTTCGGGCGCTGGCAGATGCGTTGGGGGTTGGGGCGCCAGCGTTACCGCGTCGCGCCGGGGCTCTACGCCGTGGGGAACCCCGGCCCGGGCTCCCCGGTGCTGGTGTCGGCCAACTACAAGCTCAGCTTCGACGTGTTGCGCAGCAATCTCCCGGGCCTGGACGCCTGGCTGCTGGTCATCGAAACCCACGGGATCAACGTCTGGTGCGCCGCGGGCAAGGGGACCTTCGGCACCGCCGAGATCGTCCATCGGGTCGCCGCCGTCCGGCTTCCCGAGCTTATCGAGCACCGCACCCTGGTGGTTCCGCAACTGGGCGCCCCCGGGGTCGCCGCCCACCAGGTCGCCCGAGGCTGCGGTTTCCGCGTGGTTTACGGCCCGGTGCGGGCCGCGGACCTGCCCGCCTTTCTCGCCGCGGGGATGCAGGCCACGGCGCAGATGCGCCGGGTCAGCTTTTCAACCCTCGAGCGCCTGGTGCTGACCCCCGTGGAACTGACCGGGATCCTCAGGACCGCCCTTTGGGCCGCTCTGGCGCTGCTGTTCCTGGGCGCCATCGGCAGCGGGGGATTCTCCCTCGCGGGCGCCCTGCAGCGCGGCGGCGCCGCCATCCTCGCCGGTCTCGGCGGGGTGTTCACCGGGGCCGTGCTGGTGCCGCTGCTGCTGCCGTGGATGCCCTGCCGAGCCTTCGCCGCCAAGGGGGCGCTGGCCGGTATGGCGCTCGCGTTTGGCGCCCTGGCAGTGTTCGGCCCCCGGCTCGGCTGGCTCAACAGCACCGCCCTGCTGCTGGCCCTACCGGCGGTAGCCTCCTGGTGCGGGATGAACTTTACCGGCTCCAGCACCTTCACCTCCCCATCGGGAGTGGAGAAGGAGATGCGCCGGGCCATCCCCCTGCAGGGCGCAGCTCTGCTGCTGGCCGGGGTGCTCTGGGTTGTCGCGGGGTTTTGATTAAATCGATACGAATTCCGGCAAGGCCGTCGGCCGGGGCGAATCTGACGGATCGGTGGGATCAGGCGCGGCCGGCGGGCAGGACGCGCGAAAGACACAGTCGGGGGAGTCGAAGCCGCCGGCTTTACAGATGAGGGCCTCTAAATGAAGGAACTGCGTTACCTGCAGGGGGTCAGCACCCTGACACTGGACGTACCGACCTGCATCGGCTGCGGGATGTGCAGCCTCGTCTGCCCCCACGCGGTGTTCCTGGTCGAACAGAAAAAAGCTCTCATCACCGATCGCGACCGCTGCATGGAATGCGGCGCCTGTGCCCGCAACTGCCCGGTGAGCGCCATCAGCGTAAAGGCCGGGGTCGGCTGTGCCAGCGCCATCATCAAGGGCTGGCTCACCGGCAGCGAACCGAACTGCGACTGCGGCGGCTGACCCCGGTCACAGCCCGAGCCGGGCGGCGACCTTGTCGGCGATGCTCTGGCCGATGCTCAGCGAGGCTGTGGCCGCCGGCGAGGGGGCGTTGAGCACATGGAGCATCCCCTCGGCCTCCAACAGGCAGAAGTCATCCACCAGTCCGCCCTTCTCATCCACCGCCTGGGCACGCACCCCGGCGCCGCCGGGGAGCAGATCCGTGCCGCGCAGGTCCGGCACCAGGCGCTGCAGATCGCCGGCGAACACCGACTTGCGCCAGGAGCGGTGATACTCGCCCAAGCCCACCTTCCAGAACTTTTGGGCCATTTTCCAGAACCCCGGCCAGGTCAGGGTCTCGGCCAGGTCCCGCAGCGATATGCTCAGCCGGGTGTACCCCTCTCGCTTCAGCGCCAGCACCGCGTTGGGACCGGCTTCCAGTTGGCCGTCGATCATCCGCGTCAGGTGCACCCCGAGAAAGGGGAAGGCCGGATCGGGAACCGGGTAGATGAGGTTGCGCACCAGTTGGCGGCACTCCGGCCGCAGGGTGTAATATTCGCCGCGAAAGGGGATGATCCGCACCGGCGGGCGCACCCCGCTCCAGCGCGCCACCCGGTCGCTGTGCAGCCCTGCGCAGTTGATGAGGTAGCGGGCCCGCACCGTCCCCTGGGGGGTGTCGATGCGCAGCCCGGCCGCTTCGCGCGCCACCGCACGCGCCTTGGCGCCAAGCCGGATATCGCCGCCGAGCCTGCGGACCTCGCTGCCGAACGCCCTGGCCACCTGGGCAAAATCGACGATGCCGGTTTCGGCAACCCACAGCCCCGCAATCCCCGCCGCATGCGGCTCGTACTGGCGCAGTCCGGAAGCGTCGAGCCGCACCAGCCCGTTCAGGCCGTTCAGCCGCCCGCGCCGTTCCAATTCGTCGAGAGCCGGCAGTTCGTCCTCGCGGGTAGCGATCACCAGCTTGCCGCAGCGCTCGAAGGCAAGGCCGTTCTCCTCGCAGAAGCTGTAGATCCGCTCCCGGCCGCTCACGCAGTTGCTGGCCTTCAGCGATCCCGGCCGGTAATAGAGGCCCGAGTGGATCACTCCGCTGTTATGGCCGGTTTGGTGGGCCGCCAACCGGCCCTCCTTTTCGAGCAGCACCAAACGCAGCCCGGGATCGCGCTGCAGAAGGGCCAAGGCGCTGGCCAGGCCGACTATGCCGCCGCCGATCACACAGACATCGTGAACCTTTTCCGTCATCGCGCAGCCGTCCGGAGTCAGGATTCTCGAACCATGGCCTCGACCTCCAGGCGCACATCGTCGATGTTGACCCGGACCACCTTGCCTTTCTCCCGCTCGCAGCGCACCAACCCCTCCTCCACCCACTCGAGTACCCGGGGCTTGCCGATGCCGAACTTTTCTGCGGCATCCTCAGGGGAATACCAGGTTTTCACCAGTGCCATAGCCCACCTCACGAAAGTTGGAGTGATTTGTGCATTTTAGTATACCGCCAAAAAAGAACTTTTCCGGCACAGGACGAAAGGTTGTTTTAGCTTTACAGGAATCCCCGATTAAAATAGATTAGGTGAAATTCTATTTTTGGAATGTCTTATGGACCCATCTATCCTGATTATTGACGACTCCCACGCTGTACGGCAGCAGATCCTGGATATTTTGCGGAAAACCAGCCTTTTCAACTCATTCCACGAGGCTGGAAGCGTCATCGACGGGTTCAAGATCGCCCTCAATAACCCGGTGGACGTCATTCTCTGCGACCTCGAGATGCCGGGGATGGATGGGTTCAAGTTCCTGAACATGGTCAATACCCGGGGTGAACTTCGCGATATCCCGGTAATCATGGTCACCGGCCGCGAAGACCAGGAAACCAAGATCAAGGGACTGGAGCAGGGGGCGAGCGACTACGTGACCAAGCCCTTCGACCCGGCGGAACTGGTGGCACGGATCAAGGTTCAACTAAAGATCAAGACACTCCAGGACAGCCTCAAGGAAAGCAACCAGGCGCTGCTCGAACTCTCCAACACCGATCCTTTGACCCGCCTGTCCAACCGCCGCTGCCTGATGGAGGCCCTGGAACGCGAGTACAAGCGTAGCGAACGCTCCAAGTCCCCACTGTCGCTGATCATGCTCGACATCGACCACTTCAAGAAGGTCAATGACAGCTATGGACACCAGGAAGGGGACGTGGTGCTGGTGGCACTGGCCGACATGCTGCGCCACCACCTGCGCGAATACGACATGGCGGCCCGCTTCGGCGGCGAGGAGTTCGCCCTGGTGCTTCCCGATACGGACATGCCCAGGGCGGTCCAGGTGGCCGAACGGTTGCGCGAATCGGCAGGCGAGATGACATTTTCCGGCATCCTGAGAAACCTCAAGCTGACCATCAGCCTCGGTGTCGCCTGCTATCCCCGGGGCAACCGGATCAAGTCGGTGGACGACCTGATCCGCCTGGCCGACTACGCCCTCTACAACGCCAAGGGGGCAGGACGCGACCGCGTCGAGGTCATGGAAGGCTGACAAAAAAAGGCCGTGCCAACCGCACGACCTCCTGATTCTCCGGGCACAACCCCACCCTACTCCCGCTCGATGCGGATATCGTCATAATAGGCCACCACGGCCTCTCCGGTATTGTCCGTGTCGCTCATCACGGCTATCGCCCCGACCGCGGGGGGCTCCTCGCCGAAAATCCGCCGGTAATCCTCCAGCACGTTGCGGCGCTCCTGGACCCACTGACCGACCATCTGCTCGCCACTCTGGCAGGCCAGCATGACCGCGTTGGCAAAGTAGCTGTTGGGGACGAATTCTCCCGGCGCGAGGTTGGTCGACCAGATGTAGTTGATGCTGCGGGTCTTCGGCGGATACCAGTGGGGAAACACCACGTAGACCCGCGCCGGGTAATCGTCCCCCGACTTGCTGGAGACATCGCTGGCGGCAATGATATTCTCCACCTTCCAGCGCCAGCTCAGCACCGGGAAATCCTCCAACCGGTATTCGGTGCGGAACACCAGCCCGGAAGCGCCCCCCCGGCTCTCGGCGCGCAGGCTGCTGCCCTGGTCGTCGAGGACGACCTGGTAGCGGGTACGCCCCTTGAACTCCTTCTCTTCCCAGCGCGGACTCAGCCCTCCCTGGAAATCGTCGATCACCCGAAAACCGCCGCCCCCCTGGGCGGCAAGGGCCGGGAGCAACGCCAAGAACAGCAGCAACAGCAAGGTCCTGGCCAACCAGGTGTTCGCCATAAGCTCATCCCCTTCGGACCAGGCCGCCAGGCGGCGCGAAACGTCCAACTGCCGCCTTTAGCCCAGATCATTACTCTGCTAGATGAACTTGCCTTCCTTCAGAAAGTTGCGCGCGACCTCCTTGGCCGTTATCTGGGCCGCCTGGGCTTCGAGGTCCTGCATGGCCTGAGGCGATATCGCACCACCCAGCTTATTGATCAACCGGGCCAGCGCGGGGAATTTTTTCAGGGTGTCCTTGCGCACCACGGGGGCCGCCTGACCGCCAGCTGCGGCCTCTTGCCCCTCGAACCCCAGCGGCTTCAGCCAGACCAGGTTCAGGTCCTGATTGTAGGTTTCCTTCACCGCCTGGTACAAGGCTTCCGAGTCCTCCAGGGGAGCCTTCTTCAGGATTTCGACCTGGCCTACCCCGGTGTACTCGACGTACATGTCGAGATCGGCCTTCATCAGGGCCTCGTGGGCCGCGGCCGTGGAATCCAGGCGCACCACCTTGACCGTGGTTCCGGTGCGCTCACCGATGAGGACGGAGAGCATCTCCGCCAGGATTTCCTGCTGGAGCGTCCCCTTGGAGCCTACGACCAGGGTTTTGCCGACGCAGGCCTCCGCCGGCAGAGGCAGCACCATGGCCAGAATCAGCATCCCGGCAACCAGGCCGGACCCCAGTCTTTTGGCAAGTTTTGCAACCATCGTCTTCTCCTTGCAACTCAGACAAGTATTAATGGATCTTTTCCAACTCGCTGTCTAGCCGCGGAGCGGCGAGACTGACCTGGCCGAAGCTCTGCTCGTACTTGCGCAGATTGTCCTCCAGGGCGAGAATCAGCCGCTTGATGTGCTTCGGGGAAGTGATCACCCGGCTGCGCACCTTGGCCCGCGGAGCCTGGGGCTGAACAAAAATGAAATCGAGGGTAAATTCGGCGTCGGTGTGATTGACCACCGCCAGATTGGAGTAGACCCCCTGGGCGGTCTCCTCGTCAAGCTGAATCTCCATTTTGGCGTCCTTGACTTTCTTCTCGCTCACAAAACCTCCTGTAGGAAAATCATCGGGGGAGAGCTTCGCGCAGCCCGGCGCCGGCCGCAGGGCCTTCCAGCCAGGGGGCGTACTCCACCCGGTCGATCAGGTAGCTGGCAGAGCCGGGCTCCGCCAGGCGAACCCGCGGCTGATCCCGGCGGTCGAAAAAGATGGGGACGTTCCCCTCGGCACCGGCCGCGGCCAACTGGGCCGTGTCTGCGCCCCACCAGTTGCCGCGCACGTCCACGAAGTCGTCGAATTCGCTCTGCAGCTGCGGCTGCCGCGGGTAGGGCCCCTGCCGGCTGGCGGCGGTCGCCTGCACCAGGCCGCCGGAATCGACCAGCCGCTCCCGTTCGGCGCTCTGATTCATCCCCAGCTTGACCCCCATCCGGTTGCCCAGAAAATTGTTGTTGGTCACCCGCGGATAGGAGGAATAATCGCAGATGATGGCCACCTGGTTGGCCTCGAGCAGGTTGCTTCTCACCTCCGGAGCGGAGCGCCGCAGGTTGTCCAGGGCAACCCGGTTGCCGCGGAAATGATTGTGCAGCAGCCGGGGAATCCCCAACTGGTCGTTGCGCACCGCCGTGTCGTTGTCGGCAAACAGGTTGTTTTCCACCGTGGGCGAGGAGAAAGAAAAGTTGACCAGCGCATATTTGTTGGCGAAAAAACGGTTGTCCCTGATCACGGGGGTCTCGCGGGTCTGCTCGCAATAGATGCCGGTCTCGTTGTCGCGGAACTCATTGCCCCGCACCTGCACCAGAACTGCGCGCAGCAGCCGAACCCCCTGCAGGTTGCCCTTGAAGAGATTTTTCTCGACCACTCCCGCGCTGTTGTGGGTGGCGAGGACCGCGGCCTGGCGATGACCGAGAAACCGGTTGCCGACCAGCTCCGGAGCGGATTTCATTTCGATATCAACCCCCAGATCGTTGTTCTCGAAGCGGCAGTTTTCGATGCGGGGGTTCGACTGGCGCAACAGTTTGACCGCCGTGCGACAGTTGCTGAAGCGACTATGCCGCAGGGTGAAGGCATTGAAACTGCTGCTTACCGCCGCGGTGGCGCCCTGGAAATCGGCGTGCTCGATGAGGCTGCCGGCGGGGCCCTCGGCGAATTCAATGCCGACCCATTGGGGAGGAGAAGCGAAGCGCACCGGCGAAGCCTGGCTGCCGATCACCCGCAACACCCCGCGCACCCGGATCCCGGCCTCGGGCGTCAATGGCCTGACCAGGGTCCCCGGGCGGATCTCCAGGGTTGCGTCGGGCGGCACTTCCACCGTGCGGCTGAAGGTGACCTCCCCCTCCCAGACGGTCAGCCCCCGGACGGCCCCAGCCTCTTTTGCCCAGCCTGGGGCGGCTCCGAAAAGCAGCGCAAGACCCAGCAGGGCGGCCGCGATGACTTGGTATTTCAGGTACTGCATGGTCCCCCCGGGGTTGGGCTGGCCGGCCTCGACACCCGCCGCAGGACAGACAAGCAGCAAAACCGGTGCCAAGGGGGATTTGGCCCCTCGCCCCCTTAAACGGGGCAATTCATTGCGCGGCTGGCGGATTTCCGTCAGCCTGCCGGGGTTCGCCGATGAACTCCTGCCTGCTTCCGGCAACCGGGGACTCGACCACCTCCAGGGCACGGACGAAGTGGTCACGACTTCCGAACACCAGCAGTCCGTCCACCAGCACCGGGGTCCCCTGGATCTCCCGAGGGGCCTGGAATGCGCCCAGCAGGTCGCCGCTTTCGGCGCCGTACACCGCCAGGGAGCCGCTGTTGTCGCCCAGGTAGAGCCGCCCCTCCCTGACCAGCGGGGTGGCGTAGACCGGCCCAGAAGTCTCCCGACGCCAGATCGGCCTGCCATCCTGCGCCTCGAGCTTCCACAGCCCCCCTCCGGCAGTCCCCAGGAACAGGGCCCCTTGGGCATAGACCGGCCCTCCGTAATAGCAGGTTTCGCCCAGCTCGCGGCGCCAGCGCTCGACACCCTGGCGGGTAAAGGCGACCAGCAGCCCGTCGCGGGTGACCACCACCGGTCCCTCCGGGGTCAGGGCCGGAGCGGCAAGCAGCGGGCCGGGGAGCCGGGCCTCCCAG
Source organism: Desulfuromonas versatilis (assembly GCF_019704135.1). NCBI lineage: Bacteria > Pseudomonadati > Thermodesulfobacteriota > Desulfuromonadia > Desulfuromonadales > Desulfuromonadaceae > Desulfuromonas > Desulfuromonas versatilis. The sequence continues at coordinate 3,407,357 of NZ_AP024355.1, forward strand.
AGGAGCCCGCCCGCCGGATCCAAAGCCGTCAGGGTCCCCGCGCCGCCCGCCAGAAAAATCGCCCTACCGTCCCAGCCAGGGGCGGCGCGCAGCGGCTGGGGAGCCTCGTAGCGCCAGCGTAGCTCGCCGGAGCCCGCATCCAGGGCGAACAGGCTGCCGTTCCAGGCCGGCACCAGCAGCAGCTCGCCGATGCGCAGCAGACCCCCCTGGCGATGGTCGTCAGCCCGCGAGGGTCCGTAGCTGAACCCCCAGCGGGGTCGCCCGTCCCCGCGCCCCAGGGCAGTCACCTGCCGCCCCCAGGTCTGGGCATAGACCGTTTCGCCGTCTACCGCGCCACTGGCGTCGATGATGTCCCCAAGGTCGCGACGCCAGCTCAGCCGCCCCTCCCGGTCAAGGGCGTAGAGGTGCCCATCCCAGCTGGCCACGAACAGCTCTTTCCCCGCGGCGACGGGCGAGGCGTCGATAAAGCCCCCGGTCGCGAACCGCCAGGCCTCCCTTAGCTCGAGACCGTCCCGCGGCCCGGTCCCGGCAACCCAGTCCGCAGCGGCGCTGATGTGGACCCGGCCGATCTCCGGATCCTGCTTCTGATCGAAGATCGTCGCCGCGGCCGCGCCCGGATCGGCGCTCCCCCACCAGTTCTCCCCCAGGGTCACGTCCTCGGCGTAAAAATCTCCCAGCCGGAAATTGTCGCCGTTGCCGTAGATGTTGTTGTCGTGGATGCTGGCTTCGCGGTCGTTTTCGAACAGGAAGATGCCCGAACCGTTGTAGCGGATGATGTTGCGGGTGACCTCGACGGTGGAATTGCGGAAATTGATCCCCTTGCCCTGGTTGTGCTCATAGAGGTTGTTGCGGATGACGAAGCTGGCCTGGCCGAGCCGGCAGCCGTCGATGTTGCCGCGGATGGTGCAGTCCTCCACCACGCCGCGGGTGAAGTGGGCGTGCAGGGTATAGGCGGAATCGCTGATCTCGCAGTAGCGCAGGTGCACCTGCCGCGAAAAGTCGACCCGAATCTCCTGCCAGTCCCCCGGCTGGGGGTCGGCCTCGGCGCTGCGGAAACGGATCGGCAACGCGCGGGTCCCCTCGGCCTCGAGCGTCCCCTCGATGATCAGTGTTCCGTCCCCCAGGCCGTCCTGGTCGACGTCGCGGCGCACAAAGGCAATGTCGGTCCCGGGCAGGATGGTCAGGGTCGCCCCCTTGACCACCTTCACCGAGCCGTCGATGAGGATACGCCCGTGCCAGGTAGCGTCCTGGTGGATCTCGGCATCCCTGAGCACCAGCGGCGGCTCCGGGGGCCGCAGCCCCGAGCAACCCGCCAGCAGCAGGCCGAGCAAAAGCAGCGCCCGGGCTACCACATCTCCTCCACCACGATTTCGATCCCCTTCAGCGCCTTGCCGGTCTGCACCCGCACCGAGTGACTGGGGGTGCCGTCGTAGGTGCCGAACAGCTCGCCCGGGGCCGGCGCGCCGCCGAGGGTGTTGCGGGCGGCCAGATAATAGACGCCGCCGTTGGCGAAGGAAAGGACGAAGGCGCCATCGGGCCCGGTGGTCTGGGAGACGTGCAGCGGGCGGTTGAGCATCTGCGAATCCTCGTACAGAAATACCCGCACCCCGGCCACCGGGGCCCCCTTCTTGTCGAGAACACGCCCATGGATGCTGGTCTGCCCGAACAGGGAATCGGCGAGGCGTTCGACCTTTTCCGGCACTTCCAGCATGGGGATGGCTATTTTCAACACCTCTCCCTCGGCGAGCTTCACCGGGTTTTCCGGATAGAACCCGATGTAGTCGCCGGCCCTGAGTGGCCCGGCGAATTCCTTGCTGCGCCGCATCCGGGCGATAACGTAGTAGGTCCCGGCCGGCAGCGGCGCCTCGAACAGCCCCTGCTCGGTGGTGGGACCGGCCATGCCGAGCCCCATCCCCTTGAGTTCGTTGGTCAGGTCGGTATAGACGTAGACGATCGCTCCGGCCAGCGGCACCCCGTCGACGGTGGTCTGGCCAAGAATGCCGGTGGCGACCTGCGGCTCGGCCCTGGGGGGTGCGGGGCGCAGGGGGACCAGGGAGAGATTCATCTGGCCGAGCCCCTCGCGCGGGACGGTCACCGGGTTGCGTCCGTAGTAGCTGTACAGCTCCTTCCCCCGGGCGATGAAATAATAGGCCCCGGGAGGCAGATCGATGCTGAACAGGCCGTCCTTGCCCGACACGTTGGAGCGGTGGGGTGTGTCCCCGGCCAGAGAGGGAGCATCCGCCGGGTAGGCGAAAACCTGGATGGCCGCCACCGGTTCGGTTTTCACGGTGAGCTTGCCGGAAACGGTGACGCCGAAAGCGGCTTCCAGGAGCATGCCGAAAAAAATCGAGACCGACAGAAAAATCCGCAATGTACTTGTCATGGCTGGTGCATCCGTTCTGGCATTTTTTTCGAGGGCGCCCTTTGCTGCGAGACCGTTTCTGGCAGAAAGCCGTCAGCCGGCCAAGCCTCCCGGGCAGATGTTCATCAGGAAAAAAGCTGGTAGCCCCACCCCAGCAGCACCGCCCCGGCCAGGGTCACGGCCAGGAAGCTGAGTACCACCCGGCGGTGGAACATCCCCCACAGGGCGATGATCGCCGGGATGCTGGAGACCGGACCGGCCATCAGCAGGGTGAAGGCCGCGCCGTGATCGATCCCCCGCTCGAGCAGGCCGGCGAGGATGGGGATGATGGGGATCTGGTTGGTGGGCAGCGGCAGGCCGATCAGCGCCGCCGCCAGCACCGAGAGCAGGCTCTTCTGCCCCACCAGCACGGTGATCCAGGAGATGGGGACCAGGGTCACGATGAGCGCCTCGAGCACGATGGCCAGCAGCAGATACTTGCCGATGAACAGTCCGGCGTCGAGGGTGCGGTCGAAGATGAAACGCAGGCGTTTGGCGCGAGGGACCACGGTCATGGTGCGCACCGCGATGCCGTTGGCGGTGCCGATCTCGTAGGCGCTCGCCAGGGTGCCATCCTCCCGGTAGACCGGGCGCAGGCGGACCAGCTCGCCGGCCAGGAATCCGCAGTTAACCAGCCACTGGGTGGCGAACCCGGCTCCCAGGCCGATGAAGGCCGCCCCGCCCAGCTTGAGCATGGCCCACTCGGGTCCCAGGCCGCGCCAGGTGAGCAGCAGGGCGTCGGGACCCATGATGGGCGAGGTGGCCAGCAGGGCGATCAGCGGAGCGATGGGGGTCCCCATCAGGGCCAGGGAGATGACGATGGGCAGGATGCCGCAGGCACACAGGGGCGAGACCATCCCCACCACCACGGCGAGGAAAATCCCCCAGGCGCCGGCGCGGTTGACCCAGCCGCGGATCTGCAGGTCGAGCTTGTACCCCTTGATCACCCCCACCAAAACGATGGAGAGCAGGAAGAACCACCACATGCGGGCGATTTCCTCCCCGATGACCGTAAGCATCTGTATCCAGACCGATTCAGGCATCCGTCACCTCGGTTTTTTCCACCACCTGCCGCAGGCTGAACAGCTCAGCCTCCCCGGCTCGGCGCAATTCCTCGAGCAACCCATCCAACACCTGCTGGCGAGCCGCAACCTCCGCGGCAGGGAGATTCGGCCGCAGCAGCTCGAGCTGGTCGCTCAGCCGCCGGTACTCCCCCGCCCGGGCCAACGCCGCCGCACCCAGTTCGACCTCGACCCCGTGCCCGTCCGAGCGCCGCACCAGGCGCAGGCAGTGGCGCCGCTCTTCCCGAACGACCAGGGTGCCCCGTTCCCGGGAGACGCCGGCGGCCTCCTCGATGCCGTCCACCGCGCAGGTGTCGGTGTGGTAGACCGCCCGCAGCTCGTCGGGCGAACATTCTTCCGGAAACTGCCCCCGCGCCGCCAGCCCCAGCCGCCCGCCCAGGGTGCTCATCGGGCAGTAGTGGCCGTGGCGGCGGTAGATGCGGTCGAAAAGGTCTGAAGCCTGGGGTTGTTCCATCCTCAAAATTACCTGGCAGAAGGCTCCGGGAAACGAGCAATTTATCTCAAGATCAAGGAAGTCGAAGACTTTCGCGGAGGCGTACCTGGGTACGCCGCACAAGAGAAGTCCGAAGGCTGACGCAGAGAATCCGGAAAAGGCCCGTTTCCTCCCCTAGAATTCGTAGTGGTGCGGACAGTCCATCTCCCGGATCTGCTGGTACTTGGCGGTCATGTCCGGGGTGAGAAAACGCCGCACCTCGCGCAGGGCCTTGCGGAAATGCTCCATGGTTACCACCGCGGCGTCCTCCTTGATGGCGTTGACCGTGGCGCGCTTGCACAGGCTCTCGATGTCCCAGCCGACGTAGCCCTCGGTCTGCGCGGCCAGTTCGCGCCGGTCGATGTCCGGAGCCAGGTTGGGCATCTGGTCCATGTAGATGTTGAGCATCCCCAGCCGGTCTTCGGCGTGGGGCGGATGGACGAAGACCTTGCGGTTGAAGCGCTTCTTTTCCTTGATCAGCGCCTGGTCGACGGTGTCGATGCGGTAGCAGGAGCCCACCAGCATGACCCCCTTGACCTGGTTGATGCGGTCGACCTGCTCGATGAACAGGCGCGTCAGGTCCTTGTCGGCGAAGGTCGGGGGGATCGCCCGGAAATTGCCGCTGCCCCACTCGTAATCGCAACCGGCCCGGGGGGCCAGCCACTCGCAGTCGGAGATGAACAGCACGCAGGGGGCCTCGTGGATGGCGCAGTCGAAGGCCTCAACCAGTTCCGGTCCCTTGCCGAGCATCTCCTGGCCCGAGATGTAGACGAAGGAGACGCCAGCCTCCTTGGCGCAGGCCTCGGCGAGCATGGTGATGCCGGTGCCGAGCGGGCCCCACATCATCACCCCGGCCGGCAGGCCGAGATTGTGCTGCAGGATCAGTTCGGGCTTCTTCAGGGGCAGGCAGACCATCTCCTTGAGGGTCTCCTTGACGTCGGCATAGCCGCCGATATCGTCCCAACCGAGCACCGGGTCGCGCACTTCGTAGAATATGTTCTGCAGTTTCCTGTGCATGCCGTCACGTCACTCCATGGTTAAGGCTAAAAAAAATCCGCCGGCGACCGCCGGTCCGGTCACGGCCATCCGGAATATTCAGCAACATCCATGCCACCTTGACTCCCCGCCGGCATTCCCTATACTTGGACAAGCACCCGGAATTCCAAGCAATCAAGGAGTCCCCCAATGGAAAAACTGATCCTCGCCATCGACCAGGGGACCACGGGGACCACGGCCCTGCTGGTCGACCGCTCACTGACCATCCGCGGCAGGGCAACGGTCGACTTCCCCCAGCATTACCCCAGGCCGGGCTGGGTGGAGCACGACGCCGAGGAAATCTGGTTTTCGGTGACCCAGGCGATCCGCAGGGCGCTGCACTCGGCGAAGATCGACCCGAAGCGGGTCGCGGCGGTGGGGATCACCAACCAGCGCGAAACCACCCTGCTCTGGGAGAGAGACTCGGGGCGCGCCGCGGCCCCGGCTATCGTCTGGCAGTGCCGGCGCAGCTCGGAGATCTGCCGAGAGCTCAAGCAGGCCGGCCACGAGCCCCTGGTGCGGCGCAAGACCGGGCTGGTCCTCGACCCCTACTTCTCCGGAACCAAGCTCACCTGGCTGCTGCGGGGCGACCCGCAGCTGCGCCGCCGGGCCGCCGCGGGGCAGCTGGCCTTCGGCACCGTCGACTCGTTTCTGGTCTGGCGCCTGACCGGGGGACGCAGCCACGTCACCGACGCCTCCAACGCCTCACGAACCCTGCTGATGGAACTGCGCAGCTGCAACTGGGACGAAGAGCTGCTGCAGCTGCTCGAGGTGCCGCCGGAGCTGCTCCCGCGCATCTGCGATTCCTCGGAAATCTACGGCACCACCCGCGGCCTGGAGATTCTCCCCGACGGGCTGCCCGTGGCGGGGATGGCCGGAGACCAGCAGGCGGCCCTGTTCGGCCAGGCCTGCTTCGAGCCGGGGGATGCCAAGTGCACCTACGGCACCGGGGCTTTTCTGCTGGAAAACACCGGCGGCGCGCCGGTGGAAAGCCGCAACGGACTGCTGAGCACCGTCGCCTGGCGGCTGGGCGGGCGCCCCAGCTACGCCATGGAGGGGAGCGCTTTCATCGCCGGCGCGGCGGTGCAATGGCTGCGCGACGGGCTGGGCCTGTTCAAGTCTTCCGCCGACGTTGAAGCCCTTGCGGCCTCGGTCCCCGACAGCGGGGGGGTGGTTTTCGTGCCGGCGCTCACCGGGCTGGGCGCCCCGCACTGGAAAAGCGAGGCGCGCGGCGCCATCACCGGCATTACCCGCGGCACCACCGCCGCCCATCTCGCCCTCGCGACCCTGGAGGGGATCGCCCTGCAGATCTGCGACCTGGTCAAGGCCATGGGCGAGGACAAGGGCAGCCCCCTGAAACGGTTCAAGGTCGACGGCGGGGCGGCCCAGAACAACCTGCTGATGCAGCTGCAGGCCGACCTGCTGGACCTTCCGGTGGTGAGGCCGCAGATGGTGGAGACCACCGCTATGGGGGCCGCCATGCTGGCCGGGCTCGCGGTCGGATTCTGGTCGGGGACCGCTGAGCTGAAATCGAGCTGGCGCGAAGAGCACCGCTTCGATCCGCGGATGTCCCCCCAGGTCCGCGGGGAGCTGCTGCAGCGCTGGCAGGAAGCTGTCAGCAAAGCCTAAGGAGCCGGCTCGCCGTTCGAGGTTCAGCCCCCGGACTTACAGATCATTCAGCAGCCGGTAGATCTTCTGCTCGATCTCCCAGACCGTCGCGGCCCGGTCCTCCGCCCCCTGCTCCTCGAGCAGCAGTCGGGCCCGGTCGAGTTGGCTGTGCCCTTTGAGCAGCACGGGGGTCAGCTCCGCCTCGAGGCGGATGCGGGGGATCTCCCCCACCCGGTCCGCGAGTTCGACGAGAATTTCGGCCCCCTTGGCAATGACCCGGATCTCCTTGGACTCCTCTTCGCCGGCCCCGGCCCGCAACCCGGCCAGCAGGCCCTGTACATCGCCAACAATTTCCCTGTAACGATCCGAAATGCTCATCGGTCAGACTCCCCTTGAAATAAACGCTGTGCGCACTGGCGCAGGGCGACCATCTTAGACAAATTCCCCCCTGGAAACAATGAAAAAGGCTGGAAAAAAGTTGACTTCAAGAGGCCGGTACTGTTAGCTTATACCCTCTGAAAACACATTGCAGTACGCCCTAGGGGAGTAGCACCTACTGAGAGTCCCGGTCCTGCGGGATGACCCTTTGAACCTGATCCGGATCATACCGGCGTAGGGAAGCGGCGCGATCATCCGACTTGATTTCCGGAGAGGCCGCCATTCGCGGCCTTTTTTCGTTCATGAACATTCTACTCAACGAACAGCCCGCACAAATCGACGCAGGAACCACCCTGCACCGACTGCGGGAGCAGTTCAAGCCCGAAGCCGACCTGGTCATCCTCAACGGCTTCCCGGTGGCCGACGACCGCCCCCTGGAACCCGGCGACCAGGTGGTGCTGATCCGCCGCGGCGAGCAGCCCTCCCCCGAGGAGCTCGAGGCGCTGATGGTCTCCCGTCACACCCCCGGGGTGCACCGTCGGGTGAAAAGCGGGACCGTCGCCATCGCCGGCGTCGGCGGCCTGGGCTCAGCCATCGCCGTGGCCCTGGCACGGGTCGGGGTCGGGCACCTGGTGGTGGCCGATTTCGACGTGGTGGAGCCCTCCAACCTCAACCGGCAGCAGTATTTCGTCGACCAGATCGGCCTGCCCAAGGTCGAGGCGCTGCGCGAGAACCTGGCGCGCATCAACCCCTACGTCAAGGTCAGCGCCTTTCACGGCCGGCTGACGGCGGAGAACATCCCGGCGCTGTTCGCCGAGGCCGACGTCATCGTCGAAGCCTTCGACGCCGCCAACCAGAAGGCCATGCTCACCGAAACGGTGCTGACCCGGATGCGGCCCAAGCCGCTGGTGGCCGCCTCGGGGCTGGCCGGCTTCGCGCCGTCCAACACCGTGGTAACCCGCCGCGCCGCCGCCAATTTTTACCTGGTCGGCGACGGCGAAACCGCCGCCCGCCCCGGCGAAGGGCTGATGGCCCCCCGGGTCGGCATCGCCGCCCATCACCAGGCCAACGCCGTGCTGCGGCTGCTGCTCGGCGAAGAGCCTGCCTGAACGGAGCTGACAATAGCAATGAACATCACCGTCAATGGCAAATCCCGCGCCCTCGAAGCGGCGCTCACCGTCGAGCAGCTGCTCGAGTCCCTCGGCCTTGAGACGGAGCGGGTGGCCGTGGAACTCAACCGCGACATCCTGACCCGCAGCCGCTTTGCCGAGACCAGCCTCAGCGACGGCGACGTGCTCGAGGTGATCCAGTTCGTCGGCGGGGGGTAAACAATGTAGGGGCGGACCTGTGTGTCCGCCCGGAACCGGGCAACAGCAGGGCACACACGCAGGTGAGGGCACACACGCAGGTGTGCCCCTACCCATATCATAGAGAATCAATAAATAAGGGCCGAGAACATGGATGAACTGATAATTGCGGGGCGCAGCTTCAAATCGCGCCTGATGGTCGGGACCGGCAAATTCTCCTCCAACACGGCGATGGTCGCGGCCATGGAGGGTTCGGGGTGCGAGATCGTCACCGTGGCGCTGCGCCGGGTCGACATCGACAACCCCGGCGACAGCATGCTCAAGCACATCGACCGCGACAAATACCTGCTGCTGCCCAACACCAGCGGCGCCCGCGACGCCGAGGAGGCGGTGCGCCTGGCCCGCCTGGCCCGGGCCGCGGGCTGCGAGCCCTGGGTCAAGCTGGAGGTCACCCCCGACCCCTACTACCTGCTGCCCGACCCCATCGAAACCCTCAAGGCCGCGCAGATCCTGGTCAAGGAAGGCTTCACCGTGCTCCCCTACATCAACGCCGACCCGGTGCTGGCCAAGCATCTGCAGGAGGCGGGCACCGCCACCGTCATGCCGCTGGGGGCGCCGATCGGCACCAACAAGGGGGTGCGCACCCGCGACAGCATCGCCATCATCATCGAGCAGGCCATCGTCCCGGTGGTGGTCGACGCCGGCCTCGGGGCCCCCTCCCACGCCGCCGAGGCGATGGAGATGGGCGCCGACGCGGTGCTGGTCAATACCGCCCTGGCCGTCTCGCCCAACCCGGGGCAGATGGGCGCCGCCTTCAAAAAAGGCGTGGAAGCCGGCCGCGAAGCGTTTCTGGCCGGGCTCGGCGAACGCCGCGACAAAGCCGAAGCGTCGAGCCCGCTGACGGGCTTTCTTCGGGATTGAGCAATTTCCCATAAGTCCCATAGGTCCTATAGGTCCCATGCGACCAATAGGCCCCAAAAGCCCAAAAGGACTTTCGGTACCATGAGCTTTCTAGAAGAGATCAGCAAATACGACCCTAAAATGGTTCTCGAGCGCATCGAGGGCAAAACCGCAGCCGATGTCGAGCGCGCGGTGCACGCCGAGCGGCTGCGTATCGACGACTTCATGGCGCTGCTGTCGCCGGCGGCGCAGGATTTCCTCGAGCCGATGGCGGCCCGGGCGCACCGGGTCACCACCCAGCGCTTCGGGCGCAACATCCTGCTCTATGCGCCGCTTTATCTCTCCAACGAGTGCGTAAACGGCTGCCGCTACTGCGGCTTCAGCGCCAAGAACCAGGTCCCCCGCCGCACCCTGGGGTTCGATGAGATCGAGCGCGAGGCCAGGGTGCTGCACGAGCAGGGCTTCCGCCACATCCTGCTGGTCACCGGCGAGTCGCCCAAAGCGGTGGACAACGAGTTTCTCGCCGCCGCGGCCGACCGCATCCGGCCCATGTTCAGCTCGGTCAGTATCGAGGTCTACCCGATGGACGAGACCGGCTACCGGCAGATGGTGGCCGCCGGGGTCGACGGGCTGACCATCTACCAGGAGACCTACGACCGCGCCCTCTATGCCGAAATGCACCCCTTCGGCAAGAAGCGCGACTTCGACTTCCGCCTCGCCACCCCCGAGCGGGGCGGGGCCGCCGGGCTGCGGCGCATCGGCATCGGCTCGCTGCTGGGCTTGGGCAACTTCCGCAGCGAAGGCTTTTTCACCGGCCTGCATGCCCTTTACCTGTCACGCCACTACTGGCGCACCCAGCTGAGCGTCTCGTTTCCGCGCATCCGCCCGGCCGACGGCGGCTTCCAGCCGCTCAACCCGGTCTCCGACCGCCATTTCGTACAGCTGATCTGCGCCCTGCGCCTGCTGCTGCCCGACGTGGGGCTGGTGCTCTCCACCCGCGAAAGCGCCAAACTGCGCGACAACCTGATCCCCCTGGGCATCACCCAGATGAGCGCCGGCTCCTGCACCGCCCCGGGCGGCTACGCCGACAAGGACCACAGCACCCGCCAGTTCGCCATCGACGACGACCGCACCCCCGAGGAGGTCAGCCGGCTGATCCGCGCCAAGGGCTACGAGGCGGTCTGGAAGGACTGGGACAGCGCGTTTCTGAAGGCCTAGGGCCGCCAGGGGGCGCGGGCCTGGGCCAAGGATACTGCGCCCCTACAGTTTTCCCCGACACGGGCTTGATGGGGCAATGTCACCTGTCGACTTCAATCTCTACCTGATTACCGACCGAAAGGCGGTCCCTCCCGGCCGCAGCCTCCCCGAGGTCATTCGCGGGGCGCTGGAGGGCGGGGTGCGCGCCGTGCAGCTGCGCGAGAAGGATCTCGGCGCCAGGGAGCTCTACCCGCTGGCCCTCGAGTTGCGCCGGCTCACCCGGGAGTTCGGCGCCAGGCTGCTGATCAACGACCGCATCGATGTGGCCCTGGCGGTGGAAGCCGACGGGGTTCACCTCGGCGGCCAGTCCCTGGGGGCGGCAGCCGCCCGGCGGATTCTCGGGCCCGGCCGACTGATCGGCGTCTCGACCCACAGCCTGGCCGAGGCCGAAACGGCCCAAGGCGAAGGGGCTGACTTCCTTACCTTCGGCCCGGTCTACCCCACCCCGTCCAAAGCCGCCTACGGCGCTCCCGTTGGCCCAGGCGAGCTGGAGCGGACCTGCCGCGCCCTGCGGATTCCGGTTTTCGCCCTCGGCGGGGTGAAAGAGCGGCACATCCCCGAAATCCTGTCCGCCGGAGCCGCCGGCATCGCTCTTATTTCGGCGCTCATCACCTCCCCCGCCCCGCGGAGCACAGCGGCCAACTTGCTGAAACGCCTCACCCTCTGACCCTTCCTCGGCGCACGCCCCTTCGCTTGTAAGCCACCCTCTCCTCGATTACACTTGAGGTTGACAGTATCTTCCGTCTCCTCCTGTCGAGGCCTGCATGGAAATCACCCTGGTCCTGACCATCCTGGTAATCGCCGTCATCCTCTTCGCCACCGAGCTGATCCGCATGGACCTGGTGAGTCTGATGGTGCTGATGGCCCTGGGGCTGACCGGGCTGGTGACCCCCCACGAAGCCTTTTCCGGGTTCAGCAACCCCGCGGTCATCACCGTGGCGGCCATGTTCATCATCAGTTCGGCCATCGCCAATACCGGCGCCACCGGCAAGCTCGGTGAAAAGATCCTGCATGTCGCCGGCAACAGCGAGCCGCGCCTGATCGCCGCCATCATGCTGACCGTGGCCCTGATCTCGGCCTTCATCAACAACATCGGCTCCACGGCAGTGCTGCTGCCGCTGGTGGTGGGGATGGCGCAGAAAGCCCGCATCGCCCCCTCCAAACTGCTCATGCCCCTGGCCTTCGGTTCGCTGATGGGCGGGGTCTGCACCCTGATCGGCACTCCCCCCAACATCCTGATGAACGAACTGCTCCACGAATACTCGGGGCAGAGTTTCTCCATGTTCGACTTCACCCCCGTCGGCCTGGTCATTGTCCTGGTCGGCACCGCCTACATGGCGCTGGTCGGCCGGCACCTGCTGCCGAGCCGCAAGTCGGGGACGCTGACCGAAGCCTACCAGGTCAAGGAGTACATCACCGAAGTCGAAATCGAGCCCAAATCCCCCCTTGACGGCAAGACCATCACCCAGAGCGGCCTGGAAGAGGACTTCAACCTCAAGGTGCGGGCCATCCTGCGCGACCGGCACAAATACCCTTTCCCGCGCCGCAACCGCAAACTGCGCGCCGGGGACGTTCTGTTTCTGGAGGGGAACCCGGAAGGGATCCTCAAGGTCCGCAAGAAAAAGGGCCTGACCGTCGTCCCCGAGCGGGACAACCCGGTGATCGGCAACAACGGCAAGGACAACGTGGTGGTGGTCGAGGCGAGCCTGGCCCCGACCAGCGAGATGGTCGGCAAGACCCTGCGCGACGTGCGCTTTGCCGACACCCACGGTCTGACCGTGTTGGCCCTCTGGCGCAGCGGCGCGCCGGTGGTCAAAAAGGTCGACCACGTCATTCTCAAGTTCGGCGACGTGCTGCTGCTGCAGGGCCCCGAGGAGAAGGTGCTGCACCTGGGCCGGGAGCATGGCTTTTTGCTGCTCGGCGGCGTCTCCCTGACCACCTACGTCCCCCAGAAAGCCCCCATCGCCCTGCTGATTCTGCTCGGCGTCATCGTGCTGGCGGCAACCGGGCTGCTGCCGATCATGCTGTCGGCGTCATTGGGGGCCCTGGCCATGATCCTGTTCCGCTGCCTGACCATCACCGAAGCCTACGATGCCATCGACTGGTCGATCATCATGCTGATCGCCGGCACCCTGCCCCTGGGGCATGCCATGGAAAACAGCGGCGCGGCGAGGTTTCTGGCCGACCTGATCATCGGCGGGGTCGGCGAGTTCGGCCCCTGGGTCGTACTCGGCGCGGTGTTCCTGATCACCTTCGCCCTCACCGAGGTGATGAGTCACGCCGCCGCCGCGGTGCTGATCGCCCCCATCGCCTTCAACACCGCCATCGACCTGGGGGTAAGCCCCAAGCCCTTCTTCATGGCCGTGGCCATCGCCGCCTCCTCCTGCTTCATGACCCCCATCAGCCACCAGTCCAACGCCCTGGTGATGGGGCCCGGCGGCTACCGCTTTTTCGACTACACCCGCGTCGGGACCGCGTTGAACCTGGGCATCTGGCTCATCGCCAGCCTGCTGATCCCGATGATCTTCCCCTTCTGACACCCCGCCGCGCAGCGGGCTCCTTTTCTCGCCCATCCTCTGGCCGACAGGGCACGATGTTTGCTGCAGAAAGCCAATTAATCCTATTTGGCAAGGAGGACTCTGCATGCGTTCCGGTCGGCCCCTGGTCCTGGCAGCCCTCATCCTGATCCTGTCGGTATCCGCAGCGTTCGCGCGGGACAGCATTGTCATCGCCGGATCCGGGGATTCCCAGCAACTGCTGCGCGTTTTGGCCGAAGCGTTCCAGAACAGCCACCCGGGAGCGCGGGTCCAGGTCCCCGACAGCATCGGCAGCTCGGGGGGCATCAAGGCCGCCGCCAGCGGCGACTGCGACCTGGGGCGGGTTGCCCGCCCCCTGCGGGAGCGGGAAAAGCCACTGGACCTCAACTACCTGCCCTTCGCCCGGTCCCCGGTGGTATTCGCCGCCAACCTCGATGCCCCTTGTGTCAACAACCTGACCGAGGCCCAGGTCAACGACATCTACGCGGGGCGGATCGGCCAGTGGAGCGAACTGGGCGCCTGCCCGCAGCACAAGATCTACGTCGCCAACCGCGAGGAGGGGGATTCTTCGCGCGCGGTTCTCGAACAGCAGGTCGCCGGTTTCCAGGAGGTGGCGGGATCCGCGGGCAAAGTCATCTACAGCACTCCGGAAACCGTTGAGGTGCTCTCCAGGTATCGCTTCACCCTCGCCTACCTGCCGCTTTCGACCATCAGGGGCAACACAGCCCTCAGGGTATTCAACTACCGAGGAGTCGCCCCCGAGCCCGAGGCCGTCCGCAGCGGGGACTACCCCCTGGTGACCCCCTTCGGCCTGGTCTGGCAAGGGCGGCTCGAGGGCCCGGCCAGGCAGTTCGTCGAATTTCTCTTCAGTTCCGAGGCGCAGCAGATCATGGAGCGCCAGGGGGTGGTTCCCCTGCCGCAGCCAGGCCATCTACCCGGGGATGACAAATCCAGTTGAAGTCCGCAGGCGGAAAGAAAAGGCGCATGCGCCACGGCATAAAAACCAAGATTTTCCTGGCCAAGGCCCTGCTGGTGCTGCTGACCATCGCCCTGCTCGGTTCTTTCAGCTATTCCCTGGTCGTCGACGCCCTGACCCGGGCCCAGCAGGAGAAGCTCGAGCACCTGGCCGACGATCTTGCCGAAAGGCTTGGAGGGCACCTGGAAGATTTGCAGGAGCTGATGCTGCGGGTCGATGTGGAGGATTATTACCACCGCTACCGCGACCTGCCCCTGGCCCGGCATTTCGCCAAGTTTCAGAACATTCTGCCGGCCATCTCCCTGCTCGACGAACGGGGCCGGGAGGAGGTCAAGGTCGTTGCCGGCAGCAACTCGGCGGACCTGCGTGATTACGGAGGGCTGGAGATCGTCCGCGCCTCCCTGGAACAACCCAACCGGGTGCTTCTCTCGCAACCGGTGCCGTCTGCGGAGCTTGGCGAATCCGCGGTGCTGCTCTGCCTGACCCGCCAATCTTATTTCGGCGACGAATTCATGGGGACCCTGCTGGCCCAGGTCCCGCTGCAGCGCTTCCGCGAAAAACTCGCCGAGCCCCACCTGGGAGAGAGCGGCTTTATCCTGCTGCTGGGAGCGGGCGGAGAGATCCTGGCCCACCCCGATCCCCAATACCTCCAGCAACCGGTTACCGACCGCGACCCCGCCGGAGAAGCCTTAATGGCCAAGGCCCTGCAGGGACAGCGGGGCTTTGGCCGCGCGACCCTGCTCGGAGTGGACGGGCACCTGGCCTTCGCCCCGGTGCCCGCGGTCGGCTGGTCGGTCCTGGCCACCCTCCCCCACCAGGAATTCACCGCCGTTCCCCGGCGCCTGCTGGCCATCACCCTGGCGATCTGCCTGGGGGTGCTGGTCCTTGGGCTCGGCGCGTCGCTGGCCCTTGCCGGGAACCTGACCGGCAGCATCGAACAGATTCGCGCGCATACCGACCGGGTCTCCCGGGGAGATCTTCTGCAGAGACTGGACCTGAAGTCGGGGGACGAACTCGAGGAGCTCGCCCACTCCTTCAACCTGATGACGGAAAATCTCCAACGCACCAGCGCCGCGCGGGATTCGCTCCATGACATCCTGCAGTCGATCATCGACCCGCTGGTAATCACCGACCCTCAAGGCAACATCCGCGAGCTCAACCCCTCGGCCCGGCAGATGCTCGGCAGCCGGGAGGACGAACTCATCGGCCGGCCCCTCACCGGCATTTTCCGCAACGACCCCTACCTCCTGCGGGACCGGGAGTTTTTTCGCCAACTGCAGCAAGGGCCGGTGCGCAACTGCGAAACCGAGATCCTGACCCGCCATGGCCAGGCCCTCCCGGTACTGTTCTCCTGTTCGCTTACCGGCGGCGACGAGGACGCCGGTATCGTCTGCCTGTTCAAGGACATCTCCGAGCGGAAAAAGGCCGAGCGGGAGATCGAGCAGCTGGCCTATTTCGACATGCTCACCGAACTGCCCAACCGCCTGCTGCTCACCGACCGGCTCGGGCAGGCCATCACCCGGGCCAAGCGGGAGAATGCCAGCCTGGCCGTGCTCTTTCTGGACCTGGACCATTTCAAGATGGTCAACGATACCCTGGGGCACAGCATCGGCGATGAACTGCTGAAAATCATCGCCCAACGCTTGCGCTCCACGCTCCGGCAATCAGACACCATCGCCAGGCTGGGCGGCGACGAGTTCGTCATCATCCTCGAAGAGCTGAAATGCACCGAGGAGGTGTCCCGGGTCGCCGCGAAAATCAACCAGGCCCTCGCCGCCCCCTGCCGATTGCGCGGCACCCGGTTGTTCTCCGCCGCAAGCATCGGTATCGCCCTGTATCCCCGCGACGGCGAGAACCACATCGACCTGCTGCGCCACGCCGACATGGCCATGTACCACGCCAAGGCCGAGGGGAGGAACAACTTCCAGTTCTTCTCGCCCGAGATGAACGCCCGTGCCCAGGAGCGCCTGCAGTTGGAGAGCAAACTGCGCCAGGCGGTGCGAGACGGCAGCTTCGTGTTGCACTACCAGAAAAAGGTCGACTACCCATCGTGCCGGGTCATCGGCCTGGAGGCCCTGGTCCGCTGGCAGGACCCGGACGAGGGGCTGATTTCCCCCGGGCGCTTCATCCCCCTGGCGGAGGAAACCGGGCTGATCATCCCCTTGGGCGAGTGGGTCATGGAGAGCGCCTGCCGCCAGGCGGTGCTCTGGAGGCAGGCCGGTTTTTCCGGGCTGCAGGTTTCGGTCAACCTCTCGGCCCGGCAGTTCAAGCAGCCGGACTTGGCCGAACGGGTTGCCGAACTCCTGACACGGACCGGCTTGCCGCCGCAGTGCCTGGAGCTGGAACTTACCGAGAGCATCCTGATGGAGGACATGGACGGGGCGGTGACCACCCTGAAACAGCTCAAGGAAATCGGCGTCATGCTTTCGGTGGATGATTTCGGCACCGGGTATTCCTCGCTGAGCTACCTGAAAAAGTTCCCCATCGACACCCTCAAGATCGACCGCTCCTTCGTCAAAGACCTGCCCGAAGACGAAGACAGCTGCGCCATAACCGCATCGATCATCGCCCTGGCGCGCAGCCTGAAGCTCAATATCGTTGCCGAAGGGGTGGAGACCGAGGCCCAGCTCGAATTTCTCGACAGGCTCGACTGCCACCAGATCCAGGGGTTCCTGTTCGGTCGCCCGACCCCGGCCGACCGGATCGACGAGCTTTTTCTGCGCCGGGGTGACCGGGCAGCACCGGGGCCCCAGGCATCGGCCATGGGGGCCTGAGTCGCGGCGGCCTCGCCGCTGCAAATAAAAAGTGCGCCACAAAAAACAAATGCTATAATTAAGGTTCATTATGGTCTGCCATTGACCTGAATCAACCCGAGCGGCGCAGGGTCCCATGAACCTGAAATATGACCCAACCTCATCCAGGGATGGGAAACTGGACAACTCTCTGCTGGACAGCCTAGCCGAGGCTTCGCCCCACGGGGTCCTGCTGCTCGACGCAAACGGCCATGCCCAGCTCTGGAACACTCCGGCAGAAGCACTGCTGGGCTGGCCGGCCGAGGAAATCCTCGGCAAGCCGGTCAATTGGCTGCCTGCGGGTTCCGACCGGGAATTCGAAGGCCGCCGCCAGCAGGCCATGACCGGCAAGGCCTGCTGCCGCATGCCCCTGCGCGCCGTGCACCGCAGCGGGCGCCTCGTCGATCTGCGGGCGACCTTCACCCCGGTCCATACCCCCGCAGCCGAAAGTGAGGGGGTCATGGTTCTGCTCGAAACCCTCAGCCCCCCGACCCAGGAGGATGCCGCCCGCTGGGAGGCGGAACACCTGGCCCGGGCCACCCTGGACGCGCTCCCCCAGCACATCGCCATCCTCGACGAAACCGGCACCATCATCGCCGTCAACCGGGCCTGGCGGGAGTTTGCCGAGACCAACTCCACGGCCCCCGACCTTTTTTGCGAAGGGTCCAATTACCTGGCCGTCTGCGATGCCATCGACGAGCAGCAGTGCCCCGAGGCCGCCGCCTTTGCCGGGGGAATCCGCGCGGTGATGCAGGGGACCATGCTCGAATTCAGTCTCGAGTACCCCTGCCACAGTCCGGTGCGCCCCTGCTGGTTCATGGGCCGGGTAACCCGCTTCTCGGATCAGGGGCCGATGCGCATCGTGGTGGCCCACGACAACGTCACCGAGTTGATGCAGGCCGAAAAGGCCATCCAGCAGCTGGCCTATTACGACCTGCTGACCGGCCTGCCCAACCGCCTGCTGCTGCAGGACCGCCTCGGCCAGGCGTTGGCCCAGGCCAAGCGCGAGCGGGAGATGCTGGCGGTTCTGTTCCTGGATCTCGACCGCTTCAAAATCATCAACGACACCCTCGGCCACGCGGCCGGCGACCGGCTGCTGAAAACCGTTGCCGAGCGGCTCAATGCCTGCGTCCGCAAAAGCGACACCGTGGCTCGCTTGGGGGGGGACGAGTTCGTGGTCATCCTGCCGGCGGTGGGGCACACCGAGGACCCCACGCTGATCGCCGAGAAGATTCTTCACACCCTCTCGCGCCCCTTCCACCTGGAGGGGCAGAAACTCTTCACCTCGACCAGCATCGGCATCGCCATGTATCCGGCCGACGGCCCCGATGCCGAGGCCCTGGTCAAAAATGCCGACCTGGCCATGTACCAGGCCAAGGAGGAGGGGCGCAACACCTTCCGCTTCTTCTCCGCCGAGCTCAACGACCGGGCCATGAGCCGGCTCTCCATGGAAACGGCCCTGCGCCGGTCCCTGGAGCGGGGTGAACTCGAGCTGCGCTTCCAGGAGCAGACCGACCTGAAGAGCGGCCGGGTCTGCGGGGTCGAGGCGCTGCTGCGCTGGCGACACCCGGAGCTGGGGCTGCTCACCCCGGCGGAGTTTCTCCCCCTGGCCGAGGAGACCGGGCAGATCATCGTCATCGGCGAGTGGGTGTTGTGCGCCGCCTGCAACATCGCCCTGTCCTGGCAGCGCTCCGGGCTGCCGCCGGTCCGCATCACCGTCAACATTTCCTCCCGGCAACTGCGTCACTACAACCTGGCCCAGGCCGTCGCCAGAATCCTCGAGGAGACCGGCCTCGATCCACACTGGCTGGAGCTTGAGCTGACCGAAGACGTGCTCATGCAGAGCGGCGCCGAGGCCCTTGAGCGAATCCGCCACCTCAAAGCCAACGGAGTCGGGCTGGCCATCGACGACTTCGGCACCGGCTTCTCCTCCCTCAATCTGCTGAAGAAAGCTCCCGTGGATCGCCTGAAGATCGACCATTCCTTCATCGCCGAGCTGGTATCCGGACCGGCCGACACCATGGTGGTCCGCACCATCATCGACATGGCCCACAACCTCGGCATGAAGGTCATCGCCGAAGGGGTCGAAACCGAGGAGCAGCGCGACTTTCTCATCGGCCACGGCTGCGACGAGGTACAGGGGTTTCATTTCCACCGCCCGGTCACCGAAACCGAGTTCCGCAAGCTGCTTGAATCCGGAGCACTCCCCCAGGGCAGGCCGTCCTGAATTCCCTCCGCACCCCCCAGGCAATTCTCACCACCCGCTCGCCGAGCTCGCTGAAGGACACGAAGGGCACGAAGAAGAGAAAAAAGCCTTTGGTTTCGAATTTCTCTTCGTGTCCTTCGTGCCCTTCGTGGTGAACCTTCTCAGGGTCATCCCCGGTCAAAGGGGAGAGCATTTTATCCGAATCAGAACAGCTCTTCGCGGTAATCGGGAATTTCGGCGTACCAGGCGGGATGGCGGCGGGCCTGGCCGATGGCGGTTGCGACTTCGTCGATGAGCCGCTGGCGGTCCTTGGGGTAGCTGCCGGCCAGGTTGAGGAAGTTGGAGACGTGGTTGGAGCGCAGGATGGTTTTCTGCGGGGCGAGATGGCTGACCATCTCCAGCGCCTCTTCGAGAATGTCGCCGCGGCTCAGGGGGGTGATGCTGCGCAGAAAATCGTCGTTGTGGCGCATGAACAGGGTGAGCAGCGAGAAATACTCGGGGGAGAGTTCGCTGATCCAGGCGGCGGTGGCGCGGGCGTGCTCCAGGCTGCGCTCCCGCCCGCCCAGGCCGAGGATGGCGGTGACCGAAAGCTTCATGCCCGCCTGCCGGGCCTTCCGGCAGAGCTCCAGCATCCGCTGCGGGGAAAAACCCTTGTTGACCGCTTCCAGGGTAACCGGATCGGCGCTCTCCAGGCCGAAATAGAGGATGCGCAGTTTCTTCTCGCGCAGCGCGGCAAGCTCCTCGGCGTTCTTGGTGGTCAGGCTGTTGGGCGAGGCGTAGACGCCGATGCGGGTCAGGTTGGGGAAGGTCGCGGCCAGGGCCTCGAGGATCTGTATCAGCCCGGCCTGGGGATAGACCAGGGCGTCGCCGTCGGCGAGAAACACCCGCTGCACGTAGGAGCGGTGGTGCTGCGGCACCGACGCGATCTCCCGCAGGATCTCGGCGACGGGGCGCACCCGGAACCGTTTGCCTTTATACATGCCGCAGAAGGTGCAGTGGTTCTGCGAGCAGCCGATGGTGATCTGGAAAATCAGGCTCTGCGCCTCGCTCGGCGGGCGGAACAGCGGTTCGTCGTAATCGAAATAGTAGTACATGGGAACCCTGCTTGTTGATGGTGTCTCCTTACTCCTTACTCCTCACTCCTCACCCGTCCTCTCCCAGCCGCTCGATGGCCCGCAGGTGCATGCGCGCCTCTTCGGCCAGCTCCTGCGATTTTGCCACATCCAACGCGGCGAGAAAATACTGGTAGGCGCTGGGGATGCAGCGCGGTTTGTGGATCAGCGCCTTGCCGGCGCCGAGAAACGCGCGGTCGAGCATGGGCGAGCGGGGGCGTTCGGCGATAAAGCGGCGGAACACCGCCAGGGCCCGGTCGTAGCCCCCGGCGCTCACCAGGTATTCACCGATGGCCAGCACCGCCTCATCCCCGACCTGCAGCCGTTCGGCCCGCTCGGGCAGGCTCTCGTAGAGAGCCGCGGCGCGGGGCAGCTCGCCGAGGCCCAGCAGGCGGGTGATGCGCCCGCCGAGCGAAGGCTCCTCGCCGTTTCCCCCCTCGCCCGCCTGGCCGCGAAATGCGGCCTGCGAGCGCCTGCGCTCCAGCAATCCCGGGGCCCGCTCCAGGGCCCAGGCCAGCCCCAGCCCACCGAAAAAACCGCCGATATGGGCGCCGTGGGCGACCCCGCTGCCGCCGCCCTGGGTGAGCAGAAAGGGGATGAGATTGTCCACCACCAGGTAAAAGCCGAGCACCATGCGGGCCGGGACCAGGAAGGTGTTCATCAGGATCGGGAACAGGAACACGAACACCTTCACGCGGTTGCGGGGGAACCAGATGAAATAGCAGCCGAGCACCCCGGAGATCGCCCCGGAAGCGCCCACCAGGGGGATGTTGGAGCCGGGGACGAACAGGGAAAAGAACAGGGTCGCGACGATCCCCGCTCCCAGGTAGGCCAGCAGGTAGTTGAGACGGCCGAGGCGGTGTTCGACGTTGTCGCCGAAGATACCCAGGAACAGCATATTGCCTGCCAGGTGCAGCCACCCGCCGTGGAGGAACAGGGAGGTGAACAGGGTCAGCAGCGAGGGGTCGGCGGGTCGGTAGCCGTAGCGGAACACCGCCAGGTCATAAGCCGAAACATGCTCGAGCACCGCATCCACGGGGATCGCGCCCCGCGCCCCCAGGGCGCGCAGGTATTCGAGCAGCAGCGGATCCGACAGGTCCGGCCGGGACATCATCATCGGCAGCGAGACGAGCAGAAAAACCGCGACGTTGACACCGATCAGCAGGTAGTTCAGCCAGGGGGTGCCGCGCGGATTGGGGGTGTCGCCGACTGGCAGGAGCATCTGAAGACCCTTTCGGTGGCCCCGGTACCCGGGCCGAATGACATTGGTGCCGCCGGAGCATCTTAGCACAGTCGGCCGGGTGGCTCACCCCGGATTGGGGAAATTAACAAGATCTTGCCTTTTGACCGCCATCTTAGTATTCTCCAGCGGATTGGAGGAACCCCCTTGAACCTGCTTTATTTCCTCGACCTGGTGGGGACAGCGGCCTTCGCCGCCTCGGGTGCCTGGGCCGCCGTGCGCAACCGCATGGACCTGTTCGGCGTGCTAGTGCTGGGCCTGGTGACGGCCACCGGCGGCGGAACCCTCCGCGATCTGCTGCTGGGCGACACCCCGCCCTTCTGCCTCAAGGACGAAAACTACCTCTACATCTCCTTCGGGGTGGCGCTGGCGGTATTCTTTCTGCACCCCTGGCTAAAAGCCCTGGCCCATCCGCTGCTCTATTTCGACGCCGTCGGCCTGGGTACTTTCGTAGTCATCGGCACCGGCAAGGCGCTCAGCTTTCACATGGGATTTCTGGGGGCGGTGATGATGGGAGTGATGACCGCCACCGCCGGCGGCATGGTGCGGGACGTGCTTTCCAACCAGGTGCCGCTGATCCTGCGCCGGGAGATCTACGCCTCGGCCTGCCTGGCCGGCGCCGCGCTGCTGGTGCTGCTTGACAAGACCCCCCTGCCCCAGCCGCTGGCCGCCCTGGCTGCGGCCCTGGTGGTGATCGCCCTGCGGCTGCTGGCCATCCGCTACAACTGGGCATTGCCGCGAGCCAGGGGCTGATCCTGGAGCGGGAAGAACAAACCACGGAGGATTGATCAGATGCATATCGTACGACTGCAAGGCACCAGCAAGACCTACCGGGTCGGAAAGGTTCTCTGCCTGGCCCGCAACTACAGCGAACACATCCGCGAACTGGGCAACGAGGTTCCGGAGAAGGCGGTGTTTTTCATCAAGCCGGCTACCAGCCTCATCGGCAACGGTGAACAGATCGTCATCCCCGCCTATTCCTCCGACTGTCACCATGAAGTGGAGCTGGCGGTGCTGATCAGCAAATTCGGCAAGAACATCCCGGCGGCCGAGGCCATGACCCACGTTGCCGGCTACGGCGTCGCCCTGGACATGACCCTGCGCGACGTGCAGTCCCAGCTCAAGGCCAAGGGGCTGCCCTGGGAGATTGCCAAGGGGTTCGATACTTCCTGCCCCCTGTCGGACTTCGTCCCCACGGCAAAAATCCCCGACCCGCACTCCCTGGCGATCTCCCTCAGCGTCAATGGCGAGCTGCGCCAGGACTCCACCACGGAGTTCATGATGCGCAGGATTCCGGAGATCATCGAGGAGGTATCGACGATTTTCTCCCTGGAGGAAGGGGACATCATCCTGACCGGCACCCCCGCCGGCGTCGGGCCCGTGCGCAGCGGCGACCGCCTGTGCGCGGCGATCAAAGGCGTGGGGACTCTGGAGGTGAGCGTCCAGTGAACAAGAGGGTCGTACTGATCGGACCCGGGAGGCTGGGCCAGGCAATCGGCAGACTGCTGGCCGAGGCCGGCTACGATATCCGGGCGGTCATCAGCCGGGACCAGGGCCGGGCGGTGGAGGCGGCCCGCTTCATCGGCTTCCGCCATGCGGCCACCACCGAGCTCGCCCGGGCCGCGGAGGGTGAGCTGGTATTGATCGCCCTGCCCGACGACCAGATCGGCGAGATGGCCGCGACCCTGCGCCGCGGCGGCCACCTGGCCGCCGGATCGGTACTGGTCCACTTCAGCGGCCTGCACCCGGCCTCGATCATGCTCGGCGAGCAGGGACCGCCTCTCGGGGCCCTGGCCATCCACCCCCTGCAGACCTTTGCCGACGCGGTGATGGGGGTAAGAAACCTCCCCGGCAGCCCCTGCTCGGTGGAAGGGGCGGCTGAGTTGCTGCCTTTGGCCGAGCAGTTCGTCGAGGACCTGGGCGGAACCCCCTTTCGCATTGCCGCCGAATGCAAACCCCTGTACCACGCGGCGGCCTGTTTCACCTCCAACTACCTGGTCAGCCTGGTCGCCGCCGCCTGCGAAATGCTCTGCGGCTGCGGACTGGAAAAAGCCGAGGCGACCCGCCTGTTGCTGCCCCTGCTGACTGGTACCTGCCACAACCTTTCGGTCCTCGGCCCGGAGCAGGCCCTCACCGGCCCCATCGCCCGCGGCGACCAGCGCACCGTCGGCAAGCACCTGCAGGCCCTCGGACAGATGCCCGCGGATCTGGGCGAGATCTACCGGGTTCTGGGCAGAAAAACCGTGGAGGTCGCCCAGCGCAAAGGGACCATCGATCCGCAGAAGGCAGCGGACCTGCTGAAGTTGCTCGCGGACCAATAGAAAAGGGGCGCCGCCGCGCCCCCTTGTTCACTCCTCACTCCTCACTCCTCACTGGCCATTTCAGCCAGATACTCCTTGCGCAGCCGATTGGTCAGATGGTGGGCCAGCCGGGTGGGCTCGGGCATGCGGTAGCGCCCGCAGCATTCCAGGGTCAGCTGCGCCGCGGTATCGATATCCACCAGGTGTCCAGGCGAAATGAACAGGGGCTTGACCCTGTCGCGGGTAGTCAGCACCACCCCCACCTGCTCGCCGCCCAGTTGCAGGGGCTGCCGGTCGCCGCGGGCCGGGCCGGGGGGCTCATACTCGCCGCACAGTCGGCTCTTGGCGCAGCCGACCGTCGGCAGCCCGAGCCAGAGCCCGAGATGACTGGCGACGCCCAGGCGCCGGGGATGGGCGATCCCCTGGCCGTCCACCAGGATGGCATCCGGAACCCTGTTCAGGTTCCGAAACGCCTCGATCACCACGGGGAGTTCGCGAAAGGAAAGGAACCCGGGCACATAGGGGAATTCCACCCGACCCCGGGCCGAGGCCTCCTCCACCACCCTCAGGCCCGGTCGTTCCAGCACCACCACCCCGGCGAAAAACAGCTCGCCGTGGGGCTGGTAGGAAACATCGACCCCGGCCACCAGCCGCACCGGCTGCGGGAGGCGGTTGACCAGCGTCACTTCGGCCGCCAGCTGCCGCTGCAGGGCTGCGGCTTCGGGGTAGGTCATGGACCAGTTGTGCAGGCAGGGTATTACCATCTGGGTTTCCGGAAGGCCGGGCCTTCCGGTCTCCAGGGCGGCGCACGACAAGTCACTGCTCACTTCCCGGGGGTTTTGCCTCCCGGAGCCGCATCGGGCTTTTCCTTGGCCGCCGGTTTCCCTGGCGATTCAGGATTGGAGCCTTTTTTCCCCTGGGTCTTCAATCTGCTTCGCAAGCGCTTTTCGCGGCGTTGCCTTCTTCGTTTGAGCTCCCTCCGCCGTTCGCTGATTGACATTGGCAACCTCCGGTAGCAGAAATGGTAGCAAACTGTATAGATTCTAACCCGAATCGGCTGGCTGGCAAATCGCCCAGGGGGAAAAGCCCGCTTTTATCCCCCCGCCCTCAGGTCTTGCAGCGCAGCAGCTTTTCCCCGGACTCGAACAGCACTTCGATCTTGTTGGCGCCGACAATCGCGCGAACGAATCCCAGTCCGAAGGCCGGGTGCTGCATGAGATCGCCGGAACGGAAGCTGCCGTTCATGTCATAGGGCCGGGCTTTTTCCGGATCGGCCCCGGCGCTCAGCTCCTGCCACTGGTTCCGGCCGGCGGAGCGAGCCGAGGAACGCGGGGCCCGAGGCGCCGCCGCCCCCCGCGCGGGACGTTCCACTTTTTCCTTCGCCGGTTTGGGTGCATGGTAGTTGTGAATCCCCTGGCAGGTGTTGCATTGCACGCGAACCACGCGCTCCTCGACCATGGCCACGATCGTGTGATTGGTCAGGTCCCGACAGCGGGTACATTTGGCGTCGATGAAATCGCCTGCGGACAGTCTTTTTTTGTTCATGAAAAATCCCCTTTTGACGCGAAAAGGCCACAGGAGAAACATCCCTGTGGCCATGTTCCGCTTTGTAGAGCGGCGATTTATATCATCAACCCCGGCGACTGTCAAGCGCCCAGGGCGGCCCCACTTCGCCGGTTCGGCCAAGCATTCGAAACTGCTGGCGGAGCGGCGAAAGGCGCTCAGTTCACGCGGTTTTGGGGCTGGCCGTCGAGATAGGCCTGCAGGTTCTCGACGGCGGTCAGCAGCAGCCTTTCCCGCGCGGCCCGGGTGGCCCAGGCGATGTGCGGGGTGATGAAGCAGTTGCGGGCGCTCAGCAGGGGGTTGTCCGCCGGCGGCGGCTCGCCGCACAGCACATCCAGGCCGGCTCCGGCGATTTTCTCACGGTTCAGCGCCTCGGCCAGGGCCGCCTCGTCCACCAGGGGGCCGCGGCCGGTGTTGATCAGAAAGGCGCCCGGCTTCATCGAAGCCAGCCGCGAGGCGTTGACCAGCCCTTCGGTCGCCGGGGTGAGGGGGCAATGGAGGCTGATCACGTCGCTCTCGCCGAACAGCCGCTCCAGCTCGACGAATTCGATCTGCGGATCGGCAACCTGCGCGCGGTATTTCTCCGGGTGGCCGGTATGCACCAGCACCCGCATGCCGAAAGCCCGGGCCAGCTGTGCTACCTGCCGGCCGATGGTGCCGAAACCGACCACCCCCATGGCCAGCCCGTCCAGCTCCACCAGCGGCCGGTCCCAGAAGCAGAAATCGGGACTGCGGCTCCAGGCGCCGTAACGCACCAGCCGGGCGTGGTGTCCAACCTGCTGGGTCATCTCCAGCAGCAGGGCGAAGACCATCTGCGCCACCGAGCGGGTGCCGTAGCCGGGCACGTTGGTGACCGTGATCCCCCGCTCCCCGGCCGCCTTGACGTCCACCACGTTGTAGCCGGTGGCGAGCACCCCGATGTACTGCAAATCCGGCAGCGCCTCGATGGCCGAGCGGTCGAGGACCGTCTTGTTGGTCAGCAGCACCTGCGCCCCCGCGGCGCGCGCCATGAGCTGCTCCCCGGGAGTTCGCTCATGCACCACCAGCTCCCCCAGCCCCTGCAAGCCATCCCAGCTCAGGTCGCCGGGATTCAAGGCATAGCCATCCAGCACCACGATTTTCATGAAGTCCTCCCTGTCGATACGCTGCGGCCTCGGACGCCAGACCCAACGCAAAAAGGATAGCAAACGGTAACTATTCAGCAATACTGCCTCAAGGTGCCGCCTGGGTGAGCTCCCGCCCCCTCGAGGGGGGGAAGATAAAAAACAACGGCCCCCGGCGGACGTTTTCGCCGGGGGCCGCATTCAGCACTGCGTAAAAAAGACTACTTTGTCAACTCGTCCTGAATCGCCGCGTGGGCGGCGGCCAGCCGGGCGATAGGCACCCGGTAGGGGGAGCAGGAAACGTAGTCGAGCCCGATCTTGTGGCAGAAGATGACGCTGGAGGCCTCGCCGCCATGCTCGCCGCAGATGCCAAGCTTGATCTCCGGCCGGGTCTGGCGGCCCTTCTCGCACCCCATCTTCACCAGTTGGCCGACCCCGGCCTGGTCGAGGGCGACAAAGGGGTCGTTGGGATAGATCTCGCGCTCGACGTAATAGGGGAGGAATTTCCCGGCGTCGTCGCGCGAGAGCCCGTAGGTGGTCTGGGTCAGGTCGTTGGTGCCGAAGGAGAAGAACTCGGCCTCGCGGGCGATCTCGTCGGCGGTCAGCGCGGCCCGGGGCAGCTCGATCATGGTGCCGATCAGGTATTTCACCTCGACGCCGTAGCGGCCGATCACCTCGTCGGCAACGCGGATGGCACTGGCCTTGAGGATGCCCAGCTCCTTCACTTCGCCCACCAGAGGGATCATGATCTCGGGGACGATCTGGAAGCCCTCCTCCTTGATCAGCTCGCAGGCCGCTTCCATGATGGCCTGCACCTGCATGTCGTAGATCTCGGGGAAGGTGATGCCGAGCCGGCAGCCGCGATGGCCGAGCATCGGGTTAAACTCGTGCAGGAATTCGACCTTGTTCTTCAGGGTCGCGGCCTGAACGTTCATGACCTTGGAGAGTTCTTCGATCTCCTTGTCGGTGTGCGGCAGAAACTCGTGCAGCGGCGGGTCGAGCAGGCGGATGGTCACCGGCAGCCCCTTCATCTCGCGGAAGATGCCGATGAAGTCCCCCTTCTGCATGGGCAGGATCTTGCCCAGGGCGCGTTTGCGCCCTTCGAGGTCGGCGGCCAGGATCATCTCGCGCACCGCCATGATCCGCTCGCCCTCGAAGAACATGTGCTCGGTGCGGCACAGGCCTATCCCCTCGGCGCCGAACTGGCGGGCGACCTTGGAGTCGTGGGGGGTGTCGGCGTTGGTGCGCACCTTCATGCGGCGGTACTTGTCGACCCATTCCATGATCTGGCCGAAATCGCCGGTGAGCTCAGGCTGCACCGTGGGGACCGAGCCGAGCATGACTTCGCCGGTGGAGCCGTCGAGGGTGACGATATCCCCCTTGCTGACCACCACCCCGTTTCTGGCGGTGAAGCGCTGCCCGGCGTACTCCACCTTGATGTCGCCGCAGCCGGAGACGCAGCATTTGCCCATGCCGCGGGCGACCACCGCGGCGTGGGAGGTCATGCCGCCGCGGGCGGTGAGAATCCCCTGGGCGGCATGCATGCCGTGGATGTCCTCGGGGCTGGTCTCGACCCGCACCAGGATGACCTTGAGGCCGATCTTGGCGGCTTCCTCGGCCTCGTCGGCGGAGAACACCACCTCCCCGCAGGCGGCGCCGGGAGAAGCCGGCAGGCCCTTGGCGATGACGTTCTTGGGCGCCTTGGGATCCAGGGAGGGGTGCAGCAGCTGGTCGAGCTGCTCGGGGGCGACGCGCAGGACCGCCTCGCGGTCGCTGATCAGCCCTTCCTTGACCATGTCGACGGCAATCTTCATCGCCGCGCGGGCGGTGCGCTTGCCGTTGCGGGTCTGCAGCATGTAGAGCTTGCTCTTCTCGATGGTGAACTCGATGTCCTGCATGTCGCGGTAATGCCGCTCCAGGGTGTCCTGGATCTGCATCAGCTGGCCGTAGCAGGCGGGCATCACCTCTTCCATCGAGGGGAGCGAACCGTCGCCGCCGGCCTTGTTGATCGGCTGCGGGGTGCGGATGCCGGCCACCACGTCCTCGCCCTGGGCGTTGACCAGGAACTCGCCGAAGAAGACTTTTTCGCCGGTGGAGGGGTTGCGGGTGAAGGCGACTCCGGTGGCGCAGTCATCGCCCATGTTGCCGTAGACCATCGACTGGACGTTGACCGCGGTCCCCCACTCGGCGGGGATGTTGTTGAGCTTGCGGTAAGTGATGGCCCGCGGGTTCATCCAGGAGCCGAACACGGCACCGATTGCGCCCCAGAGCTGCTCCTGGGGATCTTCGGGAAACTCGCGGCCGAGCTCTTCCTTGACCCTGGTCTTGAACAGGCTCACCAGCTGCTTGAGATCGTCGGCGCTGAGCTCCGTGTCGTTCCTGACCCCGCGCTGCTCCTTCATGTGCTCGAGGATGTCCTCGAGGATGTCGCCGTCGAGGTTGAGCACCACGTTGGAGTACATCTGGATGAAGCGGCGGTAGGAGTCGTAGGCAAAGCGGGGATCGCCGCTCTTGGCAATGACCCCCTGGACCGTCTGGTCATTGAGGCCGAGGTTGAGCACCGTGTCCATCATGCCGGGCATCGAGGCCCGGGCCCCGGAACGGACCGAAACCAGCAGAGGGTTGCCCGAATCGCCGAACTTGCGGCCCATCAGCTCCTCGACCTGCCGGAGTTGCTCCGCGACCTGCCCCTTGAGTTCGGCCGGGTAGTTGCGGTTGTTCTTGTAGAACTCGGTGCAGACCTCGGTGGTGATGGTGAAACCCGGGGGCACCGGCAGCCCGATGGCGGTCATTTCCGCCAAATTGGCGCCCTTGCCGCCGAGCAGGTTCTTCATGTCCCCCTTGCCTTCGGCCTTGCCGTTGCCGAAGAAGTACACGTACTTCGTTGCCATCAACCTATCTCCTCCTCAATTGGTTAGCGGGACGGGGAGATCCCTCGCTCCCCGGCCACGGCAGCTTGCGCCCGCGATCAGGCGGCGACTCTGGAAAAGTCCGCAATCCCCTTGAACAAACGGGCCACCCCGGTCAGCAGGGCCAGGCGGTTGTTGCGCACCGCCTCGTCCTTGGCCATGACCATGACCCCATCAAAAAATGCATCGACCGGGCTGCGCAAGGTGGCGATGGCCCGCAGCGCCCCGCCGTAGTCACCGGCGGCGACCTTGCCGTCCACCTCGGCCCGCAGCTTGTGCAGCGCTTCGCTCAGCGCCCCCTCGCAGGGGTTTTCGAACAACCCGGCGTCGACTTTCGCGTCAACCCCGTCCTTGATGATGTTGACCACCCGCTTGAAGGAGACCGCCAGCGGCTCGAAGTCCTCGCGGCCCTTGAGGTCGGCCAGGGCCTTGACCCGCTCCTGGGCGTCCACGGGATCGTCGAAGGAGGCGGCCAGCACCGCATCCACCACGTCGCCGGGGTGCTCCTGGGTGAGCATGTTGACGAAGCGCAGGCGGATGAACTCGACCACGTCGGATTTGACCTCGGCGGCCGGGCGGGTCAGCTTGGGTTCGAGCAGCGCCACGCTGTTGTCCACCAGTTGCGGCAGCGAGATGCGGAAGCCGCGCGCGAGGATGATGTTGAGGATGCCGATGGCGCTGCGCCGCAGGGCGTAGGGGTCGGCGGTCCCGGTGGGGATCAGGCCGACGCCGAAGCAGCCGCAGATGGTGTCGATCTTGTCGGCGATGGAGACGAAGGCGCCGACGTTGTCCGAAGGCAGCTCGCCGCCGGCCTGCACCGGCAGGTAGTGCTCGTGAATCGCCTTGGCCACCCGGGGGTCCTCCCCCTCGAGGCGGGCGTACTCGCGCCCCATCACCCCCTGCAGTTCGGGGAACTCGTAGACCATGCCGGTCTCCAGATCGCACTTGGCCAGGATCGCGGCCCGCTCGGTCAGCGCCCTGGTGGCCGGGTCGAGCTGCTCGGCCAGCCCCACCGCAAGCTCGCGGAAGCGCATGACCTTTTCGTAGCTGGTCCCCAGCTTGGCCTGGTAGACCACGTTCTTGAGGGCCTCGAGACGGGTTCCCAGCTTGACCTTCTGGTCTTCCTTCCAGAAGAACATGGCATCCGAGAGCCGCGCGCGCAGCACCCGCTCGTTGCCGCGGGCCACCACCGCCAGGTCCTCGGCGCGGGTGTTGGAGATGGTGATGAAGCGCGGCAGCAGCCGGCCGTCGCCGTCGACCAGGGTGAAGTAGCGCTGGTGCTCGCGCATGGTGGTGATCAGCAGCTCCTCGGGCAGCTCCAGGTACTTGTCCTCGAAACCGCCGCAGACCGCCGTGGGGTCCTCGACCAGGCAGGCGACCTCGTCGAGCAGTTCGGGATCGGGGTTGAGCCGGCCGCCGGCCTGGCGGGCGGTCTCCTCGAGCTGCCGGGCGATCAGCGCCTTGCGCTCGGCGGGGTCGGGCATGACGAAATGCTTGGCGGCCGCTTCGAGATAATCGGCGAGGCCGCTGACGGCGAACTCGCCGGGGGCCATGAAGCGGTGCCCCCGCGAGAGGTTGCCGCTTTGCAGGTTGCCGTAGGCGAAGGGGACCACCTGGCCGCCGAACAGGGCGACGATCCAGTGGATCGGCCGGGCGAAACGGATGTCGAGGTCCTTCCAGCGCATCGACTTCTTGAAAGGAATGCTGGCGATCACCCGGGGCAGCAGTTCGGGGAGCAGCTCGGCGGAGGGGCGCCCCTCCTCGACCTTGGAGATAAACAGGTACTCGCCCTTGTCGGTCTGCATGCGCGAGAGCTCGGAAACCTCGACGCCGTTGGCGCGGGCGAAGCCGATGGCGGCCTTGGTGGGGTTGCCCTCGGCGTCGAAGGCGACCTTGACCGAGGGGCCCGAGAGGGTCAGCTCCTGGCGCTGCTGCTCGGCGGCGACATCGGCGACGGCGATGGCCAGGCGGCGCGGCGTCGCCAGGGTGCGGATGGCGCCGAAGCCGATGCGGGCGTTGTCGAACTCCTTGCGCACCAGGCGCTCGAGATCGCGCATGGCGACGGGCAGGAACCCGGCGGGGATCTCTTCGGTACCGATTTCGAGAAAAAGTTCAGAGGACATTGGTTCTCCAATTTCATGTAGGGGCGCCGTCCCGGTGTCCAGTCAGGCGATTCGGGCGAAATGGCCCGGGCGGGGATACCCCGCCCCTACGGATTATTTTTTCAGCAGCGGAAATCCCATCTTCTCGCGCTGGGCGACATACCCCTCGGCGCACAGCCGGGCCAGGTTGCGTACCCGGCCGATGTAGCCGGCCCGTTCGGTGACCGAGATGGCGCCGCGGGCGTCGAGCAGGTTGAAGGCGTGGGAACACTTGAGCACGAAATCGTAAGCGGGAAACACCAGCTGCTGCTCGCCGAGGCGGATGCACTCCTTTTCGTACATGTCGAAAAGCTGGAAGAGCATCGCGGTGTCGGCTTCCTCGAAGTTGTAGGTGGAGAACTCGACCTCGGTCTGGTGATGCACGTCACCGTACTTGACCCCCTTGACCCACTCGAGGTCGTAGACGTTGTCCACCCCCTGCAGGTACATGGCGATGCGCTCGCAACCGTAGGTGATCTCGCCGGAAACGGGCTTGAGGTCGATGCCGCCGGCCTGCTGGAAATAGGTAAACTGGGTGATCTCCATGCCGTCGAGCCAGACCTCCCAGCCCAATCCCCAGGCGCCCAGGGTCGGCGACTCCCAGTCGTCCTCGACGAAGCGGATGTCGTGCTGCGAGGGGTTGATGCCGAAGCTCCTGAGCGAATCGAGGTAGAGCTCCTGGATGTTCATCGGCGAGGGCTTGAGGATCACCTGGAACTGGTAGTAATGCTGCAGGCGGTTGGGGTTTTCCCCGTAGCGGCCGTCGGTGGGACGGCGGGAGGGTTCGATGTAGGCCACCTTCCAGGGCTCGGGCCCGAGCACGCGCAGGAAAGTGGCTGGATTGAAGGTTCCGGCGCCCTTCTCCATGTCGTAGGGCTGCTGGATGATGCATCCCTGCTTGGCCCAGTAGCTCTGCAGGGAAAGGATCAGTTCTTGAAATGTCACGATGCCTCCAGGGGGTTATGGGACGCGATGGCGGCCGTCCGAAAACGGGCCGCCATCGTATACAGTATACAAAGATTATAGAGGGCAAATGCTAACCCGTTTAATCGGCCTTGTCAAGTTGGACAAGTGGGAAAAAACAGATATTTAGCGAAGTTTAAGGACAGCTTCAGCATGGCAAAACTTCTTCCAGGAACGGCCGCGAGCGAAGCGCTCCCGGCAGGTGCAGGGCGAGGGCCTGCCCGAGGATCGCCCCGCCTTCGGCCAGGGTGCGGGGGCTGAACCGGAAGCCGGCGAAGCGGGTCGGTTCGACCTTGAGCGAGCGGGCCAGGGAGCCCAGGGTCCCCAGGGCGACCCGGTGGGGCGGGCCGGCCCCGGCGCACGGATCGCACAGGCTGCCGCCGCGGGAGGCGTCGAAGGCCACCAGCTCGCCGCCGAAGCCGCCGCCGCATTCGGAGCAGTGCAGCAGGTGGGGGACGTAGCCGGACATGGCCAGCACCCGCAGCTCCACCAGCAGGCGGGCCTCCCCACCCGCGCCGGCGGCGGCCAGGTGGTCGAGGCAGGCCTGCAGAAAATCGAAAACCTCCCGGTGCCCCTGCTGTTCGCCGAGCAGCACATCGACCAGTTCGCAACTGTAGCCCGCCAGGGCGAAGGCGGCCAGGTCGCCGCGCAGCCCCGCCCGCAGGTCGACCAGTTCGGCCTCCTTGAGCGAAACCAGCTCCCCGGAGCGCGGCGCGCTCCAGTGCAGGCGGACGCTGGCGAAGGGTTCCAGGGCCGCGCCGAAACGCCTGCGGCTCTTGCGGGCGCTGCGCGCAAACCCTTTGAGCCGCCCCGGCTCCGGGGTCAGGAAGGTGACGATACGATCGGCCTCGCCATAGTCGATATGGCGCAGGATAATGGCTTCGCTGGCGTGGATATGCACAATTACACCCGATGCGGGGGGCGTGATTCATCGCGCCCCGGACTTCATGAATGGTGCCCCTACTGTCTAATTCTCAGCGCAGCAGATTGAGGAACATGGTCGCGGTGCCGAAATAGATGAGAATCCCCGTGATGTCGTTGGCGGTCTGCACGAAGGGGGTGGAGGCGATGGCCGGGTCGACACCGAAACGCTTGAAGAAGGCCGGTGCCAGCACCCCCATGGTGGCCGCCACGGTCATGGCGGTGACCATGGCGAGGCCAACCACGATCCCCAGGTAGGGGTTGTGGTGCCAGCCGTAGGCCACCAGGCCGATGGTCACCCCACAGACCACGCCCATGATCAGCCCGACCCGCAGCTCCTTGAGAAACACCTGGCGCAGGGTGGAAAAGTCGATGCGCCCGGTGGCGAAGCCGCGCACCACGATGGTCGCCGACTGGCCGCCGACGTTGCCCCCCATGCCGGTGATGACCGGGATGAAGGAGATCAGCGCCATGACTTCCTTGAGGGTGACCTTGAACCGCCACATCAGGTAGCCGGTGATCACCCCGCCGAACAGGTTGGTGATCAGCCAGGGCAGGCGCAGCCGGGCGATCTTGAAGGATTTGAAGCCATAGAGCAGCTCTTCGTCGCTGGAGCCGGCCATCTTGTAGATATCCTCGGTCGCCTCCTCGCGCAGAACGTCGATGACGTCGTCGACGGTGATGATCCCCATCAGCTTGTTCCCCTCGTCGACGACGGGCACCGCCAGGATGTTGTACTTGGCCACCATGTGGGCGACCTCTTCCTGGTCCATGTCGGTGCGCACGCTGATCACGTCGCGGGTCATGATGTTCTTGAGCTTGGTCGAGGCGGGCACTGTCAGCAGCTGGCGCAGCGAGAGCACCCCGACCAGGTGGTTGTGCTCGTTGGTGACGTAGAGATAGAAGACCATCTCCACGTCCTCGGCCTCCTGCAGGGCCTGGATCGCCTGGCCGCAGGTCTGGTCCTCGTCCATGGCGAAGTACTCGGTGACCATGATGCCGCCGGCGGTGTCCTCGCCGTACTTGAGCAGCTCCTCGATCTCCTCCGAGTCCTCGTCCTGCATGATCTGCAGGACCTCTTCGGCCAGCTCCTCGGGCATGTTGCGGATGATGTCGACGGCGTCGTCGTAGGGCATCTCCTGGAGGACCTCGGTGATGGTCTCCTTGTCGATCTGCTCGAGCAGCGCCGCGCCGGTGCCGTGGTCGAGTTCGGAGAGGACGTAGGCCGCGGTCTCCGGGTCCTCGATGAGGTTGAACAGGATCCGCTGCTCCTTCAGGTCGAGGTAGCGGAACAGGTGGGCGACGTCGGCGGGGTGGGACTTGGCGACGACCTTGGTGAGGTTGGGGTAGGCGCCCCGGCGGATCAGCTTGCGGACCGTATCGAGCAGCATCTGAAGTTTTTGTTCCATGACGGCCCTCCCCGGTCCCGGTGGCGTGGTGCGTTAAACAGGGCACTGTACCACCCGCCGCGGCGGACTGTCAACGAACGCGGACCTGCCCCAAAACAGAAAACCCCCGGGGTCGCCGGGGGCGTTTTAATCTATTAGCTATATCCGGCAAGGTGTACCTTGCCCACCCATTCAAATTCGCGGGAGGATCGAATGGGCAGTCCCCCAAAAAGCAGGCTGTAAAACCACGAAGGACACGAAGCGCACGAAGAAAACCCTCTCGAGCTCAAGTCTTTTAAGCCCTTCTTCGTGCCCTTCGTGTCCTTCAGCGAGCAACGCGAGCGGGTGGTGATTAACCCATGCCCGGACCGGAAGATTTCATTGCCTCAAGCCGCCAGGCGCGCCTCGTACTTTTCCACCAGCTTGCGGTAGCGCTCGGTGAAATCGGCCGGCGCGGCGGCCTCGGCCCGGGCGTAGGCCTCGACCATGGCCGGGCGCATCTCTTCGGGGAGCACTTTTTCGGCCAGCGGGTAGAGGATGTTGTCCTCCTTGTCGATGTGGTCGCGCAGCAGGGCGGCATAGCCCCGGGCATTCTCGGCGATCACCCCGAGCTGGCCGGACTCGCCGTCGAGGGCTTTCTGCGCGGCCTCTTCGATGGCCCGCACATGGGCGCGCCCCTGGTCGTGGGCCATGAGCATGGCGGCCACCGGCGAGTTCTGCTCGGGCATGCCGTTTTTCACCAGGGCCTTGAACAGCACGTCCTCCTCCTTGGCGTGGTGGAAGCGGTCGGCGTAGTGGCGGATGAAGTCGACCCCGTCGAGGAAGAACTGCCAGTCGCGGAACTTCCCCTCTTCCATCAGCGCGGTGTTGCTCTCGAGCAGCGCGATCATGCGCAGGATCAGCTGGTGCTCCTCGACCATGACCTTGGTGACGTCGGTTTTCATACTCAGCTCCTCCTCTGGCCGTCGATGCCGATCACGGCGATCTCCAGGGGGATGTCCTTGCCGCTGGCGGCCACCGCCTGCTGGGCCATCATCGCCAGGCCGCGGCAGCAGGGGACTTCCATGATGGTCACGGTGACCGACTGGATGTCGTTCTGGCGCAGGATCGCGGCCAGCTTCTCCACGTAGTTGCTGGTGTCGTCCAGTTTGGGGCAGGCGTTGACCAAGGTGCGCCCCTTGATGAAGTCGCGATGGTACTCGGCGTAGGCGAAAGGTGCGCAGTCGGCGGCGATCAGCAGGTGCGCGTTCTGCAGCCAGGGCGCGCTGGGCGGCACCAGGTGCAGCTGGGTCGGCCACTGGCGCAGCTCCGACTGCAGGCGCCCTTCGGGGGCGGCGGCGGTTTCGGTTTTCTCCACGGTGCGGACCATCGATCCGGGACATCCACAGGCGAGGTTTTTCATGATCGTTCTCCTTTATAATCGGTGACTGGTAACTCGTGACTGGTGACTGGTAAAAGCTCTTTATCTATCAGGCTGCCGTTTGCAGGTAGGCGTTGATCTCTTCTTCGATCTTCTTTTCGATTTCGTCGCCCAGGGCGTGGATGGAGACCACGTCCTTGAGCAGGCAGATCCCCACGCCGCAGGTGACGCAGCCGATTTCGTAGTGGTTCAGGATTTCGCCGATGCGCGGATGGGCTTCGATGACGTCCTTGATCTGCTGGTTGCCGAGATCGTTGTTCAGGTTCATGGCGGGTTCTCCTTCCGACTATGTGCAATCCGTTTGTTTTGTTCCGTTCCTCGATCGTGGTTGCAGAATACCGCCGCGGCACGGGGAAAAACATGATGCAGGTCAAAAAGGCCGGAAAAAGTCGCGGGAATGAAAAAAGAGGCCGGGAAGGGCCTCTTGGGGAGCGATGGCGAACCACGGGCGGGAAAGCGTCGAAGGGCCGCCAGGCGGTTTAGGGATTGCTGCCTGTCGGGGAGTTGATGATCCCCGGGAGGCTGGGAAGCGTGGGAGTACTACTGCCGGTGCCGGTATTGCTGCGCGAAGCGCTGGACTTGGTCTGGTCGTAGATGAACTCCCATTTCTGGTAGCTCTCGGCGTCGCGGAAATCCTCGTAGACCTTGTCGAAGCCGTCCGTTTTGAAGGGCTCCAGCTTGCTGGCGCTACGCACCCCCTTGATGCGCCCGCCCTGGTCCTTGACCAGTTCGAAATCCTCGCCGGTGAAGGGATCCTTGTAGAGCTTGCGGATATGGCGCACCACCTGGCTGGCCCGCTGGTCGCGCAGCAGGTCCTCGAGGCGGTTGGGATAAAGGGGGATGCCGGTGGGCACCGCCCTGATTGCGCCGGTCCCACCCGGCTCCCGGGGGTTGAAGGTGACGTAGCTCTCGATGGCCTTGCGGTACTGGTCGCCGACCCACAGCAGCTGCTCCTCGCGCTCCCGGTGCATCACCGAACTCCAGGTCGAGCCGGCGATCCCGGCGCTCAGGCCGAGGACCACCAGCATGACCAGGACCACCAGCAGGGTGACGCCACGTTCGTTGTTCAGGGGAGTCGAGAGAGTCATGGAGTCCGGCGAACCAGTTCGAGAAAAGGTGTCGTTGACGCGCCTCAATTTAACCCAATCCGCCGGCCGAGGCAAACACTACCTCGACCGGCGGCCCGCTTAGCCTGCGGCCGTTACCGGGAAGCGGGGATCATTTGCGCGACCAGCCGCCCCCGGGGCCTTCGATGTACCAGCCGCCCGAAGCCTGCTGGCGCCAGGAATCGGCGAAGATCGCCTGCACGTCGGCGGCCCGCTCCGGGAAGCCGTTGGCCCGGGCGATCTCCTGATAGAGCCGCTGGCGGTCGGCGTTTTCGGCGGCGACCAGGCGGTTGACCTCGCCCCGGGAGCGCAGGTCGAGGCCGTCGCTGCTGCGCACCTTGAGCAGGCCGTCGGCGCCGATGCCGACGTGCCCCGAATCGAGGAAGGGGAAGAGGCTCGTCGAGCGCTGCTTCATTGCCTCCTTGATGGCGCGGATCTCGGGGGTGCTGACGTTGATGTCCTGGGCATGCGCGGCGGCGGGGCCGAAATCGAGCCGATAGGAGCTGCCCGGGGGCTTGCTCTCCGCGGGCGGCGCCGCGGGAGGAGTCGCCGGCGGCTCGGCGCGCTCACCCCAGACCTCGTTGACGATCTTGTCCGCGGCGCTGCGCACCTCCTCGGCGGGGAAATAGATGTTGATGGTCACGCAGGCCACGACGCTCACTACGGCCAGCAGCGAAAGCAGACGAATCAATTTGCCCATGATCTCCTCCCGAAAGAAGTTTCCCACCCATTATAAAAGATATCGCGACAATCCGCGACCTTGTTGTCCTTGGTCCTTGGTCCTTTGCCCGCCTCACTCCTCACTCCTCACTCCTCACTCCTCACTCCTCACTCCTCACGCCTCACTTACTTGCCCCCCGTCCGGTCGATCCTCCCCAGCCGCTTGACCATCTCCTTGAAGGAGATGCTGCGCGCCGGGGCGACGATGTCGATGCGCGGCGGCAGCAGCGCGCCGTAAACCAGGTAGCGGTCCGAACCGGGCCGGGCCGTCCCCTGAAGCCGGAACACGTCGTTCTCCAGCGAGCAGACGATGCCGATGCGCCGGTAGCGATAGAAATCGATGAAGCGGTAGATCCCCCGGGAGAGCGCAGCGGAGAGCCCGCCCTGGCTGAGGATCGAGAGGTTGTTCAGGGCCTTGACGCTGATGTTGCGCCGGCCCTGGTCGCGGGTTTCGAGGCGCGCGGTGAAGTGCGAAGGGGTCTTGCCGAACAGCCGCAGGCCGCGCACGTAGCCGTCGACCACCCCGTTCATCTCGCCGAACTCGAAGGTGTGGGTCAGCTGCTGCAGGTCGATGCCGGTAAAGTCCACGTCCCCCTGGAGGATCGGGTAGGAGGAGAAGGGTTCGCGGAAGCGGATGTCGCGGATGCGGATCTCGCCGCCGAAGGCGCTGATCGCCGCCTCCCCCCCGGTCTCCAGCTCGCCGCCGGCGTAGCGGATCTGCCCCAGGTCGGCGGAGACCGCGCCGGTCATGGGCACCGCGCCCAGGTCGGCGGTGAGACGCTCCAGGTCGACATCGGCGATGCGGATCCGCGCCGTCGCCTCGGGCCCCTCCCCCGCCATCGCGATTTCGGCATCGGCGATCTCCAGCAGCCCCCCGGCGACATTGAACACCACCGGAGTCCTGATTGCGAAGCGGTTGGGCCGGACGAGGATCTCCAGGGGCTGCCGGCGCAGGGCGGCCGGCCCGGCCTGCAGGCTCTCGCAGCCCAAGGCTCCCAGCCTGCCGCCCGCATCCCCCGTCGCCATGGCCGAAGCGCCGCCGGCCAGGTCGAAGGGAATCAGCCCGCTGCAGCCCTGCGCTTCAAGGGGCGAGCCGGGCAGCGCGAAACCGAGCGCCGCCGGGCGGATTTCCCCCCGGGCCCGCCACTGCTCCGTGGTGTGGCGAAGCTCGAGATCTCCCGCCAGGGCTCCGCGCAGCCGCAGCTCCTTCAAGCCCGGCGCGGCGGCAGTCAGCAGGGCGCGGAGGTAGGGAGCCGCCGGACCGTCGAACTGGTCGAGGGCCCAGGCCGCCTCAAGCTGGGCACCCTGGGGGCCATGGCGCCCCCGGCCCTGCAGGGCGCCGATCCGGGCGGCCGAGAAGGTAAAGCTTTCGGCCACCAACTCACCGGCTTGCGGCTGGTAGGTCCCCTTCAAGGCGAGCCGCCCCTGCAGCGCCGAAATGTCGGCATAAAAAGCGCCATAAAGCACCTCGCCGGCGCCGAGGCCGGTGTCGGCGGCCAGCTCGAGGCGCTGCCCGTCCAGGCTCCCCGAAAGAGACACCCGCCCCTGCAAGTGCCCGCCGGACAGACCGGCCATGCCGTCGGCCGAGAGGTATTCGAGCCCCTCGGCGGCAATGTTCTCCAGAGAGACTTCAAAACCCTCTTTGCCCAGCAGCCCCTCTCCCCGTCCGAAGATCCGCGACGCCTGCAGGCCGGCCATTTCGGCTGCGGCGGAAAAGGCCGGCACGGAAAAACCGACACCGTCCGCCGCCGGCGCGGCCCGGCCTTCCAGGCGCAGGGAGCTGAAGCTCCCCTGGGCCAGGGCGACCCGGTCGGCATCCAGTTCGGCCTCGAGCTGCCAGCGCCCCTCGCCGGACAGGGTGAGAAGCCCCTTGCCGCGCAGCGCCTCGGCCTCCCGGACCGCCGCCGGCAGCAGGCCGGGGCCCGCGATCAGGCCCAGCTCGCCCCAGTTCAGCGGACCCGCCTCGAAGGCAAGCCGATCGGGACTGCCGGCGGCGCGCAGCAGCGGTCGCCCCTTGGCGGTTGCGCGCAGCTCAAGGCGGGTGCGGCCGCCCTTCACCCGGGCATCCACCGCCAGCGCCAGCGGCGCCAGGTCAAGCTGGTAATCGCCGGTACGCCCCGGGCGCCGCTTCCCCTGGAGGCTTCCCTGCAGGGCCAGTTCGCCCTGTGTCCAGGTGCCGGCCGCCTGCAGGGTCGCCGCACCGGCCAGTTTGAGCTGCTCTGCGCCAAGCAGCCTCTTCTGCAGCAGCGCGGGGTCGGGCAGCTCGAGGGACAGGCGCCCCTCCGCCCTCCCCTCGGCGTATTCCGCCCGCAGCCGGGTCGGGGCGGAATCGGCCAGGCGCACTCTGCCCTCCGCCTGCCAGGCCTGCTGCCTGCGGAGAAGGTCGATGCTCAGGTCGGCAAAGGGGATGACCAGAGAATCGCTGCGCCACTCCCCCCTGTTGGCCTGAACCAGGGCGGCGGGTCCCTGCGGCTCCAGCCGTCCCTGCACCCGAAGTCCGTCCAATTCCCCGCGCAGGGCGGCCGGCAGCCCCTCGGCCACCCCCAGGGCGGCGAGCAGCTGCCGCAGGTGCCCGTCGCCCAGGCGCTCAGCCCGCAGCTCGCCCTGCCAGACGCCCCCGGGAGCTGAGGCTTCGGCGTACAGGACCGCCGGGTCCTCCCCTGCTGTCGGGGAGGGGATGTCGAGGTTCAGGCCGCCGGCCGCTCCGGCCTCGCCCCAGAGCCCCTGCAGCCTGCCGGCAATGGCGTCACCAAGCCGAAAGCGCCCGGCGCCGGCCCAGCCCGCTTCCCCCCGGTTCAGCTCCAGGCGCAGCCCCCGCAGGGGGACCTCGAGGGTTTCGTTCCAGGCCCGGGCGCCCTGCGCCCCGAATGCCAGCGCCAGCCCGGCTTCGCCCAGGCGAAGCGATACATCGGCGCCCAGCACTTCGAACCGCCAGCCTTCGGGCAGCAGCGGCGGGCGCCCCAGCGCCGCCGCGATGTTCGCCAGGTCGGTGTCGTCGAAACGCTCCAGGCGCAGGGCGCCACCGGCGCTGGTCGTCTCCCCGAGGGTCAGATCGAGGGGGGCGGCCAGCAGGTCCCGTTCGCCCCAGCGCAGCTGGTCGAGGCTGAGGGCGATCGCCCCGTCCCAGTTGGCGCCGCCGCGCACCGCCAGGGCAATCCCTTCGCCGGCGCCGAAGCGTCCCCTGGCCTGGAAATGGGACTGGGCGGTCCCCTGGGCATCGGCATGAAGTTCACTGAGAAGGTAGCTGCGGCCGGCCGCATTGAGAGTCAGGATCCCGTCGGAGATCAGCAGCCGGTCGATTTCCAAAGGGGGGTGGGAGGGCGGCGGGGCGCGGGGCGCGGGCGGCCGTGGTTCGGTCGGGGCGGTCAGTTCGACGCTGGGGCTCAGCAGGCGCAGGGCGGAGAGCCGACGGCGCAGCAGCGACGCCAGGGTGAAATCGGCCTCGATGCCGGGCAGCTCGATGGAAAACTCACCCGGCCGCTGAAGGGAAAGGTTGGTCAGCCTCAACCCGGACGGGTCGAGGTCGATGCGCTCCAGGCTCACCCGGGCGTCGAGACGCTCGGCGGCCACCCGCACCAGCAGCGGCCGGGCAA
The DNA here is from genome assembly GCF_019704135.1 of Desulfuromonas versatilis. Classification (NCBI taxonomy): domain Bacteria; kingdom Pseudomonadati; phylum Thermodesulfobacteriota; class Desulfuromonadia; order Desulfuromonadales; family Desulfuromonadaceae; genus Desulfuromonas; species Desulfuromonas versatilis. The sequence goes on from NZ_AP024355.1 coordinate 3,448,787, forward strand.
AACCGTCGAGCAGCCGCTCAGAAAAAAGCCAACCCACCCCGACCAGCAGCAGCAAGGCCAGCGCCAGGCCCCCCAGCAGGTATGTGATGCGGGTTTTGCGCATGGCTCCGACCTCGGCGGGCGGCGATGAAAAAGCGGAATTAACCCCGAAGCTGGTCGATCAGCGTATCCTTGTCCCGCCACAGCTCGCCGACCCACTGCCCGAAGCGTTCGCGGACACCGGGGTCATCGGAGTACCCCGAGCGCGGCAGGTCGTCCGGGACCGCCAACCGGCGCACATCCACCCGCACCCTTTGCAGACGCCCGCGGAGAAAGTCCCAGAAGCTCGGCACCCCGTCGGGATAAACGATGGTCAGGTCGACCACCGCTTCGATTTTATCATCCAGGGCCCCCAGCGCCAGGGCGACGCCCCCCGCCTTGGGCTTGAGCAGGTGCCGGTAGGGGGACTGCTGGTCCTGGTGCTTGGCCGCGGTGAAGCGGGTCCCCTCGAGAAAGCTGACGATGGAGATCGGCCGCCCCCGGTGCGCCGTGAATGCCCGCCGGGCCGCCTCCAGATCGCGCCCTCGCAGCTCCGGATGTTTTTCGAGGACTTCCTTGGGATAGCGGCGCATCAGCGGGAATTCCAGCGCCCACAGGGCCACCCCCAGCAGGGGGACCCAGAGCATCTGTTGCTTGGCGAAAATCTTGGGAAAGGAGATGCGCCGCCCCAGCACCATCAGCAGCACGATCAGGTCGACCCAGCTCTGGTGGTTGGCCACCACCAGATACCAGTTCTTCCGCTCGATCCCCGCATCGCAGCGCACCTGCCAGTCGATGGACTGGGTCAGCCGGGTGATGAGCCGGGTGCCGCCGATCCAGCCGTCGGCCAGCCACAGCAGACCGGCGCTGCAACGCCCCTGCCAGGCGGGGCCGCGCAGCAGCGCCTTGGCCAGGGCCAGGGCGTAAATGGGCAGGCACCAGAAAACCGTGTTCAACAGGTAGACCCCGTACACGGTGGCCCCACGCAGGGATTCGAGGATGGTTTTCAACATGGTAGCTTCAGTTTAACAGGCGAAGGTGGTCGAGAAAAATGACCACCGGCTGTTCCAGTTTCGCGGCGAACAACCCCACCCCCTGCACCTGGGACAGGTCGAGTTCGCGGTCGCGGGGCGCACGGCGCACCTCGGCGAGGGAGACACGGATGGGGTTCCAGCCCGGCTGCAGGATGAAGCGGGTATTGAAACGGTCGCTGTAGCGGCTGCGGTTGCCCAGGTGAGCCCGGTCGTGGATGCGGAAATGCAGTTCCAGGGGCTCCTTGCCAGGGTTGAAGACCTCCAGGCCCAGCTGCTCGAAGCCGCGCCAGTCGCCGGGAAAGTGCTTCAGGTAGACGCCCGAGTAGCGGTCGGTGTTCAGTTCCACCCGCAGCGCCCCGCGGCCGTGGGCAGTGGTGCCCAGCTCGACGCGGTAGCGGGAGTTGCCCCACATGCGCCCCGATTCGAAGGGGGTCTCGAAATCGGCCAGTACAGGGAACTGCTTCAGGGCGAGCAACTCGTCCGCCAGCGCCTTGGCCATCGGCCAGGCGCTGGCCAGCAGCACCAGCAGCACCCCGGCCTGCAGGGATCGCCGCAACGGGAGCGGAATCCTCCGGCGGCCGGGGACAAAAAACGCCAGCGCGGTCAGGCCGCCGAGCAGGTCGCGGGCCACGTCCTGCAGATCCGGCGAGCGGCCCACCCCGCCCTGGAGCACTTCGGTCAGTCCGCCCAAAAACAGGCAGAGCACCAGGGTGACCAGCAGCTGCCGCCGCCAGCCCCAGGCCGCCGCCCGTTTCCAGAGGGTCAGCAGCAGGCGCGTCCAGAGCAGAAAGCAAAGCACATGGCCGAGGTTCCAGGCCAGGCGCAGCGAGCGCGGGGTGAAATCCCCCGGTCCGCCGACGAACAGCAGCACCAGGCAGGCGAGCGCACCGCAAAGAAGGATGAAGTCTTGGATCTTCAAAGGGTTGGCACCTGTTTAGTATTCAAACCAAGGCAGAGGGAAAACCCGGTCGCGGCCGCATGGAATCCGTCGGATCCGACGCGGCCGCAATCTTCCCGCCCCCACGGTCCACGGTCCACGGTCCACGGTCCACGGTCCACGGTCCACGGTCCACGGTCCACGGTCCACGGTCCTAATGCGCCTCGCGCCAGTTCTTCCCCACGCCCATATCGACCACCAGCGGCACGTCGAGCTCCACCGCCCCCTCCATCTCTTTTTTCACCAGGGCCTTGACCTGTTCCAGCTCGGCCTCGGGCACATCGAACACCAGTTCGTCGTGCACCTGCAGCACCATGCGGGTCTTGAGCTTTTCCTGCTGCAGGCGCTCGTGGATGCGGACCATGGCGACTTTGATGATGTCGGCCGCCGAGCCCTGGATGGGGTAGTTGATGGCGTTGCGCTCGGCGTAGCCGCGCACCGCGCCGTTGCGGCTGTGGATCTCGGGGATCGCGCAGTGGCGCCCGAGCAGGGTGGTGACGTAGGCCTGCTCCCGGGCCTGCTCCTTCATCTGCTCCATGAAGCCGGAGACCTTGGGATAGCGGGCGAAGTAGTTCTCGATGTACTGCTTGGCCTCCTTGTTGCCGATCCCCAGGGCCTTGGCCAGGCCGAAGGCGCCCATGCCGTAGAGCACGCCGAAGTTGATGGTCTTGGCCTGGCGGCGCATCTCGGCGGTGACCATATCGGGGAACACCCCGAAAATCTCGCTGGCGGTGCGCCGGTGGATGTCCTCGCCGCGCTCGAAGCTCTCGCGCAGCACCTCCTCGCCGGCCATGTGCGCCAGGATGCGCAGTTCGACCTGGGAGTAGTCGGCCGAGAGCAGCAGGTTCCCTTGGGCGGGGATGAAGGCCTCGCGGATGCGGCTCCCCTCCTCGGTGCGAATGGGGATGTTCTGCAGGTTCGGCTCGCTCGAGGAGAGCCTGCCGGTGGCGGTCACCGTCTGGTTGAAGGAGGTGTGGATGCGCCCGGTATCGGGGTGCACCAGCTTGGGCAGGGCATCGCTGTAGGTGCTCTTGAGCTTGGCCAGCGAGCGGAAGTCGAGGATGCGCGCGGCGATCTCATGCTCTTCGGCCAGCTTGTTGAGCACCTCGACGTCGGTGGACCAGCCGGTCTTGGTCTTCTTGCCCCGCGGCAGCCCCAAACGCTCGAAGAGCACCTCGCCCAGCTGCTTGGGCGAGCCGATGTTGAATGAGCCGCCGGCCAGCTGGTGGATCTCTTTTTCCAGGGCGGCGAGCTTGACCTCCATCTCGGCGGAGAGTTTTTCCAGGAAACCTGCGTCGATGCGCACACCGTCCCATTCCATGTCGGCCAGCACCGCCACCAGGGGCATCTCCACCTCGGCGAAGAGCTGCTGCTGGCCGCTCTCTTCAACCATCGGCGCCAGTTTCTCGGCCAGGCGCAGGGTGATGTCGGCATCCTCGGCGGCGTAGACCACCGCCTTTTCCACCTCGACCTCGTCGAAGCCGATCTGGCTGCGGCCGCTGCCGGTCACCTCGGAATAGCTGATGGTCTTGTAGCTGAGCAGTTCGGCGGCCAGGTTGTCCATGCCGTGGGATTTGGCGGCCGGGTTGGCGAGGTAGGAGGCGACCATGGTGTCGAAGGCGATGCCGCGCACTTCGACCCCGGCTCGGCGCATCACCAGCACGTCGTACTTGATGTTCTGGCCGACCTTGGGCAGCGCCTGGTCCTCGAAGAGCGGCCGCAGCCTGTCGAGCACCAGCCGGCGCTCGAGCTGCTCGGGCGCCCCCAGGTAGCGGTGGGCCAGGGGGATGTACCAGGCTTCGCCGGGCGTGACGGCGAAGGAGATGCCGACCAGATCGGCGCGGGTCGGGTCGAGGCTGGTGGTTTCGGTATCGAAGGCGATGCGCGGCGCCTTTTTCAGCGTCGCCACCAGGGCATCGAGCTCGGCTTCGCTGAGCACGGCGCGATACCCCTCGCCGGTGGCCCGCTCGTCGCTGGAGAATTCCTGGATCAGCTTGTGGAATTCCATCTCCTTGAAAATGGCGGTCAGCGCCCCGCGATCCGGTTCCGAAAGCACGAAGCTGTCGTAATCGACCTCCAGCTGCACATCGTCCCTGAGGGTGACCAGCTCTCTGGAGAGCCGCGCCTGCTCGGCGAAATCGCGCAGGTTCTCCTGGCGCTTCTTCCCCTTGACCTTGTCGATATTCGCCAGCAGGTGCTCGACGCTGCCGAACTCGGCGATCAGGTCCCGGGCGGTCTTTTCGCCGATCCCCGGCACCCCCGGCACGTTGTCCGAGCTGTCGCCGGCCAGGGCCTGCACCTCCACCACCTTGTCGGGGGTGCCGCCGAAGCGCTCGGCGACCTCCTCGAGGCCGAAGACCTTGTCCTTCATGGTGTCGAGCAGCCGCACCCGGTCGGAGACGATCTGCATCAGGTCCTTGTCGCCGGTGACCACGGTGATCTCCATCCCCTCGGCGGCAAACTTCTTCGCCAGGGTGGCGATGATGTCGTCGGCCTCGTAACCGACCAGCTCCAGCGCCGGCATGTTGAAGGCCCGCACCAGGTTCTTGATGACCGGAATCTGCGGCACCAGGTCCTCGGGCATGGCGCTGCGGTTGGCCTTGTATTCGGGGTAGAGCTCCTTGCGAAAGGACGGACCCTTGGCGTCAAATACCACGGCCAGGTGATCGGGGGCGTGCTCGCGCACCACCTTGAGCAGCATGTTGGTGAAACCGAACACCGCGTTGGTCGCCTCCCCCTTGGAGTTGGAGAGGTGGCGAATAGCGAAGTAGGCACGATAAATGTAAGAAGAGCCGTCGATCAGGAACAGCCGCTTGGCTTGCCGGGTCATGAAACACCTTTCGGTTAAACGGAACGGGGTCGGGCCGCGCCATTATTCCACAGTCGCCCGGGAATTGAAAGTATCCATAAGGGACCCGCAAACCACCCCGTGGCGCCCCCGCCCCGGCATCCCGCCAAGGGGATGCCGGACGGAAGACCGCCGTGCCGGCAAAGGCACCGGCCCGGGCTGCCGAATTTGGGGAAAGACCTTGCATTTTTACCTGTCTGCCCATATCCTTTTAGCTTGATTAATCACACTGTCCCCTGGGGCCCGCCGCCGACCATCCGGCTCTGCCAACGGATTAACGATGCTTTCCTTCATCCAGAGATATTTCCGAGGGATCTACCTGCTGCTGTTCAGCCTGCTCGGCCTCTCCCTGGGGGGACTGACCGCCACCGGACTGGGGGTGCTGCTGAGCCCGCCGATCCGCTTCGACGAAGGGACGGTCCGCGAGGCGCCGGCCCCGACCCGCAAGGCCTCGCTGAGCGATTACCAGGTGGTCCTGCAGCGCAACATCTTCGACTCGACCGGCCAGGGCGTCCAGTCCCTCGCGCCGGCCCCCCAGCCTGACCAGCCCGCCGAAAGGAGCGCCGGTCCCCGGACCAGTCTGACCCTGCTCGGCACGGTGGCCGCGGGCCCGGATTCCCTGGCCCTGATCCGCGCCGGCAACGAAGGGGCCATTTACCGGTTGGAGGATGAGGTTCCCGGTGGGGGGAAGGTTTCCGAAATCACCCGCAGCCTGGTGAAGATCCAATACCCCGACGGCAGCGTCGAGGTGCTCCAGCTCTTCGAACCAGCCGGCGGCAGCGCCCCCGGCGCCGCCTCCGCCCCTGGCCCGACGGGCGCCGCGGAGTCGGGGGAGGGGATCCGCGAGGTGGGTGAAAACCGCTGGGAAATCGCCCAGTCCGAGGTGGAAAAAGCCCGCGGCAACATCAACGAACTGCTCAAGCAGGCGCGCATGGAGCCGAACATCGTCGACGGCCGGACCGAGGGGTTCGTGGTGCGCATGATCCAGCGCAACTCGCTTCTGGCCAAACTGGGCATTCGTCGGGGCGACGTGGTCATGCAGGTCAACGGGGTGGAACTCGACAGCCCCGAAAAGGCCCTGCAGATCTTCCAGCAACTGCGCGAGGCCCGCAACATCTCCATCGGCCTGACCCGCAATGGCGAGCCGATGAATTTCGAGTATGATATCAACTAGTTTCCGGCCGTTTTTGTCTGGCTGGACGTCCCTTTGAGTACCAGGAACCAAGGAGGCCATCCCCGGTGATGATCCGCACTCTAAAAAGCCTGGGCGCCGCCATGCTGCTGGCCGCGCTCTGCCTTCACCCGACCAATCTGGCTGCCCAGCAGCCGGCTACCGCGCCCGCCGTCGCCGACGGGAAGGTGACCCTCGATTTTCGCGACATCGAGCTCACCGACCTGATCAAGACCATCAGCGAGCTGACCGGCAAAAACTTCATCTACGACGACACGGTGCGGGGCAAGGTGACCATCATTTCCCCGCAGAGCATGAGCCTCGACGAGGCTTACCAGCTGTTTCTCACCGTGCTCAACGTGCGCGATTTCACCGTGGTCCCTTCGGGGAACGTCAACAAGATCGTCGCCAACAAAAACGCCAAGGAGAGCAATCTCCCCACGCTGACCGACGGTCCGGCTCGGGCTGGTGAAAACTACGTCACCAGGCTCGTGCCGCTGTCGAATATCGACGCCAACCTGCTGGCCACCTCGGTGCTGACCCCGCTGGTTCCCAAGACCAGCAGCATCGTCGCCTTCTCCCCGTCCAACACCCTGGTGATCACCGACAGCGGCGCCAACATCGACCGGCTGGTGCGCATCATCAAGCAGCTCGACGTCCCCAGCGGGCTCGAAGCACTGGAGGTGATCACCCTGGATTTCGCCAGCGCTGAGGAGGTGGCCAGCATCGCCTCCCAGGTCCTCACCCAGACGCTGGCCACCCCCAGGCGCGGTCGGGCCGCGGCCAACGTGCAGACCGCCGGCACCTCGGAGATGAGCAAGATCATCCCCTATTCGCGCACCAACGCCCTGGTGATCATGGCCACGGCCGACGACCTGGCGACGATCCGCGGCCTGGTGGCCAAGCTCGACCAGAAGCAGCCGGAGAAACGCTCCAACATCAACGTCTACTACCTGGAGAACGCCGACGCCGAGACCCTGGCCAAGACCCTCAACGAAATTCTTACCGGCATCAAGGCCCAGGCCCGCACCACCCCTCGGCAGACTGCCCAGGCCGCGGCCGGCGCGGCCCAGCAGGTGGCGCTGGTCAGCGAGGCGGTGAGCATCACCGCCGACAAGCCGACCAACTCGCTGATCATCAACGCCACCCCCGAAGACTACGAGATTCTCCGCGGCATCATCGGCCAGCTCGACATCAAGCGCAAGCAGGTCTTCGTCGAGGCGCTGATCCTCGAGCTCTCCATGGACGCCACCCAGAACCTCGGTGCCTCCCTGCAGGGGGCCCTCGACGTGGGGAGCGACAGCGTGGTGTTCGGCACCAGCAACCTCAATACCGGCCCGGCCGGCCTCTCCGACCTCGCTTCCAGCACCGGCGAGGACGGCGGCCTTCCCACGCTGCTCAGCCGGACCATCAACGGCATCCTGCTCGGCGGCCTGTTCAACCCGATCACCGTGGTCGGCCCCGACGGCAACACCATCAGCGTACCGGCCCTCTCGGCCCTCATCGACCTGTCGCGCACCGACTCCAACGTCAACATTCTCTCGGCGCCGCGCCTGCTGACTTCGGACAACGAAGAGGCCGAAATCATCGTCGGCTCCAACGTGCCGATCATCACCCAGCGACTCACCGACACCGGCGGCAGCGCCGGGCTGGCGCAGAGCGTGGCGGTGGAGCGCCAGGACGTGGCGCTGACCCTGCGCTTCACCCCCCAGGTCACCGAGGGGGACTTGGTGCGCCTCAACGTTTTCCAGGAGATCACCGACATCGCCACCAACAGCGTCGGCGACGTCGACCAGGTGGGCCCCACCTTGACCAAGCGCGCCCTGCGCAACACGGTGCTGGCCGAAAACGGCAAGACCGTGGTGCTCGGCGGCCTGATCGGCACCAACGTCCAGGAGACCATCAGCAAGGTGCCGTTCCTCGGCGACCTGCCGCTGCTCGGTTGGCTGTTCCGCAGCGAGGGGACCCAGGAGCGCAAGACCAACCTGCTGATCTTCATCACCCCGCGCATCGTGCGCAACGCCGAGGACCTGGCCGCCGTTACCCGGCGCAGCCGCGACAGCATGTACAATTTTCAGCAGGAGCAGATGCGCTCCAGCCTGAGCAGCGACTACATGGAGTCGTTCCGGGACAACCTGATCGGCATCCCCATGCAGGATGCCCCCCCGGGCAACTGACCCCATGAGTGCCTGGAAACCCCTCGGGGAGATACTTCGGGAAAGCTACCAGATCCCCGCCGAACGCATCGAGGTCGCCCTCGCCGCCCAGGCGGAGAAAAAGCTGCGGCTCGGCGAAATCCTGCTCGGCATGAAGGCCCTGAGCAGCGAAGTGCTGGCGCGGGCTCTCGCCGAACAACAGCAGATCCCCTTTCTCGACAGGGTCGTCGCCGACGCCTCGGTCAACGAACTGCTCGGCCAGGTGCCGATCACCTTCGCCAAGGAGTACCGGGTCTTCCCCCTGGAACGGCGCGAAGGGGTCCTGCGGGTCGCCGTGGCCGACCCCCTCGACACCCGCCCGCTCAACGACCTGGCCGCCCTGACCCGGGAGATCATCGAGGTCTGCGTTGCCCAGCCCGAGGAGATCCTGCGCGCCATCAACCGCAGCTACGAGGACCGCGCCGGCGAGGCCCAGGAGTTCGTCGAGGAGATCGAGGGCCAGGGGGCCGAAGGGCTGGCCCGGGGCCTGGAGCCCGCCGACCTGCTCGACGCCTCGGACGAGGCGCCGATCATCCGCTTCGTCAACAGCCTGATCACCCAGGGCTACCGCGAGCGGGCCAGCGACATCCACATCGAGCCCTTCGAAAACGCCCTCATCGTGCGCTACCGCATCGACGGCGTGCTCTACGAGGTGCTGCGGCCGCCGCACAAGGCTCAGGCCAGCATCACCTCGCGCATCAAGATCATGTCCGGGCTCAACATCGCCGAGAAGCGCTTGCCCCAGGACGGCCGCTTCCGCGTGCGCATCGCTGGCAAGGACCTCGACGTGCGCGTCTCGACCCTGCCCACCGCCTTCGGCGAGCGGGTGGTCATGCGTCTGCTCGAGCAGTCCTCGAGCGTGCTGACCCTCGAGGACGTGGGGATGGAGTCCGAGCTGCTGGCCCAGGTCAACCGGATGATCCACAAGAGCCACGGCATCTTCCTGGTCACCGGCCCCACCGGTTCGGGCAAGACCACCACCCTCTATGCAGCCCTGACCCGGCTCAACAGCCGCGAGAAGAACATCATCACCGTCGAGGACCCCATCGAGTACCAGCTCTCCGGGGTCGGTCAGATTCAGGTCAACCCCAAGATCAACCTGACCTTCGCCAACGGCCTGCGCTCCATCCTGCGCCAGGACCCGGACATCATCATGGTCGGCGAGATCCGCGACGGCGAAACCGCCGAGATCGCCGTGCAGTCGGCGCTGACCGGCCACATGGTCTTCTCGACCCTGCACACCAACGACGCCGCCGGGGCCCTGACCCGCCTGGTCGAGATGGGGATCGAGCCGTTTCTGGCCGCCTCCTCCATCGTCGGCATCCTCGCCCAGCGCCTGGTGCGGCGCATCTGCCCCGACTGCCGCGAGGCCTACCACCCCGCCCCCGAGCTGATCCGCGAGATGGGGCTGGAAGGCGCGGTCCCCGCCGGGGCCGCCTTCTACCGCGGCAAGGGCTGCCCGAGCTGCATGGATATCGGCTACCGCGGCCGCACCGGCATCTACGAGCTGCTGACGGTGGACGAGCAGATCCGCGACCTGCTGCTGCAGAACAAGGACTCCTCCTCCATCAAGGCCTCGGCCATGCGCCGCGGCATGCAGCCGCTGCGCGAGTCGGGGCTGGCCAGGGCCCTCAAGGGCGAGACCACCCTCGAGGAAGTCGTGCGCGTCACCCAGGAGGAGGTATAAACCTTGCCCTTGTTCGAGTACAGCGGCCTGAATGCCCAGGGCAAGAAGGTTTCGGGAGTCGTCGAGGGCTCGGGCAGAAAGGCGGTCATCCAGAAACTGCGCGGCGAGGGGGTTTACCCCACGGAGCTGCGCGAGGAGAAGGCCGCCGGCGCCAAGCGTGCCCTGTTCAAGCGGGAGTTTCGCCGCCGGGTGCCGGTGGCGGAGCTGGCCGCGGCCACCCGCCAGCTGGCGACCCTGCTCGGCGCCGGCCTCTCCCTCGACGAAGCCCTCGGCACCGTGGCCGGACAGCTGGAGCAACCCACCCTGGCCCGCGCCATGGGCACGGTGCGCGACGAGGTGATCCAGGGCGAGTCCCTGCACGCCTCGCTGGAGAAGCACCCGCGGATCTTCGCCCCCCTGTACGTCAACATGGTGCAGGTCGGCGAAAACACCGGCACCCTCGACCAGGTGCTGCAGCGGCTGGCGGATTTTCTCGAAGACCAGGCCCGCCTTAAGTCACGCATCACCGCGGCCATGGCCTATCCGCTGCTGATGGCGCTGATCGGCGCCGGGGTGCTGTTCTTCCTGTTCACCTTCGTGGTGCCCAAGGTCACCCGGATGCTCGAGGACCTCGGCCAGGCCCTGCCCTGGCCGACCCGCATGCTGATCGCCGGTAGCGACCTGCTCGGCCAATGGTGGTGGGTCGGCGTGCTGCTGCTGGCTGGGGCCCTGTTTTTGCTGCGCCGCTACGCCGCCACCGAGGCCGGGCGCATGCACCTCGACCGGCTGGCCCTGCGGGCGCCGCTGTTCGGCCGGCTCAACCTGCTGCTGGCCACCGCCCGACTGACCCGCACCCTGGCCACCCTGCTGCGTAGCGGGGTGCCCCTGCTCAAGGCCCTGGACATCGCCCGGAACCTGCTGCAGAACCGGGTGCTGCGCAAGGCCATCGAAGATACCGCGGTAGCGGTGCGCGAAGGCGAGGGGCTGGCCCCTCCCCTGCGCCGCTCTGGGGTTTTCCCGCCCATGGTGGCGCAGATGGCCGCCGTCGGCGAGCGCAGCGGCGAGCTCGAGGAGATGCTGCTGCGGGTCTCCGAATCCTACGAGCACCAGGTCGATATGTCCATCGCGGGGATGCTCTCGCTGCTCGAGCCGGTCATGATCCTGTTCATGGGCGGCGCCGTCGGCTTCATCGTCATGGCCATCCTGCTGCCGATCTTCCAGGCCAGCCAGGGGATGGGGTGAAAGGCAGTAATTCGTCGTAATGCGTGATAAGTAATTAGTAACTGGTAAAAGCCCCAAGGCGTTCTCTGCGGGCTCTATTGAGCGCAGCGAACGGGCGAGAGGCGGATCTTAAAAGGAGCAATAGATAAAATGCGCAAATCGATTCTACGCAGCAACAGGGGTTTCACCCTGATCGAGATCATGGTCGTGGTGGTCATCCTCGGCATCCTCGCCGCCATCGTCGTCCCAAGGCTGCTGGAGCGGCCCGAGGAGGCACGGCGGGTCAAGGCGGCCGCCGACATCAAGGGGCTCGAGGAGGCGATCGGGCTGTTCAAGCTCGACAACGGCTTCTACCCCTCCACCGACCAGGGGCTGCAGGCCCTGGTCAGCAAGCCCGAGACCGGCCGTATCCCCACCAAATACCACGAGGGCGGCTACCTGAAGAACCTGCCCAAGGACCCCTGGGGCAGCGACTATGTCTACCTCTCCCCGGGTATCCACGGCGAGTACGACATCATCTCCTATGGCGGCGACGGCGAGCCCGGCGGCGAGGGGAACAGCGCGGATGTCAACAGCTGGGAAATCGAATAGGGGCTTCACCCTCGTCGAGCTGGCCCTGGTGCTGCTGCTGATCGGCCTGTTCGCCGGGCTGACCGTGCCGCTGCTCACCGGGGTCGGCGAGGACAGCCTCGGCTCCTCGGCCCGGCGCATCGCCGGTACGGTCAAGTACTATTACAACGAGGCGGCGCTCAAGCAGACCCCCTTTCGGCTGGTCTACGACATCGACAATGGGACCTTCAGGGTCAAGCAGCTGGAGCGCGACGGCGAACTGGTCGATGCCGAAGGGGTCGGCCGCCTGCAGCGGCTCAAGGGGGATGTGCGGTTCAAGGATCTGGACATCGCCGGGCGCGGCAAACGCAGCAGCGGCGAGGTGGTCACCGAAATCCTCCCCATCGGCTGGATGGAGGGGACGGTCATCCACCTGGCGGAAGGCTCGCGCAACCTGACCCTGCGCATCAACCCCTTTACCGGGCAGACGGAAGTTTTCGATGGGTATCGGGAATTTTGAACCCGTGATTGGTGACTGGTGACTGGTAACGGCAAAGGCTTTACGCTGCTCGAGGTCATGATCGCCCTGGCGATCGCCGGGATCGCCCTGATCACCCTGCTGTCGCTGGGCAATCGCTCCCTGGGCACCCACACCCGGCTGCAGAAGATCACCCAGGCGACCCTGCTGGCCCAGGAGCGGATGACCGAGATCGAGGCCTCCGCCGAGGCGCGCACCCTGAACTACGCCGACGACGCGGAGCCCTTCGAAGACCCCTTTGGGGAATTCCGCTGGAGCGTTCACTTCGAGGATACCCCCATCCCCTCGGTGCGCATGGTGACCGTCAAGGTGCTCTGGGGCGAAGAGGCGAAAAACGAGCTGGTCGAGCTCAGTTCGTTCCTGTTCTGATGAGGAATTTGTTGGGCCTGAACCCAAAAAGCATAAAACCCATTTCAGGGGTCGCGCCCCCTGGCGGCTTCACCCTCGTCGAGGTGCTGGTCGCCGTCACCATCACCAGCTTGCTGCTGCTCTCGGTCTACGGCGTGTTCACCTCGGTGAGCCGCACCAAGCAGCGGCTGGAGAGCGACGGTGAAGGCTACCACCAGGCCCGGGTGCTGTTCGACCGCATCGGGCGCGAGGTGCGCGGCGCGTTTTTCAGTTCCGGCTCGCCGGGGACGCTGTTCAAGGGCGGCGAGAACGCCGACCGCAACAAGTACCTCGAGCTGACCACCACCGCCGTCACCCCCCAGGGGAGCGGCGGGGCCGGGATCGCGGTGGTGCAGTACGAACTGGCCCTGGATCGCGAGGGGCAGCAGGAGCGCCGGGTGCTACTGCGCCGCGAATATTCCCTGTCCGACAGCGAGGGGCCCGAGCGGCTCCCCTACCGCCTGGCCACCGGCATCGAGTCGATGCAGTTGCGTTTTTACAGCGGCAGCGACTGGTTCGAGGAATGGGATGCGGCAAGCCAGGGGCTGCCGCACATGGTGGAGGTGACCCTTTCGGTACGGGTCGGCGAGCAGCCGGTCCCCTTCCGCACCATCCTCGAAGTGCCGAGGATTTAGGTCGTCATGAAGAGCCTGCGCCAGGAAAAAGGGATGGTCCTGCTGCTGGTCCTGGTGGTGGTGGCCCTGCTCGCCTCGCTGCTGACCGAGCTGGCGTTTTCGACCCTGGTCGACCTGCGGCTGACCGAGACCTTCCGCGACAGCACCCGCGCCTACTACCTGGCCAAAGGGGGGGTGCGGGTCGGGCGGATCATCCTGCAGGAGGACAGCAACGAATACGACGCCCGCAACGACCCCAGTGAACTCTGGAGCCTGGGCCTGGCCAATTACCCGGTGGGCGACGGGGTGGTTTCGGTGACCGTCGAGGACCAGGGGGGCAAGCTCGACGTCAATCGACTGGTGCGAGACGTCCAGGGCCAACCGCGGGTCAACGTCGACCCGGACTTCAAGGGTTATTTTTACCGGTTCTTCCGGGACGTGCTGGGACTCGCCAACGGGGAGGAGCTCACCGCCGCGCTGATCGACTGGATCGACGAGGATGACACGCCCTACGTCGACCCTGACACGGGCGCGACCCTCGGTACCGAAAGCGATTATTACCTGCGGCTCGACAAGCCCTATCCGTGCAAAAACGGGCCCTTCGACACCCTGGAGGAACTGGCCCTGGTGCGCGGCTTCACCCCCGAGGTGATGAAGCTGATCCGCGACCATGTTACCGTGCACGGCAGCGGCAAGATCAACATCAACACAGCCACGGCGGAGGTGCTGATGAGCCTTTCGGACGACCCGGTCATCGACCGGGCCGCCGCCGAGGACATCATCGCCATCCGCGAACGCGAACCCTACAAATCCGCGGCGGATCTTCAGACCGTCAACAACCTGCCGGGCATGTCGAACCTGGACCGACGGCACTTCGTTCTCAAGAGTGAGACCTTCCACATCTGGGCCCGGGGCGAGGTCGGCGACGGAGCCAGGGAGGTGGAGGCCTTCGTGCTGAAAGCCGGGGACAAGCTGCTTTATTTCAAGGTAAACTGACCATCATGGCCAAACGACTGATTGGAATCGATATCGACCGCGACCAGGTGCGCATCGCCGTGGTCAGCGAGGAGAAGGGCGTCTACACCCTGAGTGCCCTGGAGCGGGCCGGCTTCGCCACTGCGCAGGAGCTGGCCGCGGCTATCCGCGAGGCGCTGCAGGGAGAAGCCCGCTACGGCGACCGCATGGCCGCCGCCCTGCCTGCCGGGGAGGCCTTCGTGCGCTGGCTGCAGTTCCCCTTCAGCGACGGCAAAAAGATCGAGGCGGCGCTCCCCTTCGAGCTCTCCGCCCAGCTCCCGGTGCCCGTCGAGGATTCGGTACTCAGCTTCCAGAAACCGGTCGCCTCGGGGGAGAAGTTCCAGGTCGCCGCCGCGGCGGTACGCCAGGAGGTGGTGCGCGAGTTCCTGCTCCCCTTCGACCAGGCAGCCATCCCCCTCAATTTCCTCGACGTCGCCCCCTTCGCCTTCGCCGGCGGACTGCGCGAGAGCTGCCCCGACGGGATCCTGCTGCTGCTCCGCGCCGCGGAGGTGACCGTGGCCCGCCTGGCCGAGGGGCGCGTGGCCGACTACCTGCTGCTGCCCGCCGCCCCGAAGGACGAAGCGGGGCTGGTCCGCAGGCTGCAGCGGGAAATCGCCCTGCTGCAGCGCAAGGCCGGGCTCTCGGAGCTGCCCGTGCTGCTCGCCGGAGCGGGAGCCACCCCGGGCCTGGCCGAGAGCCTGCGCCAGGCCGACATTCAGGCCGAACTGCCGCGGCTGCCTTTCGGCGGCGAATCGCTCGAGGCCGAGTTCATTCCGGCAGCGGCCCTCGCCCTGCGCGCGGGAATTCCCGAGAAGGAGCATGAATTCAACCTGCGCAGCGGCCCCTTCGCCATGAAAAGCGAGTGGGCTTCGCTGAAGCGGGGGCTGGTCACCGCCGCCGGGCTGCTGCTGCTGACCAGCGCCGCGCTGACCGCTTCGGCCTGGCTCAACTACAACCACAAGGCCGGCCGCGCCGAGGCGCTGCAGCAGGAGATGGTCAGGATCTACCGCCAGACCTTCCCGGGCGCCCGCGCCATTGTCGATGTCCCCCTGCAGATGCGCAGCGGCATCACCGAGCTCGAGAAGCGCGGGCGGCTGATCGGGGCCGGGGTCCAGGGGACCGCTCTCGGGGTGCTGCGTGAGGTCTCGGCGACCCTGCCCGAGGATGTCACCCTGGATGTCCGCGACCTGACCTACGGTCCCGATTCGGTGCGCCTCGAGGGGTACACCACCAGCTTCGACGCCATCAACCGCATGGCCCGCAGCCTGGAGAAATCGCCCCTGTTCAAAGAGGCGCAGATCTCCGACGCCAAGATGAGCCTCGACGGCAGCCGCGTCGATTTCCGCATGAACCTGACTTTCAGCGAGGAGCAGCAAGCCCGATGATCGGCAATCTGAGTCAACGCGAGCGCATCGCCCTGGTCCTCGGAGCCCTGGCGGTCCTGGTGACCCTGGTGTTCTTCGCCGTGGTATCCCCTTACCGGGAGGCCCTCGACCGGCTCGACCGGCAAATCGCCTCGCGCCAGAAACAGGTCTACGAGGTCCAGTCCCTGCGCCGCCAGTACCTGTCCCTGCAGCAGCAGCTCAACGAGGCCGAGAGGCGCCTCGCCCGGGGCGAAGCTTTCTCCCTGTTCTCCTTCGTCGAGTCCCTGGCCACCCGGGTGGCCAGCAAGGAGAACCTGGTCTACATGCGCCCCCAGCCCACCTCGGTCAAAGAGGGGTTCCGGGAGGATTCGGTGGAGATCAAGCTCGACAAAATCCGCCTCAATCAACTGGTTCAGCTGCTCTATGAACTGGAGACCACCGACGCCGTGCTGCAGGTGAAGAACCTGCGCCTCAAGATTCGGTTCGAGGACCGCACCCTGCTCGACGCGGTGCTCACCGTGTCGTCCTTCGGGAGGAGTGCATGAAACGCTTCCGTCTGCCGAGTCTTCCGCCTCTTCTCCGCCGCCGGCCCGTTGCCTCTCCGGGTGCGGTCCCCGACGCCGTTTCCGCCCCGAACCGCAGCGACCGCTCGCGGCTGAGGCTCTACAGCGGCGCCGCCCTGCTGTTGGCGGGGTGCCTGGTGCTCGGTTTCTACCTGTTTTTCCCCGCCGGGGAACTGAAGAACCGCATCGAATTCGAAGTGACCACCCGCACTCCGGCGCGCCTGGAAATGGAGCATCTCTCCCTGCGTTTCCCCCCGGCCCTGAGGGCGCAACAAGTCAATGTCACCCAGCCCGGGCAGGAGCTGAAGCTGACCCTGGACAGCCTGACCCTGAAGCCTCTCTGGCATTCGCTGTTCGGCAGCAACCCGGGCGTGGCCTTCGCCTCGCAGCTGCTCGGCGGCAACGCCTGGGGCAACCTGCGCCGCGACGGCGCCGTGGAAGCGCAGGTCGAAGAATTGACCTTCAGCGCTCCCTTGGCCGCCGGCTCTTCCCTGGGGATCTCCGGGGTGGTCAGCCGGGGAAGCCTGGCGGGCGCCTGGCCGCTGCGGCCCGAGACCGAGACCAGCCTGGCCCTCGAGGTCAACCAGGCACGCCTGACCGGCCTCGAGGCAATCGGCGCCACCACCCCCAACCTCTCCCTGGGGACGCTCACCCTGGCCGGCTCGGGCCGGGGCACCGCCCTGCGCATCGACAAGCTGGAAAACCAGGGGGGCGACCTGCAGGTCAGCGGCACCGGCACCCTGCTGCTGAGCGAGCCGCCGGAGAACAGCCGGGTCAACCTCTCGCTGACCCTGAACCGCTCCCCGAGCCTCGACCAGGCGCTGGTCGAACTGCTCGACCTGTTCATCAAACCCGGTCCCGACGGCACCTATCGCATCCGGGTGACCGGCACCCTGGGCAACCCGCGGATGAGGTAGTCAAAGGACCTGCGCCGCGTCTGACAAGTCCGACTCGTCGGGTCCGACGCGGCCCAACCTCCAGTCTCCAGCCCTCAGCCCCTGCCCAGCCAGCCTGGTTCGCAACGTGCACCGGGTTGAGCCCAACGTTCACCCCCAGCCAGGCTTTCGTCATGACCCGACTACTGCACGCCCTCTGCGCCGCACTGCTGTGCGCCTCTTTGCTGCCGCTCCCCGCCTTCGCCCTCGAGCTCTATCCCCTGGGCACCAGCAACCAGAGCCCCCTGGTACAGCTCTTCGGCCTGCCCTACCCCGAGACCTCCCGGGTACTCGACCAGGGCCGGTTCGCCGCCGCCCTCACCCTGGACGCCGCCAGCAATTTCACGGAAAGCCAGACGGCGACCGAGGAGATCGTCCTGGACGGCGAAACCTACCGCTACACCCTGGCCCTGCGCTACGGGCTGGGCGGCCGCGCCGAGTTGGGGCTGGACATCCCTTACCTCAGCCAGAGCGGGGGCTTTCTGGACGGCTTCATCGAGGACTGGCATTCCACCTTCAGCCTCCCTCAGGGCGGGCGCAGCGAGGCCGAGGACGACCAGTTGAACTTTACCTACCGCGAGGCGGGCGTCACCGCCTTCAGCCGCACCGAAGCCGCCGACGGCCTGGGCGATATCCGCCTGAGCGGCGCGCTGCAGCTGACCCGCCAGGACTGGGGCAGCCCCGCCACCAGCGCCCTGCGATTGAGCCTCAAGCTGCCCACCGGCGACAGTGACCGCCTTTTCGGCAGCGGTGGATACGACCTCTCCCTGGCCATTTCCGGCCAGAAGCTTCTGTCCCCGGGCGACGGCGGCCTGGGCCTGTTCGGCACCCTCGGGGCCATGGCCATGAGCGAAGGCGACGTGCTCGGCGACAAGCAGCGCCGGGTCGCCGGTTTCGCCAACCTCGGCCTGGCCTGGGCGGCGCTCGACTGGCTGCATCTGAAACTGCAGCTCGACGGCCACACGGCGTTTTTCGGGGACAGCGACCTGGACGAGATCGCCGCCGACTCGGCGCAGCTGGTGATGGGCGGGACCCTGGCCCTCACCGATGCCACCGGTCTCGACCTGGCCGTGGTCGAGGACATCGTCGTCGACAGCGCCCCCGACGTGGTCTTTCACCTGGCCCTTCGCCACTGGTTCTAGTGCACTGTGCGGCTAATCCTGTCCTATAATTCCGGCCCTTTTGACCGCTGTCTTCGTTGTGCCTCCTTGGTTTAGCGCATGGCTAGGCCTGCGTCGGCAGCGCCTTGACAGCGATCAAAATGACTCGGAATTAACTGACACGATTAACCAAACAGTACACTAGGCGCCGAAGCCGCCGACGGTTGACATCCGCCCCGGCGATGATTAATTTTTCCGGGACAACCACCACCAGGAGCCGTATCCCATGAACGACGAACAGACCCCGGAAATCGACCAGGACTCACCCGCCAACGGCAACCACCAGCCGAGCCCCGCCGAAGAGGGGCTGGTGCTGGCCACGGAAGTACTCCCGGCCGGCCTGCCGATCATCCCGCTTCGCCCCCGCCCGGTCTTCCCCGGGCTGATGATCCCCCTGGCCGTCTCCGGCCCGTCCCGGGTCGCCGCCGTCAAAAAGGCGCTGCAGACGCCCACCCAGGCCCTGGGCCTGGTTCTGGTGCAAAATCCCGAGGGCGACGACACCCCGGCCAATCTTCACCATGTCGGCGTAGCCGGACGCATCCTCAAGCTCATCCATGAGGATGATGAAAACATGCAGTTTCTCTTCAACTGCATGGAGCGCTTTTCCATCGAGGAGCTCAAGGAGGGCGGCGACGGCCTCTACGCCTGGGTCAAGTACCACTATAGCGCCGAACTCTCGGTCAACCCCGAGCTCAAGGCTTATTCCATGGCCATCATCTCCACCCTCAAGGAGCTGATCAAGATCAACCCCCTGTACACCGAGGAGATCAAGATGTTCCTCGGCCGCTCGAGCCTTGACGATCCGGGGCGGCTGGCCGATTTCGCCGCCAACCTGACCAGCGCCGACGGCCAGGAGCTGCAGACCATCCTCGAGACCTTCGACGTGCGCAAGCGCATCGACCGGGTGCTGGTGCTGCTGAAAAAGGAACTCGAGGTCTCGCGGATGCAGACCAAGATCAGCAGGCAGATCGAGGAGAAGGTTTCCGCCCACCAGCGCGAGTTTTTCCTCAAGGAGCAGCTCAAGGCGATCAAGAAGGAGCTGGGCCTCGAGAAGGAAGGGAAGACCGCCGAGATCGAAAAATTCGAGGAGCGCCTGCAGGGGCTCGAGCTCAACCCCGAGGCGCAGAAAGCCGTCGAGGAGGAGTTGGAGAAATTCCGCCTGCTCGAGCCCTCCTCCCCCGAGTACAACGTCTCGCGCAACTACCTCGACTGGCTGACCATCCTGCCCTGGGGCAGGCACAGCCGCGACTCCTTCAACCTGGCCAAGGCCCGGCGGGTGCTGGACCGCGACCATTACGGCCTCGACGACGTCAAGGAGCGCATCCTCGAGTTCATCGCCGTGGGCAAGATGAAGGGGGACATCTCCGGCTCGATCCTCTGCCTGGTCGGCCCCCCGGGGGTCGGCAAGACCTCCATTGGCAAGAGCATCGCCGGCGCCCTGGGGCGCCGGTTCTACCGTTTCTCGCTGGGCGGGATGCGCGACGAGGCCGAGATCAAGGGGCACCGGCGCACCTACATCGGCGCCATGCCCGGCAAGTTCGTCCAGGCGATGAAGAGCGCCGGCACCGCCAACCCGGTGCTGATGCTCGACGAGATCGACAAGATCGGCGCCTCCTTCCAGGGCGACCCGGCCTCGGCGCTGCTCGAGGTGCTCGACCCCGAACAGAACAGCAGCTTTCGCGACCACTACCTGGATGTCCCCTTCGACCTGTCCAACGTGCTGTTCGTGGCCACCGCCAACCAGCTCGACACCATCCCGGGGCCGCTGCTCGACCGCATGGAGGTGATCCGCCTTTCGGGGTACATCCTCGAGGAGAAGGTGGAGATCGCCCGGCGCTACCTGATCCCCAAGGCGCTGGAGAACCACGGGCTGGCCAAGGGGCAGGTGAGCATCGGCAAAGCTGCGCTGACCCGCATCGTCGACCAGTACGCCCGCGAGGCCGGGGTGCGCAACCTGGAGAACCGCATCAAGAAGATCATGCGCAAGGCGGCCATGGAGTTCGCCCAGGGGCGGACGGGGAAAATCAGCATCGGCGCCGCCGACCTCGAGGCCTACCTGGGCAAGCCGGTCTTCACCCCCGACGAGGTCTTCGAGGATGTTCCCGGGGTGGTCACCGGCCTGGCCTGGACCAGCATGGGCGGGGCCACCCTGCAGATCGAAGCCACCGCCATGGCCAGCAGGGGCAAGGGCTTCAAGCAGACCGGCCAGCTCGGCAAGGTGATGGTGGAGAGCTCGGAGATCGCCTACTCCTACGTCATGGCCCACCTCGAGCGCTTCGGTGCCGCGCCCGACTACTTCGACAAGCATTTCGTGCACCTGCACGTGCCGGCGGGCGCCACCCCCAAGGACGGCCCCTCGGCCGGGGTGACCATGACCACGGCGCTGCTCTCGATGATTACCGGCCGGCCGGTGAAAAAGAAGCTCGGCATGACCGGCGAGCTGACCCTGACCGGCCGGGTGCTGCCCATCGGCGGGGTCAAGGAGAAGACCATCGCCGCCCGTCGCATCGGGCTCAAGACGCTGATCTTCCCCGCCGCCAACCGCAGCGACTTCGAGGAGCTGCCCGAGTACCTCAAGGAGGGAATCGAAGTGCATTTCGTCAAGGATTACGAGGAGGTGTACAAGGTGGCGCTCGGCGGGGGGAAAAAGGCGAAGGCGCCTCGCGCCAGGTGAACAGGCGCCGGCCGCGACTGGTCCGACCGATCGGTCCGATCCGGCGGATCAGTCGGATCAAAGGCGGCCGGAGCCAAGCCCAGTCCACAATTTTTTTCTTTTAATTTCATCCACCCTGGGTTAACCTGCGCGCCAGTAATTAATCCAAGGAGAAGGAAAAAACCATGACCGTGGAAGAACTTAAAACGGCCCTGTTCGCCCTGGAACCCGAGCAGAAGAAGGCCTTCATCCTCGATATCCTCCCCCCGCTCGCCAACGACGCCATGAAGGACCCGGCTTTTTTGATGCAGCTGATGCCGGTTTTTCTCGGCATGCTCAAGGAGAAGGGGATCGAACTGCAGCAGCTGGTGCAGCTGGCCGCCATGTTCGGCGGCAAGCCCGGGGGCGGCAACCCCTGAAATCGGTTTGGCGAAAACGCGCCCCACGTAGGCGGGGCGGGCTCCCGCCTTCCCTGGAAAAACAGAACGGCCCCCGGTGACGGGGGCCGTTCTGTTTTTCAGGCGGTTTGCCTTGGATCAAGGCCTGGTGGCGGCGACCGCGGCGCCCGCCACGGAGTTGTTGAGGATGCCGTCATCCAGGTCGTCGGTGGAGTCGTAGGCGGTCTGCAGGACATAGCGGTAATTGTGCATGTCGCCGCAGGGGTCCTGGTTGGAGTGGAAATTGTAGGCCGCCGCCAGCAGCTTGTCGTCGAAGGCCGAGTAGCGGGTGGTTTCGTCGGCATCGACAATGCCGTTGTTGTTGTCGTCGACGAACCAGTAAGGGTAGCTGCCGGGTGCATAGGCGATCGGCGTGCCTACCACGGTCTCGGCATAGTTGCGGATGGCCGCCAGCAGCAGCGCCTCCATGCCGTCGATCTCGGCCTGGAAGCTCTCGCCGAGGCCGTCGCCGTCGTAGTCGACATCGACCGCACCGAAGGGCAGCCCCAGGTTCTCGAAGCTGGTCAGAACGCCGGGGAAGGCGGTGCCGCTGTCCACGTGGCAGTTCTGGCAGCGGGCCAAATCCGGAGCGAAGGTGTGGTTGGCGGTCCCCTCCTGCAGATGGCACTCGATGCAGGTGGTCAGCGAAGCGGGGTGCCCCGGATAGGTGTTCTCACCCAGGTAGGTGCGGCCGGCGTACTCGAAGCCGGCATCCACGTCGGTGCCGAAGCGGATCGCCGCGGCGGCGAAGTAGTGCCGATTGAGGAAGCGGTGCGGGCCGCCGGGGGTGGTGGCGATGGCGTTGGCCACGGTCAGGCCCGACTCGCGCCCCTGGTGGCACTCGGCGCAGAGGTTGCTGGCGTCGCCCAGCGTCCGGACGGCGCCCGAGGGGAAGGTGACCTGGTTGACGGTCCGGGTGGCGCCGAGTTCGAACTCGCCCGCGGCATTCTTGGCCATTAAGTCGTGGCAGGCCACGCAGGCGATGACCCGGGGGCCGCCGGCCAGTGCGAGGTCTTCCTCGGCCACGCCCTGGACGAAGCGGGCGTACTCGGTCCCCGAGTGGCACTTCATGCAGGCGCCGTCGGAGAACTCGTGGGTGAAGGGTTCGCCCAGGTAGTCGGCGTGCCCCGAGGCGGCCCACTGGGTGGCGATCTCCGCGGCGTTGGCCTGGGCGAAGATGGTGGTGGCGTGGACCTCGTGGCAGTTCAGGCAGGCCTGGTCGTCGGCGGCGTTGATGTTGTAGCCGGGGATCAGCACGGTAACCCCGTCGGCGGGATCGAGGAAGCGGAAATGGGTGTCGACAATGGTCCGACCGCGACTGTCAATCCGGGGGTCGTTCACGTCCCCATGATGCGGGACATCGTTCGCCTCGGGGTTGGCGGGATCGTAGAATAAGGTGTATTCAAACACGCCCAGAGCCGCATTGAAGGTCTCGTCGAGGAAGGCCTGGTGACAGGCGGTGCAGAGGTTGAACTGGCTGGAGAAGGCCGTTTGATAGATGCGGTTTCCGTCCGCATCGGTACCGATGCGCACCTGTTCCTCGGCCACCCGCAGAGTGCCGGTTCGGTGCTGATCGTGGCAGGTGCGGCACTGAATCGGGGCGTCACCCACCGGGCCTTCGGCTGCCAGAGCCACCTCGAGATTTTCATCATCGAGGCCGCGGGTCCCGTCGACAAACTGGCGGAAACCGATGTCGGAATGGCAACGGAAGCAGGGTGCCGAAGTTCTCGCCGCGTCGGCGTGGGCGCTCTGCCGGTAGTTCTCGATGATGTTGAGCCCCGCCGGGTGGAAGCCGGGGACATTGGGCAGGGCCATGTGGCACTTGCCGCAGACCTCGAAATCGGGGCTGAAGGTGGGGACCGGGCCGACCCCGAAATGCTCGCCGCCCGGGCCGTGGCAGTTCTCGCAACCGACCGCCGCCAGCCCCTGGGCCGGCACGTTGGCCGGATCGATCAGCCCTTCGATTCCCCGACCGTCACCGATCGGGTCGTGGCAGGCCAGGCAGGATGCCGGAGAGGCCGCGTTGATGTTGGTCGAGTGGATGACGTGGCGGCTTTCCAGAAATCCCTGCACCGCCTCCGCGCTGAAGGATAACCCTTCGTGGCAGTTGATGCAGGTGGCGGACCCCACAAAAGCGATGCCGGTGGCCGGATCGGTCCCCAGGGCCGTACCGGCGGTGGTCTGGTCTCCACCCGAATCGCGGTTGCTGCCACAGCCGCCCAGCATCATCGCCAGGGCCGCCGCCAATACCAAAGTGATCAACCTCTTCTGTCGCATGCCAACCTCCTTTTGCGGGTTAAAAACCAATCGCTGTGCTTAGTGACATTTCCGGCAGGTCCTGCTGTCGCTGGCCCGGTCGAGTCTCCCCTTGATGTCGTCCCAGTCGCTGGGATGGGGATTGACCCGCAAACCGCTCCTGGCGCTGTGGCACCTGAGACAGACGTCCCCCTCGGGATGGCAGGCCTGGCAGGTGGCCAGGTTTTTGCGCGCCTCGCGAGCATGCTGGCTGGACCACTCGTGGGTCGGCAGCACCGAGTTGGGATGGCAGATCTGGCACTGACTCTCGTTGAACTGCTCGTGGGGCGTACCGGAAACGGTGATGTTGCGGAAACCCCGGCGATGCGAGACCACCGACAGATCCTCCGGTGCGAAATTATCGTGGCAGTCGAGGCAGAAACGGTTCTCGTGGCAGCTTGAGCAGAGCTGGGGGTCGGTGCGGGCGGCGATGGGATGGGTGACGTGGAAATCGCTGCGGTGCACGTTGATCATGTTGTTGCTGAAGGCCCCCTGCTCATCGGCGAAGCCGGATTTGTGACATTCCAGGCAATCGAACTGCTGGTGACAGGCGTAGCAGTCGTAGGTATTGCCCTTGGCGAAGGGGCGATGGTTGAGGGGCCACACCGGCCCGTGAGTCTTCAGCCCGGGCAGCTTGACCTCCTTGACGAACGCCTCGTCGTGGCAGTCGAGACAGACGGCCTGGTCGGGTTGGATGGTTTTCGCGTCTTCGCGGTGGCAGGTGGTGCAGGGCTCATCCGGCAGATAGGTCAGATGGGCGGCATGGTCGAAATCCGCCCCCAGGGCCGGAACCGCCCCCAGGATGCAAATGACGAGCGCGGCAAGCAGACTGCGGATCATATCGAGGCTCCTTTATCAAAAGAGAATGTTCAACCGGACGCGACCGCGGTAATACTCATCCCAGAGGTCGCTCTCTACTCTCTCCACCTTCCCCTGGACGTTGACCTTCCTGGTGAAGTAGACGGTCGCGTCCGCCCAGAGCCGCGAACTGGTGGTCTCGTCATCCTCCTCCAAGCGCCGCTCGAGAACATCTACATGGGCTCCGACCCCGGCATCGAAGTACTGGTTGAACAGCCAGGAGAGATACGCCTTGAAACCGTACAGGTCCTGGCCCTCGCCGTCGTCTCGCACGGTGCCGGTCAGGTAGCCGGAGAGGCGGGCGGTACGGATCTTTTCGATGCCCGCCTCGTAGACGTTGGCGTCGTCGACCGACTCGTAGAGCTCGCGGGCGTAGCGGGCGAAGGCGCGCAGACCGGTGTCGATGTTGTAGCCCAGCTCGCCCATCACCTCCTGGTATTCATCGACCGCGAACACCGAATAGATGGAGGTCGCCGAGAACACCGGGAGCGAATAGAGGTATTCCGCCCGCAGGCTCCACTTGGGGCTGCGGTGGTACTTGAAGCCGGCCAGAAAGTAGGTGATCTCTTCGGTCAGCCAGCTGTACTGGGTCTCGTTGTAGAGGTTGAGCAGGTTACGGAAATCGTAGTCGAGGTCAAAGCCGATCAGCTCATGGGAGAGATCGCCCCCCTCCCATTTCTGCAGGTAGGAAAGCCCGAGGTCCAGGCTCTGCAGGAAGCGGCCGGAAAGCTCGGTTCCGGCGATGAGGTCATCGGCGTTGTAGCCTTCGTAATAGGTTACGTCGCCGCCGCCAAACAGGCTCAGCCGGTAGTTGCCGAGGAACCCGTAGTCGAGCTTGAGCCCGTCCATCAGCGAAGCGCCGGCGGTGGTGGATATGAACTGCCGCCCCAGGCGGAAATCCAGGTTGTCCAGGATCCCCTTCTTTTCGAGATAGGCATAGTAAAGTTCACTGTCGACGTCGACCTCGTCGGCAAGATCGTCGGCCAGGCGGCCGTAGCCCCTGAAGTTGAGCCCCTTCCCATCGATGTCCTTCACATTCAGCAGAAGGTACTCGTAGATGGGGACGGCCGTGTCCTCCTGGGCATCGTCAAACCATTCCAGGACCGTGCTGGAGCGGCCCGAAACCGAGGCGCCAAACGCGCTGCCGGCCAGTCCGCAGACCAGCATGGCAACGGCCACGCAGATCGACATCCGCTGCAGAATCTTCATGTTGCCTCCTTGACATGACGGCTTTACCAACCATTCAAAATCGACCGGAGCCGGTGCGAACACCGGTGGCAGACAAACCGATCGATACCTCCCGCATGGATGGCCGTGGCGAGCTAAGGCACACGGCCGGGTTGGCGCTTCCGGACAGGAAGGGGATTTACCAACTAAGGTTTCAGTCTAAGGGTGAATGCCGGCTTGTCAATTGAAGGGAAAGAAAATTTTCATATTGGAGTTGTGGCCGGCTGAAGCCGCCCCCTTCTTTCCCCGTTGACGAACAGGGCCGGAACTGCTAGGTTAACCGGTCGAAAAAGAGGACAGCCCGGGATTTTACGCTTCAGGCCGCGGGGCGGTGGCGGGCCCCTTCGGCGACCGGCCATCGGCCACCGGAGGCCCTAGCGGCCGCGGTCGGCAAAGCGCCGGTTT
Organism: Desulfuromonas versatilis; assembly: GCF_019704135.1. Classification (NCBI taxonomy): domain Bacteria; kingdom Pseudomonadati; phylum Thermodesulfobacteriota; class Desulfuromonadia; order Desulfuromonadales; family Desulfuromonadaceae; genus Desulfuromonas; species Desulfuromonas versatilis. The sequence goes on from NZ_AP024355.1 coordinate 3,474,876, forward strand.
TTTATCCCCTCAACGCCCCACGACCCCGCCGAGCAAGCCCCCCCAAGCAGGGGCCGTCGATACGAATCAACCCTGACGAGGTGACAGATATGCGCATCCTTTCCGGCATCCAGCCCTCCGGCTCCCTGCATCTGGGGAACTACTTCGGCATGATGAAGAAGATGATCGAGTACCAGGAGCAGCAGGAGCTGTTCTGCTTCATCGCCAACTACCATGCCATGACCTCCCTTTCCGACGGCAAGGCCCTGGCCAGGGGGACCATCGAGGCGGCGGCCAACTTCCTGGCGCTGGGGATGGATCCGGAGAAAAGCATCTTCTGGGTCCAGTCCGACCTGCCCGAGGTGCAGGAGCTGACCTGGGTGCTCTCCAACTTCACCCCCATGGGGCTGCTCGAGCGCTGCCACAGCTACAAGGACAAAGTCGCCCGGGGGGTCCACCCCAACCACGGTTTGTTCGCCTACCCGGTGCTGATGACCGCCGACATCCTGCTGTTCCAGAGCGAGCGGGTGCCGGTGGGCAAGGACCAGAAGCAGCACCTCGAGGTCGCCCGGGACATCGCCATCAAGTTCAACAACGAATACGGAGAGGTGTTCACCGTCCCCGAAGCGGAGATCGACGAGCAGGTCGCCACCGTGCCCGGCATCGACGGCCAGAAGATGAGCAAGAGCTACGGCAACGCCATCGACCTGTTTCTCGAGGAGAAGGCCCTGCGCAAGCAGGTGATGCGCATCGTCACCGACCCCACTCCCGTCGAGGAGCCCAAGGACCCGGACAAGTGCAACGTCTTCCAGATCTACCGGCTGTTCCTCGACAAGGAGCAGGAGGCCACCCTGCGCCGGCGCTATACCGCAGGCGGTCTGGCCTACGGCGAAGTCAAGCAGGAGCTGTTCGAGACCATCCGCGACTTTTTCGCCCCCTACGCCGAACGGCGCAAAGAGCTGCTCGCCAACCCTGAAGGCATCCGCGCGATACTCGCCCAGGGGGCCGAAAAAGCCCGCTACGCCGGGCTCAAAACCCTGCGCAAAGTGCGCAAGAAGACGGGGTTGAGTTACTAAGGGGTTCGAGGTTCGGGCCCTGGGACCAGGGCCCACGAGTCACGAGTCACGAGTCACGAGTCACGAGCTATCGTGGCTCGGCTTGCGGATACTGGGGGGGCTGTCATACTTGACAGGCAGGCTTTTCTAACCGGAAATCTCTCGGGAGGAGGTTCGATGAGCACCTACCGCAAGTGGTACTGCACCTGCACCGGCAAACCCCTCGAACTCGAATACCAGGTCGCCGGGGAGGACGAACCCGAAGAGCCGGTCTGCCGGCGCTGCGGCGCCAGCCGCTCCTCCGACCCCCGCCGGACCATCATCTACCGGGAGGTGGAGGACTGGGAGGATTGACCCCGTGAGGCGTGAGGCGTGAGGCGTGAGGCGTGAGGCGTGAGGCGTGAGGCGTGAGGCGCCATGATTTCGGAGAAGAAGCCATTGAATCAAGAGCTTTTCGCTTTTCCACCTCACTCATTACTAATTACCCATCACTGTCTTTCCCCACCTCCCGGGTAAACAACACAAACGCCATCGCCGGGCGTTTGCTGGCCTCGCGCATGGCGAACTGGATGCCGTCGAGCACCCAGCCCTGCCCGACGTATTCGTTGAGGATCTTTTCCAGGCTCTCGTCGGTGACGACGCTGGTTTCCACCACCTTGTACTGATTCATTCCATGCCATCCCGGTAAATTGGAGGAGCGTTCGTGGCCATCTCAGGCAGCCCCAAAAAAATGGCCCAGGATATCGCCGACGGCTTCCTGAGCCTCTCGCCCCCCATGCTCAAGCCCTACACCGCGGCGGACCTCAAGACCATCCTCGCCAACCTGGCCATGGTCGCACGCGAGCTGCGCCAGGAGCAGATCCCCCAGGAAGACGTCATGGCCCTCAAGGCCAAGAACATGAAACTCTCCCGCCTCAATCAGGCCGAAGTCGTCATTCGCGCCTACGCCAAGAAAAAGCGCCTGCCGGTTTGAAAATCCGCGATTCGTGACTCGTGATTCGTGACTCGTGATTCGTGACTCGTGATTCGTGACTCGTGATTCGTGACTCGTGATTCGTGACTCGTGATTCGTGACTGGCTCACTCCTCACTCCTCACTCCTCACTCCTCAACCCTTGCAGATCCATGGAATGCAAGGTAGCACAGAGGGGGATTTACCGCCAGCATCCCGCTTCCGGCAAAACGTAAAACCCCGTTGATCTCCCACATATCAAACGATTTCCCCAATCAGTTAGACATCCTTAAACCACAACATCCGATATTTTTTGCCCCGTCCAAATACCGGCATTTTCTGATGTTTTATTCGATTCGCCCCGCGAACCGCGAATTTCATGGAAAGTTTTGGGTTGACATGTTTTTAGAACAACGTATTATGTTGCGAAAATTCAGGCACAACATAAGACAAAAATTACCAGCCCACCTAGAAATCTACCAAGCTTATCAAAAAATGTTTGATCTATTTCAACCCTCGGCAACGCCCTTCCCTCGGGGACGCCGATGCGGTGAGAGGAGGTGAACCCGGCAGGATTCCGTATACACACCAAAGGGCGAACCCCATCGGGTCCGCATATTTTTTTGCATTGCCATTCCCTTATGTGGTTTTTGTTGAGAGAGAGAAGAGAAAATTTTTGATCAAAAGGAGTGACGATTATGGGACACGGACCCGCAGTAAAGCTCGGCAAGGATAACGCAGCCGGCTACAAGACCAAACTCGGTATTGGAATGTTCATTGTCTACACCCTGGTTTATTTCGGCTTCGTGGTGATCAACGCCACCAAGCCTTCGCTCATGCAGGAAATCGTCTTCGGTCAGACCCTCGCGGTCGTCTACGGCCTGGGTCTGCTCTTCTTCGCCCTGGTGCTCGCCGTCATCTACAACCAGCTCTGCACCAACGCAGAAGCCCGTTTGAATAAATAAGGAGGGGCCACCAATGATCTACCAGACTTCACCGCTGGCCATCGGCCTCTTTTTCGCCTTCGTCGCCTTCGTCCTGGGCCTCTCCTTCTACCTGGCCCGCCGCACCACCTCTTCCGAGGGGTACTACGCGGCCGGCGGCAACATTCACTGGTTCACCAACGGCATCGCCTTCGCCGGCGACTACCTCTCGGCCGCCAGCTTCCTGGGGATCTGCGGCATGATCGCCACCGCCGGCTACGACGGCTGGATGTACGCCATCGGCTACCTGGCGGGCTGGATGGTCGCCCTGTTCCTGGTCGCCGAGCCGATGAAGCGCCTCGGCAAGTACACCTTCACCGACGCCCTCGACTCCAAGTTCAACTCCAAAGGGATCCAGCTGATGGCCGCCATCTCCACCCTGGTAGTCTCGGTCTTCTACCTGATCCCGCAGATGGTCGGCGCCGGGGTACTGGTCAAGCCCCTGCTCGGCATGCCCCACTGGGTCGGCGTCTGCATCGTCGGCGTGGTCGTTACCCTGATCGTCGCCACCGCCGGCATGGCCTCGACCACCTACGTGCAGTTCTTCAAGGGCGCCCTGCTGCTGATCGTCTCCACCGTGGTGGTGGTCTCGCTGCTCACCCGCGGCCTCTCCACCGAGCCCAAGGGCCTCGACGGTCAGGAGCACCACAAGTTCCACTCCCTGACCGCCACCCTGGCCGCCGACGGGTCCCTCGAAGCTGAAGGCTACGTAGCCGCCGCCGGCTGGAAGGACAGCGAATTCGGCCAGGCCGGCTTCGTCAAGCTGAGCAAAGACGGCGTCGAGACCATCTGGCATGTCCAGGAAGGCGCCGCCGGCACCTATACCCTGGAAGAGACCCTGTTCGTCACCACTACCGCCAATGGCGAAAAGCTCTACAACGGCAGCCAGAAGGAAGAAGGCAAGTTCTTTCCCGTCGGCCACCTGAAGGAGATCAAGATCAACGGCCAGCAGGTTGCCCAGACCGGCGCCCTCGGCCCCCTGGCCTTCCTCTCCGCGGTCAAGGACTCCACCGTCGTCCTCTGGGGCAAGAAATACGTCGTGGAAGGCGCCAACAAGTACGAAATCTTCTACCAGAAGCCGACCCCCGGCGCCCGCGTGTTGCGCCCCGGCCTGAAGTTCAAGGTCGACAACGCCACCGGCACCGAGAAGTTCAACTTCATCTCGCTGATGATCGCCCTGTTCTGCGGCACCGCGGCCCTGCCCCACATCCTGATCCGCTACTACACCGTGCCCAGCCAGGCCGCCGCGCGTAAGTCGACCATCGTCGCCATCGCCGCCATCGGCTTCTTCTACCTGCTCACCCTGTTCCTCGGGATCGGCGCCATGACCAACGGCGTCATCAACCTCACCGACAACAACATGAGCGCGCCGCTGCTGGCCCTCTCCTTCGGCGTGGTGCTGTTCGCGGTCATCTCGTCGCTGGCCTTCGCCACCGTGCTCGGCACCGTCTCGGGCCTGATCGTCGCCGCCTCCGGCGCCGTGGCCCACGACCTGATGGACAACTTCCTCGGCCTGAAGATGACCGATGCCGGCAAGGTCAAGGCCGGCAAGATCGCCGCCGTCGTGGTCGGCCTTATCGCCATCTACCTGGGGATCGTCTTCGAGGGGATGAACGTCTCCTTCCTGGTCGGCTGGGCCTTCGCCGTGGCCGCCTCGGCCAACCTGCCGGCGATCCTGATGCTGCTGTTCTGGAAAAAGACCACCGCCCAGGGCGTGGCCGCCTCGATCCTGGTCGGCCTGGTGTCGGCCCTCGGCCTGATCCTCATCTCCCCGGACATGTGGGTGCGCTACGGCCTGCTGCCGGGCGACGCGCCGGTCCAGTTCAACAGCCCCGCGGCGATCTCCATCCCGCTCTCGGTCATCGCCCTGGTGGTCGTCTCGCTGATGACCCAGAAGGATGCGGTCACCGCCGACGCCACCGAGACCGCCGGCGCCTGATCGGGGTTGCCACCATCCAACTGATCTGCAATACTATGGGCCGCCGCGAGGCGGCCCTGTTTTTTTCATGCCCTCCATAGCAAGGTATCCCATGAACCGCTTCCGCTTCACCCTGCTTGCCGTCTGCCTGGTGCTGGTGTACCTGGGCTACGCTGACGTCTCGCTGTTTTTGCGCAACCGAGCCCCCCTGCCCATCACCATGGAACAGCTCGCAAGCGATGGCGCACCCCGCGAATGGCTGCACATCCAGGGCGCCGTGGAAGACCTCGAGCACGCCATCAGCACCTCGGGCAGCATCGAGCTCTCGGCCCTGCTGGTGCCGCTGAAAAGCTCCGCCGACCAGGAGGGGTTCAGCGTATTGCTCGAAACCCGCAACCCCGAGCTGCTCGAGCCGTTCAAGACCTACCATTTCCTGCTCGACTCCGCCCTGGAAAAAGAGCGCTACCTCGAGGAGCATAAGGAGCGCTTCCAGCACCGCCGCGACGTCACCGGTATGCTGGTCACCGGCCTGATCGCCACCGGCAACCGCGACAAGCTCATGACCCTGGCCCGCGAGCTCGGCATGCAGGTTTCCGACGAGGTTATTTTTGTCAGCGAAGGCAAAGAGCCCGCCCGCTGGCGGGGTTTCTTCTTCCTGGCCATGGCCCTGGGCGGCCTGTTCAAGTTTGCGAGGATGGGCAAAAAACCCGTAATGCGTGATGCGTAATCCGTAATTGGAAAACCCTTCACGCCTTACGCCTTACGATTTACGGACTCTATGGACATTCGTCGTCTCGAAGTATTCTGCGCCGTCGTCGAACTGAAAAGCTTCACCAAGGGAGCCGAATCGGTCTGCCTGTCGCAGCCCTCGGTCAGCGAGCATATCCGGATCCTCGAGGAGATGCTCGGCGACAAGCTGCTCGACCGTCTCGGCCGCGAGGTGCTGCCCACCGTCGCCGGCCAGATCCTCTACCAGTACGCCCGGCGCATCATCCGCCTGCGCGACGAGGCGATCCAGGCCATCGAGAACCAGAAGGGCAACCTCTCCGGCCAACTGGTGGTAGGCGCCAGCACCATCCCCGGCACCTACATCCTGCCTCGACTGGTCCACGATTTCAGAAACCGCCATCCCGAAATCCGCGTCACCCTGAAAATCGCCAGCACCAGCCAGGTCGCCGAGGGGATTCTGCAGGGGGAGATCGAACTGGGAGTGATCGGCGCACGCTGGAAGGACAACCTGCTGCAGTGCAGCGAAATGTTTTCCGACGAGCTGGTGCTCACCGTCTACCCCGAGCACCCCTGGGCCGGACGCCAGTCGGTGGAACTGGACGAGTTGCCCAGCCAGCCCTTCATCCTGCGCGAGCGCGGCTCCGGCACCCGCCAGGTGATGGCCGACGCGCTCAAGGAGGCCGGTTTCGACATCGCCGCCCTCGATGCGATAGCGGAGATGGGCACCACCGAGGCGGTGCGCCAGGGGGTCAAATCAAGACTGGGGATCTCCATCCTCTCGGCCCGCGCGGTGCAGGAGGACGTGGAGCGCGGCGCCCTGCAGACCCTGCCCGTCGCCGGGCTCAACCTCTCGCGCCCCTTCTACCTCGCCACCCGCCGCAACCGCCAGGCAACCCCGCTGGCCCAGGCGTTTCTGGAGTTTTTGGGCGGAGGTGGGGGGCGGTAAACTTCAAAACCTGAAAGGCAATGGCACGCGGATCAAGTCTGAAAAGGCCTGATAAGGGCGGATAACAACAGAGAAGGCGGAGCCGTTCGGCGCCGCCTTTTTACAATGGTCTGTGTTTTTATATTTGCCTCTAATCCCCCTCCCCTTCAAGGGGAGGGTCGGGGTGGGGATGGGCCCCGGTTTCCTGCACGGCCAGCCAAATTTTCTCTTTTACCGCCTCGATATCCAGAAGCACCTCGTTATTCCAGAACCTCAATACACAAAAACCCGCATCCTGCAGATGCCGTGTCCGGATTTCGTCATAATCCGTCTGCTCTCCGTGTTGCCCCCCATCGACCTCAATGACCAGCCGGTTTTCCAAACAGACAAAGTCAAGGACATAGTCCCCAAAGGGATGTTGGCGGCGAAACTTGAGCCTGGAGATCTGACGCCCGCGCAGTACCTGCCACAATGCCTTTTCGGCATCTGTCATGCCCCTGCGCAGCTCTCGCTGCAGCCTGTTTGGCCGTATCTTTTTGCTGGTCTGGCCGATCAAAAAGCTAGCCCATCCCCACCCTAGCCCTCCCCTTGAAAGGGAGGGAACATAAAAAACCCTGCAGCGTCACTGCCGCCTCCTTACTCAGAACTTCGCATTCCCCGGCGTGCGCGGGAAGGGGATCAGGTCGCGGATGTTCTCCATGCCGGTGGCGTACATCAGGAACCGCTCGAATCCCAGGCCGAAGCCGGCGTGGGGGCAGCTGCCCCAGCGGCGGATGTCGAGGTACCAGGGGAGGCTCTCGGGGGCGATGCCGCACTCGACCATGCGCCGGGTCAGCACGTCGTGGCGCTCCTCGCGTTGGCTGCCGCCGATGATCTCGCCGACCCGCGGCAGCAGCAGGTCCATGGCCGCCACGGTCTTTTCGTCGTCGTTGAGGCGCATGTAGAAGGCCTTGATGTCCTTGGGGTAGTCGGTGACGAAAACCGGCCCGCCGACGACCTTCTCGGTCAGGTAACGCTCGTGCTCCGACTGCAGGTCGCACCCCCACTCCACCGGAAATTCGAAGCTCTGCCCCGATTTCTGCAGCGCTGCCACCGCTTCGGTGTAGCTCATGGTGGCGAAGCTGGCCTCGGCCACCTGCTCGAGCTTGTCGATCAGCCCCTTTTCGACGTGATCGTTGAAAAAGGCCAGGTCCTCCCCGCACTGGTCCAGGGCGTAGCGCACCAGGTAGCGGATGAAGTCCTCGCCCAGCCGGCAGTCCTCGGCCAAATCGGCGAAGGCCATCTCCGGCTCGATCATCCAGAACTCGGCGGCGTGGCGGCTGGTGTTGGAGTTCTCGGCGCGGAAGGTCGGGCCGAAGGTGTAGACGTCGCCGAAAGCGGTGGCGAACAACTCGGCCTGCAGCTGGCCGCTCACCGTCAGGCCGGTGGCCTCGCCGAAAAAGTCCTCCTTCCAGTCGACTTGGCCGCCCACCAGCGGCGGCTTGGCGGGGTTCAGGGTGGTGACGCGGAACATCTCGCCGGCCCCCTCGCAGTCGTTGGCGGTGATGATCGGGGTCTGCACGTAGAGAAAGCCGCGCTCCTGGAAAAAGCGGTGGATGGCGAAGGACAGCGAGCTGCGCATGCGGAACACCGCGCCGAAGGTGTTCGAGCGCGGCCGCAGGTGGGCGATGGTGCGCAGGTACTCGAAGCTGTGCCGCTTTTTCTGCAGAGGGTATTCCGGGTCGGCATCGCCGAGCACCCCGACCGCCGCCGCTTTCAGCTCCCAGGACTGGCCCTGGGCCGGCGAAGCGACCAGGGCGCCGGTCACCTCGACGCAGGCGCCGGTGCCGATGCGGGCCAGCTCGTCGAAACCGGGCAGGCTCGCCTCGAGCACCACCTGCAGCGAAGCGAAGCAGGAACCGTCGTTGACCGCCAGAAAGGCGACATCCTTGCTGCGCCGCACCGTGCGCACCCACCCCTTGACACACAGGGAGTCGACGGGGACGGCGCTGGCCATGGCATCCTTGATGCGGGTTCTGTTTCGGGGGGACTGGGCGCGGGTCATATGGGGAAGGCCTCCTGAAAAAAGTTCGGGGTGGTCAAACTTCGGCGGATATTATCCGCCATCCCGGAACAAAGTTCAACCGGCAAGCAATCATCCGCCCGGTCCCCTTTTACAAACCGGACCGCGATTGTTATTATTTCTGCACCACTAGGAGCGTTTCAGGGTCGGGCGATGCCATCAGCGGAAATTGAAAAACCTCAACCGGGCCTTCTCGAGGCCCTGAGGCGCAAGATCGTCCTGTATTCCCTGGCCTATACGCTGGCGGCCCTGCTGACGATCTCGCTGCTGAGCATTCTACCCATGATCGGGCACCTGAAGCGCTCCGAGGACGCCCACCTGCTCCAGGCGGCCCGGGCCAAGGCCCTGGCGGTCAACGAGAACCTCGCCCGGATCAGCGACATCACCCGGCAGATCACCAGCCGCAGCGCCATCCGCGAACAGCTCGCCGAATTCCGCCGCGGCCGGATCGACCGCGCCTCCCTGCAGCAGTTCACCGCCCCCAAGCTGGCCGACGCCCTGATCCAGTCCGAAGAGGTGGCCGGCATCACCCGCCTCGACCCGGAGGGAGGAATCCTGGTCGAGGTCGGCACCCCGATCCCCGAAGCCTTCCGGCAGGCCCCCGGCCCCGAGAGCCGCGACGTCCATCTCTCCGCCCCGCTGGAGATCGACGGCAGGCTCTACCTGCTCACCGGCAGCCCCATCCTCGACCCCGAACTGGGGCGCATCGGCACCGACCTGGTGCTGTTCGCCACGATGCAGCTGCAGCGCATCCTGCACGACTGGACCGCCCTGGGGGAAACCGGCGACTGCCTGCTCGGCCGGATGAGCGACGGCGAACCCGAAATCTTTTTCCCCGGCCGGCGCGGCCGGGTGCAGAACTACGCCCAGCTGGCCGCCGCCCAGTCCCTGAGAAAAGCCTTCAGCGACGCCTATGCCCAGGGCAGCGGCACGGTGCGCTGCCTGGAAGAGAGCCCCGAGGCCCCCGCGCTGCTGGCCTACGCCCCCATCGAGGAAACCGGCTGGGCGCTGGTGGTCAGCATGAGCCAGGACGAACTCTACCACCCGGTCTACCGCCTGCTCTCGCCGGTCGCCGGGACGGTGCTGCTGCTGACCATGCTGTGCGGCGCCGGCATGCTGCTGCTGCTTCGCCCCCTGACCGGCCAAGTGCTGGTCTATTCCAGCTCCCTGGAGCAGCTCAACCGTGCCCTGCGCGACGAGGTCACCGAGCGGCGCCGGGCGGTGGAGAAGCTGCGGCGCAGCGAGCACGAATGGACCCAGACCTTCGAAGCCATCGCCGACGCCGTCGCCATCCTCGACACCGGCGGCAACCTGCTGCGCATGAACCGGGCGGCGGCGGCATTCTTCGGGCACCAGGGGCTTCACCAGAAAAGTGAGGCCGCCTGCCGGATGTTCTTCGGCCTGGAGCGCCCGCAGAAAGCCTGCCCCTTTCACCGGATGCTCGAATCCGGCCAGACCGAATACGGCGAGCTGTACGAACCGCACACCGAGCGCTATTTCCAGATCGCCTGCTACCCGCTGACCGACGAGCAGGGCGAGCTGTGGGGCGGGGTGCACGTCGCCCAGGACATCACCGAACAAAAGCGCATGGAGCACGCCAAGGACGAGATGCTCTCGGCGGTCAGCCACGAGATGCGCACCCCGCTGACCGCCATGCTCGGCTTCACCGAGTTTCTGATCGAAAACGAAGTCGAGCGCGAGCAGCAGCTCGACTTTCTCGGCACGGTCCTCAAGGAGACCGAGCGCCTCAACGAGCTGATCACCAACTTCCTCGACCTGCAGCGGCTGCAGAGCGAGCTGGAGACCTACCACTTCGAAGCCCTGGAGGTCGGCGGCATGCTGCAGGAGGTGGCCCACCTGTTCGCCGTCGCCTCGAAAAAGCACCGCATCACCCTCGACTGCCCCGCCAGCCTTCCCGCGGTGCGCGGCGACCTCAAGCGCCTCGAGCAGGTGCTGAAGAACCTGCTCTCCAACGCCATCAAGTATTCGCCCCGCGGCGGCACGGTCCACCTGCGGGCCCGCGTCCAGCACGACTGCGTGCTGCTCTCGGTCAGCGACGAGGGGATCGGCATTCCGCCCCAGGCCCTCAACAAGATCTTCACCCGCTTCTACCGGGTGGACGACAGCGACCGGCGCATCCCCGGCGGCATCGGCCTCGGCCTGGCCCTGGTCAAGGAGGTGGTCACCGCCCACCGCGGCCGGGTCTGGGCCGAAAGCACCCTGGGCGCCGGCAGCACCTTCTACTTCACCCTGCCGATCTGGCTGGACAAGGCGGCCTAACAGAAAAGCCGGCATTTCTGCCGGCTTTTCTTATCGTAATGCGTAATAGGTAATTCGTGATCGGTGGCTGGTTTTAAATGCGGTTGCGGCCGCGGGTCAGATCCGTCGGATCGGACGCGGCCGCAAGCCTTTGTCCCAAGCTTTTGCCCACGGTCCACGGTCCACGGTGTTAATTATGCTCCCGCGTCTTGTGGAACTGCACCTGCGGCCACTGCTCGGCGGTGTGCCCCAGGCGCCACTCGCTCGAGGCCAGGTAGGCCAGGTTCCCCTCGGCGTCCAGCGCCAGGTTGGCCTGGTTCTTCTTCTCGAACTCCTCGAGCTTCTTCCGGTCCTCGCAGCCGATCCAGCGCGCGGTGGCGTAGTCGATCCCCTCGTAGATGGCATCCACCCCGTACTCGTTCTTGAGCCGGCTCATGATCACGTCGAACTGCAGCACCCCCACAGCGCCGAGGATGTAGTCGGTGTTGATCACCGGGCGGAACAGCTGCACCGCCCCTTCCTCGGCGAGCTGGATCAGCCCCTTTTCCAGCTGCTTGGTCTTCAGCGGGTTCTTCAGCCGCACCCGGCGGAAATGCTCCGGGGCGAAGCTGGGGATGCCGGTGAACTTGAGCGGCTCCTTGTCGGTGAAGGTGTCGCCGATCTTGATGGTGCCGTGGTTGTGAATGCCGATGATGTCGCCGGGGTAGGCCTCTTCGACGTTGGTGCGGTCCTGGGCCATGAAGATGGTGGCATTCGAGACGTTGATGTCCTTGCCGATGCGGTGGTGGCGCAGCTTCATCCCCCGGGTGAACTTGCCCGAGCAGATGCGCATGAAGGCGATGCGGTCGCGGTGGGCCGGGTCCATGTTCGCCTGAATCTTGAAGACGAAGCCGCTGAAGGGCTCTTCGTAGGGGCTCACCTCGCGGCTGGTGGTCTCCCGCGGGCTCGGCGGCGGCGCCAGCTCGACAAAGGCGTCGAGCATCTCCTGCACGCCGAAGTTGTTGATGGCGCTGCCGAAGAAGACCGGGGTCTGGTTTCCCTTCAGATACTCCTCGAGCTCGAAGGGGTTGGCCGCCCCCTCGAGCAGCTCGATATCGGCGCGCAGCTCGTCGGCCTGGCTGCCGAGCAGCTCGTCGAGCCGCGGGTCGTTCAGATCGTCGATGACCACCCCGTCCTTCAGGCGGGTCTCCTGGCCCGGGGTGAACAGGTGCAGCTGCTTGCGGTAGAGGTTGTAGGTCCCCTTGAAGCGCTTGCCCATGCCGATGGGCCAGGAGAGCGGCGCGCACTCGATCTGCAGCGTCTCCTCGATGTCCGAGAGCAACTCCAGCGGCTCCTTGCCCTCGCGGTCGAGCTTGTTGATGAAGGTGATGATGGGGGTGTTGCGCATGCGGCACACCTCCATCAGCTTGCGGGTCTGGGTCTCGACCCCCTTGGCGCTGTCGATGACCATCAGCGCGCTGTCCACCGCGGTCAGCACCCGGTAGGTGTCCTCGGAAAAATCCTGGTGGCCCGGGGTGTCGAGCAGGTTGACCTCGTAGTCGCGGTAGTTGAACTTCATCACCGAGCTGGTGACCGAGATGCCCCTCTCCTGCTCCATCGCCATCCAGTCGCTGGTGGCATGGCGGGCCGCCTTGCGCGCTTTGACCGCGCCGGCCATCTGGATCGCCCCGCCGTACAGCAACAGCTTCTCGGTCAGGGTGGTCTTGCCCGCGTCGGGGTGGCTGATGATGCCGAAGGTGCGGCGGCGCTCGACTTCTTTCTGGTTATGCTTGCTCACTGCTGAAAACCTCGATGCGATGATCTGCTGCAGACGAAAAAAAAGCGGGCCGGTCGGCGGGCCCGTCAAACTCTCGTATATTAGCCCAGAACCCGAGCTCAGGTCAATGGCGAGGGGCGGCTACACGGGAAGAGGATTTTCTCCAGGCCCCCAAAATCATCCCCAATGAAAATCATCTAGGAACCAAACTTGCATTAGTGTATCCTATTCGGCGAACATGCCATCCCAGGGAAGCGCCCGTCCGAGGCCCGGCCTCATACCCCGGCGACAGCGCATTTGCCCTCAGTAGCCATGCTCCTTCGAGGAGGACAGAACCATGCCTACCAATAATGATCAGCCCCGCGTTTTGGTGGTCGACGACGAACCGCTCGTCCGCGCCACCCTCGCCCAGGCCCTACACGACGAAGGGTTCAGCGTCGCCCAGGCAAACGGCCCCGAGCAGGCCCTCGAACTGTTCAAGAGCCAGCCCTTCCCCGTAGTCTTCGCCGACGCGGTCATGCCCGGCATCAGCGGCATCGGGCTGCTGCAGAAGATCAAGGAGGCCGACCCCGACACCCAGGTCATCCTGATGGCCGGGCAAGGCTCCCTCGACACCGCGATCATGGCCCTGCGCTTCGGTGCCAACGAATACGTGATGAAGCCCTTCGACAACATCACCCAGGTGGCGGACATGGCCCGGCAGAGCCTCGACAAGCTGCAGCAGATCCGCGAAAACGAGCTGCAGATCGCCGAGCTCCAGCGCCAGATCGTCCAGCTCGAGGCCGCCAACCGCGAATTCAAGGAGCTCTCCATCCGCGACGGCCTCACCGGCCTCTTCAACCACCGCTACCTGCTGGCCAGCCTGGCCGTCGAGGTCTCCAGGGCCGAGCGCCACGGCCGCGAATTCTCCGTCATCTTCCTCGACCTGGACCACTTCAAGCAGTACAACGACAGCCACGGGCATCCCCAGGGCGACCAGCTGCTGAAAACGCTCGGCCTCATCATCCGCGAGCGCCTGCGCACCGCCGACATCCTCGCCCGCTACGGCGGCGAGGAATTCACCGTCATCCTCCCCGAAACCCCCAAGGCCGACGCCGTCAAGGTGGCCCGTTCGATCCGCTCGCTCATCGAATGCTACCCCTTCCCCGGCTGCGAGACCCAGCCCGGCGGCAACGTCACCGCCAGCCTCGGCGTAGCCAGTTTCCCCAGCGACGGCACCGACTCCAAATCTCTGCTGGAAATGGCCGACAAGGCCCTGTACCGGGCCAAGCAGGAAGGCCGCAACCGGGTCTGCGTGGCCGGGCAGTAGACAGCGCCGGTCACGGCTGATCGAGCGGGCTGCGCACGCCCCTGCCACCCTTGTTCAGTACATGGGTGTCAACTTACGGCCCTTGCCGTCGCGCACCATAATTTGGCCCTGAGAAAAATCAATATCCTTGACCCGCAGCCGCAGACACTCCATGGCATGAAGGCCACTGCCATACAACAATCCCACCATGAGCGCCGGTGTCCCCGTGAGGCAGGCAAAAAGCGCAACAGTCTCCTCCCGCGAAAGAACCACAGGCAGACGTTTCGGTTTTTTGGCTCGAGCAAAATCGCCAAGCTCTCCCAATGTTTGCTTTAGAACCTGGTCATAGAGAAAAACGAGAGCGTTCAAAGCCTGCTTCTGAGTATTTGCTGAGACGTCCCGGTTTTCGACCAGATATTCCAGATACGCTTTTACCGCCTCGGCCCCCATTTCTTTCGGGTGCCGATAGCGATGGAAAGTCAAAAACCGCCTTACCCAATGCTGGTAGGTTTGTTCGGTCCGGGGGGAGTAGTGGCGCAGTCGGATCTCTGTTCGCATAGCATCCAAAACCTCCTGAATTACCGAAGGCATCTTCTCATCGTTCAGGCGGTCTTTAAAGAGCACTCCGGCAGCATGTTTTTTGGCCGGCAAGGATTTCTCGCAGCAGGCACTTCCAACCCCCTCCGGGAGATCCCCACCGCGAATCCACGGTTCAGCCCAGGCAAGGGATAAAACATCCCGATAGAGTATTTGCAAAGCTTCTGAAGCCTGAGCGATCTGCCAAGGCTGAATATTATCTTGATTTTCCAGGTTCTGTAAAAAGACATTCACATGGTCAGGAGAACGCTCGCGAAGAGGGACCCGGGAACCGATCGGGCAAACTGCTGAGCCCACCCAAGATGCCACTTCACCCTGCCTTCGGGGATTCCCGATCGTAATGCCATCTCCGCGAAAAACGACCAGAAATCATTGTTTTTTGTACCATTTGTCTTGACAACCCCACCGGCATTTTCCAAAATGAGACCTCCTTCTTGGAGCTTTTTCACGGGCGCCTGCCAATGATATCCGAAGGGGATATTAATAAATACTATCGAACTTCGCAGGCAAGAGGCAAGGGGTCAGGCTTGACAAATGGGGATTTCACAATAAGGTCACACCATGCCTAGAAAACCTCGTATTCATTTTCCCGGCGCTGTCTATCATGTCATACTCCGAGGCAATGCGGGCCAGGAAGTCTTTCTCGACGAGGCGGACCGCAGTCGCTTCTACCTCCTCCTGCAAGAGGGGACCGAACGGTTTGGCCATCGGATCCATGCCTTTTGCCTGATGAGCAACCACCTGCACCTCATTGTCCAGGTCAATGATGTGCCACTTTCCCGAATCATGCAGAATCTTGGCTTCCGCTATACCCAATTCTGCAACCGAAAGCGGAAGAAGGCCGGGCACCTCTTTCAGGGCCGATACAAGGCCTTGCTGATCGATGCCGACAGCTATTTGCTTGAATTGGTGCGCTACATTCATCTCAATCCGGTCCGGGCCGGCATGGTTGTCCACCCGCACAAATATCCCTGGTCGGGACACCGCGCCTACCTCGGCCTTGAGGTCCTCCCTTGGCTGACCACCGACTGGGTTTACTCCTGCTTCGCTCCAAACCGTGAAGAGGCCCTCAGGCACTACAACTATTTCATCACCGGTGGTTTGCAGGAAGATTATCGAGAAGAATTCCATCGTGGTTCCTTTCAAGGGCGAGCCCTTGGGGATGACGTTTTTATTGATAAGGCACTGGCCCAGGCCGAAGAGGCGTTTAACCGCCCGCCGGCTATCGAAACGGTAATCCAGGCAGTCTGTTCGATCTACGCTCTGACTACTGCCGAGATGGCCAGCCGAGGCAGAGCACGTCCGATCTCTGAAGCAAGGGCCGTGGCTGCTCTGCTGATACGGGAAACCGACGGGTTGTCGCTTAGGGATCTGGGTAAGGCTCTTAACCAGGATTTGTCGAGTTTAAGCCAAGCCGCCAGGCGGCTGGAAATACGTATCCAGGAAAACCCAGGCTTAAAAGAAAAACTTGAAGCCGTGAAGAGAAATATCCCCACTTGTCAAGCCTGACCCCCCTTTTTCCTCCAGGATTTTAGATAAATAAAAAAGAACTTCCACTGACACCTGACACTTACCGCACAACATGAAACGGCCCAACCCTTTTGACTCAGGTTGGGCCGCTTCATGTTGCAGATGTTGAACTGAGCGATTCGGCCGTTTCCTGCCGAGCAAACTCGGCGGCAGGGCGTTTCGGGCCAATCGTATTTACATTTTGTCGAACCAGGTCCGGTGA
The DNA here is from genome assembly GCF_019704135.1 of Desulfuromonas versatilis. NCBI lineage: Bacteria > Pseudomonadati > Thermodesulfobacteriota > Desulfuromonadia > Desulfuromonadales > Desulfuromonadaceae > Desulfuromonas > Desulfuromonas versatilis. The sequence continues at coordinate 3,491,110 of NZ_AP024355.1, forward strand.
CACTCGCTGCAGACGGGTGCTTTCCTTGTGTGTTCCGCATGGCACGCAAGACAGCTTGCGCCCTGGTTGTAGTGGACGCTTTTGTGCGGGTTCGCCTCCGGCATTTTCAGATGTTTAGTGATCTCAATATCATTGATTTGGCCGTGACAGTCGACACAGGCTGCGTCGGTCACCTGTTTTTTGGGTGAGCCCGGGTGGCAGTAGTTACAGCCTTCCTCATACAGCGACTTATGGTAACTCCGCCCTTCTGTATTGCCCTTTATGGTGACCAAATCGCCCGCCTGGGCAGTGACAACCATAGCCAAAGCAAGGGCAAGACTCATAATTAGCTTTTTCATCCAGTTCTCCTTACGCGTTGGCTTTGATGGCTTCTGAAATAATGAAGCCCATGGTCAATGTCTCCAGGCAGGAGCAAGAACTCAAGCGGGTTTGGCCATGCACCCCTCCGGTGACTTCACCAGCAGCATAGAAGTTCTTGATCGGGCTCATCGTCCGAGCATCCAGCACCCGACCATCTGCGTCTGTTTTCAGTCCGCCCATGCAGTAGTGTACCTTCGGCCAGATACGGGATACGACGAAGGGCGCTTTTAACACCTTGGCCGTATCCATCTTGCGCCCGAAATCGGGATCCGTGCCTTGCGCGACATGCTCGTTATACTCCTTGACGGTCTTTTTCAACGCATCGAGGGGCACATTGAACTTGCTGGCCAACTGCTCAAGGCTATCGACTTTCCAAGCCATTTCGTCGCGCAACGCGCGTACCACGCGGTCATCATCAGGGTGATCGTTGTAGTTGAAAAACACCAATGGATAGGCGGGGCTGCCATCGGAGTAGCGATTATTCATAATGGCGGTGGAAGCCGTCAGGCGATCGGTTCGCTCGTCCATATAGCGTTTGCCGCTGAGAACGCTGACCGAAATACCTTCGTGCCAGCCGATCGAAAGCAGAGCATTGGACCAGCCGAAGCCGCCTTCATCGGGGGAACCCCAGTGGCCGGTCTGGATCATGTTGAGGTGAATAGGCAGGGCTCCGTTAGCCGCGGCGGACAGCATCACCTCACCTGTAGCCCCCAGGTGGTTGGTGCAATCCAGCGTTGGATCCAATGACGGATCGACGACAGCGCGCAGCTTCATATCGCGGGCAAAACCGCCAGAAGCGCAGATGACGGCCTTATTGGCCTTAATGCGGACCAACTCCCCGGTGCCCTGGTCAGGGAAGCGGTAACCACGGCGCACGACGACGCCTTCGATTTTGTCACCGACCCGGACAAAATCTTCGATGTAATGCTGCAGACGGTACTCGACCCCTTCGCGGCGCCCGGCTTCATACAGCTTGGTCGTAATGTCGCCGCCAGTGCCATGCTTGGTTCGAATGGCACGCGCCTTATTGTGACCTCCGACCTGGATGTTAAAGTCTTTCCGAAATTCCACACCGGCATCGATGCACATCTGGTAGGCATCCAGCGCACGGTTGGCGACTTTGGTCAGAATCTCTTTGTTGGCCATCCCTCGCCCGGCGATCATCTGATCATTGACCAACTCTTCCGGGCTGTCGTCAAGAATTCCCTGCGAGAGCTGGATGGGGTTCTTGGGAACCGCAAACCAGCCGCCGTTGATGGCGGAATTCCCGCCAATGACCTGCATTTTTTCCAAAACCAGAATGGAGCCCAACTTCTTGCGCTTGGCATTCAGCGCCGCTGACAGCCCGGCAAAACCGGAGCCGATGACAATTACATCGACAGTCTCGTCCCAGGCGGTTTCATCGCTTGGATGCGCCGCTGCAGTCTTTGGCAGGCTTGCTACGGCCAATCCACCGATTGCCGCACCAGCACCAAGCTTTAGGAATTTTCTCCTGCTTTGCATTGCCACTCCTTACTGTTCAATAATTTGCACTTCCGGGATCGTGCCGACGGCACTATGAATCACCCATCCCAATGGTCCCGCGCCACATTTGCGCTTTTTATAGCGATGCCGAATTGCGCCAGCGATTAAATTTTATCCATCCAGCATCTCCCTGGCTCGGATATTTTACCCGCATGGAGTTCGGTTTTGTTTTTAGCAGCCATCAGGCGTCTTGGTTTATTTACATAAACCGCAACTCGGTTGTCAAGGCAATTTTTAACTATGCCCTACCCTATAGTAACTAAACATGAGACGCCCCCTCCGAAAAGCGTCAGAAAAAAATGCAAGCCACCAAAAACATCTTTTATTTCCGGGATGTTAACTTCTGCCACAAAAGGGCCCGATGGGAAGGATTGGCACTGCCCCCAGAGAGAGGCTGACAAAATGCCTGATGCTACGGAGGATTGAATTTTAGCTTTACTTAAAAGAATGCAAAAAGTAAAATAGTTTAGAAAACAAAACCATAAATAAAGGGGTTTGTCCCACCATCAAGGATAAAGCAGTGATTCACCAAGTGATCAAAAAACTCGAAGGGACAAAACACAGGATCATCGCCAGCACCTTCGTTTTACTGCTTGGCCTGTTTGTGCTTTTTGCACTATTTGACCTGAAAAATAGATTCTCCGACTACAAATATTTCTCCTTAGAAATCAACAACCACGTCGAAAAGGCCTACAACAGTGAGCTAATTTATTTAAATACCAGAATAATAAACTACTTGAACAGAGTCATAAAAGAAAATAATTTAGCTGAAATGACTATCAGGCGGGATTTGGATGGGATAAAAACCCTCATAGATCCTCTTCTCCGGGATTTTGGCAACAGATATGTACCGGTATTTTTTATTTCTGTCGTTGATATAAACAATAAAGAAATCTATCAAGCAGTTGATGGTTCTTTTGAATATATGAATGCCCTCCCTTCTCCGGCAACAAAAGAGGCTCTCGACAAAAACAAGCCTACTCATGGCTTTGAGTTTCATGGACTGCCTTTCCACTACAACATATCCATACCGATTGTTACCGAAAATGATAAGAAAATCTGCGGTGCTGTCGAATTAGCCCTCAACCCATCCTGGTTCGATTTTAAACTGCGTTGGTTCCTGGAGGAGATAAGAGTAGCAATTTACACCGTGGATCAGCAGCCTGTGGAAGATTTCGGCTTCAATAGGGACCGTTTCTATCCTCTTCCCCCTGACTATGGAAATAAAAGGGCGACAGATAAGGCGTTTTTCCAATCGATCATCAAGGATATCGATGTCCAAAAAAAGTCGATTGAAGTTAAAGGCAAAAGTGGCCATTACATGATCAGTTCATTCCCCCTGCTTGGGCATGATCAAAAAGAGGTCGGCAGGCTGTTGGTCGCTTCCAGCATGTCGAAACTGAGAGACAGGCAATGGGACTACTTCTCTATCTGGATACTATGCTTTATCTGCACTATCGGCTTGATGTTGATCATCAGCCTAATCGGTTTTAGAAAGTATGAGAAGATTATCGTCGATCAGGAAAAAAAAATAGCCCATCACTCAAAGCGTTGCGCGCAAGCTGAGATGCTCAGCTATATCGGCCACCAATGGCGTCAACCATTGAATACGTTGTCGATGGCCATTCAGAACTTGGAACTGCAGAATCAACTCGGCAAGCTAAACAAAGATCTTTTTGAGAAACAAATCATCCTTGCGAACAAAAACGTGGATTATTTGACCCACGTGATCGAAGACTGGCGAGCATTGTTGACTGCTGGCGCCACACGTCAACCAATTGATCTCGCAAAATCCGTCAACCGTGCAATCGACATAGTTCGGCCGACCTTGGACCATAGCCGGATACTCATCGAAAACCGGATCGAGGGTTCTTACAAAACCAAGGGGTTTGCAAATGATATCGTTCAAATCACTGTAAATGTTCTGCTTAATGCCAAAGACGCCCTGGCCGGGCATGACGGCAACCGCATCATTATGCTTTCCAGCAGCGAAGAAAATGGACTCGTTACGGTTCGTTTCCAAGATAGCGGTGGAGGGATGCCCCCAACCCTGCTACAGCGGGTTTTTGAAGCCTATCTGACAACCAAGGACGATTCAGTCGGTACCGGGCTAGGCCTTTACCTCTGCAGGCAGTTGGCAGAGAATCTTGAAAACGGTAAAGTCTGGGCTGAAAATCAAGAATTCGGATTCGATGGCCAGCGATATTACGGTGCCTGCATCTACCTGCAATTTCGGGCAATAAACGAAGGGGTGTCACCTTGAATATTGAAGCATTAAAAAACATGCGGGTCGTCTGCGTTGACGATGAGCCTGAAGCCCTGGATCAAATACATCTGGCCCTGAATAGTTTCTGCAAGACGACAAATTGTGTGAGCAGCACCGACAAAGCCCTGCAGGCCATCGCGGAGGAACCGCCGGATATCATCTTAACCGATGTCAGAATGCCCGGCGCATCCGGCCTTGAACTCCTAAAAACTGTAAAAAAACAATATCCGTCCATTGCCGTCGTTATCGTTTCGGCACATTCGGAATCGGAATACCTCATCGATGCGATCAAGCTCAAGGCTGATGGCTACCTGCTCAAACCGCTCAATCTCCGTGATATGCTTGAACTGCTCTCCGATATAGCGACCCAGAAAATCATGCAAGAAGAGTTGGACCAAAAAAACTTTCTCCTGAACCTGCTTAATTCTATCGGGGGGAAAAGGGTGCAAATCATCGAGTACATCATCAATCATCTGGATGATGACTTGATGTTTTTCGGAACCTACGATGAAATTGCCATGGCCTTAAACGCCAGCAAGCCGACAGTCGTAAATGCTTTTCAGGTTTTACTAGAGAACAACATACTGACCAGAATAAAGAATGGGGCATACAAGATGAATATGTCCGTGAAGTCGTCGGGGTGAGTAACAGTAGAGGGGGCAGATATTTCTTGCTTTAATGTGGAGGTTGATTTTTTCTCAATTGAAACCTGCCAACGCCCCTGACATCGGCAGCCGCCGGCATCACCCTGTGCCCGACGGACCGCGCCCCATTACCGGGAGAGTTGCAACATGAGCCGATTTACCGAAGCGTTGGTGGTTTCGCCCCTGGCGGATGGGGATACCTGGGTGCTGCTGAGTCCGCTCAGCTACGAGGTGGGCGAGCTGGGCAGCGGCGAGGTGCTCACCGCGCCGCCCGGGTTCATGACCGACTTCGCCTCGGTGCCGCGCCTGTTGTGGTGGGTTCTGCCCAAGTGGGGCAAGTACGGCAACGCCGCGGTGCTGCACGACTGGCTCTACTGGGAGCAGGTGCGAAACCGCCCGGAGGCCGACCGGATCATGCTCGAGGCGATGGAGGTGCTCGAGGTCCCCGCCTGGCAGAGGTGGCCCATCTACCTGGGGGTGAGGGCCTTCGGCGCCCTGGCCTGGCTGCGCAACCAGTGGGACAGGCAGGCGGGGTTCAACCGGGTGCAGGATTACAAACAGATCAAGGCGGTGGAGACTTCCGGGCGGCCCGGCCTGCTGCAGCGCGCCTGGCAGCGACTTCAGGAACAAAAGAGCTAGCGGGCCTGGGGGAGCACCCTGGATTTTTTGATTCACTTCTACAGGCCAAGCACTTACACTCTTTTTTCGACCCAACCCACGGATGCAGAGCATAGAAAGCAGAGCCTCATGGAGCCCAATTTCTTCTCCCGCAATCTCCGGAAGAAACCCTTCCGGATCGCCACCTTCATCTACGGCCTGGTCTTTTTCAACATCGGCGCGGTGCTCCTCTACGAGAAGTTCACCAAGGGCGGATTCAGTTTCGACTCGGAGGTCCGCTACGGTCTGGTGTTCCTCGCCATGGGGCTGTTCGCCCTTGTCGCCCTGGCGCGCAGCCGCAACCCCTGAGCGGCCGCCAGGGGCAGGCAGCGAAGGGCTCAGCCCAGGGACCCGGCCGGGATCTGTTCGATGAGCAGGTTGCTCCAGTAGATCATGGCCGCGGCCAGGCCGAGAAACGACAGCCCGAGCAGCGAGAGGGTGAGGGCGTGCTTTTTGCGGTTGACCCGCAGGCAGAGCGTGGCGAGCAGCAGGCAGAGCAGCCCCGCGGGTATGGAGAGGATGATGATCATAGGCGTCAGGGGGAAAGCAGGTGGATGTCAGGGGGCGATGGTAACACGGGCCGGCCTTCGAGGTCCATCCCCGGCCGATGAATCGGGGCCGGTCGCAGCCGGACCGGGAACAGGCGCGGCAGAATGAGAAAACTTCGCACCTTCAGCTTTAACGAGGGACCGCTGGCGGGACTGCTGAAGGGGCTGCTGGAAGGCGGGGGCGTGCGCTGCGTGATCCGCAACGAGCGGCTCTTCACGGCCATCGGCGAAATCCCCTTCACCGAATGCTACCCCGAGCTCTGGGTGCTCGACGACGAGGATTTCGAACTGGCGCGGCGGATCCTCGCCCCCTGGGACGAGCCGCCTCCCGTCGATCCGCCCCCCTGGGTCTGCGCCGGCTGCGGTGAAACCGTCGACGGCCACCTCCAGCGCTGCTGGAATTGCGGCAGCTGGGCTTGAGGCGTATGCGCCGGCCAAGTCATTGAGTCGCCCGCTCGCTGTGCCCCCTCTCCCTCAGGGAGAGGGCCAGGGTGAGGGTGGCCCTCTTGGCGACCAGGCCAACCTCTCGCCCCCTCACACCCCCGCGAAGAATAAGCCCCCCTGCCCGCAGACAGGTGGGCTTTTTTATCGCCAGACGCCCGGCATTCAGCCGATCCGCTCGGGAGTGCAGAGCATGTCGGGGTTTTCGGCGGGGCGGCCGCAGGTGCCGCACTCATACTCGAGGCTTCTGCTCATCGGGCCGCAGACCGGCCCGGCCTCTTCCACCGGCTGTCCGCAGTAGTCCTGCTTTCCCGCCATGGCGTGGGGGCTGCACAGGTGCTCGCGATCCTCGGAAATCACGCCGCAATGGGAACATTTATAGCTTTTTTTCATAGCCGTTCTCCTTCCGCAGGCAAAGGACCCACACGGGTCCCGGGATCTCTCCTAAGCGCATTTTAGCACACCCACTGCGCTCTTTTCTTTGTCCCCGGCTCCAGCTATACTGGATCGGCGTCCGCCTCCGCTCGGTGCTCAGGACGCCTTCCCCAACCCTGCTCGCGAGCCTCCCGGGACCCTATGGCCTCACTCTCCCCCAACGAAACCACCCTCTTCCTGCTTGCCCTCGGGGTGCTGCTGGCCGGCGCCCGCATCCTGGGCGAAGTCGCCCGGCGCTGCAACCAGCCCGCGGTGCTCGGCGAGATCGCCGCCGGCATCCTGCTGGGTCCCACGGTGCTGGGCAACCTGGCGCCGCAGCTCAGCGCCGCCCTGTTCCCGCGCAGCGGCGGGGGCGCGGTGGCCCTCGATGCCCTGATGACCCTGGCGATCACCCTGTTTCTGCTGGTTGCGGGGATGGAGATCAACCTCTCCAGCGTCTGGCGGCAGGGCAAGATGGCCCTGAGCGTCGGGATCGCCGGCATCGTCGGCCCGTTTGCCGCCGGCTTCGCTGCCGCCTGGTGGATGCCCGGACTGCTCGGCCTGGAGCCGGGCTCGGACAAGCTGATCTTCGCCCTGTTTCTCGGCACGGCCCTGTCGATCTCGGCGCTGCCGGTGATCGCCAAGACCCTGATGGACCTCAACCTCTACCGCAGCGATCTGGGCATGATGCTGATCGCCGCGGCGGTCTTCAACGACCTGGTGGGATGGATCGTCTTCGCGGTGATCCTGGGGTTGATGGGGACGGTGGGCGCGGGACACCCCGATATCGGCCTGACCATCTTCTGCGTGGTGGCCTTCGCCCTGCTCATGCTGACGGTGGTGCGCTGGCTGCTGCACCGCATCCTGCCCTGGATCCAGGCCCACACCAGCTGGCCCGGCGGGGTGCTCGGCTTTGCCCTGGCGCTGGCCCTGGTGTGCGCGGCCTTCACCGAATGGGTGGGGGTGCACGCGATCTTCGGCTCGTTTCTGGCCGGGGTGGCCCTGGGCGACTCGACGCACCTGCGGCAGCGCACCCGAGCCACCATCACCCAGTTCGTCTCCTTCATCTTCGCCCCGCTGTTCTTCGCCGGCATCGGGCTGAAGGTCGATTTCATCGCCCATTTCTCGCTGCTGCCGGTGCTGCTGGTGCTGGCCATCGCCTGCTTGGGCAAAATCGCCGGCTGCGGGCTGGGGGCGCGGCTGGCCGGCCTGCCGAAACGGGAGGCCTGGGCCCTGGGCCTGGGGATGAACGCCCGCGGGGCGATGGAGATCATCCTCGGCCTGCTGGCGCTGCAGTACGGGGTGATCAACGAGCGGCTGTTCGTCGCCCTGGTGGTGATGGCGCTGGTCACCTCGCTGATCAGCGGGCCGGCCATCCAGGCGGTGCTGCGGCTGCGCAAGCCGCGGCGCTTCATCAACTATCTCAAGGCCCGGGCCTTCATCCCCCGCCTGCAGGCCTCCAACCGCGAGGCGGCGATCCGCGAGCTGACCCAGGTGCTGGCACCGCTGGCGGCCCTGCCCCCCGAAGAGGTGGCGCAGGCGGTGCTGGCCCGCGAGGCGCTCATGCCCACCGGCATCGGCCATGGGGTGGCGGTGCCCCACGCCCGCCTCGACAACCTGGCGACCCCCCTGCTGGGGGTGGGCATCAGCTGCGCGGGCATCGATTTCGACGCTCCCGACGGGCGCCCGGCCTCGCTGGTCTTTCTGCTGCTGACCCCGCGGGAGGACGACGGCGCCCAGTTGGAGATCCTGGCCGACATCTCGCGCACCTTCCGCGACAAGCCGATGCGCGACCAGGCCCTGGAGGCCTGCGGCGCCACCGAGTTCTTCGCCCTGGTCCGGGCCGGCCAGGAGGAGCACTGAGCCGCGCCGGGCGATTGAATATTTCTGTACACTTTTTCCGGAATTTGCCTTAAAATCAGCTTTATCGACAGACAACGGATCGGGCCGGGCTCACCGGCGCGAGGTCTTTGCAGACACCGCAGTTTTTCGCCCCGTCCCGCGACCGCACCACGGTCGCCGGCGCGGGGTTTTTTCGTGGGGGAACTGGCTCCCCCGCCGGCTCGTTTTTTCCTTCGGAGTGGCCCTTGAACCTGCCCTGCCTTCGTCAACGCCTCAAGTCCCTGGCGAGAAGCCGCTACCTGGTGTTTCTGCTGCTGGTGCTGGCTGCCACCCGCATCGTGCAGCAGTGCGGCGGGCTGCCCTGGCCGCTACCGGCCTGGCGCCTGGAGATCCCGCTGCTGCTCTACCTGTACCTGCTGGGGAACCTGGCCACCCGTCCCTCAAGGCTGCAGCCGGTGATCGCGGCGCTGCCGATTCTGCTGCTCTACGCCGTGTTCGACCTCTACTACCTGCAGTTCGGCCGCCTGCTGCGCATCACCGAGGTGAACGAGATCCCGGAGATGCTGCAGGTGCTGCCCTGGGGGGTAAAAATCCTCGGCGGCCTGGCCTTGGGCCTGCCCCTGGGGGCCTTTGCCCTGAGCCTCGCCCCGCGCCGCCTCGGCCGCGCCGCGCTGGCGGGCCTGCCCCTGCTGGCGTTGCTGGTGGCCGTCAAGGCGACCCCCGAGGGGTTCATGACGGGCTTTGAAAAGACCCAGAAGGAGATCGTCTTCTTCTCCGACGCCCTGAGCGCCGGCAACAACGGGCGGCTCTCCATGGTGCTCTACAACGAGGCCCGCCGCGGCAGCTACCTGGCCGAGACCGTCGACTTCCGCGAAGCCGCGGAGCCGTTGAAGAGCTTCGAGGAGGCCGTCGCCCAGGTCAAGGCCCAGCGCAGCAAGCGCAACGTCCACCTGATCGTGCTGGAGAGCTTCCTCGATCCGGAACTGCTGCGCGGAGCGCATTTCTCGCGCAGCCCGGTCCACCCCGATTTCGCCAAGCTGGTGGGGGGCAAGGGGAGCCTTTCGATCTCCCCGGTGTTCGGCGGGGGCACCGCTCAGGCCGAATTCGAGGTGCTGTGCGGGGTCCCGGCGCTGCGGGAGCTCTCGGGGATCGAGTTCGACCTGTTCACCGGCGCCAAGACCCTCTGCCTGCCCCACATCCTCGAACAGGGGGGCTACCAGGCCATCGCCACCAACGCCTTCGTCCCCGACTTCTTCAACTCGACCAACGCCTACGAGGGGATGGGCTTCGACCAGATCTACTACCCCCGCGAGTACGCCCCCGGCCTGCAGAGCTACCTGAGCGCCGGCGACGTCAGCGGCGAGACCTACATGTTCGATGGCGACCTGCTCTCGCAGAACCTGGAGTTCGTCCAACGCCAGCTCAAGGAGAACCGTGGCGAGCCGCTCTTCAACTACGTGATCAGCATGTACGGCCACCTGCCCCACGACATCAACCTCGACAAGAGGCCGCTGCTCATCGCGGTGGCCGGGGACCTGCACGACGAGCAGCTGGTGCGCGCGGTCAACCAGCATTACTACCGCACCCAGGCGCTGGCCGCGTTCATCAAGGGGCTGCAGCGCATCGACCCCAAGAGCCTCATCGTGCTGGTCAGCGACCACCTGCCGCCGCTGACCTACGGTCCCAACACCTACCGCGACCTCGGCTACCTCGACGGCGCCGAGAACTACATGCACCTCAACCGGGTGTATTTCATCGAAAACGGCAAACCCGTCCAGTACCAGCGGATCCACCACTTCGACATCCCCAAGATCGTCCTGAACTACGTCTCGCGGGGCGCCTACTGCCGCGACCAGGCCTGCGGCTTCACCCGCCGCGACGAGGCCGTGGACAAGACAGTCTACCGCGACGGCTACATGGCGATCATGGCGCGAGCCATGATGTGACACGCCCGCCGCGCCGAAGCTGGTGTGCGGCGCTCGGGACAAATTGCTCTGCCGCAAAAGCAAACAGGCCTCTTTCCGCGAAAGAGGCCTGTTTGCTTTTTTACCGATTGAAAATGCGCTGCGGGTCAGGGGACCGCGCCGGCAAAATACTGCTCCGATCCCTTGGTCAGCTCCAGGGCCTGCTCGAAGGTGAAGCCGATCGGCTTCATCAGGAACACGGCCATGATGCCGATAATCAGCAAGGCCGCGGTCCAGTTGAGCAGCGCGGTCAGAAACGGCCAGTCGGCCTGGGGCTTGGCGACCTGCTCGCTCTTTTTCGCCTCCTGCTCGTCGCGGGCCATGACCCGGGCGGCCTTGCGCATGATGCGCCCGGAACTGAGGAACAGGACCGCGGAGATGATGAATTGAGGCATGAGCTCGGTGGAGAGTTGGCCGGTGCCGAGCATCAGGCCGTAGAAGATCATGGCGCAGATCCCCAGCAGGGTCATGTGCTGGCTCAGCTTGGCGTTCATGTCGGTTCTCCTTGGCGAGCCGGAAAATAACGTCGGTTTGACTCTCCCGGCCGAGGCCGGATGCAAACTGCGAGGACCCCGTTCCAAACTGATTCGAGACCATGTTCTAAACTTACCCGGCGTTTGCCAGGATGTCAACAGAAAGTGGCGGGCGGCCCGGCCGGATAAGCTACCGGCGGAGGGGGGGAGATGAGGTGGGGGGCGCGGGGCAGCTCAGGCGCTCCGCCGGGATTGCTCGAGCCGGGCCTGGTGACGGGCCGGCAGCCTGCGGCGGGTCTTGGCCAGCCCCCAGGCGCTTGCCGCCAGGCCCCCGGCGATGCCGTGGAAACAGGCGATGCGCGCCAGCAGTTCGCTCCCGGCCAGGCCGGCCCCGGCGAGCAGGAACAGCAGCACCACCAGCAGGGCGAAGGTCGCCGGCAAAACCCTGCTGCGGCCGAGGGTTCCCAGCAGCAGCACGGCGGAAAACATCCCCCACATGCCCAGGTAGGCGGCCAGGGTGCCGGCCTGCGGCGCCTGGCCCAGGCCCGCCTCGGGCAGGATGGTCTGGGAAATCAGCGAGAGCCAGAAAACCCCCAGGCAGCCGAGGGTGGCGGCGCCGAAGGCCTGGCGCTTTTTCCAGTGGATAAAGCCCAGCGCGACCTGCCATACCCCCAGGTAGAACAGGCCTAGGGCGGCGACCGGCGCGCTGCCCAGGTAGCCAGCCCGGAAGAGGCTGAAGACCAGCATCGCCATGCCCAGGGCGAGCACTCCCCAGGGGGAGATAAACGGCTGCTCCAGGGGCGCAGCGGGCAGCGGTGGGCGGGAAGAGCTGCCCAGGTCTTGGGGATGCAAAATCGCCCCGAGAGTCTCAATCCCCGGGCCGCTGGGGTCGGCGGGGACCTCGGCGGCGCAAAGCCGCTCGGCAAGTTCGCGGTACTTGGCGCAGGCGCGGAAATTGGCGGAACAGTGGCGGATGATCATCGCCGCGTCGTGGGAGGAGATGTAGCCGCAACCCACGTCGCAGTACTCATCGTCTTTGGCGTAAAAAGGGCAAATGATTTCCTGGGCCATGAATCCATCCAGAAATCGTTCGGCTCGGCGGGAGGGGCACGGGGGAGTGACGCAGCTCGTCCCTCAACGATCTGCGCCACTCCCGTACCGATAAGGAGTAACGATGCTCAAGAAAAGAGCAACGGGCATGCCAAAAGCCGACGGCGCCGGGATGAAACAGAAATCATCTTTTATATCAAGCACTTGGATCATGGCGGCGGGCTTCGAGAAACGTCCGAACCGCCCCCCTGCCCTGCCCGGATGCAAAATCGCCGGCCCGGCCCGGCTGCCCTCCCCCGGAGGAATGGCCGCAGACAGGAAATCGATCCATTAATTTCGGTATCTTAGCTAAGCGGGAAGACGATGTGAGGGTATTTTGCAGCCGTGCAAATCCGCCGACGGCTTTTTCGCAGAACTGCAATGGATTAGTGGAAGTCGTCCTTGTTGATGTCGTATTTTTTCAGTTTGCGGTAGATGGTGGCCATGTTCATGCCGGCCTCGCGGGCCGCCTGTTCCACGTTGCCCCCGGCCTTTTGCAGCAGGCACCTGATATAGTCGATCTCGAAACGGGCCAGGGCGCTGGAGTAGTCGTTCTCCCCTCCCCGGCCGGCCGCCTGCCCCTCCTCCACCTCGATGAACTGGGCGAGGACCGGCATGCCGATGGTGTCCTCGCTCTCGATGGCCATGGTGGCCTCGATCAGGTTGCGCAGTTGGCGGATGTTGCCCGGCCAGGGGTAGTTCATGGCCGCCTCGAGGGCCTCGGGGGAAAAGCCGGTGATGGCGGTGCCGAACTTCTCGTTCTGCTGTTGGATGAAATGCTTGGCCAGCAGGGGGATGTCCTCGCGGCGCTGGCGCAGCGGCGGCAGATGCAGGTTGACCACGTTGAGCCGGTAGTAGAGGTCCTCGCGGAAGCTCCCCTCCTTGACCGCGGCCATCAGGTCCGAGTTGGTGGCCGAGAGGATGCGCACGTCGACCTTGGTCGGCTTGGTCTCGCCGATGCGCAGGAACTCCTTCTCCTGCAAAAAGCGCAGCAGGGTCTTCTGCACGTTCATCGGCAGGTTGCCGACCTCGTCGAGAAACAGGGTGCCGCCGTCGGCGGCCTCGAGCAGCCCCTGGCGGTTTTCCGTGGCGCCGGTGAAGGCCCCCTTGCGGGAGCCGAACAGCTCGCTCTCCAGGATCGACTCGGGCAGCGCCCCGCAGTTGATGGCGACGAAACGCTTGGCCTTGCGCGGCGAGTTGTAATGGATGGCCTGGGCGATCAGCTCCTTGCCGGTGCCCGATTCGCCGGTGATCAGCACCGAGGTGTCGCGGATGGCCACCTTCTCGACCTTGTCGAGCACCGCCTTGAGGCCGCTGGCGGCGCCGATGATGTTGTCGAAACGGAACTTGCCGACCAGCTCCTCGCGCAGCTCGCGGTTCTCCTCGAGCAGCTGGCTGTGCTTGAGGGCGTTTTTCACCCGGTAGAGCAGCTCCTCGGGCTCGAAGGGCTTGGTCAGCATGTCGTAAGCCCCCTTGCGCAGGGCCTGGATCGACATGTCGACGGTGGCGTGGGCGGTGATCATGATCACCGGCAGGGCCGGCGACCTGGCCTTGAGCCGGTCGAGCACCTCGATGCCGTCCATCCCCGGCATCTTGATGTCGGAGATGGCCAGGTCGTAATCGCCGTGGCGGTATTGCTCCACCGCCTCGAAGGAGCGGGTGTAGGGCCTGACCTGGTAGCCGTTGTCGGTCAGGACCGCATCCATCATCCGGCACATGCCTTCTTCGTCATCGATCAGCAAAATGCGCTTGGCAGGGCTCATAATTGGTAATCCTCGCGTTTGACCGGCAGCCGGACGGTGATCGAAGTGCCTTTGCCGACGGTGCTTTCCAGTTCGATGCGGCCATGGTGCATGTCGATAATCTGCTTGGTGATGGCCAGCCCCAGCCCGGTGCCCCGGGTCTTGGTGGTGAAAAAGGGCTCGAAGATGCGTTCCTGGAGGTCTTCGGGAATCCCTGAGCCGTTGTCGCCAAAGACGATGTCGACAAATCCGGCGGGGTCGAGCCGGGTGGTCACCTCGAGCCGCCCCCCCTCGCTCATGGCGTTGCCCGCGTTGAGGATCAGGTTGATGGCTACCTGGCGCAGCTGGTCCGGGTCGACCAGGATCGGCGGCAGCTCGCGGCAGAAATCCTTGACCACCGCGACATGGTGCATGTCGGTGTGGTTGGCCGCAAAGTCGACGATCTGGCCGAGCAGGGCGTTGATGTCGGTCTCCTCGAGGGTCGGCTTGGGGGTGCGGGCGTAGCTGAGCAGGTCCTGGACGATCTTCTTGCAGCGCTTGCTCTCCCGCTTGATTTCGTGGATGTATTTGAAGTTGGGGTCTTCGGGGTCGATCTTCTTCTCCAGGTACCCGGCGTAGCCGAGGATCACCCCCAGCGGGTTGTTGATCTCGTGGGCCACCCCCGAGGAGAGGATCCCCAGCGAGGCCATCTTCCCCTGCTGGGCCAGGGCCGCCTCCATCTCCCGGTTGTGCTGGATGATCTCGGTCATGCGGTTGAAGGCCGCGGCCAGCTCGCCGAGCTCGTCCCGGGTGTCGACCTTCATCTTGTGGTCCAGCCGCCCCCTCTTGACCTGGCGGATCACCCCGATCATGTGGTTGATCGGGTCGGTGAAGATCTTCGCGGCCAGCGAGACCATCCCGGTGGCGAGCAGCCACACCAGCAGGGTGATCACCATCATGCTGGCGAGGATGCGGCCGCGGATCAGGTTGGCCTCGTGGTAGAACTCGTCCTCGTAGGCGCCCACCGCCACGATCCAGTCCCATGGCTGAAAGTAGCGGTAGCGCACCAGCTTCATGCGCGGCTCGGCCTCGCCCGGTGCCTTCCAGGGATAACGGATCCAGCCGTCCTTGCGCACCGTCATCTCGCGGATGAACTGCTTGCCGTCCTGGGCGGTGGCGTCGATGATCATCTGCCCTTCCGAGTCGGGATGGACGGTGAGGGTGCCGAGCCGGTCGACGCAGAAGATGTAGCCGCTGCGGCCCACCTTCTTGCTCTTGATCTTGCTCTTCAGCTCTTCGAAGGAGCGGCGCTCGAAGGCCAGGTCCTCGGTGGTCTCATCCAGGTACCCCCCCACCGCGATGATCCAGTCCCAGGCGGGAAAGTAGCGGTAGGCGACGATCTTGCGCCGGGGGAAGCGGTCGCCCAGAATTTCGTTGCGCCAGGGGTAGACGATATACAGCACCTCTCCCGGAGCCGAGGCAAGGGCCGCCCGGCACATGCTGCGGATGAAATAGCGGCCGTCCTCGTCCTTTTCATCGTAGATGTTTTCTCCCTCGCGGGCCAGGTGCACGGCCAGCGTCCCCTTGCTGGTCAGGGCGTAGATGTAGCCGGTCTCGCCGATGTTGACCCGCTTGAGGGCCCGGCGGGCTTCGCTTTTCGCCGTCGCGGGATCGGCCTGGCCGCTGAGGACCTGGCTCTGCTGGGCCTCGACCAGCGAATAGGCGAGGTTGGCCAGGGTGGCCAGCTCCTCCTGGATGGTTTTCTGCTTGTCCTGCTTGTAGACCTGGAACTGCTGGTAGTGGGCGTCGAGCAGGTCGGTGGTGAAGCGGGCCATGTGCTCCAGATCGTCCTTGCTGGTCTGTGTGATGCCGCGGTAGGCCTGTTGGTTGGCGATGTAGCCGATGATCCCCGCCACCAGGAACAGCGGCAGGGTCACCAGGGGCAGCACCACCACCAGCATTTTCCAGCGCAGCTTGAGGTCGTTGACGAATCTGAAGAGGAATCTGCTCATGCTCCGGTTCAGGCAGGGGTGAGAATTGGGGAATTATCATGTATACGGCGGGTCGAAGTCAAGCTCCGCGGCCGCAAGCGGGGGGAAACCGGCGCCCCCCGGCGTTCAGGAATAGCGCTCGCGCTCCCCGGAGGTGTCCGGCAGGGAAAAAGCGCGCCGGTAGTTGCGGACCTCGGCCAGGGCGATCTTGATGATGCTCGCGACCGGCACGCCGATGATCATCCCCAGCACCCCATAGAGCTTGCCGCCCATGATGATGGCGATAATGACCCACAGCGGGTGCAGGTTGGCGAACCGGGAGATGAGGATGGGGATCAGGATGAAGTTGTCGACGATGACCTGGGCGATGAGGAAATAGACGATGACGATCCACCAGAACTGGGCGCCGATGCCCAGGTCGACGGCTGCGATGACGATGCCGGGGATCATCCCGACGATCGGGCCGATATAGGGGATCAGGTTGGTCACCCCGGCGAACAGCCCGAGGATGGGGGCGTAGCGGATGTCGGTGAAGGAGAGCCCCAGCGCCACCACCAGGCCGACGATGAACGCTTCGATGATGCGCCCGCGGATGAAGTGGGTCATCTGGTTGCTGATGTGGTAGTACAGGTCGTGCGCCATCTCGAAGTAGCGGTTGGGTACCATGGCGATGCAACTGCGCACCGTGCGGCTGCCGTCGCGCAGGAAGAAAAAGGAGAACAGCGGCACCAGGATCATCAGGCTGCCCAGGCGCAGGGCCGACTTGGGGGTCTGGACCAGGATCTCGGCCAGGATGTGCTCGGCCAGGTTGCGGGCCCTGCCGGGCAGATCGTAGTTTTCGACGAAGGGGAAGCGGTTCTGCAGGTTGGCCTGGGCGTCCTTGAGAAAACCGACGAAGCGCGCCATGTAGCGCGGCAGATCGGTGCGCAGCGAGGTCCACATCTCCTGCCAGTGGGGGCTGAGCCAGGTCGCCAGCAGCACCAGCAGCACCGCAACCAGCAGAAAGATGATGAAGATGCTGGTGGTGCGGCTGATCTCCTCGCGTTCGACGAAGGTCACCATGGGATCGAGCAGCAGGGTGACGATCAGCGAGAGCAGCACGGGCAGAAACAGCCCGGCGGTGGCCGTCCGGATCAGCGAGATGATGGTCGAGGCCGAACTGAAGATGGCCAGTCCGGTGGCGATGGCGGCGGTCAGCACCAGGAAAAGAACCAGGATCTGGGCGCGGGTCAGGCCCTTCACGGTGGTGCGCCGGTCGGGTTTCATGGCTTATCGGCGGCCGGCTGGGGGAGCCCGCCGAGTTGGGACTTGAGACGGTGGATTTCCTGCCCGGCGGCCTGCAGGCGTTCGCTGACCACCCGGGTGAGCCCGAGCAGGATGGCGTTGGCGATGTTCGGGTGTTTCTGCGCGGTTTCCAGCAGGTCGGCGCGAAACAGCCCGACCAGTTCGGTGGTGTCGAGGGTGCGGGCGATGGCGGTGCGGGTGGCGGGGGCGGTCAGCGTGGTTTCGCCGAAAAAATCCCCCGGGCCGAGGACGGCCAGCTCATCCTCCGTCCCCTGGGGGCCGCGGGCATAGATGCCGACCCGGCCGCTGCGGATGACGTACATGCCCGATCCGGGGTCCCCCTCCTCGAAGACGACCTCCTTGGGGGCGTAGCGGCGGATGTGCACCAGGGACTCGAGAAAGACCAGTTCGCGTTTGCCGAGCTCGGCGAAAACCGGAACGGTCCCGAGAAAAAAGGCCAGCGAATCCTCGTCAGGTTTTTTGCGGAAGATGTTGCTCCAGATCGGGTTCACAGCTCGGCTCCTGGACGGCGGCCTGAAAGAAAAACGGAGCGGACATTTATAGCAGCCCGGAAAGAAAAAATCAGCAAAACCAGCCGGTTACTTCCTGGGATCGGAGATTCTCAGGGCGCGCGCCGCCGCTCCCGGGCGAAGCGCCGGAACCGGCAGCGGCTCAGCGCACCTGCATCTGCTGGAGAACCTCCGCCGGCAGCGGCGCATTGAGCTTGTAGTCGGAGAAGCTGACGGTGATGGTCTCGTTTCGGCCCGGTCGGACGATGGTGCGCACCTGCTGCACCGGCAGCCAGAACCCCTTGACCTCGGCAAAAGTGGTGGTCAGGTGGTCGTCGATGCGGCCGTCGGGGGTGGTGACATGCACCTCCCTGGGCACCTGCCCCCCCTCCATCAGGCGATGGCGCAGCTCCACCACCTGCAGTTGGCCGTCCGCCAGGGTGATCTCCAGCCGCTTGAGGATCCTGCTGTCCGGATCCAGGTCGAAGACCAGGCCGGCGACCCCCTGCTGGGGCAGGTCGAGCCCGGCGCCGTAAAAGGCGCCATGGAGGTCGGCAGGCGCCTCGAAACGGATGTCCACCGTCAGCGTGCGGCTGTCGCCGAGCCGGGTTTCCGAGGATACGACCTTGGCCCGCCCGAGGGCCTGGCGGCGCTTTTCGGCTTCCTGCAGGGGCAGGAACAGGGTGCGCAGGTCGACGGCCAGCTCAGCCGAGAGCCGCCCCACCATCTCCTGCATGTAGGGAAAGACGTTCTGCCCCTCGGCGCGGATGAGCGACGCCCCCAACTCGCGGGAGACGTATTTTTTCAGCACCGGCTGCGCCGGCCGGGGAAGGTTGGCCGGCATGGACGCGGTCATCTGTTCGAGCATCCGGCCGAATTTACTGGTCTGCACCGTGACCTGGAAGGTGTTCAGCCCCGGCTGGGTCGCCGCGTAGGTCTGCGATACGGCCTCCAGCGCCGCGCCCCCCGACTCCGCTGCCGCGGCCGCGGGAAGGGCCAGAATGACTGCCAGCAGGATTGCCAGATATCTCACTTCGCACTCCTCGAAGGTTCAAAGTTTCTCTCCCCCTGGCACCGTACCCCCCGGAGCGGCGGGGACAGGAGGGACCGCTAGGATTATATCCCAATGCCCGCCAACAACAAGGAATTTCTGCGGCCTGTCGGCCATGTTGACAGGAATTTTCCCCCTTGCTATTCTCATTATGCCCTGCGTCCAAAACCCTTTTCCGGATGGACGCAGGGTGGCCCGCGAGGCCGGGCAGGACCGTTCGCCCCCGCGGGCCACCTGACAAGGAGTCCCCCCTGATGAATGTGTATCGTTGCCGCATCTGCGGCGATGCCTCTATGGAGTCGGAAAAGCCGACCCACTGCCCGTTTTGCGGTGCTCACCAGAAACACACCACCGAAGCGGCCGAGTTCGTCCCGCTGGGCACCGGCGAGCTGGCGAAAAAGAGCCGGGAAAACCTGCTGCGGGCCCTGGAGCTGCAAACCGGCAACAGCGCCTTCTACCGCGGCGCCTCCAAGGTCGCCGACACCCCGCAGGGCAAGGCCCTGTTTTCCGCGCTGGCCCGGATCGCCGCGGTGCACGCCGAGATCACCTGCCGCATCCTCGGCGCCGCGCGCCCGGAGGAGCTCTACGAGACCGGCGCCTGCTCCCCGTCGCACAAGGAAAACCTGGCCGAGTGCCACAAGCGCAAGGAGCGGGCCCTGCATCTCTACCGGCGGTTTCTCGACGAGGCCACCGAGGAGCGGGTGCGTCAGGTTCTCGAGGCCTTCATCGAAATCGAGGCCGATCACCTGGCCCTGGTCGGGTAATTCCGGCAAGCCGGTGCAATGCGCGAAGCCAGGGGTGACCCTGGCTTTTTTGCTGAACGATCCCCCCGCGGAGCCGAGCCTTTGCAGGATGTCGATCTGAAAAAATTTCCCACCGCACCCGGGGTGTACCTGATGCGGGGTGCGGACCAGGCGGTCCTCTACGTGGGCAAGGCCAAGAACCTGCGCAGTCGGCTGCGCAGCTACTTCTCCGCCGCCGGGGACGGCCGCTCGCAGATCCGCTTTCTGATGAACCGGGTGCAAGGGGTCGAGACTATCGTCACCGACACCGAGAAAGAGGCGCTGATCCTCGAGAACACCCTGATCAAGAAGTACCGCCCCCGCTACAACATCAACCTGCGCGACGACAAGACCTACGTGTCGGTGCGGCTCGACCCCCGCGAGGAGTTTCCGGCCCTGCAGGTGGTGCGCCGGGTGCGCCGCGACGGCGCCCTGTATTTCGGTCCCTTCTCCTCAGCCGGCGCAGTGCGGGAAACCCTCAAGGAAATCTACCGCATCTTTCCCCTGCGCCATTACCCCATGGAAACCTGCAGGCGGCGCGGGCGCCCCTGCCTGTTCTTCCAGATCGGCCAATGCAGCGCGCCCTGTCACGGCAAAATCAGCAGCGAGCGCTACCGGGAACTGGTCAAAGGGGTGGTGGCACTGCTCTCGGGGCGCGAAAGCGAGGTGCTCGGCCAGCTGCACCAGCGCATGCAGGACGCCGCCGCGCAGATGCGCTACGAGGAGGCGGCCCGGCTGCGCGACCAGATCCGAGCCATCGAACAGACCGTGGAGCGGCAGAAGGTGGTGGCCGCCGCCGGCGGCGACCAGGACGTGGTCGGCCTGCACCGCGAGGGGGGCGAGGTGGAGATCGCCGTGCTGTTCGTGCGCCAGGGCAAACTCATCGGCCGCCGCAGCTACCCGGTGGACTGGCGCCTCGACGAAGGGGAGCTGCTCTCGGGATTTCTGCAACAGTTCTATGGACGGGATATCTTCATCCCGGAGCAGGTGCTGCTCCCCTTTCTCCCCCCGGATGCCGAGACGCTGGGCGACTGGCTGGGCGAGCGCAAGGGGAAAAAGGTCGCGGTGCTCGCCCCGCTGCGGGGGGAAAAGCTCGCCCTGGTGGAGATGGCCGCCAGCAACGCCCGGGAGGCCTACCGCGAGCGGGGCAGCCGCCGCGAGGCCCGCGAGGGCGTGCTGGAGGAGATCCGCCAGCGCCTGCACCTGGCCCGGCTGCCGCGGCGCATGGAATGCTTCGACATCTCCAACGTGCAGGGGAGCCTGAGCGTCGGCAGCATGGTGGTGTTCAGCGACGGCGAGCCCGATAAGGCCGAGTACCGGCATTTCCGCATCCGCACCGTGACCGGCGCCGACGACTTCGCCTCGCTGGGCGAAGTGCTCGGCAGGCGCCTGAAACGGGGGCTCGAGGAGGGGCTGCTGCCCGACCTCATCCTCATCGACGGCGGCAAGGGGCAGCTCGGCGCCGTGGTCGCGGTGCTCGAGGAGCTGGGGCTTGCCGGGCGACTCGACGTGGCCGGCATCGCCAAGAGCCGGGTGCTGGCCAACGTGCGCGGCAAGGCCGTCGAACGCAGCGAAGAGCGGTTTTTCCTTCCCGGGCGCAAAAACCCGGTGCTGCTGCGCCAGGGTTCGCCGGCCCTGTTCATGCTCGAGCGGCTGCGCGACGAGGCCCACCGCTTCGCCATCACCCACCATCGCAAGCTGCGCGGCAAGGCGACCCTGCACTCGGCCCTCGAAGAGGTGCCCGGGGTCGGGCCGACCAGGCGCAAAGCCCTGCTCCGGCACTTCGGCAGCCTGAAGAAGGTGCGGGAGGCGCCCCTGGAGGAATTGCAGGCGATGCCGGGGCTGCCCGGGGGGGTGGCCGAGGCGATCTTCGAGTATTTCCGGCGGGAGGGGGTTGAATAGGCCTTGGGTTGAGCAAGCTTTGGCGGCCGCGTCAGATCCGACGGATCGGACTGATCTGACCGATCCGTCGGATCCGAGGCGGCCGATTTTTTTTCAGTCTTATCCGATTTGATCAGAATTGATCCGCGGCCAATTGCCTTTAGGGTTTTCAGCCCTTGCCCGTCAGCCGCACGTTGCGCAAAAAAAAAAAAGCCCCCTCGCCTTGCGGCGCGGGGGCTTTCGTGTTTTTCAGGCTTTAGCGAGGATTACTCGATGTTCACCTGGGCGTCTTCGAGGATGATGTCGTACTTGTAGCCGTAGCCGAAGTCCTTGTCGGTGGTCAGCTTGCCGGTCACCAGGACGGTGTCGCCTACCTTGGCCACAGCGCTGGTGGTAACGGTCAGGTCGTTGGTCCCCTCGCCCCCGGTGCCGTCCTGGATGTGGATCCAGTTCTTGCCCATGATCTCGGGGCTGAACTTGACGACCTTGCCGCGCAGGGTGATTTCCTTGCCCGAGAGATCGCCCTTGCCGGCGAAAACCTCCGCCACGGTCTGGCCGCCTTCGGCCTTGGCGATGCCGGAGAGGTCGACCTGGGCCTGGCCGCCGGCGCTGCCGTTGATCGGCGGGTGGCCTTCGGGCATCTGCATGTCGCTGCCCATGCCTGCGGGCGCGGCTGCGGCGGGCGCGGCGCCGCCGACCATGACGGCCGGGACGAAGTAGACCATGTCGAAGGTGCGGTCCAGGGTCTTGCTGTGGTAGTCGACCATCGGCATGCCTTCGGGCACCGCCACCGGATCGCCCACCTGCACGACGAATTCGGGGGCCGCGGCCCAGAACTGCTCGGAGCCGGTGTCAACCTTGACATAGGTGTAGCCGCCCGAGTTCATGGTTTCGACGACCTTGCCGCTCTTGCCGGGCGAAGCCGCGGGCTGGGCGGCGGGCTGCTGCTGGGCGGCCGGTTCGGGAGCCGGGGCGGTCTTGGGAGCTTCGTCTTTGCAGCCTGCAGCAAGGGCCAGGGCGGCCATGCCGGCCAACATGAGAGAAAAACGTTTTTTCACAGCGATCCTCCGGATTGGTTTAATGGGACCTTCTGATGGACGGTTGCGTTGCCTGTTCGAAATACTCAATTTGCCAAATTACCATATCTTACAGCGAGGTTACAAGTGGTTTTGCTCCCGGGAGAGATGTGGTGACGACCAGCGGCCGTATACCTCGGCCAGGGCCCGCAGGCCCTTCTGCCGTTCCCCGGTGAAGGCGCCGGGCAGCAGCCGCCATCCCCAGTTGCCCCGCGACTTGCCGGGGGTGTTCATCCGCGCCTGCTCCTCGAGCCCGAGCACGTCCTGCAGGGGAAAGATGCACAGGTCGGCGACGCTGGCCATGGCCAGCCGCATCAGCTCGTGGGCGATGTCCCGACAATCGCTGCCGAGGTAGCCGCGCACCCCTTCCCGCTCCGCCCGGCTGAGCCCCTGCCACCAGCCTGCCGTGGTGTTGTTGTCGTGGGTGCCGGTATAGACCACGCAATGCCGCGGCAGGTTGTGCGGCAGGTAGGGGTTGCCCGCACCGGAGCCGAAGGCGAACTGCAGAATCTTCATCCCCGGCAAAGCGAAGCGCTCGCGCAGGGCCTCCACCTCGGGGGTGATCACCCCCAGGTCCTCCGCGACGATGGGGGCATCGCCCAGCGCGGCGGCCAGCGCGGTAAACAGCTCCGCCCCCGGGGCCGGCATCCAGCTCCCGCGCACGGCGGTCTGCTCCGCGGCGGGAATCGCCCAGCAGGCCTCGAACCCCCGGAAATGGTCCACCCGGACCATGTCGGCCTGGGCCAGGTTCCAGCGGAAGCGCGCCA
The DNA here is from genome assembly GCF_019704135.1 of Desulfuromonas versatilis. NCBI lineage: Bacteria > Pseudomonadati > Thermodesulfobacteriota > Desulfuromonadia > Desulfuromonadales > Desulfuromonadaceae > Desulfuromonas > Desulfuromonas versatilis. The sequence goes on from NZ_AP024355.1 coordinate 3,514,394, forward strand.
GCCACCACGACCAGTCTTGCGCGGCCATCGCTTCCCAGCGGTACAGGGGGTTGCCCCAGCGCTGGCCGGTGGCACTGAAATAGTCCGGGGGAACCCCCGCCACCAGGGTCGGCTGACCCGTCTCGTCGAGATGGAAGAGCGTCGGGTTGGCCCAGACGTCCGCCGAGTCGAGGGCGACGAAAATGGGGATGTCCCCCAGGATCTTCACCCCCCGCCGGTTGGCGAAGGCCTTCAGGGCGAACCACTGCTCGAAGAATATGAACTGGGCATACTGATGGCAGCGGATCGGTTCGGCCAGTTTCTCCCCCCAGGAGCGCAGGGCTTCCGGTTCGCGCCGGCGGATCGGCTCCGGCCAGCGGTACCACGGGGCATCCTCGAAATGTTTGCGCAGGGCCTGGAACAGGGCGTAATCCTGCACCCAGTACCCCTGCTCGCAGCAGAAGCGGTCGAAGGCCTCGCGGCGCTCCGCGCCCGCCTCGCGAAAAAACCTCTGCGCCGCCTTGTGCAGCAACCGCCCCTTGAAGCCGTGGGCAAAACCGAAGTTGCATTCCCCCTCGGGCATCGCCACCCCGGCCAGGTCCTCCGCTTCGAGCTCCCCCTCTTCCACCAGCCGCTCCAGGCAGATCAGCAGCGGGTTGCCGGCAAAAGCGGAGAAGCAGCTGTAGGGCGAGTCTCCATACCCGGTGGGCCCCAGGGGGAGAATCTGCCAGACCGACTGCCCGGCCCCGCTCAGCAGGTCGATGAACCGGTAGGCTTCAATGCCCAGCGAGCCTATGCCGAAAGGCCCCGGGAGCGAGGTGGGATGCAGCAGTATGCCGCTGGAGCGCTTCAGTTTCATAGCGTGAGGTCTCTGTTCCGGCCAGCTGCGCTCATTATCGCCTCTGGCCCTGGGTAAATAAAGGGGTTAAACCCCGAATTGCCGCTGCGGATCTGCGCAGTCCGCAAGTTCGCCAACATGCGCCCCGCCACTGGGCAGGGGGCTTTGCGGGCCCACGCTGCCGCGGGCTCAGTCCGGCCAGTACTGTTTCAGGCAGTCGGGGCAGAGGCTGTGGGTAAAGGCCGATTCGGAACGCTCGGTGATGTATTTTTCCAGAATCTCCCAGTCCCCGGCGCCGTTGCGAATCTTTTTGCAGGCCGAACAGATCGGCAACAGGCCGCTGAGCACCTTGAGTTGCTGCGATTGGGAGTATACCAGGCGCGTGGCGCGCCGCATCAATAGCAGCAGCACGCCGAACACCACCCCCAGGGTCAGGGCGACGATCACGATGGCCGAGGCCACCACCCGCTTCATTTCGGCCCGGTAGGCGGAAACATCCAGGTAGATCTCGAACACCCCGATGCTGCGGCCGAGCGCGTCGAGGACCGGCAGATAGGTTTCCACCATGTCGCCGGCGATCCGCTGCTCCAGGTTGAGGTCCCAGAGCTCCTCGCCCTTTTCCAGCCGGGAACTCACCTGGCCGCCCAGCGCCTCCTTCAGATGGCTGTTTTCCAGGTCGGCCTGGCCGATGATCGAGCCGTCGGTGCTGTAGAGGATGCGCTGGTCGGGTGCATAGATCTTGATCTTGGGGATGTTGTACAGGACGAGGCTGTGGCGGATCTTCCGATCGAATTCGGCCAGGCCCCGCTCGGGGATCTCCAGGGGGAGCGGCGCCGCCCCTTCGCCGTGAATGAACGCGCCCAGGTGCTCCTGCACCAGGGCCTGGCCGATTTTGACGGCGTCGTCCTCGGCGCTGCGGACGATGTGGCGGCTGAAGACCAGGTAGATCCCGCTGCCGATCAGCAGCAGAATCAGGAGCATGGAGACCAGGGCCGAGTAGGTGAACAGCTGCAGCAGTTTCAGGTCCTGGCCGCTGGCGTAAACGTGTCCGTCGGAAATGTGGCGAGGCTCTTTCATGGTGACCGCGGGCAGGTGATTTTGACAGTTCGGGGCTCAGCCAGTCCGGATTTGCAAAAGTTCGGCCAACCTTGAACCCCGGACCCCGTTCAGGGCCCCCGCCGGCAGCAGGGCAATCCCCACCCACGGTCACAGCACCTGCCGCACCTGGCGTTCATCAACTCGGGCACAGGAAACCATCGGGCAACGGCGAGGGACCGCAGCGCCTGCGCCCCGGAGGACCGGAAGTGTAGGATGGGATCTAGAGCCAGGCCGGGTTCAGCCGCCCGTCGGGACCGCGCAGGTAGGGCGCCCAGGCCAGGCCGACGAAATGCACGTGAATGTCGGCGGTTTTCGGCCGCAGGCGGAATTCGGTCAGCTGTTCGGCCTGGGCGTCGAACCCGCTGTTGAGGGTGGCGACCTCGCGCTCGAACTCGGCCGCCAGCTCCTCGAGCTGGTGCTGCAGGGCCTCCACGTTCTCCTCGGCCCGTTCGACGTCAGCCGCCTCCTTGCCGATGCGCCCGGCCCCGCGCATGGCGGTGCCCACCCGCGAGGCGGTGCCGGCGCCCCCGCGCTTGCGGCCCAGAAACGCCCCGAGCAGGGCGGTGCCGAAGGAGATGGCCGTGTCGAGCTTGCTGCGGCGGGCCTGGTCCTGCTCCCGCGACAGCGCCTGCTCGGCCTTGCGCAGGCGCTCCTCCAGGGCGGCGGTGCGTTCGGCGTACTTTTCGCGCAGCTTCGCCACCGCCTCGTCGCGCTGCTCGTTGGCCTGCTGCTGCACGCGGATGCGGAAATCCCGTTCACTCTCGCCGACCGCCGAAACGGTCTTGAAGCCAGGGCTCTGCCAGAGGACCAGTTCGCAGCCGCTGCGGATCCAGCGGGTGAACAGCCTCTCCCACTCCTTGAAATTCTTCGCCTCGTGTACCGGCGCCGGACAGGGGGCGAAGCTGGCGCCGGAAGCCGGTTCGCCGGCCAGGTCGGCGGGGTCGAGTTCCAGCTGCTCGGCGTATTGCCACTCCACCGGCAGCGGGCTGTCGCTCGGCTCGCAGGCCAGCAGATAGCGGCGGGTGGCATCCAGCGGGGGGCGGCTGCTGAGGTAATGCACGTCGGCGGCCCCGACCACCCGGGGGTGGTACACCACCTCGGCGCCCGCTCCTGCGCCGCGGCGCAGGGGGAGGTAATACTGGGTCACCCCGGCGGGGAGCAGGGGCGGTCCCGTTTCCACCGGGCGGGCGGGCGGGGGTGTGGGTGCAGCCTCCGCGGCGGCCGCTTCGGGCTGGCGGCCGGCCATCAGGGTGCGGATCTGGTCGCGGGTCAGGGGCCCCGGCAGGTAGCTGAGGGCCCAGCGGGTGCCGAACACCACCGGCTGGTCCTCGTGGACGTTGTGCAGCAGAAAACGACGCTTGCCCAGCCCGGCGAGGATCTGCTCCATGCGCTGGCGATCGAAGCTGCCGGCACCTGCGGCCCCTTCCAGCCCCTCCATCAGCCGGGCCTTGTCCCGCTCGGTCTGCAGCCGGCCGATGAACCAGGTGCCGGTGTTGGAGAGCGCCTTGTAGTCGAGATCGACGGGGTTCTGGGTGGCCAGCACCAGCCCCAGGCCGAAGGCCCGGGCCTGCTTGAGCAGGGTCAGGAAGAGCTTTTTCGACGGCGGGTTGGCCGAGGGCGGCAGGTAGCCGAAGATCTCGTCCATGTAGAGGATCGCCCGCAGGCTGCCGGTACCCGGCTGGCTGCGCATCCAGCCCAGCACCTCGTTGAGCAGCATGCAGACGAAGAACATCCGCTCGCTCTCGGCCAGATGGGCGATGGAGAGGATCGACACCCGGGGCTTGCCGGTGGCGGTGTAGAGCAGATCCGCCGCACTCAGCGGGGCCCCTTCCATCCAGGCGCCGAAGCCCGGCGAGGCGAGCAGGTTGTTGAGCTTCATGGCCAGCGCGAAGCGCTCCTTGGCCGGGTAGAAGGCATCGAGGCCCATGACCCCGATCTGCTGAAGCGGCGGATCCTGGATGGCGCCGATCAGGCCGGCGACGTCGAGGCTCAGCCCCGCGCGCCAGAAATGCTCGAGCAGGTTGGCGATCAGGATGTGCTCGCGGCTGGTGATCGGGTCGGCGCTGACCCCCATCAGGGCGAGGATGCCGGTGGCGGTGGACTGGATGCGCTCGCGCAGCAGGTCCGGATCGTCCTGGATGGCGGGCGGCGGCGCATTGAAGCTGCGCAGCACCGAAACCGGCAGGCCCGCCGAACTGCCGGGGGTGTAGATGACCAGCTCGGCCGAGTCGCGCAGTTTGCGGATGCGCTCCGGGCCCTGGCCCCAGTCGGCCAGTCCCTTGCGCCAGAGTTCGGCCTGGCGGCGGGCGTATTCGGCGACATCCACCCCTTTTTCCGCCGCTTCGCGCGGATCGACCCAGGGTTTGAAGTCCTCGGGCTTAAGCTCGGGGAAGCTGAGCAAAAGGTTGCCCAGGTCCCCCTTGGGGTCGATGGCGATGACCGGGATATGGTCGATGGCGGCCTCTTCGAGCAACCCGATGCCGAGGCCGGTCTTGCCGCTGCCGGTCATGCCGATGATCACCGCGTGGGTGGTGAGATCCCGCGAGTCGTAGAGCACCAGTTCGTCGGTCAGGCGCTCCTGCTGCAGGTCGAAGGTCTTGCCCAGGTAGAAGGCTCCGAGCTTTTCATAATCGTCCATGGGGCCTGGTCCTCGGGTCGGCTGGGAAAAGCAGGGAAAATCGCGCGGGATTACGGCTAAAGCTTAGCAGCCCGGCGGCGGCTGGCAAGGCTAGTCAGGGCCCCGGGACGGCCAGCAACGCGCCAACTCTCACGCCTTACGCCTCACGCCTCACGCCTCACGCCTCACGCCTCACGCCTCACGCCTCACGCCTCACGCCTCACGCCTCACGCCTCACGCCTCACGCCTCACGCCCCACGCCCCACGCCCCACGAGTCACGAGTCACGAGTCCCTAAACCCTGCCAAGGGCTGCGGCGAAGCGATCGCGGACCTGGCCGAGCAGGTTCTGCAGGGCCGGGTCGGCGTCTCTGCCGAGGGTGGCCGCTGGTTCCAGGGCCATGACCGTGGTGTGATTGTGGTCCTCTTCGTAGACGATGACGTTGCAGGGGAGCAGCAGGCCCAGGGATGGTTCGAGGGTCAGGGCCTTGAGCGCGACCTGCGGAATGCAGGTGCCGAGGATGGTGTAGCGGCGGAAGTCGAGATCGAGTTTCTCGCGAAAGGCCGAGCGCACGTCGATCTCGGTGAAGATCGAAAATCCCTGCTCCCGCAAAGCGGCAGTCACCCGCTCCACGGCCCTTTCGAAGGTGATTTCCAGAGTCCTGCCAAAACCGTAGGGACGAACTTTTTCCATGGGCCCCCCCGTCGTCTGGTCCTGCTCTGTACAAAAATAAAATACAGATAATTAGTATAGCAATATTATAAAAAATGCAAGAAATGGTTTAAACGATCCGTTTCGTGGGAAAGGGTGGGCCCGCTGTGGGGTTCAGGGCCGGGGCAGCAGTTCGATCTCGAACAGGGCCGGCCACAGCTTGCCGGTCACGAACAGCCGCCTGCCCTTCGCATCGTAGGCGATGCCGTTGAGCACGTCCGTGTTCCCTCTGCGCAGGGCGGGGGGCAGCAGACCGGCCAGGTCGATCCAGCCGGTCACCTCCCCGGTCTGCGGATCGATGCGCGCGATGCGGTCGGTCTGCCAGACGTTGGCGAAGATTTCGCCTTCGACGAACTCCAGTTCGTTGAGCCGCTCGACAGGTCTGCCCCGGTCATGAATGGCGACCCGGCCGCTTTCGGCAAAGGTCTGCGGATCGAGAAAACGCAGCACGCTGGTGCCGTCGCTGACGATCAGCCGCTGCCCGTCGTGGGTGATCCCCCACCCCTCGCGGGGGTAGGGGTGGGTGGCGAGCAACCGGAAGGAGGCGCGGTCGTATACCAGCAGCAGGCGGTTGCGGTAGGTGAGCTGGATCAGCTTGTCCCCCCAGGCGGCGATCCCCTCGCCGAACAGGGTCCCGGCCAGGCGCTGGAGCTGCTCGACCCGACCGGACTCCAGGTCGACCCGGCGCAGGGACGAGGAGCCCTGCAGCCCGGTCCCCTCGTAGAGAACGCCCTCGAGGTAGACCAGCCCCTGGGTGAAGGCGCCGGGGTCGTGGGGGTAGCTGTTGACGATGCGGTAGCCGTAGACCGGCGCCGCGGCCATGGCGGCGGGGACGGACAGGAGCAGGAGGAGGAGAAGGAGAAAAAATTTTCGGCTCATATTGTCTACCCGTTTAAGCCCCCTTCCTGCCGCCCCCCGCTGGGGGAGGCAGGAAGGGGGCGTTTGGCTATGCCGCGGCTACCAGTCTCCCCAGGATCTCGTCCATGTGGTTCACCGGTAGGGAAAAGTGCCCCTCGTCAGGCAGGAAGCGTGCGCGGCAGCCGGGGATCTCCCGGGCGAGCCAGCGCCCCATGGCGACCGGGACGGTGGCGTCGGCCTCGCCGTGCCACAGCTGCACCGGCAGGCGGATGCCCGCCAGGGGCACAGCCCAGGGCCGGGCCAACAGCTCGAGGTCGCGAAGGGCGCCGGCCGGCCCGTGGCGGAAGGCTTCGGCGATGGAGGCATGCAGGATCCCTCCCACCTCCGGGCGACGCAGGGCGCGGCGGTCGGCGGCGGGTGCCGCCACGGTCAGCAGGGCCAGGGCCGTGCCGGGGAAGCGGCGCGCGCTGCCGCCGGCCAGCCGCCCGTAGAGAAGACGCAGCAGGGCGGGCGAGCGGCGGGCGAGCAAAAAGGCGAGCCTGGCAGGCAGGCGCATGGCGGCAAACCCCTCCACCGCCAGCGGCGGAGCGACCCCGGCGACCAGGCCGACGGCGCTCAGCCGCTCGGGGAAAAGCGCCGCAAAGGCGGCGGCATAGGGCACTCCGCCGGAGACCCCGAGCAGGGCGAAGCGCCCCAGGCCCAGGGCATCGGCCAGCTGCAGCAGGTCGGCGGGCCAGTCGCCCAGCGTGCGGCCGGGCCAATCGTCCGAGAGCCCGTAGCCCGGGCGATCCGCCGCGATGACGCGGATTCCCAGGCGCCTCGCCGCCGCATCGGTGAGCCCCGCCTCGAGGCGCGAACCCGGCAGGCCGTGGCAGTACAGCAGCGGCCGGCCGGCCGGGTCGCCAAACTCGCTCCAGCCGAGCAGGCGGCCCTCGTCCAGCGCTATTTGCCGGGCCTGGCTATGCGGCATGGGTTAGCCTGCCTGCTTGTCCCCGGTGCCCGGAACCTCCGGGATGGGCTTGCGCAGGTGCACCGGTTCGGGGCGGGCCTTGCGCATCTTGAGGTTAAGCATCTCCACGCAGACCGAGAAGGCCATGGCGAAGTAGATGTACCCTTTGGGGATGTGGAAGTCGAGCCCCTCGGCCACCAGGGCGACCCCGACCAGGATCAGAAAGCTGAGCGCCAGCATCTTGATGGTCGGGTGGCGATCGACGAAGTCGCCGATGGCGCCGGCAGCCAGCATCATCACCCCGACGGCGATGACGATGGCGATGATCATCACCGGCAGGTGCTTGGCCATCCCCACCGCGGTGATGACCGAGTCGAGGGAGAAGATGATGTCGAGCACCGCGATCTGCAGCAGCACCCCGGCGAAGCCCGCGGTCGCCGCGGCGGCCCTGTGCTCCTCACCCTCGAGGCTGTTGTGGATCTCGAAGGTGCTCTTGACCAGCAGAAACAGGCCGCCGCCGAGCAGGATCAGGTCGCGCCCCGAAATCTCCTGGCCGAGAACGCTGAACAGGGGGCGGGTCAAGGTCATCACCCAGGCCAGCGACAACAGCAGGGCGATGCGCATCAGCATGGCCATGCCCAGGCCGATGGTGCGGGCCCTCTGCCGCTGGTGTTCGGGAAGCCTTCCGACCAGGATGGAGATGAAGATGATGTTGTCGATGCCCAGGACGATCTCCAGGGCAGTGAGGGTGGCCAGCGCCACCCAGGCTTCGGGTTCGGATATCCAGGCCATGCGGGGTGCTCCGTTTCACGGTTGAGGGCGAGGGCCGCCTCGGGCGGCGGACATATCCGATAGTGTGCCTGAATTCAACGTGGCTTGCAACGCCGGGAAATCTTGGCGGAACCGGTTTCGTTCCCCGGTTCGCGGTATACTCATTGACCCGGCCGGGGCCGCTGTGGCATGCTCCTGCCGACCTGCCGCCCCGTTGCCGGGCAGGGTGAGGAAGCCGGCCATGAAACTGCTGCAGACAACCCAGCTCGACGAGCCCTCCCCCTGCCCCTATCTGCCCGGGAGGCAAAAGCGTTACGAATATTTCCTCGGCGCCGGGCTGAGCGCCGAGGAACTGGGGCGGCTGCTGGCCGAGGGGTGGCGCAAGTTCGGGCTCTACTATTTTCGGGTCCGCTGCGAGGGCTGCTTCCAGTGCATCCCCCTGCGGGTGCCGGTGGCGGACTTCGTCCCTTCGCGCAGCCAGCGCCGCGTGCTGGCCGCGGGTCGCGCGCTGCAGATCAGCTTCGGCCCCTTGAGCTACGATCCGCGGGCCTTCGAAATCTACCGCGACCACTCCCGGGAGCGCTTCGGCGACGAAGTCGCCCTCGATGACTTTCTCTACAATTTCTACCTCCCTTCCTGCCCCTGCCTGCAGAGCGAGATTCACCTCGACGGCAAGATGATCGGCATCGGTTTTCTCGACCGGGGGGCCGACTGCCTGAGCAGCGTCTACTTCTGCTTCGACCCGCGCTACGCCCACCTGAACCTGGGGACCTTCAGCGCCCTGCAGGAGATCGCCCATGCCCGCAGCCAGGGCCTGGATTACTACTACCTGGGCTATTACGTCCCGGGCTGCGGGCGGATGGCCTACAAGGACCGTTTTCGCCCCCGGGAACATTTCGACTGGAGCAGTCGTCTCTGGATTCCCGCGGCCGGATGCTGAATCGGTTTTGTCGCTCCCGGCGACCCGGGCAGGGCCCGCAAACCCAGGTGGAAGGCCCCTTTATTTTGCCCTATTGACAATTCCCTGGAGTGGGAGTATATGATTGCTCGATCGATAGTGGGCTGAAGGGGTATACGCCTTCTGCCCAGGCGGGAGAATCGTTTTTCAGCCCTCTCCAAGACAGGTTGCAGCGGCCATGCCCACGGGCCCTTCGGGCCAAGATTTTTAAATAACTGACATTTCTAATGTTCATGCCCTTCCCGTCCGAGGAGGGGCATTTGTCGTTTATGGGCAAAAATCGGACACCACCTCTGTCTTTAAAGGAAAACTACAGAGTATGAGAAAAACCGGAATATTTATCGTCCTGCTCGTGGTTCTGGCCAACCTGGGTATCTGGGCCTACGCCAACCAACCCAAGGAGGCGCGCGACTGGCGCGGGGAGATCCGCGGATTCTCCTTCAGCCCCTTCGGCAAGGACCAGGACCCCTTTGAAAAGAAATACCCGAGCGTTGCGGATATCGACCGCGACCTGACCCTGCTCGCCACCAAAGCGAACCGGGTGCGCTCCTACTCCTCGGCCGAAGGCCAGGAGCATATCCCCGCCGTCGCCCAGGCCCACGGCCTCAAGGTGACCGCCGGGGCCTGGCTCGACAGGGATCTGGACAAAAACCGGATGGAGATCGAGCAGCTGATCGTCAACACCAACAGCTATCACAGCGTCGAGCGGGCCATGGTGGGCAACGAGGTCATCCTGCGCGGGGATCTCAGCGTGGCCGAACTGGGCGAGTACATCGCCGAGGTCCGTGCGGCGACCAAGGTCCCGGTGGGGACCGCCGAGCCCTGGCACGTCTGGCTCAAGCACCCCGAGCTGGCCGGCCTGGTCGACTTCATCGCCATCCACATCCTCCCCTACTGGGAAGGGGTGCCCGCGGACAAGGCCATCGCCTGGACCCAGGACTGCTACGACCAGGTGGCGCGGGCCTTCCCCGGCAAGCCGGTGATCATCGGCGAGGTCGGCTGGCCGAGCGCCGGGCCGCGCTGGGAGAAGTCCGAACCCTCGGTGGTGAACCAGGCCCGTTTCGTGCGCGAATTCCTCAACCTGGCGGCGGAGAAGAATTACGACTACTTCCTCATGGAGGCCATCGACCAGCCCTGGAAAAAGGCCCTTGAAGGCCGGGCCGGGGCCCACTGGGGGATGTTCGACGCCGACCGCCAACCCAAGTACCCGCTGATCGGCGAGGTGGTCGAGCAGCCGTTGTGGCCCTGGCAGTTCGCCGTCGCCACCCTGCTTGCCCTGTGCCCGATGGTGCTGTTCCTGCGCAATTGGGACAACCTCAAGCGGCGCGGCCAGCTGTTTTTCGCCGTGCTGATCCAGGTGGCCGCTTCGATGTTCGCCTGGACCGCGTTTTTGCCCATCACCACCGCCATGACCCCCGCCGGGCTGACCGTCTGGGGCGTGCTGCTGCCGGCCCAGGCCGCCCTGCTGCTGGTGGTGTTGACCAACGGCCTGGAGATGTCCGAAATCCTCTGGGTGCAGCGCTGGCGGCGCCGTTTCCTCCCCGTCGAGGAAAAGTCCGGCGGACCCCAGCCCAAGGTGTCGATCCACCTGGCCATCTACAACGAGCCGCCCGAGTTGGTCTTCCAGACCCTCGACGGGCTTTCCCGCCTCGACTACCCCGACTTCGAGGTGCTGGTCATCGACAACAACACCGCCCGCGAAGAAGTCTGGCGGCCGGTGGAGGAATACTGCGCGCGGCTCGGCGAGCGCTTCCGCTTCTTCCACCTGCCCAAGTGGCCCGGCTACAAGGCCGGTGCCCTGAACTTCGGCATGAGCCAGACCCATCCCGATGCCGCCATCGTCGGCGTCATCGACAGCGACTACGTGGTCAGCCCCGACTGGCTGAGCAAGCTGGTCCCCTACTTCGATCGCCCCGAGGTCGGCTTCGTGCAGGCCCCGCAGGATAACCGCGAGTGGCAGGGCGATTTGTTCAAGACCATGATCAACTGGGAGTACAACGGCTTTTTCCAGATCGGCATGGTGCACCGCAACGAGCGCAACGCCATTATCCAGCACGGCACCATGACCCTGGTGCGCCGCACGGCCCTCAACGAGGTCGGCAACTGGGGCGAATGGTGCATCTGCGAGGACGCCGAGCTCGGCCTGCGCCTTTTCGAGGCCGGCTACGAGTCGGTCTACGTCAACCACGACTTCGGCCACGGCGTGGTTCCCACCAGCTTCGCCGGCTACAAGGGGCAGCGCTTCCGCTGGACCTACGGTGCGGTGCAGATCCTGCGCCGCCACTGGCGCGCGCTGCTGCCCTGGAACAAGTCGGGCCTGACCCTGGGGCAGAAGTTCCACTTCGCCACCGGCTGGCTCCCCTGGTTCACCGACGCCATGCACCTGCTGTTCACCTTCGCCGGGGTGTTCTGGACCGTGGGGATGCTGCTGCTGCCCCACGAGTTCGAAATCCCCCTGCAGGTCTTCCTGGTGCCGACCCTGGGGCTGTTCGTCTTCAAGGTCATGCACGCGCTGGTGCTCTACCGGGCCCGGGTGCGCTGCACCTTCTGGCAGAGCGTCGGGGCCGCCATCGCCGGCATGGGTCTGACCCACACCATCGCCCGGGCCATCTTCAACGGGCTGTGGACCTCGAGCAAACCCTTCCTGCGCACCCCCAAGGGCGAAGGGCGCCCCGCCGTGTTCCAGGGGGTGGCCATGGCCTGGGAGGAGACCCAGATCATGTTGCTGCTGTGGCTGACCGCGGTGGCCAGCCTCTGGTTCTTCGGCCTCGACAACGTCGAGGGGCTGCTCTGGGCAGCGCTGTTGCTGGTCCAGTCGATCCCCTACGCCTCGGCGCTGCTCACCTCGCTGGCCAGCACCCTGCCCCGGGTGCACCTGGTGCTGCCGCGCTTCGGCTCCGGGCTGCTGCGGATGCTGTGGAATCCCCGGCCGCGGCGCACCCCGATGGGGTAAGGCCGGCTGAACAAAGCACAAAAAAAGAGGCGGGAGCGATTCCGCCTCTTTTTTTGTGCCCATGGACCCGGTGCGCCCTTTTTTCCCCGCGCCGCAACCAGCCGCGGCGGCTTTGTTGCACCCCAGGCAGGCGCCCTCCCTCCTTTTGCAAAAAGGCTGACGCAAACAAAAAAGGCCCCGCCGAAGCGGGGCCAGAAGATAACTAACACGGAACGGGAATCAGTCGGCCTTCTGCAGGGCCAGTTCCTCGTCCTCCAGCTCCTGGGCCACGGGCACCGTAGCGGGAGCCTCGGCCTTGCGGGTACGCAGGGAGAGCGAGAGCATGGCGCCGACCAGCAGCAGCACGCCGGCGGCGGCGAAGGACGTGGTGAACCCTCCGGTCTTGACCTTGAGCATCTCCGAAACGCGGACCAGGACGAAGGCGCCGATGCCCCAGGCGCTGAACAGCATGCCGTAGTTCATGCCGAAGTTCTTCATCCCCCAGTAGTCCTTGGCGAAGGCGGGGAACAGGGCCAGGTTGGTGCCGTAGTTGAAGACCATGAAGGTGACCAGCAGGGTGACCAGGACCGGGTTGCCTTTGCCGCTGAGCATGGGGATCGCGGCGAACATCAACGCCCCCTGGAAGACCAGCATGAAGGTCAGGGTGTTGGCCCGCCCCAGCTTATCGGAGACCACCCCGGCCACCAGGCGGCCGGCGGCGTTGCCGATGGACATGATGGCCACCACCAGGAAGGCCATCTCGCCCAGGCTGGCCTTGGCCAGGCCCTTGGCGCTGCCGATGACCATCAGGCCGGCGCCGGCGCCGATGAAAAAGCAGACCCACAGGGTATAGAACTTGGCCTGGCTGAACAGCTGGGTGGGCGTGAAATCGATCGAGGGAGCGGCTTTCTTGGCAGCCTGCTTGGCCGCGGGGGCCGGCACATACCCAGCGGGGGGGTTGCTGATCAGCATCGCCAGGGCACAGACCACGATGGTAAAGGCGACCCCAAAGTAAAGCATCGACTGCTGCAGGCCGTGGACGCCGAGCAGGTAGGTGGCCAGCGGAGCGATGTAGACCGAGGCCAGCCCGAAGCCGGAGACCACGATCCCGGCGATGAGGCCGGTTTTGGCGGGGGAAAACCATTTGAGCGCCGGGGGAGTGGCCGCCGAATAGCCGAAGCCGATCCCCATGCCGGCCAGCACGCCGAAGCCCATGATCCACGACCAGTAGGCGGTGGTCTGGGAGACCCAGACGAAACCGGCGCCGACCAGCAGGCCGCCGATGATGCAGGTGACCCGCGGGCCGAACTTGTCCTGGACCTTGCCGGCGATGATCATGGCGGCGGAGAAGACCAGGCAGGCCACGGCGTAAGGGTCGTTGATCGAAGCGGGATCCCAGTTGAAGGGTCCGCCGGCCTTGATGGAGTCGGAGATGGCGCCTTTGAAGATACTCCAGGTGTACAAAATGCCCAGCGCCAGATTGATGCCGGTACCTGCCAGGGCGACGATCCACCCTCTGCTGCTCGATGCCTGTTGTTGGGTCATTGCTCTCTCCTCCTTGGATTGATAAGAGTTCTGGTAATAAGTGCCCGATACGTAGCGCATTTGGTAAGGGAGCGGCCAACGGGCCTTGAACGGTCTGACCACCGGTCGGCCGGGGTGCGGACGGGAGTTTCCGGGGGCGTCCCCTTCCCTGTCCCGGGGAGCCTCCTCAACCGGCCGCTTGCGGCCCCCGCTCGCCTGGTCGGGAAACCTCGAGGCCAGCTCCTGGTATCTGCTGCAGTCGGCAAAACGGCAGTTGCAGTGGCTGACCATCATCCTGGCATCGTGGGGGGAGATATAGCCGCACCCCACGTCGCAGTAGTCTTCGTTTTTGCGAAAGAAGGGACAAAGCTGCATGCCTTCCATAACTTTCCTCGCCAGGATGGGGTTAGCTGATGCCTTCCCTGTTGCGTATACAGTAAGAGCAACGGGCATACCAATGTTTTATCGTGTTGACAAAACCTGGCTTTTCAATCTGTTTTCAAGCAGTTACCAATAGATTCAGCGCCAGGACCCACACTCGCGGATTCGCAGTTATGCGAATCTGGGGAGGCTGGTCGGAGTCGGCAGAGGGCAGGTCAGAGGGTGGGGCCAAGGGTAGCGGTGGCAGCGGCAGGCCAGCCAGTCAGGCGCTTTGAGGATGGATTCGGCAATTGCAAAACGGGGTTTTGCATCCATGCAAAGCCCCAGGAGAATGGATTTCGCAAATCTGCAAAATAAAAAGCCGCCCTGGTGGGGGCGGCTTTGGCGGGGCGCTTCAAGAGGGTCGCGGGGCGCTCAGGCCCGGGAGACGAAGCGGCATTCGCGGGTGTCGATCTTGATTTTCTCGCCCGACTCCAGGTAACCGGGGACCTGGATGCGCAAACCGGTCTCCAGGAGCGCCTCCTTGGTCTGGGCGGTTGCGGTGGCGTTCTTGATCGCCGGGGCGGTCTCGGTCACGGTCAGCTCCACGGTCATGGGCGGATCGACGCTGACCACCTGCCCTTGGAACACCCCGAGCTGTACTTCGGCCCCCTCGAGCAGATAGCCTTGGATCGGTTCGTACATGTCGGGGCCGAGTTCGTACTGCTCGTAGCTCTCCAGGTCCATGAAGACCCCGCCGTCGCCCGAGGCATAGAGGAACTGCCCTTTGCGCCGTTCGAAGTCGGCCGCATCGACCCTTTCGCCGGCTTTGAAAGTCTTCTCCAACACCTGGCCGGTGAGCAGGTTGCGGTACTTGGTCTTGACCAGGGTGCTGCCGCCCCGGGCGGAAGGGGACTGGGTGGTGAAGTCCAGAACCAGGCAGGGCGCGTTGTCGAGCTGCATGACAAAGCCGCGTTTCAGATCTGCGGTGGTGCTCATGATGGTCATCTCCTGACGGAATAGGTTTTGATTTGCCGGAATTTACCATAATCGCCCCCCCGCTGGCAATCGTCATCCGGTCAATTTTTCAGTGACAAGGAAGCGAATTCTGTGGTTAAATGACGCGTTTTACCGACCACCGACGATTCGCTGAAAATACATACAAGGAGATTGCCCCATGTACAGCTGCGCCGACCTGAAGAAAGGTCTCAAATTGATGATCGACGGCGAACCCCACGTCATCGTCCAGTTCGATTTCACCAAGCCCGGCAAGGGCCAGGCGCTCTACAAGTGCAAGCTGCGCAACATGATCACCGGCTCGCTGTTCGACCGCACCTACCGCAGTGGCGAGTCCTTCGAGCCGGCCAGCCTCGAAGAGCGGGAAATGCAATACCTCTACCAGGATGAGACCGGCTACGTCTTCATGGACAACCGCAACTTCGAGCAGGTCACCATGAGCGCCGACACCCTGGGCGACGACAAGTACTTCCTGGTCGACAACATGGAGGTCAAGATCCTGCTGTTCAACGGCCAGGGAATCGGCATCACCCTGCCCAACTTCGTCAACCTGCGCGTCACCCAGGCCGACCCCTGGGTCAAGGGCGACACCGCCGCCGGCAACAACAAGCCGGCCACCGTCGAGACCGGCTACAGCCTGCAGGTCCCCTCCTTCGTCGAGCAGGACACGCTGATCCAGATCGACACCCGCACCGGCGAGTACGTGACCCGCGTCAAGGAATAAGCCGGCATGGAACCGAACTGGGCGCTGGCGCGAAAGCGCCCCGCCCTGGAAAAACGGGCCCGGATCCTTCAAGGGATCCGGGCCTTTTTCGTAGCGCGGGAATTTCTCGAAGTGGAGACCCCGCAGCGCATCCCCGCCAACGCCCCCGAGTTCCACATCGATGCGGTAGGCAGCGAGGGGTGGTTTCTGCACACCTCGCCCGAGCTGTGCATGAAGCGCCTGCTCGCCGCCGGCTACCCGCGCCTGTTCCAGCTCTGCCGCTGCTGGCGCCAGGGGGAGCGCGGCAGCCGGCACCTGCCCGAGTTCACCATGCTCGAATGGTACCGGGCCGAGGCCGACTACCGGGCCCTGATGGATGACTGCGAGGCGCTGCTGCAGGCGCTGCTCCCGCAAGGGCGGCTCACCTGGCAGGGACAGGCCATCGACCTGGCGCCCCCCTGGGAGCGGCTCAGCGTGCGCGAGGCCTTTGCCCGCTACGCCTCCATCGGCCTGGACGAGGCTCTGGGCGGCGGCCGCTTCGACGAGATCATCGCCCTGGAGGTCGAGCCGCACCTGGGGCTGCAGACCCCGACCTTTCTCATCGACTACCCAGTCCAGCTGGCCGCTCTGGCCCGGGCCAAGCCCGCCGATCCCCGAGTCGCCGAGCGCTTCGAACTCTACATCGCCGGGCTCGAGTTGGCCAACGCCTTCTCCGAGCTGACCGACCCCGTCGAGCAGCGCCAGCGCTTCGCCCGGGACGAGGCCGAGCGGCGCGCTGCCGGCAAGCCCCCCTACCCCTCGCCGGAGAAGTTTCTCGACGAGCTCGCCGCCATGCCCCCCGCCGCCGGCATCGCCCTGGGGGTCGACCGGCTGGTGCAGCTACTGTGCGACGCCGCGACCATCGACCAGGTGGTGGCCTTCACCCCGGAGGAGCTCTGAGGGGCGCAGGCTGCGCCGACCAGGCAAATAAAGGGGTCAACAATGCCCAGGATACGGCAAAGGCCGGAGCGTTTCGCTCCGGCCTTTGCCGTTTGACCTCAGTCGCCGTTGGGATAGACGATGCGCTCGCCGTCAGGGGCCCGCAGCAGGGCGCTCTCGCCCAGGCGCTCCAGATAGCCCGGGACCAGCGGCACCTTGCCCTTGCCCCCCGGCAGATCGACCACGTACTGGGGAATGGCCATCCCCGAAACCTCGCCGCCCAGCGCGGCGAGGATCTCCAGCCCCCTTTCGAGGCGGCTGCGGAAATGCCCGGTGCCGGCGGTCAGATCCATCTGGTGCAGATAATAGGGGCGCACCCGAATCCGCATCAGCCCCCGCACCAGCTCGGCCATCACCGCCGGCTCGTCGTTGACCCCGGCCAGCAGCACCGTCTGGTTGCCCAGGGCGATACCGGCGTCGGCCAGCCGCCCGCAGGCCTCGGCGGCTGCGGCGGTGAGCTCGGCGGGGTGGTTGAAGTGGGTATTGAGATAGAGGGGATGGAACTGCCGGAGGGTGCGGCAGAGCTCCTCGGTGATCCGCTCGGGCAGGGTGACGGGGACCCGGCTGCCGATGCGGATGACCTCCACGTGGGGGATCCTGCGCAGCCGCGCCAGGATGTCGCCGAGCATGCGGTCGGACATCAGCAGCGGGTCGCCCCCGGAGAGCAGCACGTCCTTGATCCGCGGGTTGCGGCCGATGTAGTCGATGCCGTCGAGGATCTCGCCGAAGGAGACCGAGTGGCCGCCGCAGCCGACCTTGCGCTTGCGGGTGCAGAAGCGGCAGTAGGCGGCGCAGACGTTGGAGACCAGAAACAGGGCCCGGTCGGGGTAACGGTGGACGATGCTCGGGACCGGCGACAGGTGTTCCTCGTTGAGCGGGTCGGCGGGCAGGCCGTCGGCCAGCAGTTCGGCCGGGTCGGGGACGCACTGTTTCCAGATCGGGTCGCCGATTTCGCGGATCAGCCCCAGGTAGTGGGGGGTGATGCGCATGGGGTAGCGCTCGACCACCGCCTCGAGCGCCGCCACGTCGACAGGGAAATGCTCGGCGAGTTGCGCCGGGGTGGTGATGCACTGCTTGAGCTGCTGCTGCCAGAGTTCCATAAAAAACCTGTGCGATAGACTGCGAAAAACCTGCCTACCGAAAGCGGGCCGTAGATTAACGCAGAAAATACCGGATTGAAATACTCACTTGTTACCGAGCGGACTCAAGCAGGCTAAAGCCTGCAGAGTCATTAATTCAAAGAGTCCTGAATAACAGGGATGAACAGGATAAATGGGATTAAGGCCAAACCCTCAAACTTTTTCTTTGGCTCTATTCCCTTCATCCCCTTTATCCCTGTGAAAAATTTCCCGGATTGCTGCAGTCAAGGCGTCAAGCCTGAGCGAGGCGGACAGAGCCCCAAGGTCTATTCCCCTCATTTCTCATCGGGCGGGAAAAACCAGGCATGATTGGAGGTGAACAGGGGCGGGGTCCGGTTGACGATCTCGCGGATGGCCGGCGACCCGAGCAGCCGCTGCTTCAGGAAGCGGCGCGCCTCGGCCCTCCCCCAGCCGCCTGAGGGCTCGAAGGAGCGGTACAGCCCGAGGTCCCCCGCGGCGCCCAGCCCGGCGGAATGGCGGATACCGGCGGCTTGCGGCTCGGCCAGCAGCCCCGACTCGCGGGGCAGGTTCATGATGGCGAGGTTCAGAAAGTCGATCTCCCCGGCATGGGCCTCGAGAAACCTCAGGGTCTGCTCGGCGTCGGCTTCGCTCTCCCCCGGGGTGCCGAGCATGATGTAGACGTAGCTGGCGATCCCCGCTCGGCGCAGGTTGCCGAGGATCCGCGCCGCGGCCTCCAGGCGGATCCCCTTGCCGAGCCGGTCGAGCACTGCCTGGGAGCCGCTCTCCAGACCAAGCTGCAGCAGGCGGCAGCCGGCGGCGGCCAGCCCGTCGACCAGGGGCTGCTCGAGCAGCGCCGGCTCGAAGCGGACGAAGCCGTGCCAGTTGAGCCCCCCGAGATCCCCCGCCCGGCGGGCCAGGGCCCGCAGCACCCCGAGCGGCACGGCGTTGTCGGTCAGGTGGAAGTGCCGCACCCGGTAGCGCGCGGCCAGCTCGAGCAGCAGGTCCGGGAACGCCTCGGCCGGCGCCGAGCTGTAGGGGTGGGTCGGCGCGCTGGCTTCGGGGCAGAACTGGCAGCGCCGCCAGTAACAGCCGCGGCTGGCGCTCAGCTGCAGGGTCGCCCGGGGCGATAAATAGTCCCCCAGGGGGGCGAATCCGTAGTCGGGGAGCAGCCCGACCCGCGCGCCGTCCTCGAGAAAATAGCTGCCGCCCCCCGCGCCGCGGGCCAGGCGCTCCAGGGAGAGTTCGCCGGGGCCGAAAACGATGCGGGAAAAACAGGAAAACCCGTGGCCGCGCTCCAGCAGGGGCCCTTTCCAGGAGCTGAACATGCCCCCCCCGCCGATTACCTCCAGGGCGGGGAACTCGCGCCGCAGCAGCCCGGCCAGGGCGAAGGCGGGCACCACCTGGTGGCGGTAGTTGACCGAAAGCCCCACCAGGCGCGGCCCCAGCTGCGCCACCCGGGGCAGGAGCCGCTGGCGGAAATAGTCGTCGAAAATCGTCGCCAGACCTCCGCGCGCCAGTCTTTCCAGGGCGACGGGATCGAACTCGCTGCAGCCGCCGTGCTGGTAGTCCCCCAGGGTCAGCCGCTCGGCGCCGCCCTCCCCCCGCCAGAGGCCCAGCGCCCGGTTGAGGTGTTCCACCGCGGTGGCGTAGCGGGCACTCGAGCGTGCCCCTTCCGCCGAGCGCAGCAGCTCCAGGGACTTTGCCGCGTGGCGCAGGGCCCGGCGCAGGGCGGTGGAAGGCTGGTCGCCGGCTGCCGTCCGCAGCCGCTCGGGATCGAGCAGGTGAAGGTAGGCCTCGAGGTTGGCGTCAACGGCCTCGGTGGCGACCCCCTGGCCGCGCAGGTGGGCGAGCAGCACCGCGACCCCCAGCGGAGCCTCGGCGGGCTTGGCGGCGGGGGGATGAATCAGCAGCACGTCCACGGGGGTCAGGTGGGGAGCCGGCCCCGCAACCGGTAGGTGAGAAACACCAGGATCATGATCCCGGCGTCGCGGGCCAGGGCGGCCCAGGCGCTGGTGTGCCCTTCGCCGCCGGGATCGAAGCAGCCGCAGTCGATCTCCATGCCCCGGGCCACCACCGAAGCCAGGGCCACCATGAAGACAGCGGTCAGGCCGCCGAGCAGCAAGGCCGCGGGACGCACCTTGCGATTGCAGACCAGCAGCAGCCCGGCGACCGCCTCCACGTAGGGAAGGGTGGCGGCCACCAGGTAGTTCCAGGCATAGGGGAGGATCTGGTAATTGGCCACGTCGCCGGCGAAAGCGGTGATATCGCTGGCCTTGATGGCCCCGGCGTAGAGGAACAACCCGCCCAGCAGCAGCCTGCTCAGATGGTAGAGATATCGGCCTGCCCGGCTCATGGTTCTCCCTTTTCCACGTTCAGGCCCGCGTCGCGCCACTCGGGGAAGCCCCCCTCGTAAACCCGCACGTCCTCATACCCCTCGGTCAGCAGCCTGACTCCGAGGTCGAAGGAGTCGGGGCAGCCGAAGCCGCTGCAGTAGATCACCAGGACCGCATCCCGGGGCACCTTGGCGGCGAACCCCGCCAGGGCGCTGTCGACCTCGCCCAAAGGCAGGGACCAGGCTCCGGGCAGGTGCCCCTCGAGGTAAACTTCCCAGGCCCGGGCGTCCACGGCGATCGCCCCGCCGGCCAGCAGTTCGCGGACCTGGGCGAGCTCCACCGGGATCGGGAAGCGCAGGGCGTTTGGATTCCCCTCGTCGGCGGGCGGCTCCTGGACCAGGCGCAGCGGCGCCTTGACCTTGCCGGAGAAGGCATCCATCACCAGCTGGGTGTTGAAGGAGAGGCCCAGCACCACGCCGAGCACGAAGATGACGACGGCCTCCAGGGCTATGCGGCGAAATTCGGCGGACAAGGCGGTCTCACTCGTCGGGGGACTCGGGGAGGCTGGGCGCCAGGGCCCGGAGCATCTCCATGACCATGCGGTTTTCCCGTTCGAGGCGGGCGAGGCGCCGGTCGCACTCGACGACCACCTCGTTCAGTTCCTCGACCAGGTTGGACTGGTGGGCGTAGCGAATTTCCAGCTCGTTCAGGCGCTCTTCAAGGCTGCTCAAGGTTGCACTCCGGATGACTCCTGGGATTTTTTCCCATGCTAGCAGAACCACCCGTTTTCTGCAACGCTCCCGCCGCCCTCGCCAGCGCCGCCGAGACGCGTTGCAAAATGGCGCGAAGATGTTATGATTGCTCGGATATTTCGTTCGCCTGCCAGCTGCGGCGGCACGCATTAATTTATCCCTGAATCCATGCAGGAGGGTCCGATGATTCAAGCCACCACGCCCTCCCCCCTCGCCCGCGCGCTGCTCCCCGCGCTCCCCTGCGTCTGGTTGCTGGCGGCCCTGGCCTTTGCCCTGGTCCCGGCAGCTTCGCTGGGCGGGGTGCAGCCGGCCGGGCCATCCCCGATCGGAGTCGAAGAGCGCCTTGGGGAGAGCATCCCCCTCGATCTGAGCTTTACCGACGAGGAGGGGCGACGGGTGCTGCTCAAGGAGCTGATCAGCCGGCCGACCATCATCGCCCCGGTCTATTACCGCTGCTCCAACGTCTGCAATTTTCTGCAGGTGGGGCTGGCCCGCTCCCTGCCCGAGCTGAAACTGAAACCCGGGGAAGACTTCCAGGTCCTCTCGATCAGCTTCGACGAAACCGAGACGCCCCACTGGGCGCGCAACATAAAGCGCATCCACATGGCCGCCATGGGGGGGAAGTTTCCCGAGCAGAGCTGGCGCTTTCTGACCGGAGAGCTCGAGGACATCCAACGCCTGACCGAGGCCGCCGGCTACCGCTACCAGCGCCAGGGGGTCGACTTTCTCCACCCGGTGGCGGTCTTCGTGGTCACCGCCGACGGCAAGATCGTCCGCTACCTCTACGGGACGTCGTATCTGCCGATGGACCTGACCCTGTCGCTGATGGAGGCGGCCGAGGGGCGCGTCGGCCCCACCATCCGCAAGGTGGTGGAATTCTGTTTCAGCTACGACCCGGCCAACAAGACCTACGTCTTCAACCTGTTGCGGGTGTCGGGAACCATTGTCTTTCTGACCGCGGCGGGGCTGCTGACCTTCCTGGTCGTCACCGGCCGCAGGAAAAACCTTCACTGAGGATTCTATGGCAGAGACACACCTTCAGGCTACGGCACCGGACCGGGGCTTTCTGACCCCGCGGGAGGACTACTCGGGACTCTTCTCGTGGATTTTCTCCACCGACCACAAACGGATCGGCCTGCTCTACTTCTGGTCCATCGTCACCTTTTTCCTCACCGGGGTCACCCTCGGGCTGCTGATCCGCCTGGAGCTGTTTCTGCCGGGCAAGACCATCGTCGAGGCCCAGACCTACAACGCCATGTTCACCCTGCACGGGGTGATCATGATCTTCCTGTTCATCATCCCCGGCATCCCGGCGGCCTTCGGCAACCTGGTGCTGCCGATCCAGATCGGCGCCAAGGACGTGGCCTTCCCGCGGCTGAACCTGCTCTCCTGGTGGCTCTACGCCATCGGCGCGGCCATGGCCCTGGGCTCGCTGTTCAGCGGCGGCGGGGCCCCCGACACCGGCTGGACCTTCTACGTCCCCTTCAGCGTGCAGACCACCACCAACGTCTCGCTGGCCGCCTTCGCCGTGTTCATCCTCGGCTTCTCCTCGATCCTCACCGGCCTCAACTTCATCACCACCATCCACCGGATGCGCGCCCCGGGGATGAGCTGGGGGCGCCTGCCGCTGTTCATCTGGTCGCTCTACGCCACCGCCTGGGTCCAGGTGCTGGCCACCCCCATCCTCGGCATCACCCTGGCGCTGGTGCTGGTCGAGCGGCTGCTCGGCACCGGCCTGTTCGACCCCACCCGGGGGGGCGACCCGATCATGTTCCAGCACCTGTTCTGGATCTATTCCCACCCGGCGGTCTACATCATGGTGCTGCCCGGCATGGGGGTGATCTCGGACATCATCCCGGTGTTCGCCCGCAAGCCGGCCTTCGGCTACAAGGCCATCGCCGTCTCCTCCATCGCCATCGCCGCGGCCGGTTCCCTGGTCTGGGGGCACCACATGTTCACCAGCGGCATGAGCGACATGGCGGTGCTGGTCTTTTCGTTGCTGACCTTCGTCGTCGCCATCCCCTCGGCGGTCAAGGTCTTCAACTGGGTCGCCACCCTCTACAAGGGGTCGATCTCCCTCGACCCGCCGCTGCTCTTCGCCCTCTCCTTCATCCTGCTGTTCGCCATCGGCGGCCTGACCGGCCTGGTGCTGGGCGCCCCGGCCACCGACGTGCACGTGCACGACACCCATTTCGTGGTCGGCCACTTCCACTACACCATGTTCGGCGGCACCGGCATGGCCTTTTTCGCCGCCATGCACTACTGGCTGCCGAAGATCTACGGCCGCATGTACAACAAGCGCATCGCCACCATCGCCTGGGGCCTGATCTTCGTCGGCTTCAACGTGCTCTACCTGTCGATGAAGGTCGTCGGCATGCAGGGGATGCCGCGCCGCTACTACGACTACATCCCCGAATTCACCCGTCTCAACCAGCTGGCCACGGTCGGCTCCTGGATTCTCGGCATCGGGGTGTTTCTCATGTTCTTCAACCTGATCCGCGGCACCTTCCGCGGCCAGCCGGTCGGTGACAACCCCTGGGGGGGCGCCACCCTGGAATGGACCACCTCTTCACCGCCGCCGACGGAGAACTTCGAGGTCGACCCGGTGGTGACCCACGGCCCCTACGATTTCAAAGCAGCGGGGATCCTATGAGCGAGGTGCACAAGGACTACGCCGGCGCCAAGTTCGGCATGTGGCTGTTTCTGTTCACCGAGCTGCTGCTGTTCGGCGGCTTGTTCATCCTCTACGGGGTCTACCTGCACCGCTACCCCGAGGAGTTCGTCAAGGCCGGCGGCGAGCTCAACGTGGTGTTCGGCGCGGTCAACACCCTGGTGCTGCTGACCAGCAGCCTGGCGGTGGCCATGTCGATCACCGCTCTGCAGAAGGGCAACCGCAGGTTGACCCTGGTGCTGCTGGCGGTCACCATCGCCTCGGCGCTGATCTTTCTGGTCAACAAGTACTTCGAATGGAGCGCCAAGATCCACCACGGCCTCTACCCCGACTCGCCCCACCTCAAGGAGCTGGCCCCGGGGGAGAGCGTCTTTTTCGGGCTCTACTACGTGACCACCGGCCTGCACGGGCTGCACGTGGTGATCGGCGGGGCCCTGCTGGCCTGGGTATTCGTCCAGGTGCGCTCCGGGCGGGTACATGCCGAGGATTTCGTGGCCCTGGAAAATTCCGGGCTCTACTGGCACCTGGTCGACCTGATCTGGATCTTCATCTTCCCGCTGTATTATTTGATTCTTTAGTGGTCAGTGGTCAAAAATTTCGACCGCCGGGGGTCCAGAAACACATACATCTTTTCGGGTGAATTTATGGCTGAACAAGAGCATGGACATATCGTGGGCTACAGCACCTTCGTCGCCGTCTGGCTGGCGTTGCTGGTGCTGACGGCGATCACCGTGGCGGTGTCCCGCATCCACCTCGGGCCGCTCAACATCTGGGTGGCGCTGGGAATCGCCTCGGTGAAGTCGGGGCTGGTGATCGCTTTTTTCATGCACATGAAATACGAGGGGAGGCTGCTGCGGCTGAGCCTGTTCGCGGCCCTGGTGACCCTGGCCATCTTCATCGGGTTCACTTTTTTCGACGTACTCTACAGGTGAGGCAAAGCGCGTGAATCCTCAAATCGTTTCGACCACGGAAACCGTCGACTTCGTCTTTTTCTTCATCTTCGGCATCTCGGCGATCATGCTGCTGGGCATCACCGCGGCGATGGTCTATTTCGTGGTCCGCTACAACCGCAAGCGCCACCCCCACCCGACCTCGGACAAGGCCTCCAACCTGACGCTCGAGGTGGTCTGGACGGTGATCCCCTCGATCCTGGTGATGGGGATGTTCTACTACGGCTGGGCCGGCTACCTCGCCCTGCGCAACGTCCCCGAGGGGGCGCTGGTGGTCAAGGCCACCGGGCGCATGTGGTCCTGGAGCTTCGAGTACGCCAACGGCAAGCTCAGCGACAAGCTCTACGTTCCGGCCGGGCAGCCGGTGAAGGTGGACATCCACTCCACCGACGTGCTCCACTCGTTTTACATCCCCGCTTTCCGGGTCAAGCGCGACGCGGTTCCCGGGCTCGAGAGCCACGTCTGGTTCAACGCCGAACAGCCCGGCTCCTACGACATCTTCTGCGCCGAATACTGCGGGGTGGCCCACGCGGCGATGATCTCCACCGTCGAGGCGCTCACCCCCCACGAGTTCGAGGAATGGTACCGGGGCGAGCCCGCGGCCGCCGAGGCGGACGAGGGCGAGGCTCTGCTGACCCGCTTCGGCTGCATCGGCTGCCACTCCCTGGACGGCAGCAAAAAGGTCGGTCCGACCTTCCAGGGACTGTTCGGCAGCAGCCGCGAGGTGCTCAGCGCCGGGCAGAAGCGGACCCTGACCGCCGACGAGGAGTACCTGAAGCGCTCCATCCTCGAACCGGCGGCCGATATCGTCGAGGGCTTCCCGCCGGCGATGCCCGCCTACCAGGGGCAGATCTCCGAGTTCGAGCTCGAGGAGATCATCGAGTACTTCAAGCGGATGGCCGGGGCGAAAAAGACCCAGTCCCTCGGCGAACAGCTGATGCTCAGGCAGGGGTGCGTCGGCTGCCACTCCACCGATGGCAGCAAGAGCGTCGGCCCCACCCTGAAGGGGGTGTTCGGCCGCCAGGTGAAGGTGCTGCGTGACGGCAAGGAGCTGACCATCGAAGCCGACGAGCAGTACCTCAGACAGTCCCTGATCCAGCCGCAGGCGGACCAGGTCCAGGGCTATCCGCCGATCATGCCGACCTTCGGCGCCCTGCCGGAGGAGGAGATCGAAGCCCTGGTGGAATATCTGAAAACGCTGCAATGACCCCTTCGTTCAGGATTTCGAAGCGATGATGCCGATACTGCAGCTGACCCGGCCACGCCTCTCGGCGCTGGTGGCGGCCTCGGCCCTGGCCGGGGGCCTCGCCGGACCGCGCCCCCCGGGCCCCGTCGGGCTCGCCGCCCTGGGCTGCGGCGTGCTGTTGCTCACCGCGGGCTGTTCGGCGCTGAACCAGTTCCAGGAGCGGGACACCGACGCCCTGATGCGCCGCACCGGCGGCCGCCCCCTCCCCGCGGGCCGGCTCACCCCCCGGGCCGGGCTGCTCGCCGCCGTGCTGATGCTGGGCGCCGGACTGGGCACCCTGGGCGCGGCCCCGGGACCCGTCGTGGTCCTGCTGGGCCTGTTTGCCGCCTGCTGGTACAACGGCGTCTACACGCCCCTCAAACGCCACAGCCGCTTCGCGGTGCTCCCCGGAGCCCTGTGCGGCGTCATCCCGCCGCTGATGGGCTGGGTGAGCGCCGGCGGCGACCCTGGCGACCACCGCATCGTGGTTTTCTCCGGACTGCTGTTTCTCTGGCAGATCCCCCACTTTTGGCTGTTCACCCTCAGGCACCGGGAAGACTTTCAACGGGCCGGCCTGCCGACCATATTCGATGCCTTCAGCGCTTCCCAGGTGCTGCGCATCGCCCTGGCCTGGAGCCTGGCCCTGGCCACCGGGGGGTGGCTGCTGCTCGGCCTGGGGGTTCCGCAGGCCCCGGCCGCCCGGCTGCTGGCCGCCGCGGTCATTCTCTGGCTGACTTTGCGCACCCTCAGAGGGCTGCGTCGCGGCGCCCCGGCGCAAATGTTCGGCACGCTCAACCTGTTCATGGCGCTGCTGATCGGCTCGCTGCTGGTCAACGCCTTTACCGGCTGAGCGGCGCACCGCGAACCTTGCGGCGATCGGCAAAGTTTTGTTTGCCCTCACGTCCCCGGTGCGCTAAATTGAGCGAATAGAATTTAAATGAATATTTTCCGGAGGGGCCCAATGAATACGCAGACCAAGTCCATCCTGGTAATCGACGACAACAAGACCTTCGTCATGTACGCGGGGCTGCTGCTCAAGCGCATGGGCTACGAGGTCATTCCCACCGGCAGTGCCCTCGAGGCGTTGAAGCTGCTCAAGATGATGGCCCCCGATGCCGTCATCCTCGACGTCAACATGCCGACGATGGACGGCATTTCCCTGCTGCGCCAGATCCAGAGCGACCCCGAGCTGGTGGAGGTTCCGGTGATCATGGCCTCCACGGACAGCTCGGGCAAGACCAAGCAGGAAAGTCGCCGGCTCGGCGCCGCGGAATACCTGCTGAAGCCCCTGACCCCCGACAGCCTGCACCGCGCCATCCAGGCCGTGCTGACGCCGGACGGCGTGGAAAAACGCCGGCATTTCCGCATCGCCTTCGCCGGTAAGGTCACCGTGAAAAGCGCGACCGAAAGCCAGGAGCTGTTTGCGGTAAACCTCTCCCAGGGAGGGATCTATCTGCGCAAGAAGGAGCCGTTGCAGGTCGGCACCCAGGTCGAGATCCACATCGCCGCCGGCGAGAGGACCGACCTCCGGCTTTCGGGGATGGTGATCTACAAGAAGGACATCTACGACGGCGCCTTCACCACCCTGCCGGGGATGGCCATCCAGTTCAAAACCCCCGCCCCGCAGACCCAGGAGGAGCTCAAGTCCTTCATCAACGAGCTCGCCGCCCGGGACCTGCTCGAGGAGCAGGAAGAGGTGGTCATCACCATCCAGTAGCCTCCGGCGGGGTACGCCCCCGCTGCGGCAGCCAAACAAGAGCCTCCCGGGTCGCCATGACCGGGAGGTTCTTTTGCTTTCGTGCAGGCGTTTTTGGCCCTGGCAGTCAATGGGCGCCTCCATGCCCCAAAATTCCACCATTAATTGAAGATCGACAGCAATTTAAGGCAGCTTTTTCCTGATGTGTGCTCGATGGCCATCAGCCAGGGCAACTTCTGGTCTGAGGATCAAGAAGTGCGTCCCTGTTGATCACAGAGCGCAAAGAAAAAGCCCCCCATCCGTGGATGGGAGGCTTTCACTATTCTCTCGAATATTAAATTAATTATTAAAATAAGTGGCTTGCATCGGCAGGCAACCAGCCCTCCCGCCTATGTTCATTAGGCAGATGCATCTCTAATGGATGACCCGAATGATGTCCATGCCCTCAAACGGGGTCGATCCAATGTCGCCAGTCACATGCACCGGCACACTTTGCCCCTCCGGGAGTACGGAAATAACGGCGTCCCTTCTGAATTTAACAGTCAATTTGTCCTCATCCTTGCCGTGATGAATGCTGAACGGCCATGGTTCTGCGGGAACGATCTCTTCGAGGCGAATCGAAGTGATGTCGACATCCTCGGCCTTATATCCCGCCGGCAGGAAAATATCTACCTTAACCCACGTCCCTTTGGATTTCTGATTCAAAGTTTCAGGCTCAAACTTGATATCAGTTTTAATGGCGACCCTAGGGATGTGGGTTGTGAAGGTTGCCAGATTCATCCATTGACCGTAGCGATCCCCGTCAAAGGCCCTGGCTCGCCAATTGTAAGAGGTTTTGTCAGACAGCGGGGTCTCCAAGGTAACCGAGGTTGTGCCGTCCCCACCTCCAAGAATTCCGGTTTTCGCATCGATCAAAACATTATTGCTGTACACCTCAAAATCGTAGGTCAGTTGATCGCTATCGGGATCAATAGCGTTTTTGACCATAAGTGTTGGAGTAAGAATCTCAAGGGTTCGCCCATCTGCCGGAGCCAAGAGCAGCGGTGCCCCGGGAGCGTCATTTGCCGTGTTCACCATAAAGGAGGCCATCGGCATCCATTCGCTGAAAACGGTGCCATCAAAACTTCTGGCCCGCCAGAAATAGGTCTGGTTTTCTACAAGCGCAATAGGCACTTCCCAAGCCGTCACATCAGGCATCTCAACAATGCTGCCTGACTGGGCAATCAGGTTGGCCAAGGCCGAATCCTGGTAAACCTCGAACTCATACGTTAAAGCGTCACCATCCAAGTCCATCGAATTATGAACCGAGAGGGTCGGCGTAAACGAATTCACGCCCGTACCGTCGGAGGGGTTGTCCAAGGCGGGGATCGTTGGCGGATCGTTTACAGTATTGGCCATAAATTTAACGACAGTTGACCAGGCACTCTCAGCCATCCCGTCGCTTGCTTTAACGCGCACAAAGTACCTTGTGTTTTCCTGCAAGCCACTTACGAACCACGTGGTGACATTCACTCCCTCTGCCACGGCATCCGACCGCATGAGGGTGGCTGAATCAAAGGTCGCTACCGTGTCTACCTCGAAGTAATAAACAAGTGAAGTAGAATCAGGATCCTCACTGTTGGTAACGACAATATCGGTTTCCAACGCGGGTACCACTGAGCCATTTGCCGGAACTGTGACAACGGGCGCCGAAGGGCTATCGTTAGCCGTATTCACAAAAAACCGGGTGACGGTCGACCAGGGGCCCTCAATGAGCCAATCATCAGCTTGGGCACGCCAGTAATATAAGCCGTTCTCCTGAAGACTAATCGGCACTGTCCATGATGTGGTACCGTCATCACTTTCAACACCTGCCACCGAAGCAACAACCTGTGTGAAATCAGGGTCAAAAGCCAAATCGAAGTTATAGGTAAGATTCGTACTGTCAGGATCCGTGGAATTATTAACAGTGAGCACCGGGTTGAGCACTGCAACAGCCGCCCAATCTTCAGGGCTTGAAATGGTTGGTGCGGTGGGCGGATCATTAACCGTATTCACCCTGAAAGCAGCAGGCGTCATCCAGGGACCATACAAATGCCCATCATAGGCCCGGACCCGCCAGTAATAGGTTTCATTCTCGAAAAGTTGGTCCGAAACCGTCCATGCCGTGCTGCTGGCTGTTTCGAATGCCATACCTGAGACAATAAGGCTTGACAGCCCGCTGTCCCTATAGACTTCGAATTCATAAGTGAGATTATCGTCGTTGGGATCTGCGGCGTTGCTCACCACCAACGAAGGCGTGAATGTTTCAACATCGGCTCCATTCATCGGTCCGATGAGCGCAGGCGCTGATGGTGCGCCCTCGACCCTGAAATATGCACCGGCCAGGCTTTCTTCCACCCCATCAATATTCGCCTGGAGGACTACCAGGTAGTCCTTGGCACTGTATCCCTGAGTATCGATCAAGCCATTGTTGGTGTAGGTTGCCCCCATATTAAGGGCAGTCTGGTCGGCAATCGTATGGTACTCAATCTCCTCGGTAAGATGGATCGTCCTGATAGAAAGTCCGACATTTGCAAGGTCCAAATTGCCCGAGTTCGAGACACTGTATGTGGCCGTAACGACATCCCCCGAGAGGAGACTATTCTTGTCAAGGGATATCTGTCCCTTGAGCAGGGCTGTGGGCTTCGTAATGCTGCTGATTACCAAGTCACGCGTTGATGTAGAGACCAAGGCCCCAGAGGCGTCCATGACCTCAACTGTTACGAGATAAGAACCTGCCGGGTGGGTAGCAGTATTCCAGTAGGACTTGAAGTTGGTCGATCCTCCCTGCATAAGCACAGGAATTTCCTTGGTCCCCGAATATAGCTGGGTACTTCCTTCGGGATTTTGACTACTGACGGTGACCTTGGCGGTGAGATTTTCCATCGCATAATTAAGACTCTGGTTAGTTACGGTTGCAGTGATTGTTGCCTCTTCATTGGGATTGTAAGACACTTTATCGGTGACCAGACCAGACTTTACAGCAATACTTGGGACAATGGTGAAATCGGTCACCGCCGACCCGACTTGACTCTGTCCGTCAAATAAAACCAACTTTACTCGGTAGTTCCCAGCATAAGTGGCACCCGTATTGAATACGAGGCCATTGAAATTCTTCGTCTCACCTGCGGCGAACATCAGGCCTGAGAGTGCTTCTACCTCCTGCACCAGTGCTCCACTGCCATCTTCGATCGAAATCTTGGCATCAAGAGTTTTGGAGAATTGACTCTGGTTTGTGATCTCGGCACTTATGACAGAATCCTCTTCTACCCCGTAAGTGAGCTTGTCTGTCCGAACCAGTGTTGCGTACTTGGAATCCAATACCTGCACAAACTGAGGGCCGATTTCATTCCTGACGGTATTCCCGTTGATGTCTGTGTAAAGGACCTCAAGGCTGTGGCTTACCAATCGGTTCTCGCCCGCGATAGGGCTTTTCAGTGAAATCCGATAGGAAAGGTCTTGGATCTGCCCGATCGCAAAGGCATCAAAACGCCATTCAATGATTGCCTTATCATTTGCGTAATTAATGCTGTAAGGCTGCTGGGTGAATGAATTTGGGTCAATGACAATATTCGACGAAGAAATTGTATCGATCACCCGCACGTTATTGATGGGTGTCATGCTGATGCGCAGATCCGAAAGAACTGGTTTCTCTCCGCTGCTGCTTGGCTTCATTGTCACCCTTACCTCAATGAATCTGCCAGCAAGAGAGAAGGGTTGATTATTCGAAAGAGCCGTAAAATTCTTTCCGCTCAATCCCGCTTCTGTGTCTGAGGTACGCGCCTCAACGAGAATAAGAGCGCCTTCAGGAACCGTCCCCTCTGCCTCCTTGTTCCAAGTGACGGTTCCCCATTTGTTTCCTTCTACACCGCTATCTTGAACCACATACCAGGTCCCTTGGGATGAAGTCCCCCCAAGTGCGACGTATCCGGTCATGTCGCTGTAATTGTAGGGGTAGGCGCTAGCGCCAAGGCTCACTGCCTTATCTACGGCGCCGACCCTGAAGCCCCCTCCACCTACCGCGCCGGATTCAGGGTTGATTCTGTTGGCAGTCCAAAAGTAATAGTTCGTAGACCAAACCTTCCCGTTTGCATCGACCGCGACGCCCGTCGGCCCCGAATCCGTTGTTAGGCTACCAACATAGGTCCCATCCGTCCTCAGGTGTCCCACAGTCGATCCATATAATGAATGGGCCACCCAGACATTACTACCCTTGTCCACAACAACGCCTTGGGCGTAATGAGACCCGTGGTTGAAAATGCCCAGCAATGTACCATTGGGGGCCAGCTTTGCTACCCGGTTTCCCTCAAGGAAGGTGTGCCAAATTTCCCCCGTATTCGGGTCCACACCGAGACCATAATCCCCCCGGCCCTTCCCAAGACATGAACCCGTCATTGTTTTAGTGTCAAACCGCAACAAGCCTGAACCGTAACGAGCCGACCACAGGACTCCATTTTTATCAACGAGGCCGCCATAGCCCCCGCAACCAAGATTGAACGACGTTCCCGGAACAGGCTGACCTGTAATTCCACTCACCTTTTCGTGGATGGTATTGGCCCCGCCAACCCATACGTCATTGTTTGCATCAATTGCCACAGTTCGTGTGTTTGTGGCTGCGACCCTTGTGTAGTTAATAATGCATTCATCTTCAGCGGTGGTCACCCCTCCGTGCGTGTCGGCGCCACCAGTGTTATTCCAGGAAAGCCTGTTATCAGCAGCGCGGGAAGTCTTTATCAACCCATCGCTGTTACGATCAATGCAGGTGTTGTATTGAAATGGGGGCTTCAGAAATTGGCCAGTCGGATTTATCGAACCATCGGAATTTACGCGGGTCCCACCGATAACCAGCCCTACTCTTGTTATTGAACCTTTGCTTCTATCTACCGAGAAACCACTCTCATCCCGATTCGACACCCAGACGTTTCCGACCTGATCCACGGTGGTTCTCGATGGGTTTTTTCCCATCCCGTTCGGAGAAGTATAGTACTCCCCAAGGATCGTTCCGGTATTAACGTCGATCCGGACAATAGACCCTCGCCCGGAATTGGCCACGTAAATAAACGGAAAAGGCTCGGTCGTCTCGCCCAGCTGCAACTGATCGTTCACCCCTTCGTGATTCAGATTCAGCAAGGTCCCTTTATGAAAATCCGCATCCCTCGTATAGGTCACATCGATGCCTGGGACCGGAGCCCCGAAAGCCAACTGAGCTCCTGGCAACAAAAAGCAAACTGCGGCGAGGAAGAACAACGACAGAATTTTTCCATAGATTCTCATCACAATTCCTCCACACCCTTAAGCTGGATCTTTATCTGAATGTCTTTGTCCCCATCTGGAATCACAGTTGTTGGATCCAAAGTTTTTGACGGCACAATCCTGATCGATGGAGCCACGTAGATCGCGTCGGCAGTCTGGGCAAGGGGAGCTTCTCCGTTGAAGATCTTAATGGTCACAGGGTATTGTCCGCTCTGTCCAAAAGTGTTCGAGAAATCCGGAAGCGGGATGTTCTTGAACTGCTCAGACGCAGTGAGGAGAAAATCTTGAGAACCCTGGGTGAGTGTATTGCCATCGGGATCTTTTATTTCGTATTGAGCTGACAACGTGACTTCTGCATTGGATTTATTGACAAGGTATGCGGAAAGCCCGATGGTTTCGGTCGCCCGGATATTGACGAACTTGGGAGAGATGAGGGAGACCAGACCCTCAACCTCTGCTGTGGGGACGATTGTGAAAGAGGTCCTATTTTCAGCGAGCAGTCCCCCTTGAGCGTGATCGACCAGGGTGAGTACAACCTGGTATGACCCGGGAGCGTTCTTTTCCGTGTTCCACGCCAAGGACACCGGCTGGCTTGCCTGGGCATCCACTACAATGGGGTTCGCCGGGAAAGACACCAATCCGACCACATTCCCATACTGATCAACCATCTCTGCACCAACAGATATTTCTGCTGATGTGTCTCCCAGATTTTCGATTTCTGACTCTATCGTGACCAACTCGTTCCCGCCGTAGGTGAATTTGTCGGTAGCCAGAGTGTTGATGGTGACGTTGCTCAAGCGGCTCTTGGTGAGCGAAAAGAGCACCTCATATTCGCCGTAAGTGTCGGAAGCCAGGGGGACGTACCTGCTGCTGTATCCCGGGGCGGACGCCTTGAGGTCCATGACCATCTCGGTAACGCCGCCCAGGGAGTAGCTCCCATCGGCGTCGGTCGCCGCCGACTTGTTTCCACCGACAATGGCGACTTCGGCACCAACGATGGGAAGATTCGTTTCAGCATCCCGAACCGTCCCGAACACCGTCGTGGTGCTTGTCCCTTCAAGATTAAGCGCCAGAGGAACATCATACTCGCCGAATGCATTGACCCGGAAGGAGAAGACCTTACTGTCATAGCCCTCGGCCGAGGCCTTGATCGATACCGACATCGAGGTTATCCCGCTCAACAGGTAATTCCCCTGTGCATCGCTGACGGTCGACTTGTTCGTGCCGGGAATTGAAATGTTCGCTCCGGCTATCGTGGCCCCGGTTGCAGCATCGGTTATTTTTCCGGAGATGGTGCTGGAAGTGTAGTATCGCTGGAGCGGAACCTCGATACTTGTCTCACCCAAATATCCAGCAATGATGTCGACATTGACGCTTTGGCTGGAATACCCGGGGGCAGAAATCGACGCAGCGTAAGTGCCTACCGGGATGCCCGAGACGGAGAAGGCCCCAGCCCCGTCTGTAAAACCTGGGTCGAAACCTTCCGGCGCAGGAGTAAGAGTGATGGTCGCACCGAAGATCGGCTTGTTATTGCTGCCATCGAAAACGGTGCCTTTCAGAATCCCTGGTGGGGGAATCGTAGAGAGCGTCGGGTTGAAGATTAGAACTCCGCCCGGAGCCAGCGGACCTGTGAATCTTGCCCCGTAGTAGCCGGGCTTGGGCCCGGCGGCCGCAGTAACGGACACCGTCCCCGGGGTCACGTTGGAAATTTTATAGGTCCCCTCCGTGGAGGTGTGGGTTTGCCAGAAGCCCGTCCCTGTCGCCTGCATTTCGACCCCGGCGAAAGGAGCATCGACGATCCCATCCCAAACCGTCCCCTGGATATAGGCAGGACCAGGATTCACTGTCATACCAACCTTGCCCACATTATTGACCGCGCCTGCCGTGACATTTGCCGTCAATACCAGAGGCGCGTAACCGCTCAGTGAAAGCTTTATCTGCTGGGCATCTTTTTGGAGGGTATTGAACAGAAACTCTCCATTGCTGTTCGTGGTCGCGCTGACGGAAGGGTCCCCAGCCAGGGACAAAGACACCCCGCTCAAAGGCTGGCTGGACAAGGCGTCGATCACCGCTCCGGCCAGGCCGCCCGTAGTCACCAAGGGCGCCAGAGCGATGTCCATGGTCTGGGTCCATGGTGCCGTCCCGATGATGTACGACTTGGGCTTGTAGCCAGTCGCGGCCGCCTTGATGGTGATTTCTGGATAATTGATATCGGCGATGACATAGGTCCCGGCAAAATCGGTACGTGCCGTGAGATGGGTCCCCATTACGGCCACTTCCGCACCGGAGATCGGAACCCCTGTCGAGGCGTTGGTCACCTTGCCTGTCAGGGTCATCGCAAAAGACATGCTCAGGCGAATCGTCCCCAAGTCAATGGTAACGCCCGGCATTACCACCACGCGGAAGGTATGGCTGGCAAAGCCATTCATGCCAACCGTGACCTGGTAGGTATTTGGAGCAAGTCCCTGCAATTGGAAATACCCGCCATTGTCAGGGTCGGGTTCGACCGATAAGCCGCCCGATATTCTCACCGTGACCCCCTCCTCGTCAGGAAGTGAATCGAGGGGCCGGCCTGTCGTGTTTTCAACGACCCTGCCGACAATGCTGCCAGTAGTAACCTGGGACGGGGTATTGCCCATCCGGGGAGAAAAGGACAGGGTCGTTCTGGCAAAAACCGTTCCGCCACCCGTAACAGTCAGATAACCTGCCTTCGATGCGGAAATAGTCACTTCGCCAGGGGTGACGAAGGTAAACATGAAATTGCCGTCGTCTCCGGTTACGGCGCTCCCGGTCCAGGCGCCAGAGACGGCGACAGAGACTCCCGAAAGGGGTTGTCCCGAGGGATCCTTGATCGTTCCGGCAATGGTCCCGGCTGAATAACTCGATAGCAGCGGTATTTTCCCGAGATTCACAACGGCCCGGTCTGCAACACCCGTCGTGACTGTGTGGGAGGCGTAGCCAGCCATGGAGAAATTGACCAATTGATCACCGGTCGGCACATCCTCCAAGCTGAAATTACCTGATGAATCCGTAGTTGTGTTGATGAGAGGGTTACTCGCTAGAGCAACCGCGACACCACCAACACCTAAAGTGGTAGTTGCATCAACCACCGTCCCAGTAATCCTGCCGCCGGCGGCCGGTGGTGGCGGTGGGGGGGGCTTTTGCTCGGATAGATGAAGCGCCTTGAGAGCCAGAGCCGTAGAGTAGGGATCATCACTCCAAGAGCCGTCAGCGGCCTGGGTTGCGACAAGGAAGTTTATCGCCCCCTCCAAGGCCGTAACATCGGTAGAAACAGCTACGAGGGCGATATAGGAAAGGGCTGTCTCATGGACCGAGGAGGGAGCGCCACCGAACCCACCATCACTGTTCTGTCGAGAGGAGAGATAAGCGGTAGCCTTGTTGACGGCGGTGGCAATGGTAGTCATCTGGGGGAACTGCTGAAGGACAGCCGATATCACCGCTGTCATGTAAACACTGCTTCCGTCCCCCCTGCGAAAGCCCCATCCTCCGTCAGGGTTCTGGGTACCCGTTATATATGCCAGTGAGGGATAAATGACAGTAGGGGTTTGGTAATTGGCAGATTTAAGGGCTTGGAGAGCAAGAATAGTGTCGAGATTATTCGTTTCGTACCCGAGGTATCCACCCCATCCGCCTTTCGCAGAATCTAATGCGGGAATGAGTGCATTGACATCGGAGAGACCCAAGAGCCTTATTCTTGCTGCTATATGTTCAATGGACTGAAAAGATTGCGCTTCAAGCCAGGAGAGACCAGTGGAGTATGGGGTACCGGCGGTCTGGTTCAGGAGTTTTAGGGCCTCCAAGGCAGCCCCCGTAGCGACGGTAGGCTCGACCAGGGAGGTGCCGCTGCCCCAGTTACCTTCCGGACCTTGGGAAGATGTTAGGTATGCAAGGCCGGAGGCAATAGGGGGGAGCTGGGCCTGGGCGTTACCCGTCACAATGGCAAAACAAAGAGTTATTCCGACAAAGATCGAAATCCGCTTAAGCATCTTCCCTCCAGAAGCAAATATTGCAGATAAATCAATTAGCACTCAATGGCAATTGTTGGTGTTTTCTATGCAGCTTGTTGATTTCTTCTGCTAACATTTCATATTTTTCTTGATTGAGATTTTTTACACTGACAAAAAACTCAAATTTTTCATTTTCGTTGGTTATTATTTTCAAAAGAGGAAAATCGGAGACACCAACTCGCTTGATACCAACTTCAGCATTTTTGAAATTTGAAAAAGACAGACAGTCTTGAAAAGACCATCCACGATGATAAAATTTGTAGTCAATAAATATAATATTTTGGTTTGTAACGATTACATTTTTACACAGAATTTTATTATTGTTCTTATGAATACCTCGGATATATGGGATTTTAATATTCAAATGCACCTCTTCACTGCTCCCAATCCTTAATATTTTAAGCAACCTGTTTGTTGGATTATGTGAAAAATGATTTTTATTGTCAGTTTTAAATTTTATGCCAATCTCACTATTATTTTTACCACCTGGCAACTCTTCCTTATTGGCAAACTGACAATTCTTGCAAGTGTTAACTAATTCAATATTTTCATACCCACATTTTTTACAAAATGAGAAAATTTCATTACTTGTTATTTTTTCAACATATGAATTTATGTACTTTTTAGACAAAAGCTCCAACAAAGCAAATGACAAAAAGAATACAATCAAATTGCTTTTAAATATTGGAAATATCTGTCCATGAGCAATATCTAAATACAATAATGGGATTGCAAAAACTAAATATAAAACCCTTAGATACTTACCACCTTCGATCCGTTCAAACAATAGTGGCTTAAACAAAAAGTAAGATGCTAAAAATAGGCAAACCCTATACCTGCCCAGGCCTATCAAAAAAAGAAAAATACACTTACACGCAATACTTAACCCATTGATTAAATCTATTTTTTTATCACTAGACAATAAATTCATATCTTTCAACGGCTCCAACTAAAAACAATCCATGATTTTTCAAATAATAAACAAATCTTTTAAAATAATAATAAAGATTTATTCTAATTGCAGTAACCAATAGCCACCACTCTACAGGCCCACCAGGCAAGAGACCAGTCATGGTTAGCCCAATTTGGAGTGAAAAATACGTTTCTCCTATAATGATTGCAACCTCAGGAAGACTGTAAATTAATGAACTTATCGTCAATGTGATTGCAGTATATGCCTCAACAATGGCAGCTATCCCACTAGCAAATGTAGGCAAAGTCGCTGCAAATGCTCCAGGGACTCCAGCAAATATAATTGCTAGCAATGCAATGGCTACTGCCCCAGCGGCTGCGAGGCAATACAATAAAATTTCACCGAGCAACAGCAATGCTTGAACGTCAGCCCCATTCCCTCCCCCAGTAATCATATAGGCCCCAGCCCCCGTCTCAGGGGCTGTGATAATATACCCACAACCCGTCCAACCATTGGAACTGATATTGCCCTTCGAGACAGTGACCTCATTGCCTGCATTGACAGCATTCTGAATGTCATTTTTTACTTGCTGGTCAATCTGCAACTGAGGTAGGACCGTAGCGATATTGGCCTGATTGACGGTGAAAATGGGTATGCCTTGATCGTTGGCTATTTTTAGCGCCTTGACAGTGCTGATGGCCTGCACCGGATTGCCCGGTGTCGAGAACAACACTTCCGGAACCTTGTGTTCAAGCGCTGAGGAGGTCATCCCACTTCCAAGCATGTACTGTTTGACCGTATCATTGTTTCCGTCCTTGGCCTTGGCCACCTGAATCAAATAATCGGCATCCATGTTGAGGCCCCCAGGTTGCACAAACCTTGGAATCCCCCATAGTGTGAGCACCTTGAGTTTGGTGGCAAAGATGGTCTCCGAAGGCAAGGAAAGAGCGTTCACCCCCATGGTACGGGCCGAGAGGGTGTTCAGGGCTCCAAGTTCGGCGTGATATGCAATCGTCGTGGCGTAGAGAAGGTCACCCACTAACTCATCTTTAGTCAGACCGGCGAAATTCTGCCCCTCGAGCTTTGCCTTGATTGCCTCCAAACTGGCTTTAAGTGCGGTCAACTGGTGCGGGCTGATCCGCCCGAGGTTAAGCCCTATTGACTGGAAAACTCCCGCATCGATGTAATTGGTGATCTGGCTCGCCCCATACGCCGGGTCAAAGAAGGTCATGGTGAAAATATTTGTCCCGCCCAATCCTAGCGCCGCACCGGTCGCCAGTAACTGGCCATCAATTCGCAATTCAGGCTTCACGTTAATAAGATAGGCTGGGAGCGAAGACGGTAGCTCACTGGGCCGAATGGGGGAACCATCAGCATGAGGTTTAGGCAGGTAGGAATTGATAACTGCCTCATCCTGTGGGGTGGCGGGAGAGTAACTGAGCGTGATTTTTTTCCCCGCCAATTCCGGCAAGCTCTTTGTTAGCCTAAGAGAATTGTCCACCTCAGCCGGGGCATCAGGATCAAAATAGGAGACGTTTACAGCTTCGCTTTCCACGCGGAAGGAAAGCTTGTGCCTGAGGCCGTCAGGAATAGCAGCGAAGGTCGCCCCCTTAACCGCTGTGCGATAAGGCAAGGTCCCCAGAAGATAAGGGAGCTCCTGCTTAACTACATCTTTTCGGCCGAGGACGTCTCCCACCGTGGCATCGGGGTGATTTTGCTGGAGATAGTTCTGAAACTGCGCTTGATAGTCCTGCAACGATTGCTGAACTAAAAGAGAATTTACTCCAGTTGCATACCCCTGACTTTCGTTTACCGTGGCAGTGGCATTGACCTGGTCCAGAAAGGTCTGGGCATCGAAGGGAACGGCGCTTTTAAGATCAAGCCCCTCTGTGTAGTCATACTGCTTGTAGGAGGGGTCAAGACTGACCCAAGTATCCCCGGCACCCTCGACATGCTTTGCCCCCCGAGAAGGCAAATAGTCGATGTGGGCCTCAACCCAAACATGCTCGAATCGCGCTGCGACTATCTTGCCGCCTGCCACCAGGCCCTTAGTGGGGATTCCGCCACTGCTCATAAAATCAAGGGCCGCCATCGGATCGGTAAATCCACCAACCCAGTTCATAACTTTGTCGATAGGCAGCTCGACGGTGCCGGTCACATACCGCGCCTCAATACCTGCCGCCCGCAGCAAGGCGATGAGAAGCGAAGCCGTATCGAAGGCGTTACCCTGCTTGGTCTCCAGGGTCATCTGGGCGCCCTGGATGGAGCCCCAAGTGGGAACGAATTCGATATTGTGCCGCACCCACTCGTAGATCTTGACGGGATTTTTTTCCAGCTCCAGGGCCTTATTCCTGATCTCCGGGGCGAGCTGGACTTCGATCGTCTCAGCGAGGTTTTCAGGGGCCAGCAATCCTGCCAAGGAGCCAGTAGACGCAACCAGAACTCGCTTCTGGTTCATCCAGGCATTCGCATCCTTTTTCAAATCCTGCTCGAACTCCTCTTTTTTCATCCGGGGTTCGCGCTTTGGTCCTTTGGGCTGCCGGTTGGGAAGATTGTTGGGGTCAAAAGGGGTGTGCCGCGATGGGGCCTTGGCCTTTTTCAGGTGTTTTTCAGCCTTTTCGATGGCCGCTTCTGCTTCTTTTTTATCTTTTGCCTTTTCAATTCGATCGAGGTTTCCCTTTAATTCTTTAAGATTTTCGTCGTAATGCTTAACAAAGCGAACATGCCGCTCCAAAATTTCAGCAGGAAGCCCAGCCTCTTTGAGGCGCTTCTCCGTTTCGGCAAATTGCTTCCGGACCTCCGCGTCGAGAACATCGATCTCGCCCTTCCGCTCTTTTAGGCGTTGCTTCTTGCCGGCAACCTCCATTGCGGGATCGGTCAGGACGGATTCCAAGCCCTCGGTGAGCATCGAAAACTGCTCTTCTGCCGAAATGGGGCTTTTCAGCTCGTGCCCTTTTCCCTCCCCCCTCTTTGCCAGGTCTTGGGCCGCGTGCGCCACCCCGAATAGACCTCCGGATGTCCAGGTAAAGAAACAGACCACAACAGCTGCGGTTATCCTAACGAATCTGCTAAACATCAATCCCTCCACTAATGCCGCTTTCGAATTGAATTAAATTTACTTTTTCTGAGAACGCCTGCTCTTACTTCAAGTTAGTCAGCCATTCAACACCAGAGCCCCAAATGGGACCATTGGAAAAGCCGGGAGTTCGCCACTTAGCCCCCCGAAAAATTGGACAATACGAAACATTATGGCAAAGGTGCACCTGCCATCCGACCGCCCCCAAAGGACCGACGAGAGACCTGCCACCAAAACCGATACAAATGAAATATTATTTAATTGGAGCTACATAAAACGAAGGTTGCAAGTTTGTCAAGTAATTTTTTCATGAGTCCACTACAAGCTGAACAATAAGAATTATACCGGGCGGGGGTGGAAGGGACATGCGAGCGCGGATTTTCCGGAATCCTCCATCACTCAAAATTTTTTAGACGTAACACTCGCGGTCATAGGTGCCGGGAGGGTGATATTTGTAATTTCAGTATGCTACCGAACTCCTTTCTGCTGATTTTTGGAAATCCTTTCCAATTCTTGCAGGCAAGGAAGCGGGCAGCCGGGGCAAAGGGAGGGGTGATTTGTCCTGGGATGTTCCGACCTTGCGTATTTCACTCCTCACCCCTCACACCTCACGTTTTTGGTTTCAGGGCTCGATCCGGGTCCCCAGCACCTCCAGGAACCTGGCGAGCCAGGCGGGATGCGCGGGCCAGGCCGGGGCGGTGACCAGGTTGCCGTCGACGTGGGCCTGGTCGACGGCCAGCTCGATGTATTTTCCCCCGGCGGCCGTGACATCGGGGCCAACCGCGGGGTAGCAGGAGCAGGCGCGACCCTGGAGAACCCCGGCCGCCGCCAGCAGCTGGGCGCCGTGACAGACCGCCGCGATGGGCTTGCCGGCCGCGGCGAAGTGGCGCACCATCTTGAGCACCGCCTCGTTGAGGCGGATGTACTCCGGCGCGCGGCCACCGGGGATGATCAGGGCATCGTACTCCTCCGCCTTGACCTTGGCGAAGGTGGCGTTCAAGGCGAAGTTGTGCCCGGGTTTTTCGCTGTAGGTCTGATCCCCCTCGAAATCGTGCACCGCGGTGCGCACCGTCTCGCCGCTTTTTTTGCCCGGACAGACCGCGTGGACCTGGTGACCGACCATCTGCAGCGCCTGGAAGGGGACCATGACCTCGTAGTCTTCGACAAAATCGCCGACCAGCATCAGTATCTTTTTGGCTGCCATCCCGATCTCCTTGAATTTGGGTGTTTGCTGGGAGCTTCCAGCAGCCTGTTCATACTATCAAGGATTTTGGGCCAGGCAATTCATCCCCGCCCCAGCGCCCCGCGCAGCCGGATCACGGCCCCGAACCCGCCCACATTTCCCAATATCGCGCCCAGGATCCAGGCCAGGGACCCCGCGGCGAAGGCCTCGGGTCCCAGAAATACCAGTGCCACGTAGGCCAGCAGGCTGTAAGCGGTGAAGAAGAGATGCCGGAGGCGACCGATGGCGCCAATCTCCTGCCGGGTCAGAACCAGGCCGCCCAGCACCGCGCCCAGGATCACGAACAGCACCCCGCAAAGAAGATAGAAGACACCCGTAGGGATCGCGGCGTGCAGCCCGTGAAGCAGCTCGTTGTGGCCACCGAATCCCAGGCCGAACTGCGGGCAGACGCTCAGGGTCGCCAGGCCGGCGGCCGCTTCCACCAGCGTCAGTTTGCCGAAGCTCTTCCAAAGTGCGGGCCGCAGGTCCTTGACCACCATCCGCCGGACGGCCTCATCTATTCTCTGGGTCGGAGCGACCGGATCGGCATCGACAAACTCGGCGAATTCCCGCAGTCTCTGGCGTTCCGCATCAGTTATTTTCATGGCGTCTCTCCTGGTTCACCATCAGGCCGCGCAGTCTGCGGATAGCCCGGCTGATGATCTGCCGGGCGTTGTCCGCCGAAGTCTGGGTCCGCTGGGCAATCTCGGCGAAGGACAAACCCTCCTCGAACCGCATTTCCAGGGCGCGCCGCTGGCTCTCGTTGAGCCTGGCGAGTTGGGCGATTGTGGTGCGCAGGGGATCTGTGCCGGCCTCCGGCGCGGCGTAGGCTTCCACGGCCTGCTCGGAGGAGGTGATGTGCCTGGCATAGGTCTCCCCTTTGCGAACATGGTCGATCAGGGTGTTGCGGGCGATGGTGAAGAGCCAGGGCAGAAAGGGAATCTCGGCCCGGTACCTGTGCCGGCCGCGATGCAGCCTGGAAAAAACCGCCTGGAAAACATCCTCGGCATCGTCCCGGTTTTTCAGCCTGGTCAGGAGAAATCCGAAGACCCGGCTTTTATGTCGCGCATACAGGACCTCGAAGGCCTCCATGTCGCCCTCGCTATAGGCCAGCATCAGCTCCTCGTCGCTCAATTCACGCCACCTCATTCTCCGTTTACCTGCTGATACGGCCAGCAGCGGCAATTTGTGACAAAAATATTTTTTATTTTTTTTGTCACAAACACCTCCCATGGTCCGTTTTAGTGGGCAAAGGCACCCAACAGCCCGCATCCCAAGGAGGAAACCATGAAAACCGCACCATCCAGCAGCAAACAAATTCTGACCGCAGCAGCATTCATTCTGGCCACCCTGCTGGCTCCGCAGGCCGTCCTGGCCCACTGCGACACCCTGGACGGGCCGGTGGTTGCCGAGGCCCGGGTCGCCCTGGACCAAGGCGAGGTCACCCCGGTTCTGAAATGGGTCAAGGCCGAGAACGAGCAGGTGATCCGCGAGGCGTTCGCCCATGCCCTGGCGGTGCGCAAGCTCGGCCCCGAGGCCCGAAACCTGGCCGACAGGTATTTCTTCGAAACCCTGGTGCGCATCCATCGGGCCGGCGAAGGCGCGCCCTACACCGGCCTGAAGGCCGCCGGGGCCGTAGAACCGGTGGTCGCCAAGGCGGACCAGGCCCTGGAGCAGGGGAGCGTGGACAATCTGGCCAGGGCCATCGCGGCCCATACCGAAGAGGGAATCCGCGAACGTTTTGGGCGGGCTGTGGAAACCAGAAAACATGCCCAGCAGAGCGTGCAGGCCGGCCGGGAGTTCGTTGAAGCCTACGTGAGCTACGTCCACTACGTCGAGGGGATCGCCCAGAGCGTCCATGGCGCCCCTCACCACGGCGAGGCGCTCCCCACAGCCGGGCACCAGCATTGACCAAGACGAGCGGGCACCCCTGCCGGGGTGCCCGCTCACGGTGACCGTCAGGGGAATTCCTGCTTTATTTCAACCGCAGGGGCGGCCCCTGTGCCTGCCTTTACCGTCTGATAATTTCACGGCTTGTAGTACATCAGGCGCCTGGCCCAGGGGGCCAGCGCCTGCTCCAGCCTTCTCTGCTCCTCCTCGGCCATGGCGGAAGCCGCGGCCGCCGCCGCGACGTTCTGCCGCACCTGGCCGGGGTCGTCGCAGCCGATGACGATGGTGGAGACCGCCTGGCTCAGCGCGTAGCCGATCCAGGGCTCGACACCGGCCAGCCCCGGCACCTGCAGGCCCAGGCCGCGGCAGAGCACCTTCATGCCGATGATCCCCAGGTTTCTGCTGCGCGCCTCGGGAAGCACGGTGTCCAGGAAGCTGCGGTGGGCCGGTTCGGCAGGATTGACCGGCATCAGCACCGTGTCGAAGTCATACAGGTCGAGGGCTTTGCGCATGATCCGCGGATCCTCGTGGCCGGTCACCCCGACAAACCGCACCCGCCCTGCCCGTTTGGCCTCGTCGAAGGCCTCGATCGCCCCGCCGGGAGCGAAGATCTGCTGCAGGTCGGCCTCGCTGCGCACGTCGTGCACCTGCCAGAGGTCGAGCCAGTCGGTTTTCATGTTGTCCAGGGTGGTGCGCAGGTGCTCCCGGGCCCCGGCGGCGCTGCGCTGGTGGGACTTGCTGGTGAGGAAGATGTCCTTGCGCCGCTCCCCCAGGGCCAGGCCGTAATAGCCCTCGCTCCCCGAATAGGCCCGCGCCGACTCGAAGTAGTTGATCCCCAGGGCGAGGGCCTGGTCGATGACCGCCTGCGCCTGCTTCTCCTGCCCGTAAGTGCGCAGAACCCCCTCGCCCCCCAGGCCGAGTTGGGTGACCTCGACGCCGGTTCTGCCGAGAATGCGTTTTGGGATCTGCATACAGACTCCGTAATGCGTAATGCGTAAATCGTAATGGGTGAATGCAGGTTCGCCTTACGCCTTACGCCTCACGCCTCAGGGCAAACACGCAGGTTCGCCCCTACAAGGCTCACCGGTTCAGCCGCCAGTCGTACTCCTTCCACTCCAGGTCGGCGGCCAGGCCCTGCTCGATGAGAAAGTCCTTGGCCTC
Source organism: Desulfuromonas versatilis (assembly GCF_019704135.1). NCBI lineage: Bacteria > Pseudomonadati > Thermodesulfobacteriota > Desulfuromonadia > Desulfuromonadales > Desulfuromonadaceae > Desulfuromonas > Desulfuromonas versatilis. The sequence continues at coordinate 3,558,977 of NZ_AP024355.1, forward strand.
GCCATGATCGGTATAGTGGATCAGGGTATCCACCACCCCGTCGTAGCCGCCGAAGTCCGACTGGTACCATTTGAAGATGGGCGAGAGCAGCAGCAGGCGCTCGCGGGGGCGGATCTCCACCTCGGGGCCGTTGATGAAGCCGGCGGCGGCCACGTCGAGCTGCGCGTCGATCCGCTCGGGGGTGTAGAAATTGATGGGCGGGCATGAGGAGCTGGCGCAGACCAGGGTGAAGTGGATGCGCGGATCGGGCGGGTCGATGATGTGATCGATCCTCCCGTCGCTGGAGGAGAAGGGGTGAAACAGGCCATGGGGGGGGCGATGGTTGCCGCGCAGGATGCCGTGCTCGATGTCATCGGGACTGAAGCTCAGCTCGCCGATGCGGTAGCAGAGCCTGGAGAAAAACCCGTGGATCTCCTTGACCGAATCGCGGACCTGCATCTCAACCACCCCGTGAATGACCAGGGTGTTGTAGATGTTGATCCAGAAGGCGAGCCGCTCCTCGCGGTTGCGCAGCAGGTTCAGGTCGTAGTCCCGCAGCAGGGCGGTGTCGGCCACGTACTGCCGGTAGGCCTCGGATTCGCGCATGGCGGCGTAGTCGACCTTGCCCCTCTCCAGGTCGTAGAATTCGGCCTTGAGACGGTTGATGTCGTTGCGCAGATGGGCGGCAACATCGCTTTTCGGGGCGGTATCGGGTACCGGCCCGCTGTTGAGAATCGTCCTGTCGGCCATGCCAGGCTCCTCCCGCTGAAAGCCCTCAAGGGGCCGCAAACTGTCCAACCCCGGCAACTGGCCGGGTCAGGCTCCGCTCAACACCTGCCCCCGCTCGCGGAACAACGCCTCGAGTTCGAGCAGCCCCTGACGGTACAGGGCCGCGGCCCGCTCCACTTCCTCGACCGCCGCGGCCGCTTCCATCCGCTCCAGGGGGGTGTGCAGCGCGACGATCTTGTCGAGCAGGGCGAAGTCGAAATCGACCAGGCGCTCCTCGTCGGAGCTGCTCAACCACGGCCCGGCCTGGGCGGGAAGCTGGCCGCGGGCGACCTCGGCCTTGACCCTGGCGGTTTGCTGGAGCAGCGCCCCGAGGTCCTCCGCCAGCCCCTCACCGGCTCGCCCTGAGGCAATGAAATCGGCCAGGCGGTCGCGAACCTTCTCGAGCTCGCGGGCCAGGTGACGACAAAGCAGACGGTCGGTCTCACGGTAGCTGATGGCGCTGTACCCCAGAAAACCGGGGACATGCCTGCCGAGTATCGCCGTTTTGTGGGCAAGATCGTTCTTCATGTCATGGGCCATCCCCCCCGCGAGATCAGTTTTCGAGCAGGATCAGGTCGGGGTTTTCGATGTGCTCGATCAGGGCGTTGAAAAACCTCTGGGCCGTGGCCCCGTCGATGATCCGGTGGTCGAAGGTCAGCGACAGCGGCACCACCGGCCGCGCCACCACCTGCCCCTCCCGCACCACCGGCGCTTCCTCGATGCGGCCGATCCCCAGGATCGCCGCCTCCGGGGGGTTGATGATCGGCGTCCCCCAGAGTCCGCCGATGGCCCCGTAATTGGTGACGGTGAAGGTTCCCCCCTTGAGTTCGGCCGGGGTGATCTTGCGCTGCCGGGCCCGCTCGGAGAGGTCGAGCAGGGCCCCGGCCAGCTCGAGAATGCTCATGTGCCGCGCCCTGCGCACCACCGGCACCAGCAGGCCATCGGGCGTATCCACGGCGAAGCCGATGTTGATCTCCCGATGCAGCACCACCTGCCCGGCCTGCTCGTCGAGGGAGCTGTTGAGCAGGGGGTAACGCTCCAGCACCAGGGTCAGGGCCTTGACCACCAGGGGGAGATAGGTCAGTTTGAGCCCGCGGCTTTCGACCAGCTTGCGCTCGCGTTGGCGCAGTTCGCGCAGCGCCAAGGCATCGGCCCGCTCCATGATGGTCACGTGCACCGCCGAGGAGTGCGAGGCGACCATCGAGCGGGCCATCACTTTGCGCACCCCCTTGAGCGGGATGCGTTCGGGCTCGCGGGGCGCTTCGGTCCGGGCCTCCCCGGCACCGGCCGCGGCCCGGATATCCTCCGCGGTGATCCGCCCCCGGGGACCGCTGGGCTTGACCCCGACCAGGTCCACCCCGAGCTCCTCGGCCAGCTTGCGGTCTGCCGGCAGAACCGCCACCGGCGCTTCCGGCTCCGCCTCGGCAGGGGGAGGCTCCTCGGCCACCTCCAGTTGCCCCACCACCCCGAGGGCCGCGGGGCGTTCGGGCTGCGCGGCGGCCTCTTCCTCGATCACCGCCAGCACCTCTCCGACCTGGATGGTATCGCCTTCGGCGCCGCGCAGCTCGCGCACCGTTCCGCCGACCGGCGCGGGGAGCTCCACCACCGCCTTGTCGGTCTCCATCTCCACGATCGGCTGGTGGGCCTTGACCCGGTCGCCGACCGCGACCAGCCAGCGCACGATCTCCCCTTCCGCGATCCCCTCCCCGACATCGGGGAACTTGAATTCGAACATGCAACCTCTCCAGAAAAACCGCCAGATCAAACGATGGGCAGCGCCATGAAACCGCCCATCCCAAAGGCCCCCGTCAGAACTCCAGTACCTTGCGCGCCCCCCGCAGAATCCGCCGCAGGTCGGGCAGGTAGAAATGCTCGCCCTTGGGCAGGGGCATCACCGTATCGAAGCCGCTCACCCGCTCCACCGGGGCCTTGAGATAGAGCAGCGCCTGCTCCATCAGCAGAGCCGAAATCTCCGCCCCCAGGCCGCAGGTGCGCGGCGCCTCGTGCACCACCACGCAGCGGCCGGTCTTTTTCACCGATTCGACGATGGCCGCCTCGTCCAGCGGCGAGATGCTGCGCGGATCGATGATCTCCGCCTCGATCCCCTGGCCGGCGAGCTCCTCGGCCGCCTTCTGCGCCTCGCGCACCATCGCGCCCCAGGCCACCAGGGTCAGGTCCCCCCCTTCGCGGACCCGCCGGGCCTTGCCGAGGGGCACCAGCACCTCGCCCTCGGGCACCTCCTCCTTGATGGCACGGTAGATGCGCTTGGGCTCCAGGAACAGCACCGGGTCGGGGTCGCGGATCGCCGACTTGAGCAGCCCCCGCGCATCGGCCGGCGAGGAGGGGATCACCACCTTGATCCCGGGGGTGTGGGCGAGCAGCGCCTCGGTGCTCTCCGAGTGGTGCTCGGGAGCGTGGATGCCGCCGCCGTAGGGCATGCGGATCACCATGGGCGCGCTGTAGACCCCGCGGGTGCGGTTGCGGATGCGCCCGACGTGGGAGATGATCTGGTCGTAGGCGGGGTAGAGAAAACCCATGAACTGGATCTCGGCCACCGGCTTGAGCCCCAGCAGCGCCATGCCGAAGGCGCAGCCGACGATCCCCGACTCGGCCAGCGGGGTATCGATGGAGCGGTTTTCGCCAAAACGCTGCTGCAGCCCCTCGGTGACCCGGAACACGCCCCCTTCCTTACCCACGTCCTCGCCGAGCAGGATGACATCCGGGTCCCGCTCCATCTCCTCGCGCAGGGCCAGGTTGATGGCCTCGACCATGTTCATCTGTGCCATCTCAGCCCTCCTTCAAGGCATCGAGCAACTCACTGCGCTGCCTGGCCAGATGCGCGGGGAGCGCTGCGAACATGCTGTCGAAGACCGACTCGGGAGTGGGCGGCGGGGCCGACTCGGCGCGCCGCGCCGCATCCTCGATCCGGGCCTGGTGGCTGGCGGCCAGCTCGTTCTCCCATGCCTCGCTCCACAAGCCCCGCTGCTTGAGAAACTGCCGGTAGCGCACCAGCGGTTCGAGGGCGCGCATCTTTTCCACCTCGGCGTTTTCCCGGTAGCGCAGGGGGTCGTCGGAGGTGGTGTGGGGCCCCAGCCGGTAGGTCACCGCTTCGATGAGTGTCGGCCCTTCGCCGGAGCGCGCCCGCTCCAGCGCCGTCCGGGTCGCCAGGTAGGCGGCGAAGGGGTCGTTGCCGTCGATCTGGATGCCGGGGAAGCCGTAGCCCACGCCTTTGGCGGCCAGGCTTGCGGCGGCGCACTGCTTGCTGCGCGGCACCGAGATGGCCCAGCCGTTGTTCTGGCAGAAAAAGACCACCGGCGCCCGCCGTACCCCGGCGAAGGTCAGCGCCTCGTGAAAATCCCCCTCGCTGGTGGCGCCGTCGCCGAAGTAGCAGAGCACCGCGTCGGCTTCGCCCTTGTACTGAATGGCCATGGCCATCCCCGCGGCATGCAGGGTGTGGGAACCGACCGGGATGGAAACCGGCAGGAAGCGCAACTCGCGGGGGATGCGGCTCCCCTCTTCGCTCCCCATCCAGTAGCGGAAGATGGTCTCGAGGGGGACGCCGCGGCAGATCGCGGCCATGGTTTCGCGGAAGGAGGGGACCACCCAGTCCCCCTTGGCCAGCGCCAGCACGCTACCGACCTGGCAGGCCTCCTGCCCTTCCACCGGCGCGTAGGTCCCCAGCCGCCCCTCGCGCTGCAGGGCCATGCAGTGCCGATCGAACAGCCGGCCCATGAGCAGCTGGCCGAAGATGCGGCGCAGGGATTCGTCGTCGAATTCGGGGAGAAGCTCGGGATCGGCCTTGCCTTCGGGGCTCAGCACCTGCAGGCGGCGGCCTTGCAGCGGGTCGCAGTCCGAAATTTTCATGAAAGCTCCAGGGGGCTGGTTTCACTTAAAAAAATAACAGAGGCGGGCGGCCTGTCAACGCGGCCGGAGCCGCGCCGGGGGATGAGGTCGGTACGTTTTAAAGGGGAAGATGCGTTGGAAAAGGCGGGGAAAAGGGGCGATAAAAAGACAGATTTGCTCAACAACAAATTCAAGGAGCCGCAGAGATTTGAACCTGAAAAAACGTCTCTAATCCCACCTGACTCCTGACTCCCGGAATCTTTCAGTAATCGATCTTGCCGCGCTCGCGCTTGACCCCGGAGCGGCGCTTCTTGGCGAGCAGCCGGCGCTCCTTGGCGGCCTTGCCCGGACGGGTGGCGATGCGTTTTTTGGGCTTGCGCTGCCGGGCCTGCAGCCGCGAAACCAGCCGCTCCATGGCCTTTTCGCGGTTGGCATGCTGCGAGCGGCCCTCGCTGGCGGTGACGATGATCCCCGTGGGCAGATGCTTGATGCGTACCGCGGAATCGGTGGTGTTGCGATGCTGCCCGCCGGGGCCCGAAGCCCTGAAACAGGTGATCACCAGGTCTTTCTCGTCGATGTGGATCGGCTGCTCGGCCAAGGTTCTTCTCCCGCTGGCAATTTGTCGCCAACCATGTTAGAAGGTTAGACACCCGAATGCAAGAACCGGAAATTCCGCCAAGGAGAGTGCAGTCATGAGCCATTTCGCCCTGACCATCATCGGCCGGGACAGGCCCGGCATCGTTTCCCAGGTCACCGAGATCCTCTTTCGCCAGGGGTTCAACATCGCCGACTCGAGCTGCAGCATCCTGGGCGGGCAATTCGCCATGATCCTGATCATCGCCCACCCCGAACACTCGGCCAAGGAAGCCTTCATCGAGGCCTTCGCGCCGCTGGAGCAGAGCGGCCTGTCGGTCTTCGTGCGGACCCTGAAGCCGGGCGGCGAGACCCGTCCTCATCTCGAGGGGGAGATCTGCATGATCTCGGTCTACGGCTCGGACAAGCCGGGCATCGTCTACCGGGTGGCGCGGGAACTGGGCAGCCTCAACGTCAATATCACCGACCTCAACACCAAGCTGGTCGGCAGCGAAAAACGCCCGGTCTACGTGATGATGCTCGAGGCCGTTCTGCCCGGGGGGGTGAGCTCGGAGCAGCTGGCCGAGGTCATGCGCCGGCTCAAGGACGAGCTGCAGGTCGACATCAGCGTCCGCAACATCACCCCGGTGGAACTCTGATCCATGGCTGTTCGCGAAATCCTCCTCTACCCCGACCCGCTACTGAAAACCGTCTGTGAGCCGCTGGAAACGATGGACGAGCGGACCGATGCCCTGGTCCAGGACCTCATCGACACCATGGTCGCCGCCGGCCACTCGGTAGGGGTGGCCGCCCCCCAGATCGGCGTCACCGGCCGGGCGGTGGTCGTCGACGTCTCCAAGAGCAAGCTCGGGCGGGAGAACAACCACGGCCTGCTGGTGATGATCAACCCGGAAATCCTGCAGAGCGAGGGGCGCGAAACCATGCGCGAAGGGTGCATGAGCGTCCCCGACTACACCGGCAACGTGGAGCGGGCCGAAAAGATCGTGGTCCAGTTCACCGACCGCGCCGGCAAGGAGCAGGTCATCAGCGCCAGCGGTTTCGAAGCGGTGGCCATCCAGCACGAACTCGACCACCTGGACGGCCTGCTGTTTCTCGACCGGGTCTCCAACCTGAAAACCGACGTCTTTCGGCGCAAGAGCCGCTGATTCCGCCGACCAAAGTTGCCAGAAAAACCGACAGGCCGCCCCCCGCGAAGGGGAGCGGCCTGTTTTGCGAGGGGTTCAGGCGCAGATGGTCCGCCAGGCCTGGTCCATGATCTGCCTTGAGGCCGCCTGCAGGCTCCCCTGGAAGACCCCGTTGAGCTTCAGTTCGATGTTGCGCAGCACCGCGCCGGTGAAGGCCCCGGCCGCCAGCAGCAGCACGCCCCGGCGCAGTTCGCCGCGCGCCATCCCTTCGCCGATGGTCCGCTGGACCCAGCGGAAGGGCTCCGAAAAGCAGATCGGACGGATATCGGTCAAAAACTCGCCATGGCGCATGAACAGCATGTATTCCATCATCACCGGGTCCTGCTCGGCGATCTCCAAAAGCAGATCGACAAAGGCCTTGAGCATCTGGAAGGCGCTCTGCCCATCAGCCAGGCGGGCCTGAAGCCGGGCATTGAATTCGTCCAGGGTCAGTTCATGGGTTACCCGGGCAAGGTTTTCCTTGCTCTGAAAATGGTTGTAGATCGCTCCGGTGCTCACCCCCGAGACATTGACGATGTCGGGGATGGAAACCCGGTGGTAGCCCTGCTCCACGAACAGCCTTCGCGCCGCCATGGCGACATGATGCATCCTGTCCCGCGGGTCCGCTGGCCGTCTTTTCATTTGCTGTCTCCCTGCCTCCGAAAAATTCCATGCCCTTGCCGGCCCGGCGCAACCCGACCAGCCGCCGACGCACCTACCTCGTTTCCGCCAGCAGTGAGTCCCCCGCCCCGCCGCTGCCAGCCGGGGGTCCGCTGTCGCCCAGGCTCTTTGCCACCTGCGCCAAATCCTCATCCTCGAGCCGGATCGGCCGCATGGCGGTGAATCGGCGGATCTCCCGGGGGTTCTTCAGCCATTTTTCGACCCGCTCGGCACTCCAGGGCAGCCCCTGCTCGCCGAAGTTCGGCGGGTAAAACCCGGAGAGCAGGCCCGAGAGGTTGGGCCCGCTGGTTCCCGAGCCCAAGGCCCCCTGGCCCGCCGTCAGCAGTTGATGGCAGGAGCCGCAGGCCCGGGTGAAGGCGTGATCCTGGCCGCGCTCCTGCGCGGCAAAATGGACGACCAGGGGGACTTCCCGTTCCGTGAAAAACATGGAGAGTCCCTCGGCGTACAGGGCATTGACCAGGGCGGCGATCTGCTCGGGCGGGAAGCGAAAATCGGGCATGAACAGGGCGGGCTCGCGGAGGGCCTGGGCGATTTCCGCGGCGGTGCGCACCCTCAGGGCCCGGTCGAGGTCGGAGGCCAGGCGGTTGCCCTTGCCCCCGGCGGCATGGCAGCGCCGGCAGGCGTAGCTCTCGAGCAGCCGGCGGCCCTGCTCCACCAGCGGGCTGTCCGGCAGGTTAAAGTGAGCGAACTCCCCGCCGATCATCCCGTGATGGGCGATGGCCATCCGCCTGGTGCCCGGATTCCCCCGGTGACAGTCGACGCAGCCGCCGCGCTCGACATGGTGGGCGGGGTGGCACTCCAGGCACCCCTCAGGGGCCGCGGCCGCGGCGGACAGGGCCCCGGCCAGGAGCAGCAGGATCGCTAAAACGGCAGAACGAACGCCCAATTGGCACCTCGAAAGAACATGGCCACCAGGGTCAGCACCAGGATCAGCAGATAGATCAGGAGGGTGGCCCGGCTCAGGGTTTTCTGTTCCTGCGGAAACCAGCGGGCACCCTCTTCGACCCGGGGCCCGGTCAGCCAGGGCAGCAGGAAAAACCCCAGCACCAGCGCCAGGACCAGGTAGGCCAGCCGGTTGCCATGGCTGACCAGTTCCTGGGTCCAGAGCAGAAACCACGCCGATTTGGAGGGGTTGGGAACCCGGCTGAAATCGGCCCGCTCCTGAAGCGGCGCAGGGATGACCAGCGCCAGCGCTGCCAGTAGGCTTACGACCAGCAGCAGGGCGCGGCGGATCAGGCGGAAAAAATGCGGCGAACTCCGGACGTAGCCTCTCACAGGTAGGGAAGCACTCCTTTGTCTCGGCGGATGCGGTAGAAATGCAGCATGCTCAGCCCAAGGATGAGCATGGGCAGCACCGCGATGTGCAGCACATAGAACCGGACCAGGGACAGGGGCTGTCCGACCTCGTCGGGGACCAGGAAGCGGTGGGCCAGCTCCCCTCCGGGTAGCGACAGCAGCAGCTGCATGCCGGTCTGCGTCGCCCACAGGGCGAGCTGATCCATGGGCAGCAGGTACCCCGTGTAGCCGGCGAACAGCGAAAGGCACAGAAGCACCATGCCGATGATCCAGTTGAGCTCCCGGGGCCGCCGGAAGGCCCCGGTCAGGACCACCCGCAGCGTATGCAGAAACAGCAGGACCAGAAACCCATGGGAGGAGAGCCGGTGGAGATTGCGCAGGAAGGCTCCGCCGGGGACCTGCGACTCCAGGTAGAGGATCGACTCCCAGGCCGTGGCGGTCGAAGGCTGGTAGTAGAACAACAGCAGCACCCCGGAGCACAACAGCACCAGGAAGCAGGTAAAGGCCAGCCCGCCCAGGCAGAAGGTATAGGTGAGCCGCAGGTTGCGCTCCAGCACCACGCGCGGAAACAGATGGCGGACGAAATCCCGCACAAAGCCCTCCGCCCCGTTCATGCCAGCACCCTCACCCGCTCTCCCAGGTCCTCGGTGGCGAGGCGGCGCAGCGCTCGGGGCGCCGGTCCGCTCACCACCTCCCCCACCCGGTTGAAAACACTGCCGTGGCAGGGGCAGACCAGGTTCTGCGGCGTCACGTTGACCGTGCAGCCGAGATGGGTGCAGACCAGGCTCAGGGCGTACACCTCCGCGCCGCTGCGGATCAGCGCCACCCGGGATTCCCGGAACACCAGGGCCCCCTCCAGCGGGATCTCCTGCTTGGCGACTTCCACCACGGCCCGGGAGGCCCTGCGGCCTGCGGGAACCAGGAACTTCCAGGCCAGCACTGCCCAGGCCCCGGAGAAGATCAGGCCCCGGACTACTCTTCGACGCGATCGACCAGCTTTTTCCATTTTTCCACGTAGAGCCTTCTAAATTCCGCGTTTTTCGCCGACAGCCCGGGGAAGCGAGCCGGGTCGAGAAAAGCGCCGTTGCCGACCTGCTGGCCTTCCTGCGCCCAAAAGGAGCTTAGCCCCAGCCCGTCGAGGTCGATGCGGTAAATACGCGCCTCGGGCGGCTCGAGCAGAAACCGCCGGGGCGCCCCGTGGCAGCCGTCGCACATGAGGCTGCCGCTGCGGACGCTGTGGGGGAAAAAGGCCTGCCAGCGCGCTTCCAGAAGGCGGTTTTCCTCCCCCCCGCGCCCGCCGCGCAGATCGCTGAGATAGGCGATGAACTGGGGTCGCACCGGGCTCACCCTCCCGCGCGCGTTCACCCCAAGCGGCGGCGCGTTCTGCTGCCTGAGGTAGGCGCTGCGGACATAGCCGGCTCCGGCAGCGGGCAGCGCCTGGAAGTACTCCCGCGCCGGCCCCTCACCCAGGCGTAGGTAGAAGGTGCCATATTCCTGGGCGGCCCAGGCCGAGTGGCAGGCGTAGCACTCGAGCTTTTCCAGGTGCGCCGCCACCCGGTGCTCGGGCACCGCGGAGTCGGCATCGTGACAGTCTGCGCACCCCCGTGATGACTTGGCGCCCTGCGCCAGGCTGGCCATGGAATGACAATCAGCACATTGCATGCCGAGTTCGGCATGGAGATCAGGGAGCATCTTCAGATAAGGCTCCCCCTCCCCGTCCGCTCCCCGCAGGTAGCGCTGGTGGTCTTCCCGGGGGGCGCGGCCGTCGAATTCGCTGCCGGCGAAATACCCCTTGTGGCAGCGCTGGCAGGCCTGCTTGCCGGGGCGGGAGATGGCGTGCCCGTCGCCATGGCAGTCGAGGCAGCCGGTGAGGTGACACCCGCCGCAGTTGGCGCTAAAGAAGCCGGGGTCGAAACGCCCCCAGGTGCGGGCCACGAACTCTTTCTCGGCGCTGCGGTGGGTCATCGCCTGGTCGAACAGGGTGTCATAGCCCCGGTGGCAGCCGGTGCACCCCTGGGCGCGCACCGTCGCCGAAGCGACGGGCTCTTGGTGCCCCCCGTGGCAGGTGCCGCACTCCATGCCGCCGTGGGCGCCGCGGACCGCGACCCGGTGGCAGGCCGCACAGTCTTCCCCGGCGGCCCGCGGCGCCTCAGGGCGCAGCAGCGCCAGCGCGCTCCAGGCAAGCGTCAAGCCGGCGATAATCAAGCTTTTTCTGATAAATGGCATCCTTGGGATCGTCATGGCAGACCAGGCACTGGTTGACTGCGAGTACTCGCTTGACCTCGGCCCCGTTGAGGGGCCGGGAGTTCTCCCGGGTGATGGCGGAAAAGGCTCGGACCCTCCCGTAATCCATGGTGAGGAAACCGTCGAGGGGCTTTTCCTCGGACTTCTCGCAAAGCAGGGTCCCTTCGATGGAGGCGCCCTCCACCACGTGCTGCCCGAACCCGAGAAACGCCGGGTCGGCGTGGCACTGGCTGCAGCCGATCGCCCTGGGTCCGGTGTTGTGGCCGAAAAAAGGGGCAAAACGCAGCTGGTTGCGCCCCTTGAAGCTGGTGACGTATTCGTCCTTTAGCGTCTCGCCGCGGCGGTCGGCCACGGTGACGAAGGTCTGGCAACCGGGAGTGACCGGGGAGATCCGCCCCCGCTGGTTGAGTGCCAGGGGGAAGGGATAGAGCATGCGGTAATCCTCGGTTTCGCTGAAGCGCCCCGGGGTCTCCCGCCCCTTGATGAAATCCATCCCCATCTGCCCCAAATCGTAGCGGGTGTGGCAGCCGTAGCACTGGGCCACGCTGCGCGAGTGGCAGCTGTAGCATTCGAGGCGCTCATGGCCGACGATGGTGTGCTCGGGGGTGCCGGTAATCACCTTGGACTCGTGCAGCCGGCCGCTGCGCTTGCCCTGCACCCAGGCCTTGTCCCCTTCGACGAACACGTTGGAATACTTGCGCCCCTTGGCGGTGAGCAGCATCTGCTCACCCTGCTGCATCGCCCGGGGGTAGAGGCGCGATTCGCGGGTCGCCTCGTCGTTTTCGCGCTGGATCGGCTCGCTGCGCGGCGCCTCGGTGGCGCTGCCGTGGCAGTCCTCGCAGGTGATCTCGGTCTGCAGGTACATGTTCTGGTAGGCGTACCCATCGCCCATCAGGTCGCGGCTGGTGTGGCAGTCGATGCACTCCAGCCCCTTTTCGTGATGGATGTCGGGGGCGATGCTGGTGGCGTTGCGCGCCCCGCCGATCATCCGCGGCCCGGGCTGGCCGCCGCGGGTGGGGACCAGCGAGTTGTTGCCGTCGTTGAGCCCCTGGTAGGAGAGCGCGATCCGCCCGCTGCGGTTGTGGCAGCGAAAGCAGACATCATTGCCGGGCAGGGGCTGCAGCCGGTGATCGGCCGAATAGGGCCACTTGCCCCGCACCGTGGCGTCCCCGCCCTGGTAGGTGGCGTTGTCGTTGTAGGGAAAGTGACAGGCCGCACAGCCGCCGCCGTGGCTGCCGCTCCAGACCTGATTCGATTCCTGGCCGACGTGGCAAAGCGAGCAGAACTTGCGGTAGAGCTCGCCGGAGAGGTTGTCGAGCTCGCTGACCGGGGCCAGTTCCTGCGGTTCGCCCTGGGGCCCGTAGGCCTGCTCGCCGCGGGCTGCATAGAGACGGCCGTCCTCGCCCTCCCAGGTCAGCTGGATGTTGCGGATCATGCCGGTGTTGGTGGTCATCAGGTTGGAGCGCACCCGGGCTAGCTGGTAGGGGTGGCAACGGCCGCAGGTCTGCTCCCAGGCTTCCGGGGCCGCGGGATTCTTGCCCCCGAACATCCCGCGGTGGGCGCGCCGCTTGTCCCAGGCCTGGGGGTCGCCGCCGTGGCACTCGGTGCAGCCGGGATGGGACGCGGAGACATGTTCGAGGCCCCGATGGCAGAACCGGCATCCGCCCTCGGTAGCGGCATCGGCGCCGCAGCCCGCCAGCAACCCGAGGCCCAGCAAAAGGGCCAGGGCCGGGGACAAAACCAGACGCCGGAGGGGCCGGCCAACGCGGGGCAACCTGCTCATGGGGCGCAATCTTAGCACAACTGCTGGATCGGTTGAAAAAAAACGGCCGATGGGACCCGGGAGGGAGGAAGCCGAAAACCCGGTTCCCATCGGCCAACCGCATTTTACTCAGGGAGGCTGAAAAGAGCCTATTTGCCTTTCTGGCTGATGCTGACCGTCTTGCTGAACTCCCGCCAGAGGAACGGGTCGCTCTGCTTACTGCCGTAGGGCAGGTACCAGAGCTCCACCTTGACGTCGAGGTCGCTGGTCAGGGCCTTGCGCTCGCGCACCCGGCCGTTTTCATCGGTGACATCTTCGCTGGGGAAGAGGATATCGAAGCGCTCCTCCACGGTTTTGTGGGGGGGCAGGCCGGTGTCCTCGATGATGCCGCTCTTCTCGTAGGGGCCGCGCCCCATCCGGTCGCCACGGGCGAACTGCTGCGGCACCGGCATGTAGATTTTCTCTTCGCTGAAAACTTCCTGACCATCTTTGGTTGTTGCGCGTACCGACAGAACCAGTCGGTTGGGGGTCGGTCAGCCATCGGGGATGCTGTGGCCGGACTTGTTGGTCATGGCTACCTTGACCACCGCGGTGGGGGTAACCAGACTGCCGTCGCGCCAATGCATCCCGTATGCTTCAACGTCGAAATCGAGTGCGGCCTCGGCCATGCCGGGGTCGCGGTAGCTCTGCATGTTGTGCCCCAGGCCGCTCTTCTTCATGTGGCATTCCTGGCAGGTTTCCCGGCCCCCTTCGGCGGTGTAGGCCCACAGGTAGCTGCCGTAGGCGGTGGCGCACTGGGTGGGGTTGTCCAGTTCCAGGTTGGGGCCGAGGCCGTGGCACTGGCCGCAGAGGATCGATTCGCTCATGATCGGGCTGACGGCCATCTTGGGGAACTTTTCATCGTCATGCTCCCCTTCGGCCGCCCCGTAGACCACCCCGTCCTGGGGATAGCCGTCGGTCCATTTGTGGGTGATGGCCATGCGGTTGTGGCAGACCAGGCAGTTGATGTTCAGGCTCTGCAGCACCTGCTGCTTCTGCTCGAAGGTTTCCATGTCGCCCTGGCGGTAGGAGTCCATGAAGGCGAGAATGGTGTTCATCAGCTCCTGGGCGACCTCGTCGGTGGCATCGGCCAACTGCGGCAGATGGCACTTGGTGCACCCCTGGAGATGCTCGACCTTGACGTCCTCGAACCCCTTGACCCCCGAGTAGGGCCATTCCTGGCAGCCGTTGATAATGGTGGTGCGGAAGGTCGCCGCGGTGCGCCCGGTGCCGTAGATGGAGCGCGCATGGGCCGACTTCATCCACTCCTCGTGCACCTCCGTGTGGCACTCTTCGCACGAACTGGAGTCGTACATCGCCACCAGCTCGGCAATCGTGGTGGCCTTGCCCCGCTGGGCGGCGATGGTCCCGTCCCTGCCGATGCCGACCTCGCCGGCGAATCCCGGCGAAACCGCGACAGGCAGAGCCACCACCGCCAGCCCCAGGGCGGCCAGCATCAGTGTCCTTGTTATTTTCATCAATGCTCCTTTGCAGGCAGGGTCCCGCCGCGTCCCGGCCGTCCGACCGGGACGCGGCGGGCGCGGTTATCAGCAGCCCTGCAGCATGTCCATCCCCTTTTTCGGGGCCTTCTTCTGCTCCTTGACCTCCATTTCGACCTCGGCCCCGACGGCGATGGCCTCAGCCTTGCCCTTCTCCACCTCGACGGTGACCACGTCCCCGTTGACGGCGGTTACCTTGCCGGTCACGGTGGTCCCCTTGGAAAGGGCCACGCCGGCAAAAGAGGCAACAAGCAAAGTGGCAGCCAGAACAGCAATCATTTTTTTCATCTCGGATCTCCTCTTGACGTAGAAACGGGTTAGAAAATCACCTGCAGTTGGGCGATGAAGGTGTTGAAATCTTCGACGGAGGCGCTCTCCTTGTCGAAGTCGGCGGCCGAGTACTCGAGGGTCAACTTCAAGTCCTGATCGCGGAAGTAGTAGTTGATGCCGCCGCCGATCCAGTCGACTTCCTGGTCGACGATGCCGTCGAACTCGGCGAAGGACCAGTCCTCATACCGGCCGAAGATCTGCAGCGGCAGGTTCGGCAGCAGGTAGCCGGCCTTGACGTAGGAGCCGTTTTTCTCGCCGGTCAACCCGATGGTGCCGGAATCGGGGTCGGCCCCCTTGTAGGCGTCGTCAAGATCGTAGTCGGTGTAGGCGCTGGAGACGGTGAAGGTCCCCACCCCTTCCACCGGGTACTCGAAGAACAGGTCGGCGGTCCAGGCCGAATAGTCCACCGCTCCGGTCTGGGCAGCGACGTTGGCAAAGGCGATGTCCTGCTCGATCTGGTAGGCGGCGCCCAGGGTCAGCACCTTCTTCTTGCCGAGGTAGGTCCCCTTGTAGCCGTAGCCCGTTTCGGGGTCGAGCAGCGAGACGTGGGCCCGGGCCGTGTAGCGGAAGTTCGAGTCCGGCGAGGAGGCCGAGTCGTTGCGGCCGTTCATCACGTCGGCGCGGTACTGGAACTTGCCATCCAGCAGGTCGCCCCAGACCGCAACCCCCTTGTCGCGGGTAGAGACGAAAGGCGCCCGGATCAGCAGCGAGCGGTCCAGGGTCAGGGGCGCCTCGCAGGCCTCGAGGTTCTCGCGGGTGAAGTTGTACTTGAATTTACCGACCCAGACGTTGAAACGCTCATCGACCCGGAAGCGGGCCACCGCATCGAGAATCTGGAAATCCGAATTATCCCCGTCGCTTACCGCAAAGGGACCGATGTTGTTGTCTTCGAGAAACTCGGTCTGCACATACAGGCCGAAGTTCTTCCCCCAGGCCCCCATCAGGGCGATGCGGTTGCGCCGGAAATTGAACTCGGCGGCGGAGTCGTCGCCGTCGGGCGAGGCGCCGTCATCGCGGGCCAGCAGCTGGAACTGCCCTTTGTACTCGAGCTTGAGCATCCCCTGGTCTTCGGGGCCGAAGGTCATGACCGGGCCGGCCAGCGCGGCCGAAGCGCCGGCCAGGCAGCCCATCAGGGCCAGCGAAGCGCAGAACAGCCCGGATTTGAGTCGTCTTATCATGTCGAACTCCTTTTCGTGGGAATCCCGCCCCCGGCCCTTGGGTCAGGGGGCGGATCGCAGTCAGGCGAAAATCAGCAGCCGATGCTCGGGCCCGTGCCTCCTGAGGTCGGAGGTCCAGCCGGCGCTTCGTTCCCCGAAGGGAGGGTCTGGTACTCCTCGTCGGAGCTCTCCACCTGGTTGGCGGCGGGATCCGACGGAAGCAGGTTCAGGGTCGAGGCATCGGCATTGAGGGCCTCGATCTTCTGCATGCGGGTGGCGTCCTTGTTGTAGGTGATGACCGACATATAGCTGCCGTTGTCGGCGGCCCACAGCGAACCCGCCGGCAGTTCCCCACCCTTGGTCGCATCGGCGCTCAGCTTGCCGAATTGGCTCCAGGAGCCGTCGTAGGTCATGACCGGCCAGCCGAGAATGCCGTCGAGAACGAAGAACCCGGCCGAAGCGATATAGCCGGTGCGGCAGTAGGAGTAGACCAGCTGGGTGCCGTCCAGGCCGATGCCGCCCAAGGCGGTGGCGATGGTGGCCGCGTCTTTGAAAGTGTTGTCGGTGCCGTAGTTGACGTTGAAGCCCTTCCAGGCGTAGCCCTTGCCGCCCACGAGCTGGCCTTCGAAGACCACGTAGTCGCCGGCCACTTCGGAAAAGACCCCGGCGGTGGAGGCCGCGGCGGTCTTGACGCCGCGGAAGTCGACCGGCACGCCGCGCCCGTCGCGCAGAGCGTCCAGCAATTCCGCCAGCGAGATGCGGGTGTCCGGCTGCAGGTTGGCCACATCCCGGACGCTGAAGGTGGAGGGGGTGACCGCGGTGGTGGTCGACACCAGCGCGGCCTGGTTCCAGGCGCCGTTGTAGCCGTTGAGAACCTTCAGGTTTTCCCTCGGGAAGCCGTAGTAGCGGAACAGGAAATAGGCGCGGCTCGGGTAATAGGTCTCGGTCTGCGACGAAGTGATGACGATGGTGGTGTGCTCGTCGATGCCGGCGGCCTGGATCAGTTCGTCCATGCGTGCGCCGGTGGCGACCATGTTGACCGCGGGCGCCGGGCCCTCGGTGCGCAGTTCGGCATGCCGGCTGATGTCCCAGAGCACGGCGCCGGGGATGTGCCCCTTCCGGTAGCTGACCGAGTCGGTGACATCGAGGATGACCACCCGCTCGCCGCCCAGCGGGGCGTTGACCAGGCCGCCGGCGATCCAGCCCTGCAGGGTGGCGGCGTCGATCAGCACGTTCTGGCTCTGGCCGGCCAGCGGCGCGGTAGCCGTGGCGACAGGAGCCGGAAACACCACCGGGACCCCGCTGCCGACGTAGGCGGCATCGGCCTCCTCTATCTGGTTGGCCAGGGGATTGACGTCGCTGTCGTCGGCAAGGACATCGCCGGTGAAGGGGGCGATCTGTTCGGCGGCCGCATCGAGCTTGAGGGTCTCGATCGCGTAGCCGGCCGAGGTGGTGGTCAGGTGGCGGTAGTTGTAGCGGACGGTGGCCGGATCCAGGTAGCGGTCGATGGCCCAGGAGGAGCTCAGGGGGAGCTGGCCGCTGGCCACGGTATAGTCCGAATACTTGCCGAGCTGGCTCCAGGAGCCGTCATACAGCTGCACCGGCGCATCCAGGACCGCATCCAGGGCGAAGAACAGCGGAGTGGCCGAATAGCCGGAAGTGCAGTAGACCGTCACCGCCTTGCCGGGGGTCCAGCCCTTGCCGGAGAACAGGGTCTCGATCTCGGCGCGGGTCTTGAAGGTGCCGTCGGCGTCGAAGAGCTCGCCCTGGCCCAGGTACTGCCCCCCGGCGGGATGGCCGTCGACGACCACGAAGTCGCCTCCCATCAGCCCGGGGGTCGCGCCCTGGCCCAGGTAGTTCTTGGAGCCGCGGGCGTCGAGCAGCAGCAGGTTGTCATCGGTCGGCAGGGCGGCCAGGACCTCGATCATCTCCCCCACCGAGGCGCGCAGGTTGGGGTTGAGGTTGGCCAGGTCGCGCACACTGTAGGTCGAAGCGCTCGGCACCGGTACTTCCCGGGTCATCAGTGTCGGGAAGGCGGCGGCGAAGGCGGCGTTGCCCCCGTCGAGCAGCTTCAGACGCTCTTTGGGAAAGCCCCAGTAGCGGAAGGTCCAGTAAGCGCGGGTGGCATAGTAGGATGCCGATGAGGTGGTAAAGACGATGATCGTGTCATCGCCGATCCCCAGGCGCTGGATTACCGCATCCATCTGCTCGCCGGTAGCCACCAGCGGCGTCGCGTCGGCCACGCCCTCGAATCGGGTCGCCTGCAGATCGTTCTTGCCGACCCGGCATGCCCCCTTGATCCGCTCGGGATCGGCTGCGGGATTCATGGCATAGGCACCGAAATCAAGCACAACCACCTTCTGGTCGAAACTTCCGTCACTGGCCAGCAGTCCCTGGTCCATCCAGGCTTTCAGGGTGCCGGCTTCAACCAGTACATTGGTGGCGGCGCCGGCCACGGGGGGGTTATTCGTGGCAGTGCTGGGTCCGTCGTAGCTGTCGGAGCCGCAACCGGAGATGACCAGGGTTGCGGCCAGGAGTACTCCAAGCCAGGCAGAGAGCCTGTTTTTTGCTCCCTTGAACTTTCGATCTTTCATATTGCCTCCAGAGGAAAATGAATACTTCACAGACTAGACATCATCCGAAGCTGCCCTCGAATACCCACCTCCTTTCCCGGGTACGGTCCACCTATCAAGTGGCCGGCGGTGCGGGGGGCTGGGGTGGCCCCCAACGGCCAAAAGCACTGGCACGTTCTCGGAAACAGCTTAAACTTCCATTGCATCCTTCTAGAACGACCATTCTTTCTTCGGGAAAAAGCAAGCAAGACACGGACCATATTTAGGAAAAATTGCCGCTGCGACGCCCTTTTCACGGCGAACCACGGGTAAATGTCCACCGGCAATATTCTTTTTTTATGCGAAAAAAAAAACGGCGCCATTCCATAATGATGTTCTAATTTTTTCCCAGCCATTTACCGATTCAAATTAAGCCATTTGACTTAAAGCATTCCGCGTTTTCACCAACCCGTGAATCCCGGGCCCGCCCCTCCGCCGACCGAAAAGAAAAAACTCCCTGCGACAACCAGACAAACCAGCGGCGGTCTCGCCGGAAGGAATTTCAACGATTTCCAATCGATTTTTGCTTGTTTTTGGCGCACGCTTTCAGTTCAATGATGGGGAACAAAGGAAAAGGCTACCGCTTCCGGAAGCCCGGTCGGTCATTCAGGCCTTGAACAGTTTCGCGGCCGGGGAGAGGCAGAGATGAAGAAAAGACAGATCAATCCAGGAGAAAAACGCGAACGAGTGATCGGCGCGGCCCGCAGACTTTTCGTCGAAAACGGCTACCACAACGTCTCCATCCCCCAGATCGTCGCCGCATCCAAGGTGAGCACGGGGGCCATTTACAGTTATTTCCCCAACAAGGAAAAACTCGCGCAGCATATCCATGAACAGACCCTCGCCTACTTTCAGGCCTGCTTCGAGGCCCGCCTGGTTGGCAAGACGACTACCTATGAGAAGCTCAGAGCCTTTGGCGAGTTGGTTTACGAGCTTGCCGAGAGCGAGCCGGACCTGATGGAATACCTGCTGTTCATGAGGCACGGCGAGTTCATGCAGGAGGCGCCGCCGATCTGCTTCACGCAGCCGTTCCACCTGTTGCGGCGCATCATCGCGGAGGGGATTGAGCGGGGGGAGGTAAAAAATGGCGACTTTTTTATTCTTGGGGTTTCCTTCACCGGGGCGATCCTGCGGGCCGTGGAACTGAGGTTCTGCTGCGTTCTGGAAAAGCCCCTGACCGAAATCGCCGATTCGTTGATCGAAAATGCCTGGGCGGCCATAAAGGCCTGACAACCTGCGGAAAAAAAAGGCCAAGGCCGGGCAATTGTCCGGCCTTGGCTTTTTAACCCCTGGAAACCCGAGGTGAAGCTACCGCCCCTGGTCCTGCGGCTGGGGCAGCACCCGCTCGGCGATCTGGTTCGAGGAGTTGACGCAGTCGTTGAGTCCGACCCCGAAGAAGGCGTTGCCGGTGACAAACAGCCCCGGGTATTCATTGAGCCGCTCGTCGAGCGCCAGCAGGCGCTTGCCGTGGCCCACGGTGTACTGGGGGATCGCCCGCTCGTGGCGGAAGATGCGCACGAAGTCGGGCTCGGCGGCGATCCCCATGATCTGCTTCAGATCAGCCATCACCCGGCTCTTGACCTCGGCGTCGGACAGGTCGATGGCCGCGGGGTTGGTCGCCCCGCCCATCATCGAGCGCAGCAGCACCTGACCTTGGGGAGCGCGGTTGGGGAAGATGCTCGAATCCCAGAGGGTGCCGAGGATGCCGCGCCCCTCCTTTTTGGGGATGAGGTAGCCGAACCCGTCCAGGTCCCGCTCGATCTTCTCCCGCTGGTAGCCGAAGCAGACCACGTTCATCGGCGCATAGGGGATCTGGTCGAGCAGCTCGGCAAGGGCCGGCGACCCGGCGCGCAGCATCTGCGAGAGGGCATGGGCCGGCGCCGCGCTGACCACCACTTCAGCCTCCAGGGTGCTGCCGTCCTCGAGGAGCAGCTGGAAACCGCCGTCCTTTCTGGTGATGGACGCCACCCCGGCGCCGGTGCGGACCTCGCCGCGGAGGGCGGCGGCGGTTCCTTCGGCGAGATCCTGGATCCCCCCCTCGAAGGAGGTGAGGACCCCTCCCGGGCCGGCGGCGCTGGAAACCACCTTGCCGGCCTTTTGCTCGGCCTTCTTCTTTTTCGCCAGCAGCACCATCGCCCGGATCAGCCCGCCGTATTCCCGCTCCAGTTCGTGAATGCGCGGGAAGCAGCTCTTGAGGCTCATGGTCTCCGGGTCGCCGGCGAAAATCCCCGAAACCATCGGCGCGATGAGCTTGTCGAGGGCCTCGGCTCCCAGCCGGCGGCGGCCGAAGGCGGCCAGGGTCTCGTCCTCGCCGTCGCGCTTGGCCGGGATGACGGTCTCGCAGGCCAGGCGCAGCTTGCCGGGCCAGGAGATCAGCTTCGATTTCAGGAAGGCGGGGCCGTTTTCCGGCAGCCGGTGCAGAAGCCCCTCGGAGTAGATGAAGCGCTTGCGGGCGTTGTCGTTGGAGCGCAGCAGGCGGTCGCTGATCCCCAGTTGCCTGCAGAGCTCCAGGGTCATCGGCTTGTTGTCGAGAAAGCCGTTGGGCCCCCACTCGCAGATGTACCCCTGCTCCTTGATGCTCCAGATCTTACCGCCGAGCCGCTCCTTCTTTTCCAAAAGCACCGTCTGGACATCCCGCCCCTGGGCCTTGGCCCGGTTTTCGATGGCAAAGGCGGTGGAAAGTCCCGAGATGCCTCCTCCGATGATGGCGATGCGGGTCATGAACGCTCTCCTTTCAAAAGGGCCTGCTTCATTTTTTAAACTCCTTACCCCTCACTTGCGTCTAGCTTACCGAGGATACGGGCGATGGTCTCGAAGGAGCGAACCAGCTCCTCCTGATCCTGCTCGCCCAGGCGATTCATCACCTGCTGGTAGCCTTTGAGAATGCCGCGCTGCAACTCCTCGATCAGGCTCTGTCCCTGGCCGGTCAGGCGAATGACCACCTGGCGGCGGTTGCCGGCATCCTGTTCGCGGTGCAGCAGCCCCTGCCCGACCAGCCGATCCACCATCTGGCTGGCGCTGCTCATGGCCACCTCGAGTTCGCGGGCCAGATCGCCCAGAGAGCAGCCTTCCCGGTCGGCGATGGTCAGCAGGGTCTTGTACTGGTTGTAGCTCAGATCCATCCCCTCGTGGACCAGAGCGCGCAGCCGGCCCATTTTGCCGATGAGTTGGGGATAGATCACGGCGATTCTTTCGATGCGCTCCACAAATTCGTCCTCCTAATATTTCGGATGCCTAAATATTAGGGCAAGGAACCAATCCTGTCAAGAGGGCATGAACCCCCAATTCCAGGGCACGGTTTTGAGGAGCGTGGGCGCCGAGGCGGGTGCAGATGTGCCCATATCGGCGGCCGAATCCTGGAATCGGTGGTGGATTCGGGGAAGCAATCGGCTATTGACGGTCGCGACGACAACCCCTATAAAGTACCGACACCCAAACGGCTTCCGGCAAGGGACCCCATGCTCTACACCCCGGCTTTCTGGGCCATGTTCGTGGCCAACCTGAGCAACGTCGCCAGCTTCGGCGCCTACTTCCTGTTTCCCCTGTACGTTTCCGGCCACGGCGGCAGCAAGGGGGACATCGGGGTGGTGATGGGCATCTTCGCCCTGGCCTCGGCGGCCTGCCGGCCCTGGGTTGCGGAGATGATCGACCGTCTCGGGCGCAAACGCTCCTTTACCCTGGGCAGCCTCGGCATGACCCTGCTGCCGCTGGCCTACCTCCCCTTTTCCGGGGATCTGCAGGACTTCTATCTGCCGCTGCTGGCGGTCCGCGCCGCTCACGGGGTGGCCCTGGCGATCTGCTTCACCGCGGTCTTTACCTACGTCGCCGACATCATTCCCGGCGAGCGGATCAACGAAGGGATCGGCATGTTCGGCATCTCCGGCCTGGTCGGCATGGCCCTGGGTCCGGTGCTCGGCGAATGGTCCATCAACCTCGGCGGGGGATTCACCCCATTTTTCCTGCTCTCCGCCGCCCTGGCCGGGCTCGGCCTGTTGAGCCACCTGCCGCTGGCGGAAACCGGCACGGGCAGAGGAAATATCCACGGGCCCTCCTTTTTCACCCTGCTCTCGCGCCGCAAGCTGGCGGTAGTGGGGTTGCTGTCGCTGATTTTCGGCATCGGCCTGGCCGCCACCGGCAACTTCGTCACCCCGCTGGCCCAGCAGCGCCAGATTCCCTTCATCTCCCTCTACTACCTGCTCTACTCGGTGGCCGCGGTGCTGGTGCGTTTCGTCGGTGGGCGACTGGCCGACCGGGTCGGCGAGAACCGGATGCTCCCCTACGCCCTGGTGGTCACCGCCGCCGGATCCTTCTGCCTCATTACCGTGGCCGGCAGCCCTTCGCTGGGCCTGGCGGGCCTGGTCGCCGGGGCCGGCCACGGCCTGCTCTTTCCGATCCTCAACACCCTGGCGATCCGCAACGAGCCTGCGGAGATCCGCGGCAAGGTCACCGGCATCTTCACCGGCGGCATCGACAGCGGGGCCTTCGTCGGCTCGCTCATCCTCGGCTACGTGGGCGAACTGGCCGGGTTCGGCGCGCTGTTCACCGTTTCAGGCCTGGTGGTTCTCAGCGGACTGGCGATTTTCCGCTTCCGGCCGGGGGGGCTTGAGCGAGGACAGGGAATAAGCCCGCGGGTCGCTCCAAAATGAAAGCCCCCGTCGACATATCGACGGGGGCTTGGTCTTGCAGGTCAACTGCAGGTCAAAATCAGTTTTTTTCGAACTGCAGGTCCAGCAGCCGCAACCGCTGTTCGTAACGCTCCTCGAGGCGCCGCTGCTGGTCCTCGTAGCGACGCTCGAGCATTTGCTCCTGGCGGCTCGCATCGGGGTCGCCGCTCGATCTCAGCCGCCTTCGCTCCTCACCGAACTGCCGCTGCAAATCGTCGCGATCCAGATCATACTGGTCCTGAAGCCGGCGGTGCTCGACCTCATGCTCCTCCCGGAACTCGCGCTGGTCCTCCCAGCGGTCGCGGCGGAAATCCTCGCCGTCCTCGCGCATCCTCTGGCGAAGCTCCCAGCGCTCCTGCGGGGTTTCCGCCTCCCGGTAATCGTCGTCGTATTCCCTCAGCCGCTCGCGGTACCCTTCCCGGTCGTCGCTCCGTTCCCGGAAAAAGTCCCGGCTATCCTGAAAACGATCCTCTCGAAAATCGCGCCGCTCATCGCGATACTCCCTTTCCATCCCCGACTGGGCAGCGGTCGCGGCAGGCAGGCAGAGCAGCGCGCCGAGCAGAGCCGCAAGGGCCAGGTTCCCAGGTCTGTTCACGATCGGTTCTCCTCTCAGAAAAAGGGCCAGAGGGCGGGACCCATCTTGCTCCCACATCCCCGCTAGGGCTCGCCAAGCCGATCCCGCTTCTCCAGCAACCGCTTGCGGAAGTCTTCGCCGCCGGCCAGGCCAAGGGCCCGGTTGAGGCTCTCCCGGGCCGCTGCCGGGCGACCCAGGGCGGTTTGAATATCCGCCAGGGTGTCCCAGAAAACCGGCTCGGCGGGAGCGAGTGTCACCGCACGCTCGGCAATTGGCAACGCCCGCAGGGGCTCAGCTGATTGTAGCACTACCCATGCCAGGTTGTTGAGGGCTTCGGAGTTGTCCGCCTCGCGTTCCAGCGCCTGGCGGTAGCTTTGCTCCGCGGCGGAGAAGTCGCCGGCTGCGGCCCGGACATTGCCGAGATTGACCAGGGGCCGCGCCCAGGACTTGTCCAGGCGGGCCGCCTGCTGGTATTCGCGGGCCGCCAACTCGGCCTCGCCGCGCCCTTCGTAGGCGACGCCCAGATCGTTGTGCTGGCGGGCATCCAGGGGGTCGTTGAGGACGATGATGCGGGGCGGTGAGCAGGCGCTGAGCAGCGCGGCAAGCGACAGGACGAGAAACAGGCGCATGGGGATCATTCCAGGAGTAGATACAGGTAATTCATGGCCCCCCAACGACGGTCGAAATCCTCGCTGGGGAAAAACCTCCCTGCGGCGACCCCGGCGTGGGCCAGAAAGCCCGCATCGCCATAACCGAACACCACCAGGTAGTGGGGCCGGGCCAACGGCCCGAAACCGGCGTCGATAGGCAGCAGCACCGGGCGCCCGGCATCCACCTGCTGGCGCAGCAGGCGCAGATCCCCCCGCCCGGAGCGGGTGGAAAAGCCACGGGATTTGGCGAAATTCTCCAGATCGGGCAGCAGGCTGCCGCCCAGGCGCGGATCGTAGACGGTGGCACGGATTTCGGCGGGGTCGACCTGTCGGCCGCGATGACCCAGCAGCGAGGCCAGCGCCGCCGGACCGCAATCGTCGTCCAACTGCTGAGGCACGAACGGCACCTGCGCCACGGTTTTAAAATCAACCCGGGAAGGGGGCGGCTGAAACGGCGAACAGCCAGCCGCCCCCAGCAGGATCAGCGTCATCAGAAGAAGTCGGGTCACCTGATAATGATTTGTTTGTTGGTGAGTTTCAGAATGACGATCACCAGCAGCACGATGATCAGCACCGCAATGATCCCCTCCAGAATGCCGCCGGCGGCGAGATCCTTGGACAGCCCCGAGAGCTGATGCAGCTGGGCGTCACTGAGCGTGTCGAGCTTGGCGGAAACCTCCTCGGCGGACAGCCCGAAATCGGCCAGCCGCTGGGAGACCACCTCACGCTCCAACGCCTGACGGATGGTGTCGATCTGGGCCGCCCGCTGGGAGAGGGACACACCGTCGGCCATCCGGCTCTCCACCAGGCCGGCCTGGCTACTGGCAGGGATCAGCGAGACGAGACAGAAGGCCACCATTACAACCCAGCAAATCGGACGACTGAGAACCCAGGAATGCTTTTCGGTCATGTGGAAATCCTCCATTGGCAATGATATCGGACAGTTTAAGAAATATTACCGAAAAAACCGCACCTGACAAGGGGCAAGAAACGAACCGCGGCGAGGGCCGGCCAAATCCACCGCGGACCTTGACGGGCAGGAGTCGCGTATCTATATTGTCAGTGCGATTAATACCAATGCAAAACAGGAGTTTTCATGGGCAAGGACTACTACGCCACCCTCGGGGTCAGCAAGGGGGCCTCGGTCGACGAGATCAAGAAGGCATACCGCAAGCTTGCCCTCAAGTTCCATCCCGACAAGAACCCCGGCGACAAGAAGGCCGAGGAGAAATTCAAGGAAATCACCGAGGCCTACGCGGTGCTCTCGGACCCCGATAAGAAACGCCAGTACGACCAGTTCGGCGAGTCCGGATTTCACCAGCGCTACTCGCAGGAGGACATCTTCCGCGGCTTCGACGTCGGCGACATTTTTCGCGAGTTCGGCTTCGGCACCGACGACATCTTCAGCCACCTGTTCGGCGGCGGCCGGGGGCGCAATCCCTACTTCTCCGGCGGTGGCCGCGCCCAGGCGGTCAAGGGACAGGACTACGTCATGCGCCTGAACATCCCCTTCCGCCAGGCCATGCAGGGAGGCGAGCGGCGCATCGACTTTCGCCGTGACGGGCGGCCGGAACATTTGCAGGTACGCATTCCCGCCGGGGTCGAATCGGGCCAGAAACTGCGAGTTGCCGGCAAGGGGGCCGCCAGCCCCGCCGGGGGCCCGGCGGGCGACCTGTTCCTCGAGATCCAGGTCGATCCCGACTCCCAGTTCGTCCGCGACGGCGACGACCTGCAGATCCGGGTCCAGGTCCCCTTCAGCGGGGCCTGCCTGGGCACCTCCGTCGACGTTCCGACCCTCGAGGGGACCAAGCGGGTCAAGGTCCCGGCCGGCATCAGCGGCGGCGGCAAGATCCGCCTGCGCGGCTTCGGCGTCCCCGGCCAAGGCGGCAAGGCCAAGGGAGATCTGTACGCCATCGTCGAGGTGGAGGTGCCGAAAAAACTCACCGCCGAACAAAAGAAGCTGCTGGAAAAGCTCCGGGAAGCCGGCCTCTGACCCCAGCAAAAAAGCGGCCCCCCAATAGGGCCGCTTTTTTACTCATCACTCATCACTCATCGCTGATTTTCACCCGCCGTAATACTCCCGGCAGTACATCATCGCCAGCCGCCCCCGGCTGGCCAGGCAATCGGGGCAGAGCTGCCCCGCGTCGCCGTACTGCTGCTCGGCGAGGATCGCACCGGCCTGCTGGGCCGGATCTTCCAGCGGCGCCTGCGGGTCGAAATCGGCCTGGCAGATACGGCACTGCTTCATCGCGACTGCTCCAGGTGGCTGGCCACCAGGGCGGCCATGCCGTCGAGGAAATCGCCGTGGTCGTTGAGCGAGGGGGCGCGGTGGAAGAGATCGAGCCCGACCTTGCGCGCATGCTCGGCGTACTCCACGTCGATCTCGAAGAGGGTCTCGATGTGATCCGAAACAAAGGAGATGGGCACCATCAGCACCGAGCGATGCCCCTCGGCCGCCAGGTTGTCGAGCACCTGTACCGTGTCGGGCTCCATCCACTTGACCGGGCCGCTGCGGCTCTGGAAGCCGATGTGCCAGGGGCGCTCCCCGATCCGGGTCATCACCCCCTTGGCCGTCTCCAGCACATGCTCGAGGTAGGGGTCGCCGCGGTCGATGAATTTCTGCGGCAGGGCATGGGCGGAGAACAGGATCTGCACCTGGTCGCGCATCAGTTCGTGGAAGCCCTCCAGCCCCTCGCGGATGCGGTTGGCCAAAGCATCGAGATAGCCCGGCCAGGCGTACCAGTCATCCACCACCGAGTAGCGCAGTTGGGGATACACCTGTTCCACCGCCCGGCGGAAATCCTTGAGGCTGCTGCCGGTGGTGGCCCCGGTGTAATGGGGGTAGAGGGAAAGCACCACCGCCTGCTCGACCCCGTCGGCGCGCATCTGGCGCAGGGCCTCCTCGGCGCCGGGGCGCCAGTAGCGCATGACGACGTAGGGACGGAAGGAGCCGCCGAGGCGCTCGGCGATCCCCTCGCCCTGGCGCAGGGTCCAGTGCAGCAGGGGCGACTTGCCGCCGATCTCCCGGTAGTTCTCCACCACCTTGCGCGAGCGGAAAAACGAGATCATCCCGGCAAAGGGCTTCTGCAGCAGGCTGCCCAGGGGGAGCTGAATCAGCTCGCGGTCGGAGAAGAGGTTGCGCAAAAACGGGCGGACCGCCTCCAGGGAATCGGGTCCGCCCATGTTGAGCAGCACCAGGCCGATGGGTTTGTCAGGATCCATAGTCAAATATTGTAGGGGCGCAATACTTTGCGCCTTGGGCGGGAGGTATCCCGCCCCTACGGTTGATTGATTATTTCTGGCTCAGCCGGTGGACGCACTCGACCATGTGCTTGGCGTGCTCCGGATCGACGGTGGGCAGGATGCCGTGGCCGAGGTTGAAGATGTGCCCCGGGCGCCCGGCGTTCTCGTCGAGGATGCGCTTGACCTCCCGCTCGATGTGCTCCTTGGGGGCGTAGAGCACGGTGGGGTCGAGGTTGCCCTGCACCGCCACTTCGGGGCCGAGGATGTCCCGGGCCTTGGCCAGGGAGATGTGCCAGTCGAGCCCGACCACGTCGGAGCCGGCCTTTTTGACCACGTCGAGCATGGTGCCGGCGCCCTTGACGAAGTGGATGATCGGCACGTCCTTGCGGTCGAGGCCGTTGATCAGCTTGGTGGTGTAGGGCAGGATGTACTTCTCGTAGTCCAGCGGCGAGACGATGCCGCCCCAGGTGTCGAAGATCTGTATGGCCTGGGCGCCGGCGGCGATCTGCGCGTTGAGGTATTGGCGATCCATCTCGGTCACCTTCTCCATCAGCGCGGCGTAGAGTTCGGGGGCGCCATACATCATCCGTTTGATCTGGGCGAAGTCCTTGCTCCCCTTGCCTTCGACCATATAGCAGGCCAGGGTGAAGGGGGCGCCGCCGAAGCCGATCAGGGGGACCCGGCCTTCGAACTCGCGGCGCAGGATCTTGATGGTCTCCAGCACGTAGGGGACATCCTCCTCCATGACCGGGATGCGCAGCGCGTCGATATCGGCCTGGGTGCGCACCGGGTTCTCGAACACCGGCCCGGGGACGAAGTCGAGCTTGAGTCCCATCGGCTCAACCGGGGTGAGGATGTCGGAGAAAAGAATGGCGGCGTCGGCGCCCAGGTAGTCGATGGGCTGAATGGTTACCTCGGCGGCCAGCTCGGGGGTCTTGCACAGCTCGAGGAAGGTGACCTTCTTGCGCACCGCCATGTACTGGGGCAGGTAGCGGCCGGCCTGGCGCATCAGCCATACCGGGGTGCGATCGACGGGCTGGCCCCAGCAGGCCTTGAGAAAATTGTATTCGGTGGTCATATCGCTGAGTTCCTCCTGTGGAATTTGATCGGTATCGTAGGGGCGCACCTATGTGTGCGCCCTGTTTTCTCTTCCCAGACCAGGGCAGACACGCAGGTCTGCCCCTCCCGCATCATTTCGGGGCGTTCTGCGCCGCTTCCTGCTCCATCCGTTTGCGGGTGCGCGCCGGGATGTAGTTGCAGAAGGGCTCCTCTTCCATGTAGTCGCCGTAGACCGCGTCGGCGCGGGCGCGGCAGCCGCCGCAGACGTTGATGAACTCGCACTCGCCGCACTTGCCCTTGTATTTCTTGAAATCGCGCAGGTCGTTGAAGGTCTTGCTGTTGAACCACAGTTCCTTGAAGGGGACCTGCTTGACGTTGCCCACCGAGGAGTGGAAGTAGGAGCAGGGCTTGAGGTTGCCGAAGCAGTCGATCAGGCAGATGGTCTGGGCGGCGATGCAGCCCTTGCCGCCGCCGGTGGAGAAGGTCAGGCTGCGGCGCTGGAAATCGACCCCCTCGGCCTTGGCCATCTGCGGCACGATGCGGTAGTAGTGGGGGGCGCAGGTCGGGCGCATGAGGATCTCCTCCTCGCCCTTTTCCTGTTCGTAGTGCCAGGAGAGGATCTCCTCGTAGTCCTCCTTGGTGATCAGCTCGTTCATGATCTCCTCGCCGCGGCCGGTGGGGACGATCATGAACATGTACCAGGCGGTGGCGCCGAGGCTCTTGGCCAGCTTGAAGGTCGCGCCGATGTCGTGCTGGTTGCGCTTGGTGAAGGAGGAGTTGATCAGGAACTTGATGCCGTTGCGCTTGAGGGTCTCGGCGCCGCGGATCACCCCTTCGAAGGCGCCGGGGCAGGCGCGGAAATCATCGTGAATGGCCGCGGTGGAACCGTCGAGAGACAGGGAAACCATCTTGATGTCGGCCTGCTTCATCTGCGCGCAGACCTCGTCGGTGATCAGGGTGCCGTTGGTCGCCATGCACATGCGCAACCCCTTGGAGGTGCCGTAGCTGGCGATCTCGAAGATGTCCTTGCGCAGCAGCGGTTCGCCCCCGGAGAGAACCATGACCGGCGTGGAGACTTCGCAGATGTCGTCGATGAGCTTCTTGGCTTCTTCGGTGTTGAAATCCCCCACGGCCGCGTCCATGTCCGATGAGCAGCGGCAATGCACGCAGTTGAGATTGCAGCGCTGGGTCGATTCCCAGGCAATCCACTTGGGGATGAATTCCTCGTTTTTGGCGGTCATTCCAACTCCTTTATCCGGCACGCGGTGCGTCCATTGGGCAAATTCCCGCCATGGTACACCATTTAACTGGGAAAAGACAAGAAATCCTGCCCTTTACCGGCAGGAAGAACAGCCATCCCCGGCACTCCCCACTCCTCCGGGCCGTGGCAGCCCGGCCTTCAGGGGGCGCTGCGGTTATTTGCCGCTGCCGTAGACCGGCATGTAGCCATAGGTCCTTTCCCTGCACTGGTCGGAATCCCAACGCTCGCGGTGGCCTTCGGTCTCGACCTGAAGCTTCTCGCCGCTGCAGGAGACAACGCGGCCGGATTTGCCGGTTTTGGTGTTGTCGACCCACTTGATCTCGCCATGGGAGGCGACTTCGCAGATCCCTTCATACCTGTTGCGTTCCATACTCGGCTCCTTTCTTCCATTGCCGCAGAAGAGCAACCTGTACCTCCATTCTATGACATCTGCGGAATCGGGGTCATCCCCTGGGGCAAGCAACAGTCACCACCCTCATTTGCCCCGGGCAACCCAAGACCACCTGCAAGTCAAAATCAAGACCCAGGGGACTCGGCCCCTGACCCCGCCCAGCCCTTTGCTCGCCCAAAGGGCTGGACCCCAAGGGGGGAAAGCGAAAAACTAAAAGGCGGGCCGTTTCCGGACCCGCCTTGTTGGTAATTATCTCTCTGCTGAGGCTCAGCCGTTCACTGCCTCATCCCGTTCCGCTTCCCGTTCGAGAGCGAACAGTTCGTCGAAGATCGCCTGCACGGTGGTGATCCGGTCGGCCTTCCAGGCGTTGGTGCCACAGAACACCAGTCCGGTCTCCACGTCGCCGCGCTGGGCGCGATCCAGGGCGTGGACGATGCAGAAGCGCTCCTGGCCGGCTTTGTAGGTGCATTTCTTCAGGCAACCCGAGGGGCAGGTCACCGCCAGATCGACGTCGCGCTGGCGGATCTGCTCGATGTTCCCCTTGATGGCCCGTCCGGGCAGCCCCGCGGGGCTCATGATCAGGCCGATGTCCTCCTTGCGGCAGTCGAGGTACATCTGTTTGAAGGCGTCGGAGGCGTCGCACTCCTCGGTGCAGACGAAGCGGCTGGCCATCTGTACCCCGTCGGCGCCCTGTTCCAGGGCATGCAGCAGATCGGCGCGGTCCCAGACCCCCCCGGCGGCGATCACCGGCACCTCGACGTTCCAGGTCTCCTTGAAATAGGCTTTGATGCCGCGCACCGTGGCGTACTGGTCGTATTCGCCCGAGCCGATGTTCTCGAGCTTTTCGCCCAGGTGCCCGCCGGCGGTGTCGGGGTCCTCGACCACCACCGCGTCGGGGAGCCGGTCGTAGCCTTTCTTCCACTTGCGGGCGATCAGTTCGGCGGCCTTGACCGAAGAGACGATGGGAACCAGGGCCACCTCGGGCCAGTCGGCGGTCAACTCGGGCAGGTTGAGGGGGAGTCCGGCGCCGCTGACAATCACTTTGGCGCCAGCCTCGCAGGAGGTGCGCACCATTTCGTCGTAGTTGGTCACCGCCACCATGCAGTTGGTGCCGATCACCCCGTCGGGGGCGATCTCGTAGGCCTTGCGGATCTCATCCTTAAGGGCCTGGGGATCGGCGGTGAAGAAATTCTTGCCGTCGTAATGAGGGCTGTTCAGGCCGATGCCGGCGGTGGCGATCAGCCCGACGCCGCCGCAGCGGGCGACGTGACCGGCAAGGCCGGCCCCGGAGATGCGAACGCCCATCCCTCCCTGGATCAGGGGGAAGGGGACGGTATGCCTGCCGATTGTCAGTGACCTCATGCCGTGTACTCCTTTGCGGTAAAAGCAGAAGCATTCAGAATCGCTGACGATCATAGCAAAGAAGCGGACAGGCGAATGTAATAGTTGTGTAAAAACACAAACCCCTTGTTCGCAAAGGGCGCCGGTGGTAAAGAGAAGGGATGAAACTCTTTAAACGCCTGATAAACCCGCTGATGGCATTCATCGGCATCCAGCTGGTCTGGATCGTGGTGGTGGTGCTGTGGATCTACTGGTTCATGGGCAAGCACCGCCAGTTGCGCTCGCTGGCCGAAAAGTACAGCCCCGAGTTGCTGCAGGGGAACGCCGACTGGTTCATCCTGGCCGAAGGGCTGCTGCTGCTGCTCGCCATCCTCGCCGGGATTTACGTGATCTTCCTCTACTGGCAGCGGCAGGCCGCCCTGTACCGGGCCCAGCGCCACTTCATCGCCCAGGTGACCCACGAGCTTAAATCCCCCCTCGCCTCGCTGCAGCTGCATCTGGAAACCATCCGCCGCCGGCGCCCCTCGCCGGAGAAAATGGACGTGTTCGTCGACACCATGCTCGGCGACACCGACCGGCTGCAGCAGCTGATCAGCAACCTGCTCACCGCCAACCGGGTCGAGCAGCGCAAGGTCAAGCTGGCGCTGCGCCGCACCAACCTCTCCGAACTTGTCAACGCCTACTTCAAGCGGCACCAGTACTCCCTGCCCAAGGCGGGGAAAATGACCCTGGCCGTCGAACCGGACCTGTTCGCCCGCATCGAAGCCGAATCGCTGGAGACCGTGTTCCGCAACCTGCTGGAAAACGCCATCCTCTACTCCGTCGACGCGCCGCGCATCCGCGTCGAGTTGGCCCGCAAGGGCAGACAGGCGCACCTGGCCTTCACCGACAACGGCCGCGGGATCGAGCGCAGGGAGCTGAAGAAGGTATTCCAGATGTTCTACCGCGTGCGCCAGACCCGGAGCGCGGTGCGCGGTTCGGGTCTGGGACTGTTCATCGTCAAGGCCATCGTCAAGCTGCACCGGGGCAAGGTCTGGCTGGAGAGCCCCGGCGAGGGCCGCGGAGCGACCGTGCACATTCTGCTGCCCCTGGACAGCGGCGAAGGGAAGGAGGAGCAATGAGCGGGCTGCATATCCTGCTGGTGGAGGACGAGCCCCATATCGCCCGCGGGCTGATCTTCAATCTCGAGGAGGAGGGGTATCGGGTCAGCCACGCCGCCAGCGGCGAGCAGGCCCTGGAGATGGTTTGGGATAAGCCCTTCGCCCTGGTCATTCTCGATGTGGCCCTGCCGGGGATCGACGGCATCGAAGTCTGTCGCCGGATCCGCGAAGAGGACCCCAGGCAGCCGGTTCTGATGCTGACCGCCCGCTCGGAGGAGCGGGACCGGGTGGAGGGGCTTTCGGCGGGAGCCGACGATTACCTGACCAAGCCCTTCAGCCTGGATGAATTTCTGCTGCGGGTCAAGGGGATGCTGCGCCGCTCCGAATGGTACCGTCCGGAGGCGCACGGGGAGGGTATGTTCACTTTCGGGGAAAACGCGGTGGACCTGCAGCACCGCCGGGCCGTCACTCTCCAGGGGGAGATCGACCTGACCGAACTGGAGGTAAAGATGCTGCGGGCCTTTTTCCGCAGCGAGGGCAAAATGCTCAGCCGCGCCGAATTGCTCGAAGCGGTCTGGGGGATGGCCCCGGATACCGAGACGCGCACCCTGGACAACTTTCTGGTGCGCATGCGCAAGTACTTCGAAGCCGATCCGGCCAACCCGGTGCATTTTCTCACCGTGCGCGGCCGGGGTTACCGCTTCGTGCGTTCGCCCGGTGCACAATGAACCAAGGGGGAGCCGGCCGGCTCCCCCTTTTGTTTTGCCTTAGCGCTTGAAGCCGTTGAGGACCTCTTCGCGGAAAGCCTCGATGCCCATCTCGTCGATGAATTTGCCGAGCCGGCAGCGTCGGTCCTGGGCCTTGAACCACTGGATGAGGTGGTCGACCAGGGCCAGGGCTTCCTGGTCGCTGGGGACGTGTTCGAGCAGCTTGTGCGAGAGCCGCGCCTGGCCGCCGCCGTTGCCGCCGACCATGACGTTCCACCCCTTGGGGGTGCCGATCAGGGCGATGTCCTTGATGCAGCCTTCGGCGCAGTCGTTGATGCAGCCCGAGACCCCCATCTTGAACTTCCAGGGGAGCTCGAGGCCGTGGTATTTGGCGTCCATCTTCAGGCCGACCTCCACCGAGTCCTGCTGACCGCGCTTGCAGAAGGTGGTGCCGGGGCAGATCTTGACGCTGCGCACGCACAGCCCGATGGCGGCACCGGGCTTCTCGCCCAGCTCTTCCCAGATCTCGTCGAGTTTCTCCTCGGGCAGCCCGACGATGGCGATGCGCTGGGCGCTGGTGAGCTTGAGCGCCTGGGCCTGGTACTTGTCGGCCACATCGGCGATCTTGCGCAGGGTCGCGGTGTTGGTGATGCCGCCGGGGATGTGCGGGGCAATGGCGTAAGTCTCCTTGTCGCGCTGGATGATTGCCCCTTTTTCGTTGATATCCTTCTTCATCGAACCTCCTGAAAAATGCTACGACCACCCCTTTCAGGAGCGACCGGACCGGGTACCTTATCGCTCGGTTTTTACCCGTTCATGGGGGATTTGTCAACCTTTTGCCCCCGCCGCCAAGGCCGCAGCCACGGATTTGGGTTGCAACCGCTTCGGTATACCTTATAATCGACACGCCGTTCTATTTGTCACCCCCCCCGGGGCATGCTGTTAAAG
This sequence comes from Desulfuromonas versatilis, assembly GCF_019704135.1. Taxonomy (NCBI): domain Bacteria; kingdom Pseudomonadati; phylum Thermodesulfobacteriota; class Desulfuromonadia; order Desulfuromonadales; family Desulfuromonadaceae; genus Desulfuromonas; species Desulfuromonas versatilis. The sequence goes on from NZ_AP024355.1 coordinate 3,592,882, forward strand.
CCCCTGTCGCCTGTCGCTTTGTTTCTATCCGCAAGGGAGGAGATCTGCATGAAGGCTGTATTGCTCGACGGTTTTGGCGGACTCGAGGTACTCAAGGTCGGCGAAGCCGAAAAACCCGTTGCCAAGGACGACCAGGTCCTGATCAAGGTCGTCGCCACCTCCATCAACCGCCCCGACCTGGTGCAGCGCGAGGGTAAGTATCCCCCGCCGCCGGGCGATTCGGAGATTCTCGGCCTGGAGGTCGCCGGCACCATCGAGGCGCTGGGCGCTGCGGTCAAGGGCTGGAAGGTCGGCGACCGGGTCATGACCCTGGTCGGCGGGGGCGGCTACGCCGAGTACGCCGTGGCCTACGCCAGCCACCTGATGCCGATCCCCGAGAGCATGAGCTTCGAGGAGGCGGCCTGCGTCTGCGAATCGTACATCACCGCCTTTCTCAATGTCTTCATGATCGGCGAGTTCGCCGACGGCCAGACCGGCATTTTTCACGGCGGCGGCGGCGGGGTCAACACCGCGGCGCTGCAGCTGAGCAAGGCGCTGACCCCGGCCAGCAAGCTGATCGTCACCGCCCACCCGAGCAAGATCGAGCGGGTCAGGCAGCTCGGCGCGGACCTGGTGATCGACTTCACCCAGACCCCCGACTTCACCGACACGGTAAAGGAGTTCACCGCCAAGAAAGGGGTCGACCTGGTCCTCGACCACGTCGGCGCCAAGTACCTGGCGCCCAACATGAATTCGCTGGGCTACAAGGGCAGGCTGGTCATCATCGGGGTGATCAGCGGGATCAAGGCCGAACTCAACCTGGCCCTGATGATGGTCAAACGCCAGCAGATCATCGGCTCGGTGCTGCGCTCGCGGCCGGTGGCGGAAAAGGGCGAGATCGTCGCCGAGTTCAGCCGCCGCGCCCTGCCCAAATTCGCCGACCGCACCATCGTGCCGATCATCGAAAAGGTCTTCCCCCTCGATCAGGTGGTTGAGGCGCACCGGATGATGGAAGAGGACAAGCACTTCGGCAAGATCGTTTTGAAGATCAGCTAACCGCTCCGGGAAAAAGCCAAAGGAAGCCTGCAGAACCCATGTTCAACAAATTCTCCATCGACTGGGACAAGCTGCCGCCGCTCACCTCGCCCCGGCGCGACCTCGGGCTGACCGGGGTCGCGCTGGGGCTGATCAACCTGCCGCCGCGCCAGGGGTATACCTTCACCCACACCCACCGGGAACAGGAGGAGGTCTACATGGTGATCGAGGGGCGCGGCGAGCTGCTGGTGGACGGCGAGACCCTCCCCCTGCAGCCGGGCGACCTGGTGCGAGTCGCCCCGGCCTCGAAAAGGGCCCTCAACAACCCCGGCGACGCCCCCCTGCGCGTCATCTGCGCCGGGGGGGTCCCGGCCGCCGGCTATCCCAAGAACCCCGAAGGGCGCTACCTCATCGACGACGGCATTCCGGACTACGATGACATCCCCCCGTGGTATCATGGGGACGAGCAGGTCCGGCTCAGGAACCAGGAGCTCAAGATTCGCCTGCAGCGGTCCCTGGAGCGCAGGGCGGGGAAAACATCCCTGAAGAATTCAGAATCCAGAGATCAGGAGCCGGAATAACAACAATGAACCGAATCCCAGGGTTTTCCTTCTGGATTCTGAATTCTGACTACTGGATTCACGCCGGACCTCCAGGACCTCTTTCAATATGCCCGCAAAAGGACCATCCAGAAAATCCAACCTCGTCCTCATCGGCATGCCCGGCGCGGGCAAAAGCACCGTCGGCGTGGTGCTGGCAAAACGGCTCGGCTACGATTTTCTCGACACCGACGTGGCGATCCAGGCCCGCGAAGGCCGGCGCCTGCAGGAGATCATCAACCAGGACGGCCTGGCGGCCCTGCGGCGCATCGAGGAGGAAGTGCTGCTGGAGCTGCGGGTCACGCGGACCGTCATCGCCACCGGCGGCTCGGCGATCTACAGCGTTGCGGCCATGGAGTCACTGAAGCGGAGGGGAACCATCGTATTTCTCGATGTCCCGCTCAAGGCGCTCCTGCACCGGGTCAAGGACATGGATACCCGCGGGCTGATCATGGACCCCGGCGAGACCTTTGCCGACCTGTACCAAAAGCGGCTGCCCCTCTACCGCCGCTGGGCGGAGGTGGTCATTGCCGGGCGGGAGATTTCCGTGGAAGAGATGGTTTCCAGAATCGCCGCACCTCTTGATTCGGCCTAGCCCGGCGCGGGATAATGCAGGTAAGGGACGATTGGAATATCGGCCCGCCTTGGCGTCCACAAGTGAGAGTGTCAATGGAGTTGGGGGTTGAAACTCGGGCGCTCTGCAGCCTGCTGGCCTCGAAACAGGTTAAACATGTCGGGGCGGCGCCAAGGAACCCTCCCGATAATTGAAAAGCCCGGCGGTTTCGCCGGGCTTGGTTGGTTATTTAAGGTCTTATTCGTTCTGGTCAAACGTCAAAACCGGCGGGACTCGCCCCGTCAGGGCGAGTTACTTTTCTTGCATGCCCAAGAAAAGTAACCAAAAGAAGGGCACCCGGCTCCTGGCCCGCCTGCGGCGGGTTCCCTGCGCCGCGCAGACGTTTTGCGGCCGGGCAAAAACTCGCTTCGCTCAGACATTTGCCCGGCTTTTTCGCAAAACGTCCACTCCGCTCCGGCTGCGTCACACGGGGGAGATAGCCCAACCACCAGGAATCACTCCCCCACCGGCAGGTTGACCGTCAGCAGCACCAGGTCCACATCCCCGGTGTTGCGGTAGCCGTGGGAGGTTCCCGCCGGGACCTGGGCCACGCGGCCTGGGGAGATGGCATAGGTTTTGTCGCCCAGCCACCCCACCCCCTCCCCCTCCACGAACCAAAACAGGTGGTGATAGGGGTCCGCATGCCGCGCAAACTCGCCGCCGGGCTCAACCCGGGTCAGCATGAGTTTGAGGCCTCCCGCGGCGGCAGCGTGCAGGGGCTTGGCGCTGACCCCGGTGGTAAGATCCTGCCGCAGCCGCTGCCAGCCCAAGTCATCGAGATCGAAAACCCTGGCCTCCATGCTTTGCCTTCCCCTTGGCCGCTCAGCCCATGAAGGTTTCGCGGTCTTTCTCGAACAGCTCCCTGAATTCCAGCAGAGCCTGGTTGACCTGCTCGTACTCCAGACCCAGGGCCCGAACCCCGGGGATCGCCCCCAGGTCGATGGATTTGTCCGGGGCCCGACGACCGAGTCCCAGGCGCAGACAAAAATTGTCGGCGATGTTGACGGTGGCCATCAGCCGGTATACCGCCGGATCCTCCCCGGGAACCATCGCCATGTCGGAATGATGACGCACCGCATAGACCAACGATTCGGCGATGTGCCATTTGCGCAGCACCGCCTCGCCGATCACCGCGTGCGAATAGGGGAAGTAGCGCCGCTCCAGCTCTTCGAGGGACCCTTCCCCATTGTAGGCCTCCTGGATCATCTGCAGGAATTTGACGCCGTCCATGTTGTTCATCACCAGCTTGCCGATATGCCGGAACAACCCGCCCAGGAACGCCTCTTCCGGATCGGCGGCGCGAAAGCGCAGGGCCAGCAGCCGGGCGGCAATGGCACCACCGATGGCGTCTTCCCAGAGCATCTTCTCCATCAGGCCGAAGGAGCGGTTGAGCCCTTTCATGCTCGAGGCGAACACCAGGCTCTTCAGGGTGCGCTCGCCCAGCACCACGATGGCCCGGCGCAGGGTATTGACCTGCTTCTGCATGCTGTAGAAGGAGGAATTGGCTATTTTCATCACCCGGGCCGAGACCGCCGGATCCAGGGAAATGGCCCGGGCCAGGTCCTCGGCGCTGGAGTCGGGGTCCTGGGTGATTTTGACCACCTTTGCCGCCACCACCGGCATCGGCGGAAGATCGCTTACGGCGTTGACGACCGATTGAAGTTCGCTCTGCATGGTCGGCGCAAATCCCTCCGGAACATTGATGTGGTCCTCCTCGAACCCACCCGGGACTTCGGGGGGGGGCGATCCCGTGGTCAAATTTCCGACCGACCTGGGCCGTAAGGGGGCCTGCATTTGGATTTGCAATTTTACTGCCAAAATGCCGTATTATTTTCGCGGATTTTGCCTGTCGGCATCAGGGCCTGGTCTTCGCACCGGCCTGGGTCTGCGCCTCCTTGGGCAGCAGCACCCAAAGCCAGCCGGCCTGCTTGGTGCGGCCGGCGTAGCTGCCCGCCTCTTCGCCCAGTCCCCAGAAAAAATCGGCCCGCACCCGGCCCTTGATCGCCCCGCCGGTGTCCTGAGCCGCCATCAGGCGCCGCAGCGGACCGCCGCCGCCCGGCCAGGTTGTGGCGATAAAGACCGGTGCCCCCAGGGGGATAGTCCGCGGGTCGACGGCCAGGCTGCGCCCCGGGGTGAGCGGCACCCCGAGGGCTCCGGGAGGCACCTGGACCCCGGGGTCCAGTTCGCGAAAGAACACGTAGCTGGGGTTTTCACCGAGCAGTCCGGCGACGCTTTCGGGGTTTTGCCGGGCCCATTCCTTGATGTTCTGCATCGACATCTGGTCGCGGGTCATGGCTCCGCGCTCGAGCAGCAGCTTGCCGATGGAGCGATAGGGGTGGCCATTCTGGTCCGCGTAATTGAGCATGATCTTCTCGCCGCCCGGCAGGCTGATGCGCCCCGACCCCTGGATGTGCAGGAAGAACAGCTCGACGGGGTCCTCGACCCAGAACAGTTCCTTGCCCGCCAGGGGCTGTTGCGGCCCGTCGATCACCGTCCGGTCCCAGTAGGGCACCACCTTGCGCCCCACCACCCGGCCGCGCAGCCGGTAATCGCCGAGTTCGGGGTAGACGCTGCGCAGATCGATGACCAGCAGGTCGTCGGGCAGCCCGTAAAGCGGGTACTTATGGCGGGCTGTGGGCATCCGGCTCCCTTTGAGTTCGGGGACGTAATAACCGGTGATCAGCCCAGAACCCGTCCCGTCGACATTGCGCACCTGGTGGGGGGTGAAATACTGCTCGAAAAACCTCTGCACCGCACCCGGATCGACGACGTTCACCGCCTTCGCCGCGCTGCAGGCCGACTGGAACTGGGGGCGGGACTTCAGCCCCTGGCAGCTTTTCAAAAACGCCTCCAGGGCCGGACCCGGTTCCGGGTCGGGCCAGCCGTCGACCAGCTCCCAGGGGACCGGGGTAAGGGCCGGCACCACCACCTGCGGCACCGGCGGTGGCGGCGGCGCAGGCGGAGCCACCTCGGGAGCCAGGGTGCAGGAGGCCAGGCACAGCAGCACAAGGGCAGGAAGAATCGCGATAAACCGGGGGACGGGACGACGGCCACAACCAGCGGGCATGCAGGGAGTCCTCGCAAGGCAAAGGGTTCACGAGGGGAAACAATAGCCGCTTTTCAGGAGCCCGTCAAACGGATCGACTCGTGACTCGTGATTCGTGATTCGTGACTCCTGTCTTTCAAAGCATATCTACCGGGTCGACGTCGACGGCCAGGGCCACCCCCGCGGGGATCTTGCGGCGCAGGACATCGAGGCGTACCAGCAGACGGCGCAGCGGGGGGCGGCGGGGGGCCTTGAGCAGCACCTGCATGCGGGTCTTGCCCCGCAGCCGGGCCAGCGGGCAGGGGGCCGGGCCGAGCACCTCGGCCTCCCCGGCGTCGTCCGCCAAGGCCTCGGCCAGGGCAGTCGCCGCCGCATTGACCCGCCCCGGGTCGTTGCCGGCCAGCACCAGGTTGACCAGGTAACCGAAGGGGGGGTAGCCGAGCTCCTGGCGAAAGGCGATCTCCTGCTCGTAGAACCCCTGGTAGTCGTGCAGGGCGGCACACTGCAGGGCGTAATGCTCGGGGGCAAAAGTCTGGATATAGACCCTGCCGGGCAGCTCGGCGCGCCCGGCGCGGCCGGCCACCTGGGTCAGCAGGGCGAAGGTCCGCTCGGCGCTGCGGAAATCGGGGAAGTTCAGCGACGAGTCGGCCCCCACCACCCCGACCAGGGTCACCCCGGGAAAATCGTGTCCCTTGGCGATCATCTGGGTGCCGATCAGGATATCCACCTCGCCCCGGCTCATCCGCTCCACCAGCTGCTGGTGGGAGCCCTTGCGCGTGGTCGAGTCGCGGTCCATGCGGGCGATGCGGGCCTGGGGAAACAGCGCCTCCAGCTCCTCCTCGAGCCGCTCGGTGCCGGCCCCTTCGGGGGCGAGGCCGCCGCCGCTGCAGCGCGGGCAGAGCTCGGGGGGCGCCTGGCTGAAATCGCAGTAGTGGCAGCGCAGCCGCCGGGACTTCTGGTAATAGGTCAGGGTGATTTCGCAGTTGGGGCAGCGGAAGCTCTGGCCGCAGTCGCCGCACAGCAGGTAGGGAGAAAAGCCGCGCCGGTTAAGCAGCAGCAGCGCCTGCTGGCGCGCCTCCAGCACCTCGCCCAGGGCCGCCACCAGCGGGGCCGAGAGCACCCCTTCGGGGCGCTGCTGGACCAGGTCGACCAGCTCAACCGCAGGCAGGGGACGCTCCTGGGCGCGTGCGGCCAGCGGCAGATAGCCGCTTTGCCCCTCGCGGGCCCGGTGAAAGGTGGTCAGCGCCGGGGTGGCGCTGCCGAGCAGCACCAGGGTCTTGCTCATCTGGCCGCGCAGCAGGGCGAGGTCCCGGGCATGGTAGCGAAACCCCTCGGCCTGCTTGTAGCTCGCCTCGTGCTCCTCGTCGACGACGATGACACCGAGCCGCTCCAGGGGGGCGAAAACCGCCGAGCGGGCGCCGATGACGATATCGGCGGCACCGCGGGCGATGGCCCGCCAGGCATCGTAGCGCTCGCCGTCGGAGAGCCCCGAGTGCAGCACCGCGATGCCGGTGCCGGCGGCGGCGAAGCGGGCTCGGAAGCGCCCCACCAGCTGGGGGGTCAGGGCGATTTCCGGGACCAGGACCAGGGCCCGGGCCCCCCGCTGCAGGGCCGCGGCGATGATCCGCAGGTAGACCTCGGTCTTGCCGCTGCCGGTCACCCCGTGTAGCAGAAACGGCGCGAACCCATCACCCAACTTGGCCCGCAGCTGCTCCAGCGCCCGGGCCTGGTCGGGGGTCGGTTCGAGTTGCGAATCGGGCGGCGGGGGCTGGTCAAGGAACGGGTCGCGCAGCCGCTCGCCGCTCTCCTCCTCGAGAAAGCCCAACTCCACCAGCCGCCGCAGCGGCGCGTGGGGCGCGGCGAAGTGTTCGCGCAGCTCGCTCAGGGCGACCTGCCCCCGCTCCCGCACCAGCTGGCAGATCTGCCGCTGCCGGGCCCCCGGCGGCTCGTCGCCGCGCGGCGCGGCGCGGTAGAAGCGCTCCTGCAGGATGCTGACCTCGGCGCCCCGCCCCGATAGCCCCGCCGGCAGGGCGGTGCGGATCACCTCTCCGGGGGGATGGCAGTAATACTCGGCGGCGCGCAGGAAAAAATCGATCATCGCCGGCGGGAACAGGGGCGCCTCGTCGAGCACCTCGGCGACCGGCTTGAGGCCCTCCGCCTCCCCTTCGGCCACCCCCAGCAGGTAGCCGACCACGCTGCGCCGGCCCAGCGGCACCCGCAAGCGCACCCCGACCCGGGCCCGCTCGCGCAGCTCGGCGGGCAGCAGGTAGGAGAGCAGCTTGTCCAGTGGCGCCGCCACGGCCACGGTGGCGACGAGCGATGGTTTCACCAAGGGAAGGTCCTCGAAGGGGCTGGGCAGACCGGCGTGAAATTATGCACCGGGGGCGAAAAAAATGCAAAAGCCAAGGGGCCGCCCCCGTGGACGGCCCCTTGGCCTTGCAGTCAGCGGCGATGCGGCGGCTCAGGCCTGGGTCAGGGCCTTGCCCACCTGCTCGCCGAAGTCACGGCACTCCTGGATGTCATGGTCGGTGGGCTTGAAGCGGTAGGTCAGCCCCGGCACCGGCAGGGAGTACTTGAGCCCCTTGAGGCGCTCCTCCACCAGGTTCACCGCCTCGCCGCTCCAACCGAAGGAACCGAACACGGCGCCCAGCTTCCCCTTGGGGGTCACCGAGGAGAGCAGCGACAAAGCGTTCCAGACCGGCGGGGGCGCGTCGCGGTTGATGGTCGGGGTGCCCACCACCAGGGCGTCGCAGCGCTCCAGCTCGCTGCGCAGCACCTGGGTGTCGGCATCGATCAGGCTGTACTCGGCCACCTCGACCCCCTGGGCCTGCAGGCCGGCGGCCACCGAGCGGGCCATCTGCCGGGTGTTGCCGTGGGGCGAAAGGGTCAGCACCAGGGCCCTCTTGGCCGCCGAAGCGGGCGGGGCGGCGGCCAGTTCCTTGTAGCGGGCGATGGCCGCCTTGGGGTGGCTGCGCAGCACCGGCCCGTGGGAGGGGCAGACCAGCTCGATGGGCAGCCCTTCGACCTTGGCCACCGCCTCGCGGATCTTCTCCTTGAAGGGGCGCATGATGGTGTCGAAGTACTGCTCGAACTCGGCGGTGAAATCCCCGGCTTCGTCGTTGTAGAGCTTGTCGCTGCAGTAGTGGGAGCCGAAGGCGTCGCAGGAGAAGAGGATGGCGTCCTCCACCAGGTAGGTGAACATGGTGTCGGGCCAGTGCAGCGAAGGGGCGAGGATGAAGCGCAGCGTCCGGCCGCCCAGGTCGATCTCCTCGCCTTCGGCCACCGGGTGGGTCTTCATCGGCTGCTCGAAGAGCTGCTTGAGAAAGTTCTCCCCGGGGCGCGTGCAATAGACCTCGATCTCGGGGTTGAGCTCGAGCAGCCGCCCCAGCGCCCCCGAATGGTCGGGTTCGGTATGGTTGACCACCACCAGGTCGATCTGCTCCAGCGGCACCAGGCTGCTCAGGTTCTCGATAAAGGCCTCGGTATAGGGGGCCTTGACCGTGTCGATGAGAGCGGTCTTGCTGGTGCCGCGCACCAGGTAGGAATTGTAGCTGCTGCCGTGGCGGGTGGGGAAGAGCTCGTCGAATATGCGCAACTCGGGGTGGCGTGCCCCCAGCCACGTCACCCCCGGTTTGATTTCGATAGGACCGGCCATGAGAAACATCCTTTCTGTGTCATTCAACTAAATGACCGCTTTGGTCATTATGAAAGATTACCCCAGAAAATCGAGGCTGGCAAGCACCTGGCCGCTACCAGATCGCCCCGGACAGGGTTGGGTTAATAGCCCAGGTATTTGAGCAGGCCCTCGACCTCCCCCATCAGGCTGGCGAACCCCTCGCCGCTCAGGCTCTGCGCTCCGTCGCACAGCGCCTTTTCCGGCTCGGGATGAACCTCGACCATGATCCCGTGGGCGCCGGCGACCAGCGCCGCCTTGGCCATCACCGGCACCAGCGGGCGCTTGCCGGTGGCGTGGCTGGGGTCGACGATGATCGGCAGATGGCTCATCTGGCGGATCAGCGGGACTACCGACAGGTCGAGGGTGTTGCGGGTGGCCCGCTCGAAGGTGCGGATGCCGCGCTCGCAGAGGATGACCCGCTCGTTCCCCTCGGCCAGCAGGTATTCGGCGGCGGCAAGAAACTCCTCGATGGTGGCGCTCATGCCGCGTTTGAGCAGCACGGGGAAACCGCTGCGGCCGGCCTCCTTGAGCAGGTCGAAGTTCTGCATGTTGCGGGCGCCGATCTGCAGGATGTCGGCGTGGCGGCAGACCGCCTCGAGCTGGTCGATGCGCATCACCTCGGTGATCACCGGCAGCCCCTCGGCGTCGCCGGCCTGGCGCAGCAGTTTGAGCCCCTCGACCCCCAGCCCCTGGAAGGAGTGGGGCCCGGTGCGCGGCTTGAAAGCGCCGCCGCGCAGCACCTGCCCGCCGGCCGCCTTGACCTGGCGGGCGGCGTCGAGCATCTGCTTTTCGTTCTCGATGGAGCAGGGCCCGGCGATGACCACCGGCCGCTGACCGTCGCCGAAGCGCACCCCGGCGGCCTCGACCACCGTCGACTCGGGATGAAAATCCCGCGAGACCAGCTTGTAGGGCTTGCTCACGTGGATGCACTCGCGCACCCCGGGCAACTCGCGGATGGTGGCGTCGTCCACGTAGCCCTGGTTGCCGAGCACCCCGATGGCGGTGCGTTCGCTCCCCGGGATCGGCTTGGCCTCCAGGCCCATGACCTCCACGGCCTTCTGCACGGCTTTGACCTGCTCTTCGGTGGCGTTGTGGTCCATGACGATAAGCATGGTTGGTAGCTCCTTTTGGCGGTAACGAATCTTATTTGCCAGGCTGAAAGCCCGTGGGCCGCGACCGATCGGACAGATCAGACCGATCGGTCGGATCTGTCGGGTCCGCTGCGGCCCGGTTCGCATCCCCCGAGCAGGGCAGTCACTCAGCGCCCCTTCAGGTATTTCTCCAGCCTTTCGGTGGCCTCGCGCAGCTTTTCCATGGAATTGGCGTAGGAGAAGCGCAGGTAGCCCTCGGCGCCGGGGCCGAAATCGATGCCCGGGGTGACGGCGACCCCGGTCTGCTCGAGGATCTCGCGGGACAGGGCCAGCGAATCGCTCCCCAGGTGGCGGGCGTCGGCCAGCACGTAGAAGGCGCCGACAGGCTCGAAGCCGATCCCCAGGCCGAGCTGGCGCAGCCGCTCCACCAAAAAGCGCCGGCGCCGGTCGTAGGCTTCGCGCATCTTCTGCAGGTCGGCGTCGCAGCGGGTCAGCGCGGCGATGCCGGCGCGCTGCACGAAGTTGTTGGCGCAGATCAGGAAGTTCTGGTGCAGGCTCTGCAGGGCGCGCATGCAGCCCGGCGGCGAGATCAGGTAGCCGAGCCGCCAGCCGGTCATGGCGTAGGCCTTGGAGAAGCCGCCCAGCACGAAGGCCTCGGGGGTGAATTCGAGGATGCTGCGCTCCTCGCCGGCGTAGGTCAGGCCGTGGTAGATCTCGTCGGAGATCACCGGCACCGGCAGCTGGGCCAGCTCTTCGAGCCAGGCCGTGGGCATCACCGAGCCGGCCGGGTTGGAGGGGGAGTTGATCAGCACCCCGCGGCTGCGGGGGCTGAGCATGGCGCGGACCTGTTCGGGGCGGGGCTGGAAGCCGTCCTGTTCGCGGGTGCGCAAAAACCGCGGCACCCCGCCGGGGAAGCGGATGAAATTGGCGTAGCAGGCGTAGCCGGGGTCGGAGAGGATGATCTCGTCCCCCTCTTCGAGCAGCGCGGCGAACAGCAGCAGCATCAGCGGGCTGGTCCCCGAGGAGACCAGCACCTGGGCCGGGTCGATCTCGACCTGGTAGCGGCGCCGGTAGAAGCGGGCGATCTCCTGGCGCAGCTCCAGCAGCCCCAGGGAGTGGGTATAGGAGGTCGCCCCGCCCCGGATCGCCGACACGACCTCCTCGGTCACCACCTCCGGAGTGGGAAAGTCGGGCTCGCCGAGGCACAGATAGATGATGTCCCGGCCTTGGGCCTCGAGTTCCTTGGCCCTCTCCATGAGTTCCATGGCCAGAAACGGCTTGACCTCCCGGGCCCGCCGGGAAACAGGGATCGCCATCAGCATCCTCCATCGTCTGCCAGGATAAACAGGCATCAAGAGTAGCCCCGGCCGATCCAGAATTCAACCACTTTCGCAATCATCTTTTTCCACCGGCTTTTGCATCTGCGGCTTTGCCTCGGGAAAAATTTTCCTGTATCCTGAGTCCTGCTGCCAGCCAGCCTGTGAATGGATTTTGCCCCGGCACCTGCCGGGGGATATTGCCGAAAGGAGCTTCACCCCTATGAACCTGAAGAGTTTTGCGGCCGTCTTCGCAGCGGCCGGACTGACCCTGGCGCTCGCCGGGACGGCAAACGCCGTCGATAACGAGGCCCGTGCGCGGGAACTGATCAACGCCCTCGGCTGCAAAGGGTGCCACCAGTTCAACGGCGAGGGCGGCAACCTGGGCCCGGCCCTTGACCAGGTCGGCGCCCGCCTGACCAGCGGCCAGCTGCGCGCCAAGCTGGTCGACCCCAAGGCCAGCGTGCCGACCTCCATCATGCCCTCCTTCAGCCACATGGCCGAGGAAGACCTCAAGGTCCTCACCGAGTACCTGGCCGGCCTCAAGTAACCCCTTGCCGGGCCGGGGGAAACCACCCCCGGCCCGGCCCGCTCGCGGTTGCACAATTCCGCGGTTCGTGGTACTTTCCGCGCCGAAATTCCCAGGAGGAACCCGCACCATGACCCAGCGGATGCTTGAAATCACGTCCCCCAACTTCATCCCCGAGGAGCGTCTCGCAGAAATCGACGATTTGCGAACCCTCTTCGGCAACGACCGCCCCCTCGTCCTGGAGATCGGCTGCGGCATCGGCGATTTCATCGCCCAACTGGCCGCCGGCGACCCGGGACGAAACTACCTGGCCATCGACATCTACAACAAGGGGTGCCTGAAAACCTGCCGCAGGATCGACGAAGCCGGCCTGCAGAACGTGCGGGTGCTGCGCATGGAGGCCCGCTTCCTGCTGGCTCGCCACCTGAGGGCGGAGACCCTGAGCGCGGTCTACATCAATTGCCCCGATCCCTGGCCGAAAAAACGCCACCGCGGACGGCGCCTGGTCAACCGCGAATTTCTGCAGACGCTGCTCTACTACCTGGTGCCGGAGGGGAACCTTTTCTTCTGCACCGATTTCGTCGACTACGCCGAGGACGTGGCGGCCCTGCTGCCGACGCTGGAGGGCTACCGCAACGTGCTGGCGGAACCCTTCGCCCTCGAGCTCGCCGGCTATCCGCATTCCAAGTACATGCGCCGCTTTCTCGAGCTGGGCCAGCCGATCCACTTCGTGCATCACCGCAAGGCTCCCGGGTTCAGGGCCGACGAATCCCTGCTGCCCCCCGTCACCCAGGGGTTCAGGGTCCGCTGGCAGCAGGTGGAAAATGGATAGGTATCTCAGCAAGGCGGTGGCCGGCACCGGCGGCACCATCAAGGAGAGCCCCGAAGACTTCCGGGTCGAGGAAATCCCTCTCTACCTCCCCTGCGGCGAGGGCGAGCATCTCTACATCGAGGTGGAAAAACAGGGGCTGACCACCTTCGACCTGCTGCACCAGCTCTCCAGGGCCCTCGGCGTCAAGGAGCGGGAGATGGGCTACGCCGGGCTCAAGGACGCCCGCGCCACCACCCGACAGACGGTCTCGGCTCCCGGAGTCGCCCCCGAACGGGCGCTGGAGGTGCAGATCGAGGGGGTGCGCATCCTCTCCGCCAGGCGTCACCGCAACAAGCTGCGCCCCGGCCACCTGGCCGGCAACCGCTTCGAGATCCGCATCCGCGACCCCCGCGAGGGGAGCCTCGAGGCCGCCCGGGATGTCCTGCACATCCTCGAGAGCCTCGGGGTGCCCAACGCCTTCGGTGAACAGCGCTACGGCAGCTTCGGCAACTCGCACCTGATCGGCCGGGCCATCCTGCTGCGCGACTTCGCCGAAGCCATTCGCCAGATCATCGGCGACCCCGCACAGATCAAGAACCAGCGCTGGCGCGAAGGGGCCGAGCGCTTCGCCGCCGGGGATCTGCGCGGAGCCCTCGAGGCCCTGCCGGGCAGGCTGCGCGACGAGCGCCGGTTGGTGCACATCCTGCTCGAAGGGGGCAGCGCCGAGGCGGCGGTGATGGGCATGCCGCGCAAGCTGCTGCGGCTCTACCTTTCGGCGATCCAGTCCCACCTCTTCGACCGTATCGTCGCCATGCGCCTGGACAGCCTGGAGACGCTCTGGCCGGGAGATCTGGCCTACAAGCACGACAACGGGGCCTGCTTTGCGGTGACCGACCCGGCGGCCGAACAGCCGCGGGCCGAGCGTTTCGAGATCAGCCCCTCGGGCCCGCTGTTCGGCTGCAAGGTCACCCTGGCCCGCGGCAAGGCGGGGATCCTGGAGGAAAGCCTGCTCGAAAAGGAGGGGCTCGCCCTGGAAAGCTTCCGCATTGGCCAGGGGCTGACCATGGAGGGCGAACGCCGCGCGCTGCGGGTCCCCCTGCAGGAGCCCGGCGTTCGCCTCGATGGAGCCGACCTGGTGCTGAGCTTCGCCCTGCCCCGCGGCAGCTACGCCACCAGCGTGCTGCGCGAAATCATCAAGCCCGGACAGGAATCGGCCGCGACCTAATCTTCGGCTTGGCCTTTCTGCGACAACCTGCTAAGATCACAAAGCAAACAAGGTTCTGAAACAGGCTCGAAGAGGGTAGCGACGCTCGGACAGCGGAGTCCCGGAACCAGAATTCAGAATCCAGCAGAGGCCGCCTTTCTGCTTTTCATCTGACTGCTGGCTCCTGACACCCCCTGGATTCTGATTTTCAAGCCCGCGCTCGGATGTCAAGGAGGGGACCATGGACAAGCAGCAGGCGCCGCCCGACCCACCCGCCAAGGACTACCGCGTCAATTTCTTCCGCCCCCGCCCCGGCTTCATGCGCCAGAAGGTGCGCTACACCTGGATCCTGCTGATAAGCTGGGCCTTCTTCACCTTCGGCTTCCAACTGTTGCTGCTGCTCACCCAGCGCAAGGCGGACGGCACGGGGCGGCTGACCGAGACGGTGGTGCTCGGTTTCCCCCTCCACTACCTGTTCTCCGGGCAGTTCATCATCGTCTGGTTCATCGTCCTGTGCCTGCTGTTCAACCTGTTCGTCGACCACCTCACCAAACTCTACCGAAAGCGCAAATAGGGAGCGCCCATGGACGCTGAATCCGTCAAGCTGGTTCCGGCCCTGTTGCTGTTCGCCACCCTTGCCCTGTTCGTCCTGGTCGGCCTGGCCAGCCGCTCCTCCCGGGGCGAGTATTACCTGGTCAGGGGCCCTTCCATCGGGCGCATGGGGATCGGCGCGGCCATCGCCTCCAACTGGATGAGCGCGGCCTCGTTCCTGGGGATCGCCGGGGTGTTCTACCTCAAGGGCTACCTGGCCTTCGCCTATGTCATCGGCTGGACCGGCGGCTACGTGCTGCTGCTCATCCTGATGGCCTCCCAGATCCGCCGCTTCGGCAAGTACTCGGCGCCCGATTTCGTCAGCGCCCGCTACGAATCGGGCGCCGCCCGCGCCCTGTCGGCGGCCATCACCATCCTCATCTCACTGGTTTACTGCGTGGCCCAGTACAAGGGGATCGGCCTGGTCTTTTCCTGGATGTTCGGCATGGACTACAGCGCGGCGCTGCTCTTCGGCACCGCCGTGGTCATCTCCTACCTGGTCCTCTCGGGCTCCCTGGGGGCTTCGCGCAACCAGCAGTTCCAGTATGCGGTGATCATCGTCTCGTTTTTGCTACCGCTGATGCTGGTCGCGAAAAAACTCGGATTCTCCTGGACGGATCCCCAGTTCGGCTACGGCGGCGCCCTGCGCGAAGTTGCCGCAGGTTCTTCGGCGTTCGCCATCGCCCCCTGGGCCTACGACAGCGCCTTTCACTGGATGGCCCTGTGCTTCACGCTGATGGTGGGGACCGCCGGACTGCCCCACGTCCTGTCCCGTTTCTACACCGTCCCCAATCCCCGCGACGCCCGCTGGAGCGTGGTCTGGGGGATCTTCTTCATCGGCCTGCTCTACTGGAGCGCCCCGGCCTATGCCACCTTCGCCCGGCTCTGGGAAACCAGGCAGGGCGTCGCCGTCGCCCCGGAAACCGCCGCGGCGATGGCCGACCTGGTCGTCGTCAAGGCGGTGGAATGGGTGGGCCTCTCCCCCTGGCTGCTGGGAGTGATCGCCGCCGGGGCCATGGTCGCGGCCTTTTCCACGGTCACCGGCCTGCTGATCACCGGGGCCAGCGCCTTTACCTACGACATCTACTACCGGATGATCAACCCGCGGGCCAGCGAACGCGCCCGCATGCGTATCGCCAAGGGCACCACCCTGGTGCTGGCGGTGTTGGTGCTGGCCGGCGCCGCCAACCCCCCGGGGATGATCGCCGAGATCACCGCCGTGGCCTTCGCCCTGGCCGGCAACACCCTGTTCCCGGTGTTCCTTCTGGGAATCTGGTGGGATCGGACCAACAAGCAGGGAGCCATCGCCGGCATGGCCACCGGCATCCTCATCACTTTCGGCGCCCTGCTGCTGGGCGACGCGATCCCCCTGATCGGGAACCTGTTTCCGCCCACCGGCTCGGCCCTGCTCGGGGCTCCGCTGGTGATCCTGGTTATGATCGGTGTCTCGCTGGCCACCCCGGCGCCCCCGGAGCAGATCCGCAGGTTTCTCGCCGAGGAGGTCCACGGCCCCTGAGATGCGCCGCGGCGCATTGACAGCGAAGCGCCGCTCTGCTAAAAAGACCTCGCCCAAAATGTTGTTTTATGCCTGGAGAGCCTTTGGCAATGAAACTGGTCCTGTCAGCCGGCAGCCTCTATACTCTGCCCCTGGAGAAGGCGTTTGAAATCGCCCGGGACACCGGTTTCGACGGCCTCGAGGTCATTATCAACCACGACTTCGGGCTCTCCGACAACGTCGGCCTGATCCGTGCCGTTCAGCAGATCCTTCCCGTCTGCTCGCTGCACGCCCCCTTTTTCGAAATCGACGGCTGGGGCAACAAGATCAGCCAGCTGCAGCGCACCGCCGAACTGGCCATCGAAACCGGCATCCCGCTGATCAATTTCCACCCCCCCTCGTGGATGGGGATGGAGTTGGGATTCTGGCGCTGGTTCAACAGGGTGAAGGACTACCAGGCCGAGGTCGGCCAGGGTCAGGTGATCATCACCCTGGAGAACATGCCGAGCACCGGCATGTTCGGCAGCAACCCCTACCTGCTGGGCCACACCTCGCGGATGATCCAGTTCATGGAGGAGAAAAATCTCTACCTGACCTTCGACACCGCCCATATGGGTTCTTCAAAGGCCAACTTCCTGAACGATTTTCATCAGTTTTACAACTCGGGAAAAATGCGCAACATCCACTTTTCAGACTATGGATACGGCAAGGAACACCTGCTGCCCGGCCACGGCGTGCTCCCGCTGACCCGCTTTCTCAACCATCTGCGCGAGACCGGCTACAACGAAACCCTCACCCTCGAACTCTCCCCCCATGAGTTCCCCGACAGTGAAGCGGGGATTCGCGAGAGCCTGGCGGAAATTTTCGAATACCTGTGCCAGGAGACCCGTTTCCAGGAGCGGCCTCGGCACGGGATCGTTCACCAGGCGGCAACAGCCGACTGAGCCCCGCAGCGGCGGATAGGCACGCCGAAAACAAAAAGCCCGGCCGGACGGCAGGGCTTTGGCGGGCAAACGCTGAGGAAGGGGTAAATCAACGCACGATGTAAACCGAGCAGCGCGCCTGGGAAGCCACCTTGGCCGAAACGCTGCCGAGCAGAGCGCGCCGCACCCGCCCGGAACCCGAGGAACCGATGACGATGACGTCCATCTCGTGCTCTTCGGCAAATGACAGGATCTCTTCCGCCGCCTCGCCGTATACCACTTCGCTGACCAGGGGGACGTCGGCTTCCCGGGCCGCCTTCTCCACCACATAGAAGATTCGCTTGCGGGTCTCTTCCCAGTCCGGCCGTTCGGTAGCCGGGGGGGATGGGAAAAAATCGGTGAATGAGGGGGTGCGCATGCTGGGGAGCACCAGCATGGCATGGACCTTGCTTTTGAAGCGCGTGCCCGAGGCCGCCGCAAGGCGTACCGCCTCTTCTGCGGCCTTGTCCGACTGGGGTGAGCCATCGATGGCGACCAGGATTTTTTTGCTGAGGTTGAGCATCATCCCCTCCCGGGCTGGCAGTGCCTGCTAATTTAATGGATCGGAACCCGCCTGTCAACGGCAACGCCTGCGCCCGGATGGCGGAAAACGGAGGGATAAGACTCCACAGATATTGACTTTTTTAAAACAACATTTTATAGTTCTTGGGCCGAAGGAAATCCAGGACCGGCGTATCCCGCCGGTCCCCGGGCATCCGCCAGGCAAAACGGTCATCACATCTCGCAAATAATCCCATTACACTTGACATTAAAGGTGAAATCAATAAGATGAAGGCGGCCGATCTGCTGCAATAATCCAAAGAGGGAAGATATCACCATGGCTAAGAAAGATAAATCGGAATATATCATCCAGGCGGTCTCCCACGCCCTCGATCTTCTGGAGCAGTTTCATGGCGATGTGGACGAGCTGGGGGTCACCGAACTGAGTAAACGTCTCAAGCTCCATAAAAACAACGTCTTCCGCCTGCTGGCCACCCTCGAGTCACGCGGCTATATCGAACAGAACAAGGCTACTGAAAACTACCGCCTGGGGCTGAAATCCCTTGAGCTCGGCCAGACCTTCATCAAGCAGATGGGGCTGTTACGCCAGGCCAAGCCGATCCTCGACCGACTGGTGGGCGAATGCAACGAGACCTCTTACGTCGCCATCTTCAAAGAGGGGCACATCGTGTACCTCGACGTGGTCGAAACCGACCTCACCGTGCGGGTGGTGTCCCGGGTAGGCTCCCGACTGCCGGCCCATTGCACAGCCGCGGGCAAGGTCCACCTGGCCAACCTCTCCGACGAGGAACTCGAAGCGACGCTGCCCAGGGGGGAGCTCAAGGCCTTTACTTCGAGCACCTTCACCGACCGCGCCAAGCTCAAGCAGGAGCTCAAAAAGGTCGCCGACCAGGGGTATGCCATCGATGACGAGGAACTCGATCCGGGCGTGCGCTGCGTTGCCGCCCCGATCCGCGACTACACCCGCCGCATCGTCGGCGCGGTATCCATCTCCGGGCCATCGATGCGCTTCTCCGACGAACGCATCGAGAAGGAGCTGATCCCCCTGGTGCTCCAAGCCGGTGAAGACCTCTCCACGCGACTCGGCTTCCATAAATAGCCAGCCGAAAAATCCCCCTGCCTGCAGGGGGATTTTTTTTGCCTGCCTCCTCCCCCATCCCCCTTGCCGACCCGATCGACGGTTATTGACAAGCCCTGCCGAACTGCTAGAATTTTTTCAAAATCCTTAAGGATTTCAGAGCGAAAGGGCGTTTAATGTCCCTTCGGGAGGGGGCTGCGGCCCCGCAAGACAGGCCGGCGGCCACTATCAGCATTGAAAATGAACGGCGCAAGGGCCTGGCCGCGGGGGTCACCCGGGAGGAGAACCTCCCCTTCCTGCGAACCCCCTCCGGTTCGGCGCGAGGCGGGGTGCTTCTGGTTCACGGCTTCACCGCCTCGCCCTGGGAAATGCGCAGCCCCGCCGAGGCCTTGGCCCAGGCGGGCTTTCTCTGCCATGCGGTGCGCCTGCCGGGACACGGGACCACGCCGGAGGACCTGGCGGGCCGCAGCTGTGAAGAGTGGCAGGAGGCGGTGGAGCGCGGCTATCGATTGCTGGCCGAACAGACCGACCGGGTTTACGGGGTCGGCATGAGCACCGGCGCCCTGCTGTTGCTGACCCTGGCCGAGATCCGGCCCCTTGAAGGGGTGGTGCTGCTCTCGCCTTTCCTGCGGCTTCGCCATCGCCTCGCCCCAGGCGCCGGGCTGCTGCGGTATTTCCTGCGCTTCCAGAAACGCAGCCTCCCTGCCGAACTTGCTCCGTACTACTACGAGCTGCGCCCGGTCAACGGGGTTTACCAGCTCTACCGCCTGGTGCGCAAGGTGCGGCGTCTGCTGCGCGGGTTGCGCCTTCCGGTTCTGGTCATCAACGCCAGGGGCGACTCGACCATCGACCCGGCCAGCGGCGCAGAGCTTTACCGGCGCCTTGGCAGCACCACCAAGGAGCATCATTTGCTCGGCGAGGAAGTTTCCCACATCCTCACCACGGAGGAAAACCCGCGGCTGGCGGAAACGCTGAAACTGATCAGCGGTTTTCTCGATCGGCTGGACCGGCTGCGGGGCCCCGGCCGGTGAGTTGGCTCCAGAGCGCCTGGACCTGCTGCCTGAGCTGCTCGAGCGAGCCGGAATTATCGATAAGGTAATCCGAGCGCGCGGCCTTTTCGGACTGGGGCATCTGGGCAGCAATCCTCGCCTGGGCAGCCTCAGGGCCGCTGCGGTCCCGGGCCATCAAGCGATTCAATTGCAGGCGCTCGTCGATGATTACGCTGAGCACGGCATCGACCCGCCCTTCGGCGCCCGCTTCGAACAGCAGCGGCGCCTCGTAGACGACCAGCAGGGGATTTTGCCGGCGCAGTTCGGCAAGGCGTTTTTCCGCCAGCGCGGCGATGGCCGGATGGGTGATGCGGTTCAGGTCCTGCCTGGCGCGGGGGTCGGCGAAGACGATGCGGGAGAGGGCGGCCCGGTCGAGGGTGCCGTCGGCGCAGAGGACCTGGGGGCCGAAGCGCTCGACCAGCTGCCGCAGGGCGGGCGTCCCGGGCAGAACCGCCTGGCGGGCCAGTTCATCGGCACTCACCACGATGGCCCCCAGCTCCCGGAATACCTGCGCCACGGTACTTTTGCCGCTGGCTATGCCGCCGGTAACGCCAAGTATCATGACCACTCCCACCTGCAGGCGCCGCTCTTCGTCGGGGTGACCACCCGGGGCGCCGCAACTTCCGAGCATCATAGCAGAAATGGGATCAGTGAAAAACCCTTCTCCGAGCGAGGTGACTCATGAGTGAATTCAGGACTATTCCCCAGATGGTACTCGGCCTGGCCGCCCGCCGGAATGAGCGCACCGCGCTGCGTTTCAAGCGCGGCGGCGCCTATCATGACGTCTCCTGGAGGGCGCTTGAGCAGAGCATCCGGGCTTACGCCCGGGGGCTGGCGGCCCTGGAGGTCGCTCCGGGCGAGCGGGTCGCGATCATGTCGCCCAACTGCCCCGAGTGGATCTATGCCGACCTCGGCGCCATGTCGATAGGAGCCATTACCGTCCCCGTCTACCATACCGAGGGGACCTCGGCCATCGTCTACATCCTGCAGAATTCGCAGAGCCGCATCCTCTTCGCCCACTCGGCGACCGCCGCCGCCGAGCTGGCAGCCAGGCTCCACGAGGTTCCGCAGCTGCAGCGAATCGTCCTGCTCGAAGGGGAGTTCGAACACCCCCGGGTCACCCCCCTGGAGCGCTTTCTCCGCGACGGCGAGCAGCAGAAGGCCGAACGGCTCGAACAGCGTATGGCCGCGCTCGACCCGGAGGCGGTGGCGACACTGGTCTACACCTCCGGAACCACCGGCCAGCCCAAGGGGGCCATGCTGACCCATCGAAACATCCTGGCCAACGTCGAGGCCGCCCTCTCGGTGTTCAAGATCACCGACCAGGATCAATGCCTATCCTTCCTCCCCATGTCCCACGTCTTCGAGCGGGTCGACGGCTACTACCTGATGCTGCAGGTGGGGACCGTCATCGCCTTCGCCGAAAGCATCGACACGGTGCCGGCCAACCTCCAGGAGGTCCACCCGACCTTGGCGATCAGCGTGCCGCGGCTGTTCGAGAAGATGTACGCCCGGGTCATGGAACGGGCCCTGTCCGGGCCCTGGCTGAAGAAGCAGCTGTTTTTCGGCGCCCTCAAGGCGGGTCGGGCCTACGTCCGCCAGACCCAGGCGGGGCAGCAACCGAGCGCGCTGCTGGCCCACCTGGTGGATCTGGGGCGCAAGGTCGTTTTCTCCAAGCTCAGAGCCCCGCTGGGCGGCCGCATCCGCTTCTTCATTTCCGGCGGCGCCCCCCTGAGCCGGGACATCGCCGAATTCTTCCTGGCGGCCGACATCCCCATCTACGAAGGGTATGGCTTGACCGAGACCGCCGCAGGCATCGCCGTGAACACCCCCGAGGCCCATCGCCTGGGAACCGTCGGCAGGCCCTTTCCCGGGACCGAACTGCGCATCGCCGACGACGGCGAGATCCTGGTCAGGGGACCGGGAATTTTCAAGGGCTACTGGGAGGACCCGGAACGAACCGCGGAAGCTTTCGAGGGGGACTGGTTCAGGACTGGGGATATCGGCAGCGTCGACGAGGACGGCTACCTGAAGATCACCGACCGCAAAAAGGACCTCATCGTCACCGCCGGAGGCAAGAACATCGCCCCGCAGTTTCTGGAGAACCTGGTCAAAGCCGACAAGTTCTTCGCCAACGCCATGGTCTACGGCGACCGTAAGCCGTTTCTGACCGCGCTGCTGGTGCCGAACCTGGAGAATCTCGAGAAATATGCCCGGGCCAACGACATCCCCTTTCTGAACCACTGCGACCTGGTGACCCACCCCAAAATTCTCGAGCTGGCGCGCACCCGCCTCGAGGCAAAGCAGGAGAACCTCCCCGGGTACCAGCAGATCAAACGTTTCACCCTTCTCTCCGGGGATTTTTCCAAGGAGCAGGTAACGCCGACCCTGAAGGTCAAGCGCAGGCTGGTCACCCAGCACTACCACCAGGTGCTCGAAGAGATGTACCAGGCCAAGGACCACGGGGTCCACGACAGCGGATTCTGCATTGTCGATGCCGAGCGCGAGACCAGGGGGTGAGGTTTCGGGGCGGAGCGGCTGCCGGAAGCTAAGGTGTTTACTTTTGTTCGGCGGAAGGATATTTTAATCCGCATATGAAAGAGGATTTCACAGGGGCGGACGGCGAATCGGCCAATCAGGAGTGGCTCAAAGGGGTGGAGAATGCCCTGGCGGGGCTGGTCAAGCTCGTCAAGGCAATCGGTTACTACCCCCCGGGGCATCCGGCGCTGAAGGCGGCCGTCCAGGCAGCCGCGGGGCTTTTCGAGCCGCTGCTGGGCGCCGGGGAGAACCTGGCCCTCGGGGTACGTCGGGAGGGCTTTTTGCTGGGCGAGCGCCCCCTCACCCCGCAAAACCCGATGCTGGCCAAACTCGCCTCCCTGCTGTTTGCCCGCCGCATCCAGCGGCTCACCATCCTGCCCGATCTCACCCCGGAGGACCTGCGCGCCTTCGCCCGCTGCATCAGCCTGGAGAGCGCCGAGATCCAGCGGCTGGGGGGGATTCAGGAACTGCTGTACAACGCCCGGGTGTCCACCCTCTGGGTCAACGAAACCGACCTGGCCAAGATTTTGGCGCAGAAGGAGATCCTGGAAGCCCAGAAGAAGCTCCACGGCGAGCAGCAGGATGAAGAGCCCCTGTCCGCCCGGGGGCCAACCCCTGCCGCCCGGAAACGGGATCTGCAGACGGTCCTCGCGGAACTTCGCACGGCCACCTCCGACGCCCGCTATCGCCAGCTGCTGCAGGAGTTGGTCCCCCTGCTGCGCATGAGCCTGAGCGAAGCCCCCCCTTCGCTGGTGGTGGGGGCGCTTGTGCTGCTCTGCCGGAACAGCTCCACCCCGGCGGCCGGCAAGTCACGCAGGGAATATTCCTTGCATGCCCTGAATCAGCTCCTGGGCAAGGAGCTGACGGACTTCTTGCTCGACCAGCTGTGCGGCCGCAGCACACCCGAGAAACTACGCGACGCGGTCTTCCACATCCTGGTGTATCTGCGCGAGAAGGTCGTCCCCGAGATCATGGAGCGGCTGACCGAGGAAGGCGAGGCCCGCGCGCGCAAGATCCTCTCTGCCGCCCTGGTCCGCCAGGGCCGCGCCGCCGTGCCGATCCTGATCGAGCATCTTGCCGATCCGCGCTGGTTCGTGGTGCGCAACGCCGTAGGCATCCTCGGCGAGATCCGCGACCAGGGATCGGCAGCGCACTTCGCGCCCCTGCTCCACCACAAGGAGCCGCGGGTGCGCAGGGAGACCCTGCGGGCCCTCACCCGCATCGGCGGCCGCAATGCCATCGACATCCTGCTGCACACCGTCGATGAGGAGGAGGGGGACCTGCGCCGCCAAGCCCTGCTCTGCCTGGGGGCGATTAAAGACGGCGAGGCGATCCCCACCCTGGTCAAGCTCGTCCAGAAGCCGGACCTGATGCTGGCCAGCATCGAGGACAAAAAAGCCGCCATCCGGGCCCTGGGGGAAATCGGCCATCGCGACGCGGTCCCGACCCTCTCTTCCATTCTGCGCCGACGCAGATTTTGGCGCCGCTCCCGCTGGGACGAGCTGCGGCTCTACGCAGCCCAGGCCCTGGGGGGGATCGGTGACCCGGAGGCGAGCGCCGTTCTCGAAACCGCAGCCAACGGCCGTCCAGCCGAGGTGGCACGGGCAGCCTCCCAGGCGCTGAAGCAGATCCGCCCACTGAGCGAACATGAATCCTGAACTCTGCCGACAAATGGTCCAGGCGATGGCCGGGGCCTACAAGGGGCTGCGGCTCTATCCGCTGCAGCACCCGGCGATCGAACGCCTGCTCGAAGGGCTGCTGAACAGCCTGGTTCCCCTGTTCGCCGAGGAGCGACCGGTGCGGATGGGGCTGCTCGAGGGAGTGCTGTTTCTCGAAGACCAGCTGTTCAGCGAGGGCAGTCCGGCAGCCGAAGAACTGGCTCGGCTGCTGCAGATGCTCGAGCTGGAGGGGCTGGAGTTTCACCCCAACATCGGCATCGGCGAACTGCGCAGCTTTCTGGGCATCCTCAAAGATGGCGGCGGCAAGGGCGAAACCTTCCAGGACACCCTGACCGACCGCGGCATCCACAACATCCGCGCCTGCCTGCCCCAGTCCACCGAAGAGGACGAGGAGGATCAGGCCCCGCGCAAGGTCTACGGGCGGGCCCTCAAGGTGGTGGACAAGATCTTTCAGGACATGCGCCTGGGCAAGATCCCTTCCTCCACCGAGGCGCGGCGGGTGGTCAAGAGCATGGTCAAGCTCACCCTCGCCGATCCCCATGCCCTGTTCGCCCTGTCGATGCTCCGCGATTACGACAACTACACCTTCAACCACTCGGTGAACGTCTCGGTCATCGCCCTGGCGGTGGGCCGGGCCTGCGGCCTGGACGAGGAGCAGCTGCGCACCCTCGGGCTGGGCGGGCTGCTGCACGATCTTGGCAAGCTGATCATCGACCGGCGGATCATCACCAAACCGGGGCGCCTGACCGACGAGGAGTTCGCCGAAATTCGCAAGCACCCCCAGTCGGGGGCGATCATCGTGCGCCAGATGGAAGGCATTTCCCAGGAAGTCATCGACATCGTCCTCTGCCACCACCTGCGCTACGACCGGAAAGGCTACCCGGAAGACGCCCGCGGCCGAAGCATCTCCCCCCTGGCCGACATGGCCGCCATCGCCGACACTTACGATGCCATGACCACCCTGCGCTCCTACCAGCACCCCATGACCCCCCGCAAGGCCACAGCCAGGTTGCGGGAGCTGGGGGGAACGGTTCTGCATCCCAGGTACGTCGAACTCATGATCAATGCCCTGGGCCCCTACCCGGTGGGGAGCCTGGTGCGCCTCGACAGCAACGAAATCGGCCTGGTCATCCGGGTCGACACCCGACAGCCGGACACCATCGACCTGAAAGTCCTCTTCGACGGGGATGGCGAGCGCCTGGCCGAGCCCGTGGTTCGCCACCTCCCCGGCTCCCAGTCCAAAAGGATAATCGCGGAAGTCGATCCTTTCTCACGCGGCATTGAGGTCGGGGAATTCTTCTGAGCCCCCCTTCAAGGGCCCCAGGAAACAGAAAACCCCGCCTCCGAAGAAGCGGGGTTGGCCTTTGATCCAGCGCCGGGCGCGCCCGGCGGCATCCTCCACAGCGCCTCTGCGGCGCTCTCTCATCCCTCGATCCTGAGCTTGCCCAGGGCCCTCACCGCCTCGCGGCGCACCGCGGGACGCGAATCCTTGGCCAGGGGAATCAGGAACGGCTCCGCCTCGCCGGCGCCCAGGGCACCGAGGGCGCGGACGGCGCTCTTGACCAGTTCGAGGTCCGAGGCTTTCAGGGCGGCGCCCAGGTAGGGCACCAGCCGCGGGTCTTCAAAATGCCCCAAGGCCTCGGCGGCATGCACCCGCACGGCCGGGTGGGGGTCCTTCAGGTGCTTGACCAGGCCCCCGAGGGTCTTGGGGTTCTTCTTTTTGCCCAGCACCTGGATGGCCGCGGCCCGGATATCCGGATCGGCATCCTTGAGCTGCTCCATCAAGGGAGCGAATACCCGGGGCGAGGCGACCCGCTCCAGGGCGAGGATGGCCTTGACCCGCTGGCCGCGGTTGTCGGACTTCAGCGCCTCCAGGACCTGCCCCAGGCCCATGAGGGCCTCGAGCTGTTCCAAAGCGCCGGCAGCGGCCAGGCGCACGCCATCGTCCGCGTCGGTCAACGCCTCCTTGAGTACTTTTCGCCGTGCATCAAGCGTGCTCAACGTTGCATCCCTTTCATGTCAGGGATGAACGTTAGCAGAATTGGCCCCTGGGCGCAAC
This sequence comes from Desulfuromonas versatilis, assembly GCF_019704135.1. Taxonomy (NCBI): domain Bacteria; kingdom Pseudomonadati; phylum Thermodesulfobacteriota; class Desulfuromonadia; order Desulfuromonadales; family Desulfuromonadaceae; genus Desulfuromonas; species Desulfuromonas versatilis. Next base: position 3,618,754 of record NZ_AP024355.1, read on the forward strand.
GAATTTGGCCCCGGCAGGCTCCTGGAGCCTCCTTGCGCCGGCCGCTTTTCGCTTCGGCGCCCGCAGTCCATGCCCGGCTACCCCTCCCAGAAATGGTAATGGGTGTTTTCCGAGAGAAACTGCACACATTCCCGCAGGGTCCCGCGAAAATCGATGCTCTCCCAGCGCTCCCGGTTGTGGAAATACTCCAGACGCCAGACCCCCTGCTTGTCCGTCGGCAGCAGCCTGGCGAACCGATCGTCACCCACCAGCAAATGCAGTTCCCCCTCGTCGGCGCTCACCCGCAGCCCTGCCAGCCGCGGGTCGCGCTTGAGGATCTCCCTCGTCTGCCTGAGAAGCTCTTGCATGGCCATCGCTCCTTGGTCGCCCCGCAAAATCGTTGAGGACCTGTTGAAAGCTCTGCCAGGTCAACGGCTTGCGCGCCCACCCGTTTGCAACTCACGAGTTCATAATCAAGTAAAACCCCCAACCGCGGAGGGGTCAAGGGGGCCCCGAAAAAAGCGTCCGCGCCCTCGGTCGACCAGCTTCGGCACCGGCTGTCGCCATGCGGCTACGCCGCCGGCAAACGCCCCCCTGCCCTCCGCCCGGGCAGTTCGGACACCGCCAGGCGATTACCACGGCCGTAAGTCTGTCGGCCAAAACCGACGGTTTCTGGACGGAGTCGGAGCCAGCAAGGATCAGCGGAAACGGTCCAAAGAGCCAAACCACTGAAATAGTTTGCAAATACCATCCGGCACATGAGTTGCTATTGAAAAACGGTCAACCCAACACCTCCATCAGCCAAAGGATGACGCCATGCGCCTTAAAACCCTTCTGTCCGTCCTGCTCGCCCTGCAGCTGCTGAGCGCCGGCGCCGCCCTGGCCGCTACGCGCTACGTTTCCGATGAGCTGACCATCACCCTGCGCCGCGGCAAGGGCAATGATTTCAAGATCCTTAAAATGCTCAAGGTCGGCACCCCCCTCGAGGTGCTCGACGACGACGGCCAGTGGGCCCAGGTGCGCGAACCCGGCGGCACGACGGGCTATGTGCTCACCCAGTTCCTGACCGGCGAACCCCCCAAGGCGATGGTCGCCGCCAACCTGGAGAAAGACAACGCCCGGCTGGCCGAAGAACTGAAGCAGGTCAAGGAGAGCTACAAGGACGTCGACACCCTGGTCAACCGCTTCAAATCCCAGATCGGCGAACTTGAGACGGGCAAGGGGCAGGCGGAAAAAGGCCTGGAGGAATACCGGGGCAAGTACGAGAAGCTGCGCGAGGAGGCCCGAAACGTGGTCAAGCTGCAGGATGAGCGGGACCAACTGGCCAACGAAAACCAGCAGCTGACCACCGAAGTCAACGCCCTGCGCGCCGAGCGCAACTCGGTGCTGCGCACCGCGATGATCAAGTGGTTCCTCGCCGGCGGCGGGGTGCTGTTCTTCGGCTGGATGGTCGGCAGCATCTCGCGGAAAAAGGCCAAGAGATCATCGCTGGGATGGTGAGAATCGCAGATTTTTCCTGACGACCCTGCCTGCGAAAAACAGAAACGCCCCCCGAGTGCGGGGGGCGTTTCTGTTTTCGTTTTCGGGTGATCGTACTGCCGCGTCTCAGAACGGAATATCGTCGTCCGGGTTGAACGGCGGCTCTTCGTAGTCGTTGCGGCTGGGCTCGGAGCGCTGCTGCTGAGGGCGCTGCCCCTGGCCGCCACCCTGGCCGCCTTGACCGCCACCGTAGCCGCCCTGGCGGGACTCGCCGCCGCGCTGATAGTTGTTGTTGCCGCCGCCCTCTTCGCCGGCGCGACCGAGCATCTGCATCTGGTCGGCGACGATTTCGGTAGTGTAGCGCTTGTTGCCGTCGCGGTCGTCGTAGGAGCGGGTCTGGATCTTGCCCTCGATGTAGACCTGCTTGCCCTTGTGCAGGTACTTGCCGCAGATTTCCGCCAGCTGGCGCCAGGCGACGATATTGTGCCACTCGGTCTTGTCCACCCACTCGCCGTTGCGATCCTTGTAGCGCTCGGAGGTGGCCAGTGAAAATGTGGCCACGGCGGCGCCGGAGGGGGTGTAGCGCAGTTCGGGGTCTTTGCCGAGATTTCCTACCAGAATTACCTTGTTGACCGACATGGGGGTCGCCTCCCTTGCATAAATTGACCCCGAGTCTAACCTGAATCCTTCGGAACTGTAAAGCCCTTTCCCCCCGGCGGCCGGCGAGGCCGGCGAAAAGGTTTGACTCCCCCCCATGACTTCCGTAGACTAACTGTTTTCAACAGCTTGCGGAGAACTTGCGGATGTTGCGCACGATTTTCTTCTTTGTCACCTTCATACCCTGGACCCTGTTCGTCATTTTCACCGGCGTGCCCCTCTCCTTTCTCAGCCCCGACTACCTGCACAACTACGCCAGGTTCTGGGCGCAAGTCGGGCTGCGCCTGGCCGGGGTGCGGCTCAGCGCCGAGGGGCAGCAGCACCTGCAGCAGGGGCAGCCGGTGATCTACATGCCCAACCACCAGAGCAACTTCGACATCCTGGCGCTGTTCGCCAGCCTGCCCGGGCAGTTCCGCTGGCTGGCCAAGGAGGAGCTGTTCCGGATCCCGCTCTTCGGCTTCGCCATGCGCCGCAGCGGCTACATCCCCATCGACCGTTCCGACCGCAAGAAATCGATGCTGAGCATGAAGGAGGCCGCCCGGCGCATCAGCGAGGGGGCCTCGGTGATCGTCTTCCCCGAAGGGACCCGCTCCATGGACGGCAAGCTGCTGCCGTTCAAGAAGGGCGGCTTCATGCTCGCCTTGCAGGCGGGGGTGCCGGTGGTGCCGGTGGCCATCACCGGCAGCCGCGACATCAACCCCAAGCACAGCCGCTGGATCCAGGGCGGCCATATCCAGGTGCGGATCTTCCCCCCGGTAGCCGCGGGCCAGCAGGCCGCCGCCGATCGCGATGCCTTCATGGAGGCGGTGCGCCACCCCATCGCCACGGCGGTGGGGGAATAAAACAGGATCAAGGCCAAAGGAAAAAGGTTCAAGGTGGAACAGAGCGAAGCAAAATCAGGGCTCGCTGCGGAGCTGCATCCCGACGCGGTGCGGGTGATCGCGCTGGGCGGGCTGGGGGAGATCGGCCTGAACATGATGGCCATCGAGTGCCGGGGGAGCATCCTGCTGATCGACTGCGGGCTGATGTTTCCCGAGGCCTACATGCTGGGGGTCGACCTGGTCATCCCCGACATCTCCTGCCTCAAGGAGCGCACCGGCGACATCGTCGGACTGGTGCTGACCCACGGCCACGAGGACCACATCGGCGCGATCCCCTTTCTTCTGGAGAACCTGGGGTTTCCCACGGTCTACGGCACCCCGCTGACCCTCGGCCTGGTCAAGGGCAAGCTCGAGGAGCACGGCCTGCTCAGCCGCTCCAGCCTGCAGGCGGTCTCCCCCCGGCAGAGCGTAGAGTTGGGCCCCTTCTCGGTGGAGTTCTACCGCGCCGCCCACTCCATCGTCGACGGCGCCGGCCTGGCCATCCGCACCCCGGCCGGGCTGATCGTGCACACCGGCGACTTCAAGCTCGACCCGACCCCGGTGGACAACCAACCCACCGACTTGGGGCGCCTGGCGGCCTACGGCGAAGAGGGGGTTCTGCTGCTGATGTCGGACTCGACCAACGTCGAGCGCGAGGGGCACACTCTCTCCGAGCGGGTGGTCGGCGAGGCCTTCAGCCAGATTCTTCCGACCTGCCGCGAGCGGGTCATGGTGGCAACCTTCTCCTCCAACATCCACCGCATCCAGCAGGTAGTCAACGCGGCGCTGGCCTGCGGCCGCAAGATCCTGGTCAACGGCCGCAGCATGGTGGCCAACATCGCCATCGCCCGCCAGCTCGGCTACCTGTACATCCCCGACGATGCCCTGATCGACCTGCGGCAGATGCGCGAGCTGCCCCGCGACAAGGTGCTGATCATCACCACCGGCAGCCAGGGCGAGCCGCTGAGCGCCCTGTCGCGCATCGCCATGGACGACCACAAGCAGCTGCAGCTCGAACCGGGGGACACGGTCATCCTCTCCTCCAAGTTCATCCCCGGTAACGAAAAGGCGATCTCCGACCTGATCAACCACCTCTACCGGCGCGGCGCCGAGGTTTTCTACGAGACCACCAGCGAAGTGCACGTCTCGGGGCATGCCAGCCAGGACGAGTTGAAGCTGGTGCTCGGGGTGGTCAAACCGCGCTACTTCGTGCCGATTCACGGCGAGTACCGCCACCTGGTCAAGCACGCCGCCCTGGCCCGCGCCATGGGCATCGCCGCGGAAAACGTCGTGGTACTGGAAAACGGCCAGCCGCTGATTGTTTCCGACAACGGCCTGCGCCGGGAGGAGAAGGTGGAAACCGGCCGGGTCTTCGTCGACGGCAAGGGGGTGGGGGATGTCGGCGTGATGGAACTGCGCGACCGGCGCCACCTGGCCAACCACGGCATGGTGCTGGTGTTTCTGGCCCTCAACCAGTCGAGCGGCGAGATCCTCTACGGCCCCGAACTGCTCACTCGCGGCTTCGTCCCCGAGGAAGAAAGCCAGGCGTTTCTCGCCCAGGCCCGCGACGTGGTGCGGGAGATGCTCACCGAACACAGCCTGGAGGCCCTCTCCGACTGGGAAGAGCTGCGCATCGAGGTGCGCAAGGCCCTGCGCCGCTTCTTCAACCGCACCATTCAGCGCCGACCGCTGATTTTGCCGGTGATTCTGGAATTGTAATATAGGGGCAGACCTGTGTGTCTGCCCCACCGTGGGCGCACAAGCAGGTGCGCCCCTACCCCCGAACAGGCATTATTATGACCCTTCTCCAAGCGCTGTTCCTCGGCCTGCTTCAGGGCCTGACCGAGTTTCTCCCCGTTTCCTCCTCGGGACACCTGGCCATCGCCCAGCATTTCATGCCGGGCTTCGAACAGCCGGGGGTGCTGTTCGACGTAATGCTGCACGTCGGAACCATGGTCGCGGTGCTGCTTTATTTCCGCCGTGAAGTCGGCAACCTGCTGGTCTCCCCGTTTCGCAGAGACGAACAGGCCAGGCTCTACCGCCGGCTGCTGGCCCTGCTTGCCGCCGGTTCGGTCCCCACCGCGGTCATCGGCCTGACGTTCAAGGACTTTTTCGAGGGGCTGTTCCACAACCTGACGGTGGTCTCGCTGATGCTGCTGGTGACCGGGACCCTGCTGTTCCTTTCCGAGCGCTTCCGCCGCGACGGGCGCAAGCAGGATCAGCTCACTCTGAGCGACGCCCTGGTGGTCGGCACCGTGCAGGGTATGGCCATCGTCCCGGGGATTTCGCGCTCGGGCTCGACCATCGCCGCGCTGCTGCTCAAGGGGGTGGACGGCGAGACCGCCGCCCGCTTCTCTTTTCTGCTCGCGTTGCCGGCGGTGTTCGGCGCCGCCCTGCTCTCGCTTCGCGACCTGCACGCGGTTGCCGATGGGCAGCTCCCCGTCTACCTGGCTGGAACGGGTATTGCATTTCTCGCAGGGCTGGCCTCCATCCACCTGCTGCTGGGGGTGATCCGGAAAAAGCGGCTGTTCACCTTCGCCCTGTACTGCTGGGCGGCGGGAAGCCTGTTTTTCTGTCTGTCGATGTGATAAAAAGGCGGGAAAAAGGAAAAAGGCACAAGGATAAAGGGCAAAACCAGAAGGGTGAGTCCTTTGTCCTCGGGCCTCGATCCTTTATCCTTAGAGGTTTTCATGGCTAAAGAACCGGCACCATTTCTGCGCGAACACATCAAAAAGGAGATCTGCGGGGTCTGCTGCCTGGCCCTGGGGATCTTCCTGCTGCTGTGCTTCGTCTCCTTCAACAACAGCGACCCCTCCTTCAACAACAACCTGCATCCCCAGGCCGTCAAGAACTTCGGCGGGGTGGTCGGAGCACACCTGGCCGACCTGCTGTTTCAGCTTTTCGGCCTGCCGGCCTATCTGCTGACCCTGGCCTTTCTGCTTTTCGCCTGGCGATTGCTCAAGTTCCGCGACGTCAAGATCCGCTTCTACAAGGTCGGCGCCTTCCTCATGCTGCTGGTCTCCCTCGACGGCCTGGTGGCGCTGCGCCTGCACAAGGTGCAACTGGGGTCGCAGACCATTAACGAAGCCGGCGGCGCCGTGGGGCGGCTGCTGGTCGACACCCTCTCGGCCTGGCTCAACCTGACCGGGGCGGCGATCTTCCTGAGCGTCTTCTTCCTGGTCTCGCTGATGCTGGTCGCCCGCTTCTCCATGGTGCTGTTCCTCGAGGGGGTGCTGGGGCGCTTCGGCGGCTTCCTCGAGCGGCGCCGCGAGGCCCACGCCGCGTTCAGGGCGCACCGCAAGGAACAGAAGCAGAAGAAAAAGGAACTGGAGATTTCCGCCCCCATCATCATCCAGCCCGAACCCAGGCACCTGCCGGCGCCGCCCAAACCGGCCAAGAAGAAAAAAGGCAAGGAGAGCGAATCGCCCCAGGAGTCCTTCGAGTTTCTCGAGGTTTCGGGCAGCTACCACAAGCCGCCCACCACCCTGCTCGACCACGATGGTGACCCGCCCAAGGCTGTGGACAAGGACAGCCTGATGATGAACGCCCGCATCCTCGAGAGCAAGCTCAAGGACTTTAACGTGGAAGGCGAGGTGGTCGAGGTCAAGCCCGGGCCGGTGGTCACCATGTACGAGTTCTCGCCGGCCCCGGGGGTCAAGGTCAACAAGATCGCCAACCTCTCCGACGACCTCTCCATGGCGCTTAAAGCCCTGTCGATCCGCATCGTCGCGCCGATCCCGGGGCGCGGCGTGGTCGGCATCGAGATCCCCAACAAGGACCGCGAAACGGTCTACCTGAAGGAGATCATCGATTCGGAAGAGTTCCAGAAATCCGGCGGGCGGCTGCCCATGGCCCTGGGCCACGACATCTTCGGCCGCACCGTGGTCGCCGACCTGGTAAAAATGCCCCACCTGCTGGTGGCCGGCTCCACCGGCAGCGGCAAGTCGGTCTCCATCAACACCATGGTGCTCTCGCTGCTCTACCGCGCCACCCCCGAGGACGTGCGCATCATCATGGTCGACCCCAAGATGCTCGAGCTCTCCATCTACGAGGGGATCCCCCACCTGCTGCTGCCGGTGGTGACCAACCCGAAGAAGGCCGCCCTGGCGCTGAACTGGGCGGTGCGGGAGATGGAGCGGCGCTACAAGCTGATGAGCGACAAGGGCGTGCGCAACATCGACGGCTACAACAAGAAGATCGCCAAGGAAGAGAAGGAAAAGGAGAAGTTCAAGGCCGAGGGGAAGGTGCTGGTCGAGACCGTCGAGGCCGAGTTCGAGGAGGAGCTGCCGCCGGTGGAGATCGCCGAGGGCGAAGAGCTCGACCACGGCCACCTGCCCTACATCGTGGTCATCGTCGACGAGCTGGCCGACCTGATGATGGTCGCCGGCCGCGAGATCGAGGAATCCATCGCCCGCCTGGCGCAGATGGCCCGCGCCGCCGGCATCCACCTGATCCTGGCCACCCAGCGCCCGAGCGTCGACGTCATCACCGGCCTGATCAAGGCCAACTTCCCGACCCGGATCTCCTTCAAGGTCTTCTCGCGCACCGACTCGCGCACCATCCTCGACTCGATGGGCGCCGAGACCCTGCTCGGCATGGGCGACATGCTCTACCTGCCGCCGGGAACCGGGGCGCTGCAGCGCGTGCACGGCGCCTTCGTCTCCGAGATCGAGGTGCAGCGGGTGGTCGACTTTCTCAAGAAGCAGGGCGAGCCCGAGTACGACAAGAGCATCCTCGAGGCCCCGCCCTCGGGCGACGGGGGGAGCGGCGACGAGGACGAGGAGTACGACGAGAAATGGGACGCGGCCCTGGCCCTGGTCGCCGAGACCCGGCAGGCCTCCATCTCCATGCTGCAGCGACGCCTGAGGCTGGGCTACAACCGCGCCGCGCGGATGATCGAGAAGATGGAGCAGGAAGGGATCGTCGGCCCCTCCGACGGCACCAGCCGCCCCCGCGAGGTGTTCGTCAACAACATCCCGCAGCCCTGAAAAATCTTATTCACCGCGAAAAACGCCGAGAAGGCCTGATGAGGGATTTCTTGGCGTTTTTGTGTTTTCGGGTAAAAGAAAAAACTTAAAGGCAATTGGCCACGGATCAAATCTGATAAAATCTGACTTAAAAACAAAACCTTGAACCTTGGTTTTTGATTTAGTTCAGGCCTTATCAGATTTGATCAGACTTTATCCGTGGCTAAATAGATTTTTCGGGGTTCCCCATGAACCGCCTGCGCGACATTCTTAAACGCATCGACGGCAAGGGCTACAAGGCCTACAAGGACTTGACCGGCAGCTACGATTTCGGCGAGTTTCGGCTCGGCGTCGATCACGTGCAGGGCGACCCCTTCGCCGCCCCGTCGCGGATTTCGGTCTACGTCGCCGCCGCCCAGGCGGGCCTGCCGCCCGAACTGTTCGCCACCCCTGTGCGCCGAATCGCCCTCGAGGATTTTCTCGGGCGGGCGGTGGCCGCCGCCATCCGCCAGTGCGTCCGGGGGCGGCGCGGCATCGGCAAGAGCGGCGAGATGGCCATCGCCACCAGCGGCCAGCAGGTGCTGGTGCGCAACGCGGTGCTGATCGCCGAGGGCGCCGTGGAAGCGCGGCTGACTCTGGGCCTGCCCGCCGCGGGGCGCACCATCCGCGGCCGCGACGCCGAGGAGATGCTGTTTCGCGAGCTGCCCGAGGTGGTGCGGCGGGCGCTGTTCTATCCCAGCCTCGATGCGGATAAGGCGCGCCGCCACGTCGAGTCGGTGGAGGACCAGCAGGCCCTGCGGGACCAACTGGCCAAGCAGGGGCTGGTCGCCTTCGTCGCCGACGGGGCGATCCTGCCGCGCCGCTCGGGGATCGATGACCGCCCCCTGCCGCAGGACGCAATCCCGTTTCGCGCACCCGAATCCCTGGCTCGCACCCTGGTTCTCCCCAATGCCGGGGAGGTGCGCGGCATGGCCATCCCCGCCGGGGTCACGCTGATCGTCGGCGGCGGCTTTCACGGCAAATCGACCCTGCTGCACGCCCTCGAGCGCGGGGTCTACGACCACATCCCCGGCGACGGCCGCGAACGGGTCGCCAGCGACCCGGCGGCGGTGAAGATCCGCGCCGAGGACGGCCGTTCGGTCTGGGACGTCAACATCAGCCCGTTCATCGACAACCTGCCGCTGGGTCGGGACACGGTGCGCTTTTCCACGGAAAACGCCAGCGGCTCCACTTCTCAGGCGGCCAATATCATGGAGGCGCTCGAATGCGGCGCCGGCGTGCTGCTCATCGACGAGGACACCTCGGCCACCAACTTCATGATCCGCGATGAGCGGATGCAGCAGCTGGTCACCAAGGACAAGGAACCGATCACCCCCCTGCTGCACCGGGTGCGCGAGCTCTATGACGAGCACGGCGTCTCCACGGTCATCGTCATGGGCGGCTCGGGCGATTATCTCGAGGTGGCCGACCGGGTCATCATGCTCGACAGCTACACCGTCCGCGAGGTCACCGCCGAGGCGCGGCGCATCGCCGGCGCCCCGCGGGTCAGGCCCGAAACCGCCGGGGCGCCGCCGCTCGACCTGCAGCCGCGCCGGGTGCCCACCGCCGCCATGCTCAACCCCGCCCGCGGCCGCCGGGAGGCGAAGATCGACACCCGCGGCCTCGACACCCTGCTCTACGGCGAGCACAATATCGACTTGGGCAACGTCGAACAGCTGGTGGATCTCGGCCAGGTGCGGGCCATCGGCCTGCTGATCAAGTTTTTCGCCGAAAACCAAGCTCAGGCGAGCACAACCCTGGCCGAGGGCCTGGCCAGCGCTCTGGCCGCGATCGAAGAGGGCGGACTGGACCTGCTCCCCCCCTGGAAAACCGGCGACCTCGCCCTGCCCCGGCTTTTCGAACTGGCGGCGGCGGTCAACCGCATCCGCCCCTGAGGCAGCCATGCATTACCTGGCCTACGGCTCGAACCTCCACCCCCTGCGCCTGCAGCGGCGCATCGGCGACTGCCGGCTGCTGGGCACCGTCGAACTTGCCCGGTGGGACCTGCGGTTCCACAAGCGGGGCCAGGACGGTTCGGGAAAGTGCAACCTGCTGTTCACCGGGGCCCCGGGCGACAAAGCCTGCTGCGCCCTGTACCGGATCGCCCCGGAGATGAAAAAAACGCTGGACTTTTTTGAAGGGCTGGGTAAAGGGTACGAGACGGGGACTTTTCACCTCGAATTTAAGGGACAACCCATCGAGGCCTTTACCTACCTGGCGATGGATGGCTACGTCAACGCCTCGCTGCGCCCCTTCGACTGGTACCTTGAGCTGGTGCTGCTGGGGATGGAGTACTGCGCTTTTCAGTCTGACTACACCGAACGGTTCGCGGGGATCGAAACCATCGCGGACCACGATCTGGTGCGGGTGAAGGAGCACCGGAAACTTTTGCAGCAGATCAAGGAATTCAACAAGAATTCATCCCCGAATCTTCTCCCGGATGGGCTCTGAGCAGGGGGGCACTGCCGGGAACAGAATCTCACCACGAAGAGCACGAAGAAAAACAACCTCTAAATTTTTCCATGTCCTTCTTCGTGCCCTTCGTGTCCTTCAGCGAGCCAAGCGAGCGGGTGGTGAAACCAGGCTCCCAAGAGACTTATTGCCTGTGTGCGATGGCCGAAATTGGTTGGCCGAGCTCTCCCGAAACCTCTATCTCTAGCCCATCTTACCTGTTGAGCTAGGCTCACTTGCCATGCAAAGGAGGTATCCATGACCACGAAAAAGACCGTTTTCATCACCGGCGCCTCGGCCGGGTTCGGCGCGGCCTGCGCCCGGGCTTTCGCCGGGCAGGGGCACAAGCTGGTGCTGGCCGCCCGCCGCGAGGAGGCCCTGCGGGAGCTGGCCGCGGAGCTGGGCAAAAAATGCCAGGTCCACACCCTGCGTCTCGACGTGCGCGACCGCCGGGCGGTGCAGGCGGCGGTGCAGGGACTGCCGGAGGACTTTAGCGAGGTCGACGTGCTGATCAACAACGCCGGTCTGGCCCTGGGCCTGGAGCCGGCCCACCAAGTCAACCTCGACGACTGGGAGGTGATGGTCGACACCAACATCAAGGGGCTCATGTACTGCACCCGCCTGCTGCTCCCCGGCATGGTGGAGCGCAACCGCGGCCACATCGTCAACATCGGCTCCACCGCCGGCTCCTGGCCCTATCCCGGCGGCAACGCCTACGGCGCCACCAAGGCCTTCGTCGAGCAGTTCTCGCGCAATCTGCGCACCGACCTGCTCGGCAAGCGGGTGCGGGTGAGCTGCATCGCCCCGGGGATGGCCGAGACCGAGTTCTCCAAGGTCCGCTTCAAGGGGGACGAGCAGAAGGCCGCCGGGGTCTACGCCGACACCGAACCGCTGAGCGCCGAGGACCTGGCGGGAATCATCCTCTGGGTGACCAGCCTGCCGCCCCACGTCAACATCAACACCCTGGAGGTCATGTCGGTTTTCCAGAGCTGGGGCCCGCTCGCGGTGCATCGTCAAAGAGAATAGCCATTCCCGCAATTTACGTTGACCTTTCCGAAGCAAGGCCGGTAGTATTCACCCATGCCGCATTCGCAGCGGGCACCGCAATGCGTTTCGCAAAAAAAGCCGGGTCAAAGGCAATGGAGCACGGAGCAGATCTGAAAAGGCGGGATAAAATCTGAGTTTCAGGCGAAGGCTGAATATTCTCACTCAATTCGCCTTCAAGGGCTGTTTTCAGGTTGCGAACAGGTTGCTTTAAAAAATTCAAAGGGGAGATGAATGCCTGAATTCGGCTTGCAGCACCTGGCCATGCTGGCGGTGCTGCTGTTGGTGATCTACGGCGTTATCATGACCATCGACGCCATCCGGCGGCCCGGGCGCCAGTTCAAGGTCGGCAGCAAGTCGTTCTGGATCATCCTGCTGGTCATCTCCAACCCGTTTATTTCGAGGTATTTCGGCAGCCAGTTCCTGCTGCCGGGGCTGGTGGTCTTCCTCGCCGCCAGCATCGGCTACCACGTGGTCAACCTGTGGAAAAACCCCGTCAGCCGCGGGAAGAAAAATTCATCCGGGAGATGAGCGACTCCAGGAAGCCAGGTGCCAAGCCCATGAGCCAGAGCATTTCCCTGCACTACGAATTGACCGAAAAAACCTGGCGCCAGTTCTACGAAGCGCACTACGCCGCGGATCATCACCTGAAGATCCGCTTCTATTTCGGCGCCGCCATGGTCCTCATCGGCTCCATCGGCCTGGGGGGGCTGTTCCCCAACAAGTGGGTGAGTCTGGCGACCCTGCTCTTCGGGTTGTACTGCGTGCTTTCCCGGCAGATCTTCGCGGCGAAATCCATGCGGGGCCTCAAAGGAAACCAGGAGCTGCTCGGGGAGATGTCCATCCGCATCGATGAAACCGGCATCTCCGGCCAGGGACCGGCCTCGAAATTCAAACAGTCGTGGACCAGCATCATCGGTTACCGTCGGGCCAGGCCCGGCTTCATGTTTTACCTGGAAAAAGACCTGTTCTTCTTCATCCCCCGCGCGGCCCTGGCGGGCGACGATGAGCCCCGCCTGCTGGCGCTCATCGATGCCGTCAAGCTCAAGCGGCTGCCGGGCTGAGTGCCGGCCCTTTTTGCGGGCCCGCTCCGCCTCGTGGTATCCTGGCGGTGTAACAAACCACGGACGCGGAGGACCCAATGTTGGAAGGAATCATCGCGGGGCTCCTGATCTGGACGCTTCCCGCGGCCATCGGCTGGACTTGGCACTTGTTGAGCCTGGCCCTGCGGCAAACCAAAAACTGAACCACCCGGCCCCGAGACCTGGCCGGCCCCTTCAAGGCCCCTGGCGCGGGGGAAACCACGGGAACCACGAGCTTTGAATCAGCCGACCGATACCGACATCCCCAAGCGTGACCCCGGCTTGAAAAGCCTGCGCCGTCGCCGCTGGTTTCTTTGGGGGACGATCCTGGTCTACCTGCCGGCGATCTGGACGACGCTCGAACTGACCCACTCGGATCGCGCCGCCGGCAAGGTGTTCGCGGTGTGGCTGGTGCTGGTGCTGGTGGCCAGCGTGCAGGCCGCCTTCGCCCGCTGCCCGGCTTGCGGCAACCATTTTCACATGAACGGCTTCACCCCGCTCTACCTGCGCCGCTGCCTGCATTGCGGGCTGCACATCAGCGGCAGGGTCCGCAACAAGAAGTCCTAGCACGGAGGAAATTTCCCTTGCCCCTGACTTGGCTCATCCTGCTGGTGCTTGCCGGAATCGTCAATTTTGTCTTCAGCTTCCTGATCCTGAAAGAGGTGGCCGGAGAGAACGCCAAGGTGAACTATTTCGAAATCCGCTGGCAGGTGCACAAGCATCTGAAAACCTACAAATCGGCGACCCGTGCCAAAACCGGACGCGTAGGTTCGGCCTACTACGGCTACCTCGGCAGCCTGGGGCTGCTCATCGCCTTCGCCCTGCTGCTGCTCAACTCGCTGGGTCGCTGAAGGGTCGAGTCCGGCCTCCCCGGGAACACCTCTTTGGAGAAACAACCATGCAGATTTGGGTCGATGCCGACGCCTGCCCGAAACCGGTGAAGGAGATCTTGTTCCGCGCCGCACAGAGGGTGCGGGCCCCGCTGATCCTGGTGGCCAACAAGCCGCTGCGCACCCCTGCCTCGCAGCACATCCGCACCATCCAGGTGGCCGCGGGATTCGACGTCGCCGACCAGCGGATCGTCGATCAGCTGCAGGCAGGCGACCTGGTCATCACCGCCGACATTCCCCTGGCGGCGCAGGTAATCGAACGCGGCGGGCACGTGCTCGACCCCCGCGGCGAGGCTTACACCCGGGACAACATCCAGGAACGCCTGACCCTGCGCAATTTCATGGACGAGCTGCGCGGCAGCGGTGTGGATACCGGCGGCCCCGCGGCCTACAGCCAGAGCGACCGCCAGGCCTTCGCCAACCGGCTCGACAGCTTTTTGACCCGCCATCTCGGCGCCTGAAGCGCCGCCCCCCTCCCCGGACCCCATGGACCGCTCGTCGAAAAACCGCCTGACCGAACGCCAGCTGGAACTGTTTCCCGGCGCCACCCTTTTCGAGCGCATCGCCAGGGCCGTCTGCCACGCCGGCTGCCTGCCGCGCAAGGAACTCTACGAGGCCTGGGAGGTGGCCCGCCGGGTGCGGCGCCGATTCCGGGGCGGGCGGGTGGTGGACCTGGCCTGTGGTCACGGGCTGCTGGCCCACATTCTGCTGCTGCTCGACGACAGCTCCCCCGAAGCGCTGGCCGTGGATTGCCGCATCCCGGAAAGCGCCGCCAGGCTTGCCGGCGCCCTCAGCGCCCAATGGCCGCGATTGGCCGGCCGGGTGCGCTTTGTCCAGAGCCCCCTTGAAGATGTCCCTCTCCAGGCCAACGACCTGGTCGTTTCGGCCCACGCCTGCGGCCCCCTCACCGACCTGGTGCTGGGCCGGGCCGCGGAGGCCGGCGCGCCGCTGGCGGTGCTCCCCTGCTGCCACGACCTGGAGCGCTGCGACACCGGCGGCCTGCTCGGCTGGCTCGAGGGCCCGCTGGCCGTCGATGTCGTGCGAGCCGCCAAGCTCAGTGCGGGGGGATACCAGGTCGTCACCCAAAAGATCCCCGGCGACATCACTCCGAAAAACCGCCTGCTCATGGCCTGGCGCCCCTGAGGAAGGGGCCGCGTCTTGCGGCGCCCGCGCAAACGCGCTAATCTTGGCCGATGAAACCCTGGCTGGTCTACATCCTGCGCTGCGCCGACGGAACGCTTTATACCGGCATCACCAACGACCTGGAGCGTCGCCTGGCCACCCACGCGGCAGGGCGCGGCGCCCGTTACACCCGGGGGCGGCTCCCGGTGGAACTGCGCTATTGCGAGGCGGCGCCCTCGCGCGGCGCGGCCACCCGCCGCGAGGCCGAGATCAAAAGGCTGCCCCGGCGCGCCAAGCTGGAGATGACCGCCGCTCCGGCACCAGGCCGAGACAGGTTGGAATATCCCCCCCTTCAGGAGGCAGACATGTTCCGCAAACAAGACTCCCGGGGCTACTCGACCCCCATCGCCAAAATCCGCCAAAAAACCCTGGTCCACGGCGAAAAGACGCTGCTGGCCGAGTTCCGGCTCGACAAGGGGGCGGTGCTCCCCGACCATCGCCACCCCCACGAACAGACCGGCTACCTGGTGACAGGACGGATGGAGCTGACCATCGGCGGCCAGCCACACCTGGTCGAACCGGGCGATAGCTGGTGCATCGCCGGCAACACCCCGCACAGCGCCCTGGCGCTGGAGGATTCCGTCGCCGTCGAGGCCTTCTCGCCGGTGCGCGAGGACTACCTGCCGCAGGGAGAATAGTGTCCCGCCCCGCTACTTCTGGCGCAGCAGTTCGCCTACCGCCCTGTCGATGAAGAACACGCCGCTGCCGGCCTCGCCGATGATCTTGATCTTGTCGAGCACCTGCTGGAAGAGGTACTCCTCCTCGTGCTGCTCGGCCACGTACCACTGCAAAAAGTTGAAGGTGGAGAAATCCTGCTCCTTAAAGGCGGCGGCTACCAGTTCGTTGATCTTGCCGGTGATGAAGCACTCGTGCTCGTAGACCTTCTGGAACAGCTCGCCCACCGACTTGTATTCGCTCGGCGGCGCCTTGATCTCGCCGATCAGGGCCATGGCGCCGGTTTCGTTGACGTAGTTGAACAGCTTGTGCATGTGCCCCATCTCCTCCTCGGCGTGGGCGCGCAGAAAGGCATGGCAGCCGTCGAGCCCCTTGAGGTCGGCCCAGGCGCTCATCTGCAGGTAGAGGTTGGAGGAGTAGAACTCGAGGGTGATGTGCTCATTGAGCCGCTTGACCATGTTCTTGCTCAGCATAATACGCTCCTTTCGTAATGCCTGATTCCGCGGGTTCAAGGCGGGAAAAGAGGGGAAGTGCGCTATTGCCGGGTCCAAATGCACGGATCAGGTAATCGTCGTTCCCGCCTGTCAGTCCAGTATACGCGGCATTCGCCTCCCCGCCAGCGCGGGCCTGGCGAAGCCGACGAGCAGCGGCCTGAGCCGCCACCCGGACAGCGGCCCTTCCGCCACGTCTTGACTTTTCGGCAACCGCCGCAGGAAAATGACGAGAGTTGCCCTGGGCCGTTAACTTGGGCCAGTCATTTTTTCTTCCGCCCGGCGGACCTGTTTAACCTAACCCCCTATAGACAAGGCATCTGGCTCCATGCTCGATTTCGAAGAACTGGAAAAAGGCTTCACTGAAGAGGAGGCGATCGCCGAGGCGAGTCGCTGCCTGCAATGCAAAAACCCGCTCTGCGTGCAGGGCTGCCCCATCCATAACCGCATCCCCGAGTTCATCCAGGCGATCCGCTCGCGCAACTACGCCGAGGCGATCAAGCTGATCAACGAACGCAGCAACCTGGCGGTGATCTGCGCCCGGGTCTGCCCGCACAGCGACCAGTGCGAGGGGGCCTGCGTGCTCGACAAAAAGGGCAAGGGGATCAAGATCAGCAAACTGGAGCGGTTTCTCGCCGACAAGGAGATGGAACTCTCCCTCAACCGGGTCATGGAAAAGGTGGCCGTGATCGGCAGCGGCCCCGCGGGCCTGACCGTCGCCGGCATCCTGGCCAGGGAGGGGTACCGCGTCACCGTCTTCGAAGCCCGCCCCCTGCCCGGCGGGGTGCTGCGCTACGGCATCCCCGAATACCGGCTGCCCAAGCAGATGGTCGACAAGCAGATCGAGATCATCCGCAACCTGGGGGTGCGCATCGACACCGGGGTGGTGATCGGCGAGGCGCTGACCCTCGACCAGCTCTTCAGCATGGGCTACAAGGGGATCTTCATCGGCACCGGGACCGGCCTCTCGCGCAAGCTCGGAGTACCGGGCGAGGATCTGCCGGGCTCCATGCAGGCGATCTACTTCCTGGAGACGGTGGAGCTGGTGCGCGAGAGCCGCCTGCCGGCCAGCCACCTGCCGATCCGCGAGGGGGACCGGGTGATCGTGGTCGGCGCCGGCAACGTGGCGGCCGACGCCGCCCGCACCGCCCTGCGCATCGGCGCCGCCTCGGTGGACGTGGTGGACATCATGGCCGAGAGCGAACGGCGCGCCAGCGACAAGGAGTACTTCGAGGCCCTCCATGAGGGGGCGAAATTCCAGTTTCAGACCAGCGTCGCGCAGATCCACGGCGACAGCCGGGTCACCGGCGTCACCCTGCAGGGCTTCGCCCCGCGCCAGATCGTCGACGGCCAGAGCCGGTTTTTACCGATTCCCGGCAGCGAGCGGGAGCTGCCCTGCGACAAGATCATCGTCGCCATCGGCCAGAAACCCTTCGCCCGCATCGTCTCCACCACCACCGGGATCAAGACCAACGAGCGGGGATATGTCCACACCCAGGCCGAACCCCACTACGGCATGACCACCCGCCCCGGAGTCTTCGCCGCCGGCGACGTGGTCCACGAACCCCAGACCGTCATCCTGGCCATGCGCGAAGGGCGCCGCGTCGCCGAGGCGATGGACACCTACCTGCGCAGCCTGCACCTGTAAAGCGCATCGCCGCGGCAGCCCGGAAAATTTCACCCCATCCCCACCACGACCCTCCCCTTGAAGGGGAGGGAGCTCAACCAAGCAGCGCTGGTGAAGACCTACAAAAAAAGCCCGCACGCGGCGGGCTTTTTTATTTGGTTTCGACTTACGGCTTACGGCTCACCCCTCGGTCAGCACGTGCTCCTCGTAGAGCTGTTCGACCTTGACCTTGTGCCCCTTTTCGACGTCGGCGAAGACGCGCAGCACCTTCTCCAACTCGGGGTCCTGGGCGGCATCGGCGGCGGCGGTATAGAGCTGAAAGGCGTTTTCCTCGGCCTTCATGGCGAAGATGAGAATCTGCTGGTAGTTGAGGTTCGGCTGCAACTCCACGTCGACCAGGTACTTGTCGATATTCATCGCGGGAATGGTGACCGCCTTGTACTGCTGGGCCTTCTCGACGCTCATCTGGCCGAACACTTCCTTGTGCCTGGCCTCTTCGGCGGCCATCGACTCGAACATCTTGCGCGCCGCGATGCTGGTCGACATGCCGGCGGCGGTTTTATAGAGCTGGAAGGCCTCTTCCTCCTTCTTGACGGCGAAGCGGATCACTTCATCAAGGGTCACAAACGCCATGGAGTTCTCCTTCGGCAGTCCCCCGAAAATCGGGGGCCGGTGATTCTCACTACAGGGGAAATGGCTTCCCGGGGCGAAATGCAAGGTTACCGCATCTGCGGCGAATGGCAACCCTGGCCGGCAAAATGGCCCGGTGGCCAACATGGCGCTTCCCCTGGCCCCGCTGAGGCTGCTACTATGGAGCAGTTGCAACGCCGCGATTGCCAACCGCCCCGAACCAGCCCACACACGAGGATCGCCCCGACCATGGACCCCCATCTGCTGGCCACCTACCTGCTCGCCATCACCGTGCTGACCGTCACCCCGGGGCTGGATACCCTGCTGGTGATCCGCAACACCGCCAGGGGCGGCCTGCGCGACGGCGCGGTGAGCAGCCTGGGCATCTGCTCGGGGCTGTTCGTGCACGGCGCGGTCTCGGCGGTGGGCATCTCGGTGATCCTGCTGCAGACCGCCTGGGCCTTCAGTTGCCTGAAACTGGCCGGGGCCTGCTACCTGGTCTGGCTGGGGGCGAGCAACTGGCGGGACGTCCTGCGCCGCCGCTCGGCGCTGGCCGGCAGCATCGAGGCCGCCAGGGCCGGGGAGTTCAAGGCCCTTCGCTCGCTGAAGGAAGGGTTTCTGTCCAACGTGCTCAACCCCAAGACGGCCGTCTTCTACCTGGCGTTTCTCCCCCAGTTCATCGACCCCTCGCGCTCGGCCCTGGCCCAGTCGCTGCTGCTGGCCGGCATGCACTTCGCCATCGCCATGCTCTGGCAGTGCCTGCTGGCGCTGATGGTCCGCCAGGCCCGGCAGTGGCTGCTGCGCCCCGCCGCCAACCGGATGTTCGGCGCACTGACCGGGTCGGTGCTGATCTTTCTCGGCCTGCGCCTGGCCGCGGCCCGCTGACCAGCCAAGGAGCTTCCATGACCTTCGAACCCATCGGGGTGGTGCACAGCCCCTTCAAGACCATCGAGGAGATGCCGATTCAGCCGGCCGGGGCCGACGCCGTGGCCGGGACCATCGAAATCCGCCCGGATCTGGTCGAAGGATTGCGGGATCTCGACGGCTTCTCCCACCTCTTCGTCATCTATCATTTCCACCAGGTCCGCCAGACCCAGCTGACCGTGACCCCCTTTCTCGACACCAGGCCCCACGGCGTGTTCGCCACCCGGGCCCCGAAGCGCCCCAACCCCATCGGCCTGTCGGTGGTGCGGCTGGCAGGCATCGAGGGGAATTTGCTGCATATCGAAAACCTGGACATGCTCGAGGGCACGCCGGTGCTGGACATCAAGCCCTTCGTCCCCGAGTTCGACCAGCCCGAGCAGGTCAGGACCGGCTGGCTGGAGGCCGCGCGCGGCCGGGTGCTGAACCAGAAATCCGATCGCCGCTTCGAATAGGCCCGATCCCCCTCTCCCCGGAGAAGCCGCCCATGCCGACCCGTGCCGAGACCCTGGAGAGCTGCCGCGACGCCCTGACCGCCAACGGCTTCGAGGCCTTCCTCGCCCCGTCCCCGCAGCAGGCGGCCGAGCTGTTCTTTCAGGAAATCCTGCCGAAACTGCGGCCGCAGACGGTCTCCTGGGGCGATTCGCTGACCCTGGAGACGACCGGCGTGCTGCAGCGGCTTGAGGGGCGGGCGGGGATCGAGCTGATCAAAAGCTTCGAGCAGGGGGTGCCCTGGCGGGAGATCATCGAGCGCCGGCGCCGGGCCCTGCTCAGCGACCTGTTTCTGACCGGAAGCAACGCCGTTACCGGTTGCGGGCAGCTGGTCAACCTCGACATGATCGGCAACCGCACCGCTGCCATCGCTTTCGGGCCGAAGAAGGTGGTCATCTTCGCCGGCCGCAACAAGCTGGTTCCCGACCTCGAGGGCGCCATGGCGCGGATTCGCCACCACGCGGCACCGGCCAACGCCGGCCGTCACCGTTTCGCCACCCCCTGCGCCACCACCGGCCACTGCCACGACTGCACCTCGCCGCAGAGGATCTGCAACAACTGGTCGGTGATGGCCAAATCCTATCCGCAGGGGCGCATCAAGGTCGTTCTCATCGACGCGGAGTTGGGATTGTAAGCCTGCCAAAATCGCCCGGGAGGCCTTATGAAAAAGCTCTCTGCCAGCCTCGGCCCGTTCATCGCCGGCGCCGCCCTGGTCGCCGCCCTGGCGGCCATGGTCGCCATCTGCCTCCATTCCCTGGAGGAGATCCACTACCTGAAGCGCTTTTTCCCCCGTGCATTTACCGTCCAGGAGGTCTTTTACGCCAGCGCCGTGGAGTTGGTCAAAGTCCTCATCCTGCTGATCCCCCTGCTGACGGTCATCGGCCTGGCGCTCTATTTTCTGCGCCATCGGGGCGGAAAATAACCGCGGCGGCGCCCCGGAAAACGCAAAAGGGAGAGGCCTGGGCCTCTCCCTTTTGACGTTTTGCAGCGAATCGAACCGATTACATGAATTCGGCGCGGCGGTTTTTGGACCAGGCGTCTTCGGTGCTCCCCTGCAGGGCGGGGCGCTCTTCGCCGTAGCTGATGATCTGGATGCGGTCGGCGCTGACGCCGAGGGTCACCAGGTAGTTGCGGGTGGCCACGGCGCGACGCTCGCCGAGGGCCAGGTTGTAAGCGTCGGAGCCGCGCTCGTCGGTGTGGCCTTCGATGGTGATGCGGGAGCCGGCATTGGACTTGAGCCACTGGGCGTTTTTCTGCAGGGTGGCGCGGGCCTCGTCACTGAGCAGGACCGAATCGAACTCGAAGTAGATCGCCTGCATGCCGGTCTGGGCGTTGCCGACCATCAGGTCGCCGGTGGCGTTCTGGTTGAAGTTGCTGTTTTTGCTGCTGTCCTGGGTGTCGGCGAGAGCCGGCTGAGCAGTGGGCAGGGTTTCGGTCACTTTGGGTTTTTTGGCGCAACCACTGGCCAGCAGGGCGCAGCAGAGGGCGAGAACCAGGGATACAGTCGCTTTTTTCATTGTGATGCAGTCCTTTCTTTTCTGTCGTTCGACGGTTGAGTTGGCGGCCTTGCCGCACTGGAAAACGGGTTTGTATATTATCGGGCGAGACGTTCCGGCGGCGACAATCGCGCGCGTCCAGGAACGACGACGGCCGGCGGCGGCACTGCCGCCCGCCCGATGGGTAACTCTGTCTGTCGGTTGAAATGGGGCGCCGATTTCACGGCGGTCCCTGGCCGGAGGGGCCTAGGCTGGTGGTATGAACGATTTGAGATAGACCTCGGGAAGGGCCTCCACGGGGGCGGGGAGGTAGACGGTCGGGGTCTGGGGGACGAACAGGGGGGGCGAGAATATTTCCACCACCACGGGCGCGTCGCTGAGAAAGCGCTTGTGCTTGAAGCCGGGGGCACCGGGCTTGATGTCACCGTCCGCGATATAAGCGGTCTGCGAGATGTACTGCTGAACCGGTTCAACAAAAACCGGATGGCTCACGCTCCCCAGGCGAATCGCCAGCAGAGCGAGGACCAGAATCAGTGCACAACCTTTTTTTGACAGCGGACGAAAATGCATGGCAACGATACAGTAAATATAAGGGGCATGGCGGCAATCGGCGCATAATAAAATCCCTTTTACAATCTTTGTCAACAGGAATTTTACAAGCCGCATCCTGCCTGCATTCGCGGCCGCAAAAAGTGTCCGGCAGCGGGCCGCCGCCGGACAAACTCGTCTTTTCCCGTGCCCCGCAGCCAAGTGCCCCCGGAGCAACCCCCGAGGGGCACTGGAAAAAAATGGGCCGGCTCCCCTGCCCGGAGCGGGCCCGTTTTCCCTCCTGCATTCAATCCGCCTACCTTCCTGTCACGGCAAACCACGACCCAGTGGGCGAGGTGACAAACACCAACGGCGCGAAGCAGGGATCGGGCAGATCGAGCAGGGCCCTGATCTTGGCATCCCCGTTGCGCGGGTCACCGATCATCCGGGTGTCCTGCATCTGGGTGAACACATTTTCCACCACCACGGTTTCATCCTCGCCGAAAGTCAGGCAGCTGACCGCCGCGAGGAAGAATGCCGCCGGGTTGAACCCGAAGCCGGGCTCGGTGTCGGGGATGATCAACCCCTCCACCTCGACTTCGAGCATGCCGTTGGCCTTCAACTCGCCCTCGGCTTCCTCCAGCACCCAGGGGCGGCCCCCACCGTTGATCTCGCGGATGGGGTTCAGGTCGCCCAGAAACGGTCCGCTCACCCCGACCATGGATTCAAACTCGAGGATTTCCGTGTCATCATTGAACTCGTCGTCCATCTGTGCAAATGCTGCCGGTCCGGCGAATGCCAGACAAAGCAGCATCGTACCTACCCAGAACATCAAGCGTCTCATGATTTTCCTCCTCTCTTCAGCACGTGCCCGGTTGAGGAACGTTCCCAGGCGCATAACCTGCCGGGCAGGCGTCCTGATTCACATTCTACACCCGAAGGGATTTCTAATACAGACCAGGAGAACCCACCGCCGGGAAACAGGTGCGCCATTTTTTTGACTTACCCCCTGCAACCGGCCTCCCAGGGCAGCCAGCAGCCGTCCGCGGGGCGAATTCTGGAAAAATCGCCTACCGCTTTTCAGCAGGTGCAATTCTTGCTTGTCATTGAATACCGTTTCCCCGAATCTAATTCCAATCCCCCGAAGGGGCCCGGCGAGGTGGGCGCGTGGAGCAAAATATCATCATCAAGTTCCTGGACGGCCAGACCATCGAGGCGACGCTGGCCGAGCCGTTGAAATCATCCAGCAGCGACGCCGAGGTGACCCTCAAAGAGAACGGCATCCGTCTCTGCTATTCTCTCTACGACATCTGCTGCATCTATCTGCTGGGCAAGGCCAACTGGTCGATGCCCCCGCAGCCGAACGAGGTCCTCGAGGAGGTGGAAACCACCACCGGCGACTACTACCAGGTGCGCACCCACGGCAACAAGAAATCGCCCAACGGTTTCTACGGGTTCCCCACCGACCGCGACGCCCCCTTCAAAAGCATCTTCTTCTGCACCAACGGCGTGCGCATGCGGCACCAGCAACGGCCGCTCGGCGACATTCTGCAGGAGCAGGGGGCGGTGACCCCCAAGGCCGTCAAGGAGGTGCTCGAAGAACAGAAAAAGCTGCGCGAGAAGAAAGTCGGCGAGATCCTCGCCGAGGCCAACAACCTGCCCCAGGAGGCCGTGGAGAACACCCTTTCGAGCGCCAATCAAAGCGGCAAGATCCCGAAAAACGCGCGCATCGGCGACATCCTCATCGCCGCCGGCCTGGTGACCCGCGAGCAGGTCGAAGAGGCCTTGTCGAGTCAGCAGCAGGGGAAGAAAAAACGGGTCGGCGAACTGCTCATCGACAAGGGGCTGATCACCGAGGACCAGCTGCTCACCGCCCTGGCCACCAAGTTCGGCATGCGCATGGTCGACCTGGAGAAGGTATCCCCCAGTCCCGAAGCGCTCAACGCCATCCCCTTCGAAACCGTCCGCCAGCTCAAGATCCTGCCCCTCGAGGCGCACCGCAACCGCCTGGTGGTAGTCACCTCCCAGCCCACCGACCCCACCATCGGCGACAGCCTGCGCTTTTCCACCAACCGCAGCATCGAACTGGTGGTGGCCAACAGCAAGCAGATCGAAGCGGCGATCCAGAACTACTACGTCAAGAGCGAGGACCAGGTCCAGGACCTGATCAGCGAGATGTCCGACGACATCGTGACGGTGGAGGAGGAGGCCTCCGACGACGCTCGGTTCAGCGAATCGGACTCGCAGATCATCAAACTGGTCAACAAGCTGCTGCTCGAGGCCTACCAGAGAGGGGTTTCGGACATCCACGTCGAACCCGGCATGGGCAAGCAGCCGGTAAGGGTGCGCTACCGCATCGACGGGGTCTGCCAGATCGCCCACCAGATCGCCGCCACCTACCAGAACGCCATCATCTCGCGCATCAAGATCATGGCCAAGCTCGACATCGCCGAGCACCGCAAGCCGCAAAGCGGCAAGATCCTGCTGCGCCAGGAAAGGCGGATGCTCGAATACCGCGTCGAGGTCACCCCCACCGTGGGCGGCAAGGAGGACGCGGTGCTGCGCCTGCTGGCCAACTCCAAGCCGCTGCCGCTGGACAAGATGGGCTTTTCCACCCCCAACCTCAAAGGGTTTCGCGAGATTCTCGCCAAGCCCTACGGCATCATCCTCTGCGTCGGCCCCACCGGCTCGGGCAAGACCACCAGCCTGCACTCGGCCCTGGGGCACATCAACACCGCCGAGCGCAAGATCTGGACCGCGGAGGACCCGGTGGAGATCACCCAGCAGGGGCTGCGCCAGGTGCAGGTCCATCCCAAGATCGGCTTCACCTTCGCCGAGGCGATGCGCTCGTTTCTGCGCGCCGACCCCGACGTGATCATGATCGGCGAAATGCGCGACCCCGAAACGGCCAAGACCGCCATCGAGGCCTCGCTCACCGGCCACCTGGTGTTCAGCACCCTGCACACCAACAGCGCCCCGGAAACCGTCGTGCGGCTCATCGAGATGGGGATGGACCCGTTCAACTTTTCCGAGGCGATGCTCGGCATTCTCGCCCAGCGCCTGACCCGCCGGCTCTGCCCCGACTGCCGCGAGAGCTACCAGCCCAGCCGCGAGGAGTACGACGAGCTGGTGCGCGCCTACGGGGCGCGGCGCTTCATCGAGCACGCCATGCCCGACTACAGCGACGAACTCACCCTGATGCGCAGGGTCGGCTGCCCCAAATGCGACAAATCGGGGTACCGGGGGCGCATCGCCATCCACGAACTGATGCTCGGCAGCGAGGCGATCGGCGACGCGATCAAGAAAAACATGCAGGTCAACCAGCTGCGCACCCTGGCCATCGACGAGGGGATGCGCACCCTGCGCATGGACGGCGTCACCAAGGTGTTCCAGGGGCAAACCGACCTCGAGCAGATCCTGCGCGTCTGCGCCTGAACCCGGCTCCCGACAACCCTTCCCGGCGGCCCCCGTGGGCCTGCCCGCCCCCGGTCCCCTTGCCGGGGGCTTTTTTTTTCGAAAAATTTTTTGAAATCCCCCTTTGGGTTCGCCCCCATTTCCCCCTTTGAAATCTCCCCAATCACCTGTTATCCTTTCGGTTCGCCAGAGCTTTTTTCATCCGGAGCACTCAATGAATGCCAACGAGCTGAAAACCCTGCTGACCGCCCTGAGCGCCGGAGAGATTTCCGTCGCCGAGGGGCTGGAAAAGCTGCGCACCCTCCCCTTCGAGGATATCGGCGTGGCGATGATCGACCACCACCGCGAACTGCGCCAGGGGGTCCCCGAGGTGGTGCTGGGCGAAAGCAAGAGCGCCGGGCAGGTCTTTTCCATCGTCGAGTGCATGGCCGAGCGGGGCCGCAACATCCTGGTGACCCGCCTCGGCGCGGATAAGGTCGAGCCGCTGCTCACCCGCTTCCCCGACGGGGAGTACGACCCCGACGCGCGCACCTTCTGCCTGGTGCAGAAGCCCATCGAACCCCTCGGCGCGGGCAAGGTCCTGGTGGTCTGCGCCGGCACCTCGGACCTCCCGGTCGCCCGGGAGGCGGCGGTCACCGCCCGCATGCTCGGCAACGAGGTGGACGAACTGGTCGACGTGGGCGTGGCCGGCATCCACCGCCTGTTCGCCCGGGCCGACCGGCTGCGCGAAGCCACGGTGGTCATCGTGGTGGCCGGCATGGAGGGGGCGCTCCCCTCGGTGATCGGCGGCCTGGTCTCGGTGCCGGTGATCGCCGTGCCCACCTCGGTGGGCTACGGGGCCGCCTTCGGCGGCGTCGCCGCGCTGCTCGGCATGCTCAACTCCTGCGCCAGCGGGGTGACCGTGGTCAACATCGACAACGGCTTCGGCGCCGCCTTCGCCGCCAGCCGCATCAACCGCCTCGGGGGGCCGAAACCTTGAGCATCCTGTATCTTGACACTTTTTCCGGCATCTCCGGCGACATGTTCCTCGGGCTGATGACCGATCTGGGCGTATCGCTGGAGCAGATCGAGGCCGAGGTGAAAAAACTCCCGGTCCAGGGCTACCGGCTGTCCTGCCGCCGGGAACAGCGCACCGGCATCGAAGGGACCCGCGTCGAAGTCGCCTGCGAGGAGCAGCACCACCACCGCACCTGGGCCGACATCGACCGCATGCTCGCCGAAAGCCCCCTGCTGCCGCCGGTGCGGGAGCTGGCCCGGCGCATCTTCCGGCGCATCGGCGAGGCCGAGGCCAAGGTGCACGGGGTGCCGGTGGAAAAGGTCCATTTCCACGAGGTCGGCGCCGTCGACTCCATCGTCGACGTGGTCGGCGCTGCCGCCGCCCTGCAGCTGCTGGGGGTCGAGCAGGTGCTCTGCTCGCCCCTGCCCATGTCCCGGGGCATGATCAAGACCGCCCACGGCATCTTCCCCCTGCCCGCCCCGGCAACTGTCGAGATCCTGAGCGGCTGCCCGGTCGTCGACGGCGGCTCGGACCGCGAACTGGTCACCCCGACGGGAGCGGCCATCGCTGCCGAGATCGCCGGCTTCGGACCGCTCCCCGAGATGACCCTGGAGCGGGTCGGCTACGGGGTCGGCGGCCGCAAGCTGGCCGACCGCCCCAACCTGCTGCGTGGCCTGCTGGGCAGGGCGAACCCCGGCGCGGAGCTGGAAACCGACCGGGTCACGGTGCTCGAGACCCATCTCGACGACGCCAACCCCGAATGGCTGGGGGCACTGCTCGAGAGCCTGCTCGCCGCCGGCGCCCTCGACGCGGCCTTCGCGCCGCTGCAGATGAAGAAAAACCGCCCCGGGGTCCGGGTCACGGTGGTGGCGCCGCCGGCCGAAGCCCCGGCCCTGACCCGGCTGCTGCTGCGCCAGAGCAGCGCCATCGGCGTGCGCAGCTACGAGACCCGCCGCTTCAAGCTGCGCCGCGAAGCCCGCACCGTCACCACCGACCTGGGCGAAGCCGAAGTCAAGCTGCTCTTCGAGGGCGAGAAGCTGGTGCGGGTCACCGCCGAGTACGAAAGCTGCCGGGCCCTGGCCGCGAAGAGCGGCCTTCCCCTGCCGGAGGTCTACCGCATCGTCGAACGCGCCGCGGACCTGGCCTTCCCGACCACTGACCACTGACCACTGGATACTGCCTTTATGCGCCGCTTCATCCTGTTTCTCTCCAGCAACGCCGGGCTCGGCTATTCTCCCTTCGCCCCCGGCACCGTAGGCACCCTGGCCGGCATCCCGGCCTTTTTCCTGCTCGCCCCCCTGCCGCCCTGGCTGTACCTGACGACCTGGCTGGGGCTGCTGTTCCTCTCCTTCTGGGCCGCGGGGGAAGCGGGCAAGATCTACGGGGTGGTCGACGACGGGCGCATCGTCATCGACGAGCTGGTGGGCTACCTGGCTACCGTAGCCTTCCTGCCCTTCTCCTGGAGCGCGGCCCTGCTCGGTTTTTTCCTCTTCCGCTTTTTCGACATCGTCAAGATCCCCCCGGCCCGCTGGTTCGACCAGAAGCTGAAAAACGGCTACGGCGTGGTCCTCGACGACGTGGCGGCGGGCATCTACGGCGCGATCGCACTGCGGTTGGTGCTGTATTTCATGGATTGATGGCCCGTGCGGGGTGGATACAACCAGGGGCCAAGGGCTGGGGGTAAGGGGTTGGTGGTTTTACGCTTTACGCCTCACGCTTTACGCCTCACGAGGCCTTTAAAAAGGGACGAACATGGGTGATCGATTCGCGGTACTGACCATCGGCGACGAACTGCTCAACGGCGAGATCGCCGACACGAACACGGCGCTGATCGGCCGGATTCTCGGCAGCTGCGGCTACCTGCTGCGGGACTCGCTGACGGTCGGGGACGTGGAGCCCGACATCGAGGAAGCGCTGCTGTACCTGGCCAGTTGCCGTGACGTGGTCATCGTCAGCGGCGGGCTGGGCCCCACCGAGGACGACCTGACCGCAAGGGCCGCCGCCGGCGCCTTCGGCAGGCGCCTGGTCCTGAACGACGAAGCGCTGGGCCTGATTCGCGACCATTTCCAGGGGCTCGGACTGGACATGCACCCCCGCAACGAAAAGCAGGCCCTGCTCCCCCAAAAGATCCGGGTACTGCCCAACGCCCGGGGAACCGCGCCGGGGTTCCTGCTGCAGCATAACGGCAAGGACCTGTTCTTTCTGCCGGGGGTTCCCGAAGAGATGGAAGCCATGCTGCAGGCCTCGGTCCTCCCCCTGCTGCGTGAGCGGGGCGGCGGCTCGCTCCCCATGCAGGAGCGGGTGCTCAAGGTGTTCGGCCTCTCGGAACCCAAAACCGAGGAACTGCTCAGCCGCGCCGGGCTCCCCGAGGGGGTGCAGGTCGCCTTCGGGGTCGACTTTCCCCTGGTGGCGGTGAAGCTGCGGGCTTCGGGCAAGAGCGCCGAGGAGTCGCTTGACCGGGCCGAACTGCTGGCCCGCAGGGCGCTCGACGAGTTCGTCGTCGCCGTGGGCGAAGAAACCCTGGCCGGAAACGTCGCCCGAATGCTGACCAATGCCGGACTGAGCCTGGCGGTGGCCGAATCCTGCACGGGGGGGCTGATCTGCAGCATGCTCACCGACATCCCCGGTGCCTCGGCATTTCTGGAGCGGGGCGCGGTGACCTACGCCAACTCGGCCAAGCAGCAGTGGCTGCAGGTCCCGGCCCAGACCCTGGCCGAGCAGGGCGCGGTCAGCGAGGCCACGGCCCTGGCCATGGCCCGGGGCATTCGCCTCGCCGCCGGTACCGATCTTGGCCTGGCCGTGACCGGCATCGCCGGCCCCGAAGGGGGAACTGCGGCCAAGCCCGTGGGGACCGTGTTCATCGCCCTCGATGCAGAGGACCAGCCCAAGGTCAAGGGATACCGCTTCGCCGGAGGAAGGGAAAAGATCCGCCGGCTGAGCGCGATCATGGCCCTGGAATGGCTGCGGCGCTTTGCCGCCAGCCGGCGGGCGGACATTTGACCAAACCCTAATTCCTATCCCTGGCAGGCACTTGCAGGCTTTCCCCGACCCGAACCCAGAGTTGCAGGTAAGGGAATCGCCCCCCCGACGCTTGACCGAAAGAACTTTTCGTGGAAAAATTCAAGCCTTAGCCTGAATCGGAATTCTCTTCCGCCCCCCTCGACCAACCTCCGGGACGGCAAGCGGGCAGCAGGTGAGATGGAGAAGCTTTGATGGCCAGCCGACGGAAGGACTACCCTCTGCGCAGGATTCTTGCGCTGTTCGCCGCAGGGGTGGCGCTGGCCGGGTGCGTGCTGTTCTACCTCCATCGCAGCGAACGCCAGGAAACCATCCGCAACCTGACCCGCCAGCAGGAGTTGATTGCCACCCAGGCGGGCACGTCCATGGGCCAGCTCCTGCAGCGACTGCAATCCGGCCTGCACCGGCTTTCCGCCCATGAGGAGCTGCTCGCTGATCCACGCCAGGCAGCGGCTCAGCTGGAAATTCTCGCCCAGAACTACCCCGGCAGCGTGCTCAAGGCCCTCTGCCTCAGGGACCAGCAGGGCAACATTCTCGCCGAGGCTCCCCCCAACATTCTGAGTTCGAGCGGTTTCCCGGTCCACCTTCTGGCAGGCACCGACGGCCCAAACCTGCCGCCGAATCCGCTCCAGGTGAACGGCGAAGCGATCCTGGTGCTCAACCAGCCGATCACCCGCCCCAACCAGCCCCCGCTGGCGCTCAAGGCGCTGGTTGACCTCGCGGGGCTGAAAAACGCCGGCCTGGCCAGCCTGGGCCTGACGGCATCCCCGGGCTTTCTGGTGGACCATTCGGGGATCTTCCTGGAGCACGCCGAACCCGAGCTGGTGGGCAGACTGGTCTCGGAGATCGTCTCTGCCCGGGACAACCCCCAGCTGTTCCATGCCCTCTCGGCCATGGTGCAGGGCGAGCGGGGGACGGCCCTGATCCGGGAGAACACGCCCATTGTCGCCCGAGTGCTTGGCCAAACCGGCGCCCCCAGGCTGCTGACCCACGTTCCCCTGCAGATCTCCGGGCGAAGCTGGTCCCTCGGCCTGACTCCGCCCCGGGAGATCCTCGACACCGTCGGCGGCGGCGCCAGCCTGTTCGGATCGGCCATCTTCGCGGTGCTGGGCCTGATCACCCTGTTGACCATTCCCCTGTGGAAGGTGCTCGGCGAAAACGGCCGCCTGGCCCTGCAGAGCCGCCAACTGCGGCGGGAGAACCTGCACCTGCAACAGGCCCTCGAGAACACCGAGCGACGCTGCCAGCAGCTGCTCGACAACGCCGGCGACGCCATTTTCTATATCGACCCGCACACCGGCGCCCTCAGAGAAATCAACACCCGGACCGTGGAACTGCTCGGCTACACCGCCCAGGAGATCCGCGCCCTCTCCCTCTCGGTGCTGTTTCCCGGCTCCCAGCACCGACGCTATTTGAGGCTGGTGAAAAAAGTCCTGACCCATGGCTACGGGGAGGAGAGTTCCCTGGTATTCCGTTGCAAGAACGGCCGCATGTTCACCGGCGCCGTCCATGCCCGGCTCGGCGAACTGGGCGACGAGCAGGTGGTGCACGGCGTGCTGCGCGACATGACCGAATTCAAACGCATCGAGCGGGAACTGCGCCAGCGCAACCAGGACCTCACCCTGGTCAACGAAATCGCCCATCGTGCGGCGGGCAGCCGCGAACTCAAGGAGATGCTCGACATCATCCTGCAGGAGGTGATCCGCAACTTCACCGGGGAAGGCGGGGGGGTCTACCTGGTGCGCCACGAAGGGACCGACCTGGAGCTGGTCTCCCACCAGGGGATCGACGAGTCGGTCCTGCAGGAGCTGCGCAAGCTTGCCCCCGGCGAGGGCCTTGCCGGCCTGGTCGCGCGCAGCGGCCGGCCGCGCTCTTCGGTGGATCTGCAGCGCGACAACCGGCTGCGCAGCGAGGCGGTGCGGGCCGCCGGCTGGCGGGGTTTCCAGGCGGTCCCCCTGGTGAGCAACGAGAAAACCGTCGGCGTGCTGTTCGTCTTCTACCGGGCGCAGCGTTTTTTCAGCCGTGAAGAACTCAACCTGCTCAAGGCCATCGGCAACCAGGTGGGCACCGCGGTGGAGGGGGCGGGGCTCTTCGATGCGCTGCAATGGCAGAACCGGCTGACCCAGGCGAGCAACCGCGAGTTGGAACTCTCCCGGCAGCAGCTGCGCCACCACCTGCGCAGCCTTGAGGAGGCCAACCGCAAGCTGGCCCAGGTCGACCAGATGAAGAGCAACTTCCTGACCCTCGCCTCCCATGAACTGCGCACCCCGCTGACCTATGTGCTGGCGGGGGCCGAGCTGCTCGAATCGCTGCTCGGTTCCCGCCTCAATGGCGAGGAAGTCCGCGTGCTGGAGGCGGTCCGCCAGGGGGGCAAACGTCTCGAGGAGATCGTCCAGGATCTCCTCGAGGTGGCCCGGGTCGAATCCCAGGACATCAACCTGAGCCGGGAAGCGGTCAACCTGCCGCTGCTCATCGAAGACATCAGCAGGGAATTCGAGCCGGTGTTCAGCAAACGCGGGCTCTCCTTCAGCGTTGCCGATATCCCCTGGCCGCTGGAGCTGCGGGGAGACTCCCAGCATCTGGGCAAAACCTTTCGCCGGCTGGTGGAAAACGCGGTCAAGTTCACCCCCGAGGGGGGGCACATCGAAATCCGCGGCGCGCTCTGCAGCTCGGAGGAAATCAAAGGGCGCGAAAAGGACCTGCGCTGCTTCTCTCCGGTTTTTTTCCAGGGGGTCCCCGACCGGCCGCTGCTGCAGCTGACCGTGCAGGACACCGGGGTGGGGATCAATCCGGAGGACCAGATCAAGGTGTTCGACAAGTTCTACGAAGTGGGAGACATCAGCGGGCATTTCACCTCCCGGACGCGCTTCGGCGGCAAGGGGGTCGGCCTCGGCCTGGCCCTGGTCCGCGGAGTCGTCGAGGCCCACGGCGGCATGGTCTGGGTGGAAAGCGGCAATCCCGGCCCCTCGCGTGGCAGCGCTTTCCATGTTCTGCTGCCTCTGGCTACCGAACCGGCCATGGTCGGGTCGCGCAGCTGACCCTCAGCCGCCGGCTATCCGCCAAGGAGACGCACCAATGCGGATGATCCGTTCCTTCGTTGCCATCCCGCTGCCCGAGACCCTCACCCGAGAGGCGGCCCAACTCGGCAGCAAACTGTCCGGCGAGCTCCGTGGAATCAGCTGGGTCAAGCCCGAAGCCATGCACCTCACCCTGCGTTTTTTCGGTGATATTCCCGAAGAATCCCTTGAAAAAATAGGGAAAGTTATGCTATCGGTAGGGAGTTTACACGCCCCCTTCCACATGGAGGTGGGCGGGCTCGGCGCCTTCCCTTCGGCATCCCGGGCCAGGGTCTTCTGGCTGGGGATCGAGGCAAGTTCGGCACTGGCCGATCTTCACACAGCCCTGGAAGCAGGCTTCTCCGACATCGACATGCCCGGGGACGGCCGGCCCTTTACACCCCACCTGACCCTGGG
Source organism: Desulfuromonas versatilis (assembly GCF_019704135.1). NCBI lineage: Bacteria > Pseudomonadati > Thermodesulfobacteriota > Desulfuromonadia > Desulfuromonadales > Desulfuromonadaceae > Desulfuromonas > Desulfuromonas versatilis. The sequence continues at coordinate 3,651,146 of NZ_AP024355.1, forward strand.
ACGCAATCGCGGCCGCCCTTTGCCAGCGCGGGAAATCCTTGAGAAATACGCGGATTTCTCCTGCGGGTCGGTGACCGTCGACCGGATAGTCCTCTTCGAGAGCCGGCTCCACCCCACTGGGGCCAGGCACCTGCCGGTCAAAACCGTTTACTTGGAAGAGCCGCGCGCAGAGTGACGAGGGGGGCGCCTTGTCCCCTTCGTCCCACACCTTATCCAGCAGGGAGATCGCAGTTATGGCGGACAAAAACCGCAGTCAGGCCATTGACCTGGCCATGAGCCAGATTGAAAAACAGTTCGGCAAGGGGAGCATCATGCGCCTCGGCGAGGATTCCGCCCTGCCCAACGTCCAGGCGATTTCCACCGGCGCACTCTCCCTCGACATCGCACTGGGCGTCGGCGGCGTCCCCCGTGGCCGCATCATCGAAGTGTTCGGCCCCGAATCCTCGGGCAAGACCACCCTGGCCCTGCATATCGTGGCCGAGGCGCAGAAGAAGGGGGGTATCGCCGCCTTCGTCGATGCCGAACACGCCCTGGACATCCACTACGCCAAGAAGCTCGGCGTCAAGACCGACGACTTGCTGGTCAGCCAGCCCGACACCGGCGAGCAGGCCCTGGAGATTACCGAGGTGCTGGTGCGCAGCGGCGCCATCGACGTGCTGGTGGTCGACTCGGTGGCCGCGCTGACCCCGCGCGCCGAGATCGAGGGCGAGATGGGCGATTCGCACATGGGCCTGCAGGCCCGGCTCATGTCCCAGGCGCTGCGCAAGCTCACCGCCATCATCAGCAAGAGCAACTGCTGCGTCATCTTCATCAACCAGATCCGCATGAAGATCGGCGTCATGTTCGGCAACCCCGAGACCACCACCGGCGGCAACGCCCTCAAGTTCTACGCCTCGGTGCGCATGGACATCCGCCGCACCGCCTCGCTCAAGCAGGGCCAGGACGTGATCGGCAACCGCACCCGGGTCAAGGTGGTCAAGAACAAGGTCGCTCCGCCCTTCAAGGAGGCCGAGTTCGACATCATGTACGGCGAGGGGATCTCGCGGGTCGGCGACCTGGTCGATCTCGGCGTCGAGTGCAACGTCATCGACAAGAGCGGCGCCTGGTTCTCCTACGGCAGCGAGCGCATCGGCCAGGGGCGCGAGAACGCCAAGCAGTTTCTGCGCGAGCATGCCGAGACGGCGGGGGAAATCGAGGCCAAGGTCCTCGAGCATTACGGTCTCGGCCAGCCGGTTGCGGCCGTCGAGGGCGCTTGACGAAAAGGGGGTCTGCGCATGGAGCTGAATGAAATTCTCGCCGTCGCCCTCAAGGCCAAGGCCTCGGACATCCACCTCAAGGCCGGCCTGCCGCCGATCTACCGCATCGACGGTCAGCTGCGGCCCCACCCCAAGGCGCCGCGGCTCAGCCCCGACGCGGTGCGCAGCATGGCCTTCGGCATCATGAACGAACGCCAGCGCTCGCGCTTCGAGGAGGTTCACGAGGCCGACCTGGCCTACGGCGTGCCGGGGCTGGGGCGCTTTCGCGTCAACGCCTTTTCCCAGCGCGGTACGGTCTCCATGGTCCTGCGCACCATCCCCTTCGACATCCTCGGCCTCGAAGAACTGAACCTGCCGCCGGTGCTGAAAAAGATCGCCGCGGAAAACCGCGGCCTGGTGCTGGTGACCGGCGCCACCGGTTCGGGCAAGTCGACCACCCTGGCGGCGATGATCGATTTCATCAACGCCAACCGCAGCGCCCACATCGTCACCATCGAAGACCCCATCGAATACCTGCACCGCGACAAGAAGAGCATCATCAACCAGCGCGAGGTCGGTTTCGACACCGAGGGCTTCGACGTGGCGATGAAAAGCGCCCTGCGCCAGGACCCCGACGTCATCCTGGTCGGCGAGATGCGCGACTACGAGACCATCGAGACGGCGCTGACCGCCGCCGAGACCGGCCACCTGGTGCTCTCCACCCTGCACACCATCGACGCCACCGAAACCGTCAACCGCATCGTCTCCACCTTCCCCCCCTACCAGCAGAGGCAGATCCGCCTGCAGCTCTCGGCGGTCATCCGCGGGATCATCTCCCAGCGCCTGGTGCCCCGGGCCGACGGCAAGGGGCGGGTGCCGGCCATCGAGGTCATGGTCTCCACCGCGCGCACCCGCGAGCTGATCGACGACAAGGAAAAGACCAAGCTGTTGCGCGAGGCGATCCAGCAGGGGTATGTCTCCTACGGCATGCAGACCTTCGACCAGTCGCTGATGCAGCTGCTGAGCAAGAAGCTGATCACCTTCGACGAAGCACTCCTGCAGTGCTCCAACCCCGACGACTTCAAGCTCAAGATGTCCGGGATCTCCTCCACCTCGGACCTGTCCTGGGACGACTTCCAGAAGGAGGAAGAGGCGCCCAAGACCGAGGAGGAGCCGCAGATCGAACGGTTCTGATGGAAGGCAGGGGCGGCCCTGAGCCAGGCGCGAAACGCCAGGATCCCTACGCCACGGCCCTGCGCCTGTTGGCCGCTCGCGACCTGAGCAGCTTTGAACTGGCCGCGCGGCTGCGCCGCAGGGGGCATGCCGACGAGCAGATCGACCAGGTGCTGAAGCGCTGCCGGGAACTGGGCTACCTCGATGACCGCCGCTACGCCGAACAGCGGGCGCGCAGCCTGCAGAGCAGCGGCAGGGCGGTGGGCCGGCGACTGGTGGCCGAACTGAAAAACCGCGGCCTCAGCGATGCCGAGGCCCAGCGGGCCCAGCAGGCCGCCGGGGAGGAATTCGCCGAGGCGCAAGTGCTGCGCGAGCTTTTCGAGCGGCGCTATCCCCGCTTCAGCTACCATCAGGCCGACGAGCGCGAGCGACGCCGGGTGGTGAATTATTTTCTGCGCCGGGGCTTTCCCCTGGCGCTGGTGCTGAGCACCTTACAAGACCAAGACGAGAGGTAGGCGACACACCCCATGATGACCGGTAAAGAAATCCGCAGCCGTTTTCTCAAGTTCTTCGAGGACCGGGGCCACACCATCGTGGCATCTTCTTCGCTGATCCCGCACAACGACCCCACCCTGCTGTTCACCAACGCGGGGATGAACCAGTTCAAGGACTGCTTCCTCGGCAAGGAAAAGCGCGCCTACGTACGCGCCGCCACATCGCAGAAATGCGTGCGCGCCGGCGGCAAGCACAACGACCTGGAAAACGTCGGCCGCACCGCCCGCCATCACACCTTTTTCGAGATGCTGGGCAACTTCTCCTTCGGCGATTACTTCAAAAAGGAAGCCATCGCCTACGCCTGGGAGTTTCTCACCGTCGACCTGGGCCTCGACAAAAGCCGCCTCTACGTGACCGTGTTCACCGACGACGACGAGGCGGCCGACATCTGGCACGAGCAGGAAGGGGTGCCGCGCGAGCGCATCTACCGCTTCGGCGAGAAGGACAACTTCTGGTCCATGGGCGACACCGGCCCCTGCGGTCCCTGCTCGGAGATTTTCTGGGACAACGGCCCCGAGGTCGGCTGCGGCAGCCCCGATTGTGCCGTGGGCTGCGATTGCGACCGCTACATGGAGATCTGGAACAACGTCTTCATGCAGTTCGACCGCAGCGCCGACGGCAAGCTCACTCCGCTGCCCAAACCTGCCGTCGACACCGGCATGGGGCTCGAGCGGATCACCACCGTTTTGCAGGGGGTCAAGTCCAACTACGACACCGACCTGCTGCGCGGCATCATCGCCTTTATCGAAGAGCTCTCGGGCAAGCGCTACGGCGCCCAGGCCGACAACGACGTCTCGATGCGGGTCATTGCCGACCACAGCCGGGCCACCGCCTTTCTCATCGCCGACGGCGTACTGCCCAGCAACGAGGGGCGCGGCTACGTGCTGCGGCGCATCATGCGCCGCGCCGCCCGCCATGCCAAGATGCTCGGCTTCAACGAGCCGGCACTGTACCGCTCGGCCCGCTACGTGATGGAGTCGATGTCCGGCGCCTACCCCGAGCTGATCGAGCGCATGGACTACGTCGCCAAGGTCGTCAGGAACGAGGAGGAGCGCTTCATCCTCACCCTCGACAACGGCCTGCGCATCCTCAACGACGAAGTCGCCAAGCTGAAAAAAGCCGGGCAGAAAGTCATCCCCGGCGAGGTGGTGTTCCGCCTCTACGACACCTTCGGCTTCCCCGTCGACCTGACCGCCGACATCGTCGAGGGCGAAGGCTTCACCCTCGACGAGGCTGGCTTCGAAGCCTGCATGGAAGCCCAGCGCCAGAAGGCCCGGGAGCACTGGAAGGGCTCGGGAGAGGAGGCGGTTTCCGGCATCTACCGCCAGCTGCGCGAGCAGGGGGTTGCCAGCGAGTTCAGCGGCTACGGCAAGCTGACCGACTACGCCCCGATCAAGGCCATCCTCAAGGACGGCGCGCCCGTCGAGGAGGCCCGCCAGGGCGACAAGGTGGAGATCGTCACCAGCGTGACCCCCTTCTACGGAGAATCGGGCGGCCAGGTGGGCGACCGCGGCGAAATCAGCACCGGCGCGGCCAAGGTCCGGGTGAAAGACACCCGCAGGCCGCTGCCCGACCTCATCGTCCACATCGGCGAAGTGGTCTCCGGCACCCTGAAAAACGGCGAAGCCGCCGACCTGAGCATCGACGGCGCCTCGCGCCAGGCCACCGCCCTCAACCACACCGCCACCCACATTCTGCAGGCGGTGCTCGTCGAGGTGCTCGGCGACCATGTCAAGCAGGCCGGTTCGCTGGTCACCCCCGAGCGGCTGCGCTTCGACTTCATCCACTTCTCGGCACTGAGCGCCGAGGAGATCGCCCGCATCGAACGCGAGGTCAACCGCCGCATCCGCGAAAACCAGCAGGTGGAAACCGAGGAGATGGAGACCGAAAAGGCCATCTCCGCCGGCGCCACCGCCCTGTTCGGCGAAAAATACGGCGAAGCGGTGCGCGTGGTGCGGGTCGGCGACTTCAGCATGGAGCTGTGCGGCGGCACCCACGTGCACGCCGCCGGCGACATCGGCCTGTTCAAGATCCTGCAGGAGACCGGCATCGCCGCGGGGGTGCGGCGCATCGAGGCGGTGACCGGCGCCCGCGCCCTCGAGCTGGTGCAGCACCAGGAAGAAGCCGTGGGCCGGATCGCCGCGCTGATCAAGAGCGACCGCAATCTCATCGAAACCCGCCTGCAGAAGATGCTCGAGCGGCAGAGGGAGCTCGAGCGCGAACTCGAGTCTCTGCAGAGCCGGCTCAACGCCAATGCGGCCGGCGACCTGCTCTCCGGCGTCAAGGACGTGGCCGGCGTCAAGGTGCTGGCGGCGCGCATCGAGGGCGGCGACGCCAAGGGGCTGCGCGAGCTGGCCGACCAGCTGCGCGACAAGCTCGGCTCGGGCCTGGTGGTGCTCGGCTGCGCCGAACAAGGGCGGGCCAACCTGCTGGTCGGCCTGACCAAGGACCTGGCCGGGCGCCTGCACGCGGGGCAGATCATCAAGCCTTTGGCGGAAATGGTCGGCGGCAAGGGGGGCGGACGCCCCGACCTGGCCCAGGCCGGCGGCAGCCGCCCCGAGCAGCTGAGCCAGGCCCTCGATTCCGTGGCCGAGCTGGTCGCGGGCATGCTCGCGGGATAATTGCCGGTCCCGAAGCAATTAACCTCGAACCTGCTATACTGAACATCCCCGAGCCCGGCTCCACGGTGGCGAAGTCCTGGCGACTTCAGCGCCACCGCCTGGCTGCCGGGCCGGCACCTTCAGCCACCGATCAAGGAGACCCGCTTGCGACTGGCAGTTGAGAGAGAACTGCAGCTCCAGCAGAAGATCGAGGACAAGACCATTCTCGTTGTCGACGACGAGGCGGTGATCCGCGAATTGTGCAGCAAGGTGCTCAAGGGCTATCGGGTCCTGCAGGCCGAGGATGGCGAGGCGGCGCTCGGGGTACTGGAGGGCGAACGGGTCGACGTGGTGCTCACCGATGTCATGATGCCGCGGCTCAATGGCCTCGACCTGCTCAAGGCGGTCAAGGACAAGGATCCGAACAAGGCGGTCATCATCATGACCGGGTACGCGGAAAAGGACATCATCCTGCGGGCGCTCAAGGCCGATGCCGACGATTTCATCAGCAAGCCCATCAATCTGCTTCAGCTCAAGACCACCATCGAAAAGGTTCTTGAGAAGCTCGCCCTTAAGGAGGAGCTGGTCCACCTCAAGCGCATCGACCAGTTGAAGACCGACTTTCTGGGGCTGATCTCCCACAAGCTGAAAACCCCGATAACCGCCATCTCCCTGTTCATCCAGAACCTGGCCCGCGGCCTGGATGCCCCCCAGGACCCCGGCTTCCAGAAGACCCTCTCGCTGATCCTCGAGGAGTCCAGGTACCTCGGCTACCTGATCAAGGACTTGCTCTACTACAGTGAAACCGTCCTCCAGGAGGGCCCCCCGTTCCTGAGCCGGATCAACCTGCGCGACCTGGTCAACACGGCGCTCAACCAGCTGGCGTTTTCCGCGGCCAACAAGCAGCTGGCTCTGACCAGCGAACTGGACGGGGAGTTGCCTGAATTGGAGGTGGACCGGCGGAGAATCGGCTTTGTGCTGCGGGCCCTGCTGGAAAACGCCATCAAGTTCACCCCCGCCGGGGGGGCCATTTCGGTGAGCACCCAGGTCAGCGAAGACCGTATCAAGGTCATCTTCCGCGACACCGGCGCCGGCATCCCCCAGGATGAACTGCCCAAGATTTTCGAAAAGTTCTACCAGGTCGATCCGGAAAAGACCGGCCAGGTGCGGGGCTTCGGCCTCGGGCTGTTCTATGCCCGCCAGTTTGCCCAAAGTCACGGCGGCAGCATCCAGCTGACCAGCGAACCGGGACTCGGCACCGAAGCGACCCTGGTCCTGCCGCGCTGAGCGATAGCTGGAACCTCCCCCATCCGCAGGGCTGAAACCAGGGTCCAGAGCTGAAATTCACCGGGTCGGGCCGGACCAAAACAGGGAGCAGGATCGAAATGCCGCAGCCGCGGCATTTTTCTTTTTTGGATTAGAGTTTGGTGCTATATATGCTATATTTCCCTTTTTGCCCGGGACAAGTTTAAGTAATCCAGCAAAGGAATCAGGATGTTCAAGGGAACCACCATCGTCTGCGTGCGCAAAAACGGTGAAGTCGCCCTGGCCGGGGACGGCCAGGTGACCCTCGGCAACACGGTTATGAAGCACACCGCCCGCAAGATCCGCCGCATGAGCGGCGACAAGGTCCTGGCCGGCTTCGCCGGCAGCACCGCAGACGCCTTTACCCTGTTCGAGAAATTCGACGCCAAGCTGCAGGAGTACCGCGGCAACCTGGCCCGAGCCGCGGTGGCCCTGGCCAAGGACTGGCGCACCGACCGCATGCTGCGCCGTCTCGAGGCGCTGCTGGTGGTGGCCGACGCCGAAACCACGTTGATCCTCTCGGGCACCGGCGACGTCATCGAACCCGACGACGGCATCGCCGCCATCGGCTCCGGCGGCGCCTTCGCCCTGGCCGCGGCCCGCGCCCTGCTGCAGCACTCGGAGCTGCCCGCCCGGGGCATCGTCGAGGAGGCGATGAAGATCGCCGCCGGAATCTGCATCTACACCAACGACCAGATCCTCGTGGAGGCCCTGCCGTGACCAATTTCACGCCCCGGGAGATCGTCTCCGAGCTCGACCGCTACATCGTCGGCCAGAAGGACGCCAAGCGTGCCGTGGCCGTGGCCCTGCGCAACCGCTGGCGCCGCCAGCAGGTTGCCCCGGAGCTGCGCGACGAGATCGCCCCCAAGAACATCATCATGATCGGTCCCACCGGGGTCGGCAAGACCGAGATCGCCCGGCGCCTGGCCAAACTGGCCCAGGCCCCCTTCGTCAAGGTCGAGGCGAGCAAGTTCACCGAGGTCGGCTACGTCGGCCGCGACGTCGAAAGCATGGTCCGCGACCTGGTGGAGCTGGCCATCATCATGGTCAAGGAGGAAGAGGCCCAGGCCGTGCGGCTCAAGGCCGAGGATTTGGCCGAGGAGCGTCTGCTCGACCTGCTGCTGCCCGGCGAAGCCGCCAGCGCCTCCAGCGAGGGCAAGCCCGTCGAAGGGCGCGAGGCGACCCGCGAGAAGCTGCGCAAGCTGCTGCGGCTCGGCTCGCTCAACGACCGCTACGTCGAGGTGGAGACCCAGGAGTCGAAGATCCCCATGATGGATGTCCTCACTCCCCAGGGTTCGGAGGAGATGGGGATCAACATCAAGGAGATGTTCGGCAACATCTTCCCCAAGAAGACCAAGCGCCGGCGCATGAAGGTGGCCGAGGCCCGCGAGATGCTCATCGCCGCCGAGGCCGAGAAGCTGGTGGACATGGAGAAGGTCCAGGCCCTGGCCAAGGAACGCACCGAGCAGAGCGGCATCATCTTCATCGACGAGATCGACAAGATCGCCAGCCGCGAGGGGGGCCACGGCCCCGAGGTTTCCCGCGAGGGGGTGCAGCGCGACATCCTGCCCATCGTCGAGGGGAGCACGGTCAACACCAAGTACGGCCCGGTCAAGACCGACCACGTCCTGTTCATCGCCGCCGGGGCCTTCCATGTCGCCAAGCCCTCGGACCTGATTCCCGAGCTGCAGGGGCGCTTCCCTATCCGCGTCGAGCTCGAGAGCCTCGGCGAGGACGACTTCGTGCGCATCCTCTCCGAGCCGAAGAACGCTCTGGTCCGCCAGTACATGGCGCTGATGGAGACCGAGAACATCCGCCTGGAGTTCGGCGAGGATGCGGTGCGCGAGATCGCCCGCACCGCCGCCGTGGTCAACGAGCGCACCGAGAACATCGGCGCCCGGCGCCTGCACACGATCATGGAGAAGCTGCTCGAGGATCTCTCCTTCGACGCCCCGGAAATCCGCGACGAGCGCATCGCCATCGACGCCGAATACGTGCGCAGGCGCCTCTCCGAGATCGTCAAGGACGAGGATCTTTCGCGCTACATTCTGTAAAACCGTGAACTGTGGACTGTGGTCAGTGGTCAGTCTGGTTTCCTGCCCTCCCCGTCCACTGAGCACTGATCACTGACCACGAGGTTTCAAACATGCAGGAAATCATCAACAAGGCCAAGACGCTGATGGAAGCGCTGCCGTGGATCCGCAACTTCTACGGCAAGACCATCGTCATCAAGTACGGCGGCAACGCCATGGTCGAGGAGCACCTCAAAGTGGGATTCGCCCGCGACATCATCATGATGAAGTACATCGGCCTCAACCCGGTGGTGGTGCACGGCGGCGGGCCGCAGATCGGCAAGGTGCTCAAGGCAATGGGCAAGGAGTCGCGCTTCATCCAGGGGATGCGGGTCACCGACACCGAGACCATGGACGTGGTCGAGATGGTGCTCGGCGGCAAGGTCAACAAGGAGATCGTCGGCAACATCAACCGCCACGGCGGCCGCGCGGTGGGCCTCACCGGCAAGGACGGCAACCTGATCGTCGCCCACAAGATGGAGATGACCGCGGTCAACCCCGACACCCTGACCCCCGAGATCATCGATGTCGGCATGGTCGGCGAAGTCGAGTCGATCAACCCCGAGATCATCACCGGCCTGGAGAACGCCAACTTCATCCCGGTCATCGCCCCGGTGGGGGTCGGCCTCAGCGGTGAGACCTACAACATCAACGCCGACCTGGTGGCCGGCCGCGTCGCCGGCGCCCTCAAGGCCGAGAAGCTGATCCTGCTCACCGACGTCGAAGGGGTCAAGGGCAAGGACGGCAGGCTGATCTCCACCATCGACGTGCAGAGGGTCCCCGACCTGATCAACGACGGCACCATCACCGGCGGCATGATCCCCAAGGTCAACTGCTGCGTCGACGCCGTGGAGGAAGGGGTGAAAAAAGCCCACATCATCGACGGCCGCATGGAACACGCCTGCCTGCTGGAGATCTTCACCGACAAGGGGATCGGCACGGCGATCGCGAGGTTTTAAAAACCAGGTATCAGGTTTCAGTTGTCAGGCCTCAGGTTTTTCTGAATCCTGATTCCTGCCTCCTGAGACCTTCTTTATTTCATATTCAGGATTCGTCTATGAGCGCATCGAATGACTGGATCGCCCGGGCCGACCGGCGCATCATGAAGACCTACGGCCGCTACCCGCTGGTGGCGGTGCGCGGCGAGGGATGCCGGCTGTGGGACGCCGACGGCAAGGGCTACCTCGACTTTCTGGCCGGGGTCGCGGTGAACAACCTCGGCCACTGCCACCCCAAGGTGGTCGCCGCCCTGCAGCAGCAGGCGACGCAGTTGCTGCACTGCTCCAACTACTACCACATCCCCAGCCAGATCGAGCTGGCCGAGATCCTCTGCGAGCACTCCTTCGGCGAGCGGGTGTTCTTCTGCAACTCGGGGGCCGAGGCCAACGAGGCGGCGATCAAGCTGGCGCGCAAGTTCAGCCGCGAAAAACACGGCGAGGAGCGCTACGAGGTTATCACCGCCGTGGCCTCCTTCCACGGCCGCACCATCGCCACCATCAGCGCCACCGGCCAGGAGAAGGTCAAGGCCGGCTTCTCGCCCATGCTGCCCGGCTTCAAGTACGTCCCCTTCGGTGACATCGAGGCCCTGCGCGCGGCGCTCACCCCCAGCAGCTGCGCGGTGATGCTCGAGCCGATCCAGGGCGAGGGTGGGGTCAACGTCCCCCCGCCCGGCTACCTGCGCGCGGTGCGCGAGCTGTGCGACCAAAACGGCCTGGTGCTGATCTACGACGAGGTGCAGGTCGGCTGCGGCCGCACCGGCAAGCTCTTCGCCCACCAGCACGAGGGGGTGGAGCCCGACCTGATGACCCTGGCCAAGGCGCTGGCCGGCGGCCCGCCCATCGGCGCCCTGGTCGCCCGTGAGGAGCACGCAGCGACCCTCGGCCCCGGCACCCACGGCTCGACCTTCGGCGGCAACCCGCTGGTCACCGCCGCCGGCGTGGCGGCCATGAAGGTGCTGCTCGAGGACGGCGTGCTGGAGAACTGCGTGACCATGGGCGAGTACCTGCGCGGTCGCCTGGAAGAGATGAAAAGCCGCTACGGCTTCGCCAGGGAGGTCCGCGGCCAGGGGCTGATCCTCGGCATGGAGCTCTCCATCGAGGGGGGCGAGATCGTCAAGACCGCCCTCGAGCGCGGGCTGCTGATCAACTGCACCGTCGGCAGCGTGCTGCGCTTCGTGCCGCCACTGACCGTCACCCGCGCCGAGATCGACGAGGCGCTAGAGATCCTCGACGGCATCCTTGCCGAGATTGAGAACTGATAGATTATTCACCACGAAGGGCACGAAGTTCACGAAGAAAACCTTTTTATGACTTTAACTTCGTGTCCTTCGTGATCTTCGTGGTCCTTGAAATATCGGATTAAGACCACAGGAGCATTTCGTGAAAAAAGACTTTCTCTGCCTGACCGACTGGAGCCTCGAAGAACTGGAACAGATCTTCGCCCTGACCCGCGAGCTGAAGGAAAAGCAGAAGCGCGGCGAGGAGCACCACCTGCTCAAGGGCAAGACCCTGGCGATGATTTTCGAGAAAAGCTCCACCCGCACCCGCGTCTCCTTCGAGGTGGGGATGTATCAGCTCGGCGGGCACGCCCTGTTCCTGCACTCGGGCACCACCCAGCTGGGCCGCGGCGAGCCGATCAAGGACACCGGCCGGGTCATGGCCCGCTACTGCGACGGTATCATGATCCGCACCTTCTCCCAGCAGGGGGTCGAGGAACTGGCGCGCTGCTCCGAAGTGCCGGTCATCAACGGGCTCACCGACATGTATCACCCCTGCCAGCTGATGGCCGACCTGTTCACCGTCATCGAGCACAAGGGCAATTACCGCGACCTGGCCTACTGCTGGATCGGCGACGGCAACAACATGGCCAACAGCTGGATTAACGCCGCCACCGTGTTCGGCTTCGAGCTGCGGGTGGCCACCCCCAAAGGGTACGAAGCGCACCCCGAGGTGGTGGAGCGGGCGAAGAAGCTCGGCGCCAGGGTCCTCTACACCAACGACCCCGCCGAGGCCGCCCGCGGCGCCCATGTGCTCAACACCGACGTCTGGGCCAGCATGGGCCAGGAGGCCGAGCAGAAGCAACGCGAGCAGGCTTTTGCCGGCTTCCAGATCAACGCGGATATCGTCAAGCTGGCCGATCCCGGGTGCATCGTCCTGCACTGCCTGCCCGCCCACCGCGACGAGGAGATCACCGACGAGGTCATCGAGGGGCCCCACTCGGTGGTCTTCGACGAGGCCGAGAACCGGATGCACGTGCAGAAGGCGATCATGGCCACGCTGCTGGGGTGATTATCGGCACCGGGAGTTGGCGACCTTTCAGCAGACTCCCATTCACTGACCACTGACCACGGCTTTTCATGACCATCACCTGCCCGCACTGCGGATTTTCCAAAGAGATCGCCCCGGAGACCGTCCCCGAGCGGTCGGTCAAGGTGACCTGCCCCAAGTGCCGGCAGGCCTTCACCTTCGAGGGGCGCCCCCAGCCGGCGCAGCAACCTGCCGCATCGGCCGAGCCGGAACAAGGGGCCGGCCCGATCCGCCCCGAGGAGGACGCGGCCGCCCCCGGTCCGCGGCGCACCTGCCCGGCCTGCGGCCTGGAGCAGCCCGAGGGCGAGAGCTGCCTGGGCTGCGGGGTGGTCTTCGCCCGCTGGGAGCAGCGCCGGCAGCAGCTCGGCAGCGAGGCCGCCGCACCGCCGGGCGCCGAGCCCCACCTGGAACCCGCGCCGGAAATGCTGCCCAAGGCCGGCTTCTGGATCCGCGTCGGCGCCGCCCTGATCGACTCGATCCTGGTCGGGGTTCTGCAGTTCACGCTGACGCTGCTGTTCAACCTACTGATCCGCAACGCCGGCAACGGCACCTCCGAGTTCCAGGTGGCGATGGCGACCATCGTTTCGCTCTTCACCATCGCGGTGAGTGTCGGCTATTATGTGTTTTTCACCGGCTACTGTGGGCAGACGCCGGGCAAGATGGCGGTGCGCATCAAGGTGATCCGCACCGACGGCAGCGCCCTCAGCTACGGCCGGGCCTTTTTCCGCGAGGTGCCCGGCAAGTTCATCTCGGGGATCCTGCTCGGCATCGGCTACCTGATGGTCGCCTTCGACGCCCAGAAGCAGGGACTGCACGACCGCATGGCCGACACCTATGTGATAAAGCTGTAAGGAGATGGGAGCTGGGAGTTGGGAGTAGGGAGGTTTTCTCCTGGCTCCTGACTCCTGGTTCCTGGCTCCTGATTCTCAACCAAGGAGACAATCATGTCCAGAAAAGGTAGCGTTCAAAAGGCCGTCCTCGCTTATTCGGGCGGACTCGACACCTCCATCATCCTCAAGTGGCTGGTCGAGGAATACGGCTGCGAAGTCATCGCCTACTCGGCCGACCTCGGCCAGGGCGAAGAGCTCGATCACATCCCCGAAAAGGCGAAGAAAACCGGCGCCAGCTCCTGCCACATCCTCGACCTCAAGGAAGAGTTCGCCCGCGACTTCGTCTTCCCCATGTTCCGCGCCAACGCCATCTACGAAGGGCGCTACTTCCTCGGCACCTCCATCGCCCGGCCGCTGATCGCCAAGGCGCAGATGGAGATCGCCGCCAAGGAAGGGGCCGACGCCGTCTCCCACGGCGCCACCGGCAAGGGCAACGACCAGGTGCGCTTCGAGATCGCCTACTACCACTTCAACCCGGGGATCAAGGTCATCGCCCCCTGGCGCGAGTGGGACATGAAGAGCCGCACCGCCCTGGAGGACTACGCACGCAAGCACGGCATCCCGGTGCCGACCAGCAAGAAGTTCCCCTGGAGCTCGGACCGCAACCTGCTGCACATCAGCTTCGAGGGCGACATTCTCGAGAACCCCTGGGCCGAGGCCCCCGAAGAGATGTACGTGCTGACCAAGCGCCCCGAGGACGCCCCGGACCAGCCCGAATACGTCGAGGTGGAATTCGAGAAGGGCAACGCGGTGGCCGTCAACGGCGAGCGCCTCTCCCCCGCCAAGCTGCTGGCCAAGCTCAACGAGTTGGGCGGAAAGCACGGCATCGGCCGGGTCGACCTGATGGAAAACCGCTTCGTCGGCATGAAGAGCCGCGGCGTCTACGAGACCCCCGGCGGCACCATCCTCGAGGAAGCGCACCGCGGCGTCGAGTCGATCACCATGGACCGCGAGGTCATGCACCTGCGCGACTCGCTGGTGCCGCGCTACGCCGCCATGATCTACAACGGCTTCTGGTTCTCCCCCGAGCGCAAGGTGCTGCAGGCGCTGATCGACGAGAGCCAGCAGACCGTCAACGGCAAGGCCCGCATCAAGCTCTACAAGGGGCACTGCCGGGTGGTCGGCCGCGACTCGGCCAGCGACAGCCTGTTCAACGTCGACTTCGCCACCTTCGAGGCCGACGAGGTCTACAACCAGGCCGACGCCGAGGGCTTTATCAAGCTCAACGCCCTGCGACTGCGCATCGCCGCCATCCAGAGGCAGAAAAAGTAAGTAAGGAGTTAGGCGTGAGGGGTAAGGCGAATCGGTCTTACTCCTCACTCCTCACCCTTCACGCCTCACGAGTTGTAAATGGACTTCTCCAAGCAGCACATCAAAACCTCGGTCGTGGCGGTCGTCATCGATGAGAACGAGCGCGTGCTGCTGACCCGCCGCTGCATCCACCCCTTCTGCAGCCTGTGGGTGATGCCGGGGGGGAAGATCGACCACGGCGAATCGATCCTCGAGGCCCTGCACCGCGAGGTGCGCGAGGAGGTCGGCATCGAGGTCAAGGTGGAGAAGTTGGTCGACGTCTACGAGCACATCGGCGTGGGCGAGAAAAAAGACCACTTCGTCATCCTCTACTACCGCGCCCTGCCGCTGAGCTTCGAGTTGACGCCCAACGGCGCCGAGTGCACCGAGGCCGTCTGGGCCGCCAAGGAGAGTCTGCCCGCCATGCCCATGCCCCCCGGAGGGCGCCACATCCTGACCAAGCTCTTCCCCGAACTGCCCTGGGGCGAGGTCGCCTTCCCCGAGGGGGCGCTGGAAGAGGAGATCCCCGGGGCCCCGCTGCGCGCCGCCGAAGACGCCTGAAGCGATGTTCGAAATCGTCGAAAAACCGCTCAACCTCCAGTTTCCCCTCGGCCACCATCTGCACTGCATGGTCAGCCAGATCCCCAACCACCTGGGGATGGCGGATTTTGCCTGCCGCCTGGAAGACCCGGAGGAGAAATGGCGCCAGGTCCGCTCGATCCTCGAACTGATCGCCGAGGGTGCCGGCAACCTGAAGAAATGCCACTTCCTGGTGCTCCCCGAGTCGGCCATGCCCTCGGCCCGGGTTGCGGATGCGCTGGAACTGATCGACGGGGGCTTTCCCGCCAACACCGTCACCATGTTCGGCGTGGAGCACGTGCGCCTGGCCGAGTACCGCGATTTTCTGCAGGAACACGCCGAGGACAACGCCGAGGCCCTGGCCTCGGTGCTCAAGGACCTCGACTCGGGCGACATCGAGGACATCCCCGTCAACTGGGCGGTCACCGCCGTCAAGGAGGCCGATGGCAGGTTGCGGGTCTTCCTGCAGGCCAAAAGCCACCCCTTCGTCGGCGAGGAGAGTCTCGATTCGGTCCACGACCTCTACCGTGGCAAGGTTTTTCCCCTGTTCCGCTGCCAGCCGGTCTGCTTCAACTTCATGCCGTTGATCTGCCTCGACTATGTTTACCGCGACCTCTACCAGTCGAACATCAGCGCGATCATCGAGAAGGCCAACGAGCTGTTCTTCCAGAGCCGCCAGCGCCTCGACCTGCTGGTGGTGCTCGAGTGCAACCCCAAGCCCGAGCACCCGGCCTTCCGCGACGTGGTCAACGGCTTCTACGGTGAATACCTGGCCTACACCCCCGGGGTGCGCGACACCATCACCGTGTTCTGCAACACCTCCGAGACCACCCGGGGGCTCAAGGGGAGCGAGACCTCCAATTTCGGCTACTCGTCGGTGATCATCCACAAGAGCCACAAGATCGGCCCGGTGGAGCACCCCGAGTTCGCCAGCGACGATTTCGGCGGTCTGCCGGTCTGCCGGCTGCGCTTCGGCACCCGCACCCGCCTCTACTATTTCAACCTCCCCCTGTTCCACGAGCTCGACCCCCGCACCACCCGGGTGCCGCTGAAAATCCACGGCATCTACCAGCCGATCGGCGAGTCCTGGCGGCGGGTCGAGAAC
This sequence comes from Desulfuromonas versatilis, assembly GCF_019704135.1. Lineage (NCBI taxonomy): Bacteria > Pseudomonadati > Thermodesulfobacteriota > Desulfuromonadia > Desulfuromonadales > Desulfuromonadaceae > Desulfuromonas > Desulfuromonas versatilis. Next base: position 3,667,255 of record NZ_AP024355.1, read on the forward strand.
GAGGACGAGGAGGAGTGAACGGGAAACCACCCTCACCCTGACCCTCTCCCTGAGGGAGAGGGGACTTTTTTACGGAGCACACAGCATGAGCGAAAAACCCTGGGCTGGCCGCTTCACCCAGCCGACCGACAAGTTCGTCGAGGAGTTCACCGCCTCCATCGATTTCGACAAACGCATGTACCGCTACGACATCCAGGGCTCCATCGCCCACGCCAGGATGCTCGCCAAGCAGCAGATCATCGCCGCCGCCGAGGCTGAGACCATCATCGGCGGGCTCGAGGGGATCCTCGCCGACATCGAGGCGGGCAACTTCGAGTTCAAGGTCAGCCTCGAGGACATCCACATGAACATCGAGGCGCGGCTCATCGAGCGCATCGGCCCAGTGGGGGGCAAGCTGCACACCGCCCGCTCGCGCAACGACCAGGTGGCCACCGACGTGCGCCTCTACCTGCGCGACGAGCTCAAGGAGATCCTCGGCTACCTCGACAGCCTGCAGGAGTCGCTGCTCGGCCAGGCCGAAGCCAACCTGGCGGTGATCATGCCCGGCTACACCCACCTGCAGACCGCCCAGCCGGTGCTCTTCGCCCACCACATGCTGGCCTACTACGAGATGGTCAAGCGCGACGCCGGGCGCATGGCCGACGTGCTGAAGCGCCTCAACGTGCTGCCGCTGGGCGCCGGCGCCCTGGCCGGCACCACCTTCCCCATCGACCGCGAGTTCGTCGCCGAGCAGCTCGGCTTCGACGGGGTGACCCGCAACAGCCTCGACTCGGTCTCCGACCGCGACTTCGCCCTCGAGTTCTGCTCCGGCGCGGCGATCCTGATGATGCACCTCTCGCGGCTCTCCGAGGAGCTGATCCTCTGGTCGAGCGCCGATTTCAACTTCATCGAGCTCACCGACGCCTTCTGCACCGGCAGCTCGATCATGCCGCAGAAGAAAAACCCCGACGTCCCCGAACTGGTGCGCGGCAAGACCGGCCGGGTCTACGGCAACCTGATGAGCCTGTTGACCCTGATGAAGTCGCTGCCGCTGGCCTACAACAAGGACATGCAGGAGGATAAGGAGCCGCTGTTCGACACCATCGACACGGTCAAGGGCTCGCTGAAGATCTTCGCCGACATGATCGCCCAGATGAAGGTCAGGGCCGAGAACATGCGGGTGGCCGCCGCCCGCGGCTTCTCCACCGCCACCGACGTCGCCGACTACGTGGTGCGCAAGGGGATCCCCTTCCGCAACGCCCACGAAATCGTCGGCAAGACGGTGCGCTACTGCATCGAAAACAACAAAGACATCCCCGAGCTGAGCCTCGAGGAGTTCAAGCAGTTCTCCGAAGCCATCGAGGCGGACATCTACGACTACGTCACCCTCGAGGCCTCGGTCAACGCCCGCCGCGCCACCGGCGGCACCGCCCGTGAAGCGGTGGAGCGCGAGATCAAGCGGGCCCGGGACGAGCGGAAAAAGTAGTAGAACACTCCAGGCGCTCTGTGCGCCTTTGCGTGAGATGGATTCCATGGCTTTTCGATTACCCCTCCATTTATTGCTGCTGTCGCTGCTGCTCTCGCTGCTGCTGACGCTTGCCGGCTGCGGCAAGAAAGGCCCGGTGCGGCCGCTGCGCCAGCCCCTGCCCGATGCCGTGCAGCGCTTCGAGGTCCGCCAGCTCGGGGCGCGGTTCCTGCTTGCCTGGGACCTGCCGAAGATCAACCAGGACGGCTCGGAACTGACCGACCTGGAGGGTTTCCGGGTCTTCAAGATGAAGTTTAACCCCGCCGATGACTGCCCCGAGTGCCGCGACACCTCGGTGCTGATGCAGGAGGTGGACATCGACTACCTGCGCAAGGCCACCCGCATCGGCGACCGCTTCTACCTCTGGGACACGGAAATGGAGACCGGCTCCGGCTACCAGTACCGGGTGGCCCCCTTCAACCGCAAGGGGCGCGAGGGGCAGCCGGCGCTGGTGCGCGTGCTGTTCCTCCCCTCCCCGCCGAGCCCCATCAATCTCGAGGCGGCGGGCAAGGACAAGCTGGTGAGCCTGCGCTGGCAGCCCATCGACGACCCGCGCCAGGGGGCCGAGGCCCTCGGCGTCAACCTGTATCGGCGCACCCCCGATGCCCCCTTCCCCCCCACCCCGCTCAACCGCGAGCCACTCAAAGAGGGGGCCTTCGACGATTTCGCCGTGGAGAACGGCCAGCAGTATCTGTACGCGGCCAGAAGCGTGGTGCGCCTGGGGCGCAGGGTGCTCGAAAGCGGCCTTTCCGCCACCGCCTCGGCGGCCCCCCAGGCAGGCCGCTGAGCGGCAAGGCGGTCTTTGACATTGCCTGGGAGGTATGCTACCAATGTCTTTTTACCGGCCCGGATAACGCCTTTTTAACCGGCCCTCGACTTCGTTAATTGCAACGCTTCACATAGTTTTCAATCACTCTGGAGGAGACACCCATGTTCACAGGTTCCATGGTCGCCATCATCACCCCTTTCGACAGCCAGGGGCGGTTCGATGAGGAGCGCTACCGGCAGCTGATCGAGTTCCAGCTCGAAAACGGCACCGACGTCATTGTCCCCTGCGGCACCACCGGCGAGTCGGCCACCCTCAGCTACGAGGAGCACGACCGGGTCATCCAGGTCTGCATCGAGCAGGTCAACAAGCGTGTGCCGGTCATCGCCGGCACCGGCTCCAACGCCACCGCCGAGGCCATCGAGCTGAGCCAGCACGCCAAGGAGATGGGCGCCGACGGCGTCCTGCTGGTCTCCCCCTACTACAACAAGCCTTCCCAGGAAGGGCTCTACCAGCACTACAAGGCGATCGCCGAGGCCGTCGCCATCCCCCAGGTGCTCTACAACGTGCCCGGGCGCACCGGCATGAACATGGAGGCCAAGACCACCATCCGCCTGGCCGAATTCGCCAACATCGTCGCTATCAAGGAGGCCTCGGGCAACCTCACCCAGGCCAGCGAAATCCTGGCCCAGGCCGGCGACAAGATCGACGTGCTCTCCGGCGACGACTTTCTCACCCTGCCGCTGATGGCCTGCGGCGCCAAGGGGGTGATCTCGGTCACCGCCAACATCATGCCCAAGCAGGTCAAGGCCATGGTGGCCGCCGTTGACAAGGGGGACTGGGTCACCGCCCGCAAGCTGCACCTGCAGCTGCTCGAGATGCACAACACCATGTTCATCGAGTCCAACCCGGTGCCGGTGAAGACCGCCGCCGCGCTGATGGGCAAATGCGGCGAGCAGGTTCGCCTGCCGCTGGTGGCCATGCAGCCGGCCAACCTGGAGAAGCTCAAGGCCGTGCTGAAGAAGTACGAACTGATCTAATATCCGTGACTGGTAACTGGTGATTGGTTATTGAAAAACCTATTACCCATTACGAATTACCCATCACGTTTCTCAAGAGGATTTCCATGATCAGAGTTGCCGTCACCGGCGCCGCCGGGCGGATGGGCGGGCGCATCGTCACCGCCATCAAGGAGGCCGATGGCCTGGAGCTGGCTGGCGCCGTCGAGCGCCCCGGCCATGACATGATCGGCCAGGACGCCGGGCTCATCGCCGGCTGCGGCGCTTCCGGAGTCAAGATCTCCGGCAGCCTCGAGGAGGCCCTGGCCAACGCCGACGTGCTCATCGACTTCACCTTCCCCGAGGTCACCCTGAAAAACCTCGAGGTCTGCGCCCGGCTGGGCAAGCAGGTGGTGATCGGCTCCACCGGCTTCACCCCCGCCCAGCGCGCCGAGGCCGAAAAGGCCGCTGCCAAGATCCCGGTGGTGCTGGCCCCCAACATGAGCGTCGGCGTCAACGCCTGCTTCAAGCTGCTCAAGGAGGCCGCGGGCATCCTCGGCGAAGGCTTCGACGTCGAAATCGTCGAACTGCACCACAACAAGAAAAAAGATTCCCCCTCGGGCACCGCCGTGCGCATGGGCGAGGTGGTCGCCGAAGCCCTGGGGCGCGACTACAACAAGGTCGCCAACTTCCACCGCGAGGGGATGTGCGGCGAGCGCACCAAGGAAGAGATCGGCATGCAGACCGTGCGCGGCGGCGACATCGTCGGCGAGCACACCGTCTACTTCATCGGCATGGGCGAGCGCATCGAAATTTCCCACCGCGCCATGAGCCGCGACATGTTCGCCCGCGGCGCCGTGCGCGCCGCCGGCTGGCTCAAGGGCAAAGCGGCGGGGATGTACGACATGCAGGATGTGCTGGGGCTGAAATAAATAATTCGCCTTTGCCCCTGATTGCGCTTTTGACCTTCCCCCCCCTTTGAGTGCAGCCGAACGGAAGTCTTTTAATCCGAGGCATTCGGGGACGAATGTCCGAAGCCCGAAGGGCAAGTTTTCGTCCCCGTCGGATTAAAAGACTGGAGTGAGGGAACCCCGAAGGGGCAAACGGTGGGGGTGCCCTTCTTTTGGTTACTTTTCTTGGGCAAGCAAGAAAAGTAACTCGCCTGGCGGGGCGAGTCCCGCCGGTTTTCCGGCAGAGCTCCTCCCCCGGGAGCCGGAACCGGAAACCGCGGGCGCTGCGCCCCGCTCCCCGCCTTCCTTTCTTTTGCTCGCCCAAAAGAAAGGAAGCAAAGAAAAAGGCGTCTCCTGCGGAGGGCATGACTGGCGCGGCCCTGGTACCACGTATCAACACAGGTGGAGATGGGATCGACGGTACTTCGTGGCACCTCCCCCCGGCCGAACCAGTGAGCAACCTTGGACCGGTCATCCACACCGGGACAGGCTGCAGCCGGGTTGTCGGTTCTAAAAACCTTTTAGCTATTTACACGTTAATCGTCATGCCGGTTTCTATTGAACCGGCAATCAGTTTCGAATCGGACGTTTCTGAATCCAACATAAAAGGAGTTTTTGAATGGCCCGCATCAACGACAACTATCTCAAACTCAAAGCCGGCTACCTGTTCCCCGAAATCGGCCGCCGCGTCAAGGCTTTCGCCGCCGCCAACCCCGGCGCCCAGATCATCCGCCTCGGCATCGGCGACGTCACCCGCCCCCTGGCCCCGGCGGTGCTCAAGGCCTTCCACGACGCCGTCGACGACCTGGGCACCAGCGACCGCTTTGCCGGCTACGGCCCCGAGCAGGGCTACGACTGGCTCTCCCAGGTCATCATCGACAAGAGCTACAAGCCCCTCGGCGTCGAGCTGAAGGCCAGCGAGATGTTCATCTCCGACGGCTCCAAGTGCGACTGCGCCAACATCCTCGACATCTTCGCCCTGGACAACGTGGTGGCCATCGGCGACCCGGTCTACCCGGTCTACAACGACACCAACGTCATGGTCGGCCGCACCGGCGAGGCCGACGCCAAGGGCTACTACAAGGGCATCGTCTACATGCCCTTCACCGAAGAGAACAACTTCGTCCCCGACCTGCCCAAAGAGAAGGTCGACATCATCTACCTCTGCTTCCCCAACAACCCCACCGGCACCGTCGCCAGCAAGGACGAGCTGAAGAAGTGGGTCGACTACGCCAACGCCAACGACGCCATCATCTTCTTCGACGCCGCCTACGAGGCCTTCATCACCACCCCGGGCATCCCCCACTCAATCTACGAGATCGAAGGGGCCAAGAAGTGCGCCATCGAGTTCCGCAGCTTCTCCAAGACCGCCGGCTTCACCGGCGTGCGCTGCGGCCTGGTGGTCGTCCCCGAAGAGCTGATGGGCACCACCGCCAGCGGCGAGAAGTACAGCTTCAACAAGCTGTGGAACCGCCGCACCACCACCAAGTTCAACGGCGCCTCCTACCCGGTGCAGAAAGCCGCCGCCGCCGTCTACTCGGATGAAGGCTGGAAGCAGACCAAGGAGATCATCGACTACTACATGGACAACGCGCGGATCATCCGCGAGGGCCTCAAGGCCGCCGGCATCACCTGCTACGGCGGCGTCGACGCCCCCTATATCTGGCTCAAGACCCCCGAAGGGCTCTCCAGCTGGGACTTCTTCGACAAACTGCTCAGCGAGTGCCACGTGGTCGGCACCCCCGGCTCGGGCTTCGGCCCCTCGGGCGAAGGCTACTTCCGCCTGAGCGCCTTCGGCGACAAGGAGAAAGTCGTCGAGGCGGTGGAGCGGATCAAGAAAAAGTGGGGCAAGTAAGTTGACGAAACAAGAAGGGCGGCCGGTTTGGCCGCCCTTCTTGTTTTTGGCGAGATATAGGCGTCTCGGCTACCCCCATATCTCGCAACCGCGAGACATGGTCCAGATTTTCCCTTCCTTATTTCAAAAACACTTTTGGGATCTGGGTCAGGTCTTGCGCTGCTGCTTTTATGGCAAAGACCTGTCCCTTCCTACTGACAAACCGGCAGAACAATCGGCACAAGCCTCCCTCCCACGCACCAGTATTGCCAAATAATTTATTTCATGCTAAATAGTTAGCATATTTATTAGATCGGCATTAATATCGGCAAAGGCATGGTGACTCCATGTACGACAAGCCCTCCCATATGGAGCCGTTGCTCCCCGTCGCGACGGCCGAGCTAGCAGACCTGGCCCGCGAAGTCGTGGCCCGCTCTGCCGCCCTCGGCGGCCAGCTGCACCCCCTCAGCCAACAGCCGGTTGTCGAGCTGCTGCGCCTGATCAACAGCTACTACTCAAACCTCATCGAAGGGCACAGCACACACCCGTTTGACATCGAGCGAGCCATGCGCCAGGACTATTCCACCGACCCTGCTCGGCGCGACCTGCAACTCGAAAGCCTGGCCCACATCCGCTGCCAGCAGGCCATCGAAACCTGGCTGCAGAACGACCCGGCCCTCAATGTCGCGGGAGCCGACTTCCTCTGCCGCGCCCATCGGCTGTTCTACGATCAGCTTCCCGACGAGCTGCGCCGGGTGAGAGACGACGAAACAGGCGAGGTACTGGAGGTTGTCGGCGGCGAACTGCGCCGGCGGGAGATCCGGGTCGGTCGGAACATCGGGCCGGTCGCCACCGCGCTCCCCGCCCTGCTCGATCGGTTCGCCAGCTTCTATCGCAGGGACGCACACCACGGCGTGATGCCGATTATTGCCGCGGCGGCCGCACACCACCGCCTGATGTGGATTCACCCCTTTCTTGACGGCAACGGCCGGGTGGCGCGACTGTTCACCGACGCCTGTTTTCAACAGCTGCCCCTTCCGGGCTACGACCTCTGGAACCTGAGCCGCGGCCTGGCCCGGCGGCGAGACGACTACATGGCGGCCCTGACCTGGGCCGATGCGCCGCGCCGCAACGATTACGATGGCCGCGGCAACCTCTCTAGCGAAGGCCTGGCCCGCTTCTGCCGCTTTTTCCTCGAAGTCTGCCTCGACCAGATCGCCTACATGCAGGAGGTGTTGCAACTCGACACCCTGCTGGAGCGCATCCACGGCTATGTTCAACTGCGCGCGGCCAAAATCGCACCGCCGCCCAAACCGGGCAACCCGCCCCTCAAGCCCGAGGCGACCTTCATGCTCCAGGAAGCGCTGCTGCGCGGGGAAGTGGGGCGCGGCGATATGATCCGGGTCTCCGGGTTGGCGGAACGCACCGGAAGGATGGTGCTCAGCCAACTGCTCGACGAAGGCCTGCTCGTCGCCAGCATGCCCAAAGGTCCGGTGCGGCTGGCCCTGCCCACACTGATCGCCGGCTATCTGTTTCCAGATCTTTACCCGGCACAGATTGGCGGCTAAAGCAAGCAATGGCTCCGGACCTTACCTTTTTGCCATCGCTGGAGACATCCGGATGAGCCCTCAGCCACGCTACCCAATCCCGGCCGCCCGCTTCCGTTGTGAAATCGAGGTGGAACGCAGCCGCTTCATCACCACGGTTCAGCCGGTGGCCTCGGCGAGCGAGGCGCAGGCCTTTGTCGCCGAACTCAAAGCTGAATTTCCCGATGCCAACCACAACTGCTGGGCCTACCTGGTCGGTCCGCCAGGCAGCACCAACCAGATCGGGCTGAGTGACGACGGCGAGCCCCACGGCGTCGCCGGTCGACCAATGCTGACCACCCTTCAGCACAGCGGCCTGGGCGACACCGCGCTGGTGGTGACCCGCTACTTCGGCGGCATCAAGCTCGGCAAGGGCTGGATGGTCAAGGCCTACACGGCAGCCGCACAGACGGCACTCGAACAGGTGCCCCGCGCCGAGCGCATCGCCTGGGTGCAGCTTCGGGCGACCTTTGATTACGCCCTGGTGACGCCCCTCGACCGGCGCCTGGCCGAGTTCGAATGCGAGACCCTCGCCACCGACTATACCGATAAAGTCAGCCTCCGGCTGCGCCTCCCCGAGGAGCAGGAGGCCCGGTTTCGCAGGATGTTTGCCGATCTGACCGCTGGGCAAGGGGTGCTGGACACGGTTTAGCGATGATGGCGACTTAGCAGTTGACCTTCGGGGCTGGGGTCAGGTCTTGAATTGCCACATTCTCAAGGAGCTATTGAAACACACCTCATTATTTTCGTTGCTGGCTTCCCGCAATAGCATTAGCATACCCGCCGTTCCCGGATACCCCCTTCGGCTGGAAGGAAACAAGCAAACAATCCCCGGGCTTTCCAAAGCATTAAAATATGTATTATGTCCCCGAATTTTGAAAACCTGACCGCCCTGATCCATCAGGCAACCGGAGCCAGCGGCATTCAGCCGATTGAGGTGATCCAGCAACTTTGGAGCGGCTACGGAACCATCGTGCGTTACGGGTTGACCGGCTCGCATCGAAAGCGGGTGGTGGTCAAGCATGTCCGGTTCCCCGATCAGGTCAACCACCCCCGCGGCTGGAACAGCGATCGCTCGCACCAACGCAAACTGCGCTCCTATGCTGTGGAAATAGCCTGGTACTCTCGCTGGAGCGCCCGCTGCGGGGCCGACTGCCCGGTCCCCCAATGCCTGGCGGTGGAAACCCGCGGCGACGAGATCCTCATGGTCCTCGAGGATCTTGACGAAGCGGGCTTTTCCGAACGCCGGGAGACCGTCACCGAAACCGAACTCCGCGCCTGCCTGGGCTGGCTGGCGGCCTTTCATGCCACCTTTCTCGGATGCCAACCGGAGGGGCTGTGGGAGCAGGGTACCTACTGGCACTTGGAGACCCGCCCCGACGAGCTTGCGGCCCTGGACGATCTGCCCCTCAAAAAGGCGGCCACGGCCATCGACAGGCTGCTGCGTGACAGCCCCTACCAGACCCTGGTCCACGGCGATGCCAAGCTGGAGAACTTCTGCTTTTCACCCGACGGAGCACGGGTCGCGGCGGTCGATTTTCAGTATGCGGGCGGGGGCTGCGGGATGAAGGACGTCGCCTATTTCATCGGCAGCTGCCTGAGTGAAGAAGAGTGCGAGCGGCTCGAACCCTGGCTGCTTGATACCTATTTCACGTCGCTGCGTCAGGCCTTGGCCCGCCTTCGGCCGTCCGTCGACGCCGGGGCTGTGGAAGCGGACTGGCGGGGGCTTTTTCCGGTGGCCTGGACCGATTTTCATCGTTTCTTGAAGGGCTGGAGCCCCGACCACTGGAAGCTCACCAGCTACAGCGAACGGATGGCCCACGCGGTGGTGCGCGCCGTCAACGCAGCCCCAGGGGGGTAAGCCCTCCCCCCCCCAATCTTTACCCGATCTTTACATCCCCGTTAACCGCGCTTTAAACACCTCCGCTATACTTCCATCATGCAAAACAGACGAACAGCCAACCGGAGGTGCTCATGAAAACCCTGGCAATCACGATTCTCAGCGTAACCCTGGTGATGCTCGGCTACGTCGCCCACAGCCTGAGCATGGACAAGGGGATGAAGCAGGCCGAGGAGATGGCCGCTTCGCCATCAATGCCGCAGGAGCAGATGCAGATGGCGGCGGATGCTATGATGAAGGGCGAGATGAAGAGAGAGCGGACCCCGATCCCCAGCGACGAGGAACTGCGCAGCCGGCTGACCCCGCTGCAGTACAAGGTCACCCGGCAGGACGGCACCGAGCCGCCGTTCAAGAATGCCTACTGGGACAACCACCAGCCGGGGATCTATGTCGACATCATCTCCGGGGCGCCGCTGTTCAGCTCCACCGACAAGTACGATTCGGGCACCGGCTGGCCGAGCTTCACCCGGCCGCTGGACCCCGACCAGATCGTCGAGAAGGAAGACCGCAGCTTCTTCACGGTGCGCACCGAGGTGCGCGGCAAAGACTCCGACGCGCACCTGGGGCACGTATTCAATGACGGCCCGGCCCCGACCGGCCTGCGCTACTGCATCAATTCGGCGGCACTGCGTTTCGTCCCGGCCGCCGAGCTGGAGCAGAACGGCTACGGGGAATACGCGAAGCTGTTCAAATAAGTCAACCGCGCTACCTCTGCACGGAGGAGGTTCTATGAAAATCGCCAAGCTCCTTTTCCCGTTGACCCTTTCGCTGGTGTTCGCCGCCAACGCCCAGGCCGCCAAAACCGTTCTGGCCGGGGGGTGCTTCTGGTGCATGGAGGCGGATTTCGAAAAACTCGCCGGAGTGACCGACGTGGTCTCGGGCTTTACCGGCGGCACGCTGAAAAACCCGACCTACAACGGCAACCATCAAGGGCACTATGAGGCGGTGGAGATCACCTACGACCCGCAGAAAGTGAGCTACCGGCAGCTGCTCGACTACTACTGGGTGCATATCGACCCCTTCGACGCCGGCGGGCAGTTCTGCGATCGCGGACACAGCTACCTCAGCGCCATCTTCGTCGCCAACGACTCCGAAAGGGAGATCGCCGAGGCCTCGAAAAGCGAGGTGGCGGCGAAGTTCCCCGATCGGAAAGTGGTCACGCCGATCCTCGATGCCTCGACCTTCTACCCGATAGCCGGCGAGGAAAGCTACCATCAGGATTATTACAAGAAGAACCCGGTCCGCTACAAACTCTACCGCTGGAACTGCGGACGCGACCAGCGGCTCCAGGAGATCTGGGGCGACAAGGCCGCCCATTAGGACGTCCGCTGCCGGCAGACGTTCCGGGGTACCCGCTGCGGGTACCCCGGGATCCCCGCCCTTCCCCTTTCATAACGAAATAGCGTTCCCCCCGTTTTTGATTGCCAGCGGTTCCCGATAGCGCTAGCATTCCCGCCGATCCCGAATCGCATAATTTAATCCCAACCGCTCAAGCGCCGCACCCCGCCCGGCGCGCCGGCTTGCAGCCCGATCTCCCGAGATGACCCAGGACACCCCATTCACCTTTCGCCCCATCGGCATTCTGCGCTCCCCCTATGCCCGGCGCATCGACGCTCCCCACCAGGGCACGGTGGTGGAAGGCACGGCGACCGGGGAGGTGGCGACCGCCACCCTGGAGCTGCAGGACTGGCTCGACGAGCAGGTCATCCAGGACCTGGAGGGCTTCGACAGGCTCTGGCTGATCTTCGCCTTTCACCTGAGCGAGGGGTGGAAAAGCCGCGTCAAGCCGCCCCGGGGCGGACCGAAGCGGGGCGTTCTCGCCACCCGCGCCCCCCATCGCCCCAACCCCATCGGCCTGTCGGCGGTGGAGCTGGTCAAGGTGGAGGCCAAGACCCTGCACCTGCGAGGGGTGGACCTGCTGGACGGCACGCCGGTTCTGGATATCAAACCCTACGTCCCCTACGCCGACGCCTTTCCCGGCGCCAGGGCCGGCTGGGTCGATGAGCTGGATGCCAGGCTGGGGCGCAATTTCGCGCCGGGGTTGCGAAAGCCCCGGTAGTCGAGGCGGGCCGGACGGGGCTTTCGCGGCCCAAGCAAATTCGGAGAGCGAAGTGCCCACGGCCTCGTAAGCGCGGGACACAATACCGAATTTAATGCTCGCCTGACTCGCCACAGGGCCTCCAGTTCATTTAATCGGGCACCTATACATGCCCTGGGGCTGCGTCCTATTTGCCGACTTATGCGACGACAAGCCTCCCCGACCCAGCCCGGGCTTGCTATACTTGCGAGGAATTTTCCCCCGTCAATCCTCGCCCAAGGAGAATCTGGATGAACAAACTGACCTGGTACGGCCACGCCACCCTCGGCCTTGAGACCGGCGGGCACCAACTGGTGATCGACCCCTTTTTCACCGGCAACCCGGCCGCCTCGGCCAGCGCGGAGCAGGTCTCCCCCGACTTCATCCTGGTCAGCCACGGCCACGGCGACCACGTCGGCGACGCCCTCGCCATCGCCCAGCGCACCGGCGCGCTGGTGATCAGCAACCACGAGATCGTCACCTGGCTCGGCAAGCAGGGGCTCAAGAAGGTCCACGGCCAGCACCTCGGCGGCGGTCACCGCCACCCCTTCGGCTACCTCAAGCTGACCCTCGCCCTGCACGGCTCGATGCTCCCCGACGGCTCCTACGGCGGCAACCCCTGCGGCTTTCTGCTGACCACCAACGATGGCAAGAAGATCTACACCGCCCAGGACACCGGGCTGTTCGGCGACATGCGGCTGATCGGCGAGGAGGGGCTCGAGGTGGCGGTGCTCCCCATCGGCGACAACTACACCATGGGCCCCGACGACGCCCTGCGGGCGGTGAAGATGCTGCAGCCCAAGACGGTCCTCCCGATCCATTACAACACCTTCGAGCTGCTCAACCAGGACGCCCAGGCGTGGAAGAAACGGGTTGAGGGCGAGACCGGGGCTCGGGTGGTGGTGTTGAAACCGGGGGAGAGTTTCGAGTTTTAGGGGGCCGGGAAAAGGGGCGCCGGTTGTCTTTTGAGGTTTTTCGCCTTTTCCCCAGCAGCGTCGGTGTTTGCAACTGCTTCCTCGGCTGCCGACCGGGAGCGGCGGCCTGGTGTTGTTTCTCCCTCCTGAAGCAAATCCCCCCACAACGAAAGGCTTCCTTGTGCATCCCCCATCGGCTGCTATAATGTTGACCAAAATGGTTGCATTTCGTTGCCATTTTTTGCAAAGGAGAGCTGAAATGAAAACATACAAATGCTCAAGCTGTGGAGTGATTTCCGACGAGCGGGACCACCTCTGCAAGCCCGAGAAAAACGCCAGCCGTGCCGACTACTGCGGCTCCGGTCCGGAAAAGATCAGCCAGATGTGCGACCAGATGGATCAGAACCTGAAATACCAGTGCTTCACCTGTGGCAGACCGACCGACAAACCCGACCTGGTCTGCAACCCGACCCCGATCCGCTGACCCGGGCCCGGCACCCCCCACCGCCCCACCAGGCCCGGCACGGCCCCGGCAAGTGCCGACGACCACAGCGGCATGGTGGCGGCAACGGCAACCAAGCCCGCGGAAGCAACGATCTTCCGCGGGCTTTTTTCCGGCGGATCACACAGCACTTCGTTCCGGCACAGGAGGGCAGGATGAAAACATTGCCACACGGCAACCGGCCGGCTCCCCCCGGCCCGCAACCCTCAGGGTGGCCGTCATGATTCCCGAAATCAGGAGGGTGGCCGTTCACCAGGCGGGGCACGCGGTGGTTCAGGCCCTGGTGGGCCGAGGTCGCTTCACCCCCGCCCGGGTCACTCTGGGCGTGGAATATTGGCGGGGCCTTGCCGGCTGCGGCGAAGCAGCCCTGGACCAGGAAGTATCCCTGGGACTCTATGAGTTCGGCCTGGTGACCATGGCCGGCATCGCTGCCGAACAGCGCTACCTGGAACTGGGGCCGCCGGCCACCAACCCCCTGGTCGCGCTGAGCGATCTGGCTGAATGGCGGGAAGAGGCCTGGAAGGTTTTGCAGAACCACGCCCGGGCCCGGCTGGTCGGCCTCAACGTGATGCGCAGGCTGCAGCAATGGATGGCCGATGGCGCCACCTGGCAGGTGATCGAGCAGCTGGCCGACGAACTGCTGGCCACCGGCAGCGTCGAGGGAGCGCGCCTGCAGGGAATCCTCGCCCCATTGACCGGCGGCGCAGCCAGGAAAAACACCGCAGCCGCAGCCCCCGTGCCATGAAACTGCTGATGATCTACAGCGACCGCTTCGCCTGGCGCACCGCCGAGAAGGGGCTGGAGAGCGCCGCGGAATTGAGCGAGGAACGCAGCCTCGAGAACGTGCTGGTGGGGTGGATCCATGCCGAGGCCCAGGACGAGGCGGACCCGGGCAAGGTCGAGACCAAGCTGGTAAAAAACCTCAAGTGGGGCGCGCGCAAGAACGAGACCACCCGCATCCTGCTCCACTCTTTCTCCCACCTGGCCGAAACCAAGGCCGCGCCCGAGTTCACCAGGGCCCTGCTCGAGCGCACCGAGGCCCGCCTGCAGGCCGCCGGCTACCAGACCTGGCAGACCCCCTTCGGCTATTTCCACGACCTCGAACTGGCGGCGCCGGGTAAATCCGCCGCACGCATTTTTGCCAGCTTCTAACATCCGCCGCAACTGTACCCCGAGGCTTTGCAAAAAACCCTTTCGGGTGGCCGATAGGTATATTCGATAGCCCTGACGCCATCCAGGTGGTAGCATTACCCGTCCGCAAGAATTTCCCCAGGCGAACAATCCCGACCCCAGGAAACCCGATGCAAGAAAATCGTCCAGAGTATTCGTCCGAATTTCCGCCGGCCTCCCTTGAACTTGAGGGGGAAACCCGGCCCTATTCACCGGATGGCCCCACCTCGCCTCCGACGGCCCCCCAGCCCCGAGTTGGCGGGGGACTGCGCCGCTTCGGCTATCTCGGCCTGCTGCTGGTTTTCGTTTTCAGCAAGCTCAAGTACCTTGGCCTGCTGCTGCAGGTCGGCAAATTCAAAACCTTCATCAGCATGCTGGTCAGCATCTGGGCCTACGCCATGTTCTGGGGCTGGTCCTTCGCGGCGGGGTTCGTGGCGCTGATCTTCATCCACGAGATGGGGCACGTGCTGGCCCTGCGTCTGATGGGGGTGCCCGCCTCGGCCCCCATGTTCATCCCTTTCGTGGGGGCGCACATCGTCATGAAGCAGATGCCCAAAAACGCCTACGTCGAGGCGGTGGGCGCCTACGGCGGACCGCTGCTCGGCACCCTGGGGGCCATCGGCTGCGTCGGCATCGGCAGCGTCACCGGAAACCTGTTCTGGTACGCCCTGGCCTCGAGCGGTTTTCTGCTCAACCTGTTCAACCTGCTGCCCATCTCGCCCCTGGATGGCGGGCGGATCATCGGCGTCATCAGCCCCAAGCTCTGGGTGCTGGGGCTGGCGGGGGCGGTCGGGCTCTTCTACCTGACCTGGTCGCCGATCATCGCCCTGATCCTGATCCTCGGCAGCTACCAGGTCTATACCGCGTTCAAGCAGTCCAACGCCGAGCGTGCGCGTTACTACGCCGTCCCCCTGGGCAAGCGCATCGCCATGGGGGCGGCCTTTCTGCTGCTGCTGGCGGCCACCTCCATCGGCATGCTGCTGATGCAGATCCCCCTGCAGGGCCTCTGACCGCGGCGCGGGCAGGGGGCGCCGGGTCTTTCTGCCTGGCTTATCGCGGCATTTTTGTGTACATTTTCCCCTGAGCTCAGTTCCGGACCCAGGCTCAAGCCGCCGAGGAGATCAGGATGCGAATGAAACCCAATCGAATCGTGCTGTGGATCTGCCTGCTTCTGGTTGGCGGTTTTCTGGTGACCAGCCTGGCGAGCTACTTCGTCTCCCGGGCGTCGCTGCGCCGGGAGATCGACCAGAACACCCTGCCGCTGACCAGCGACAACATCTACTCGGAGATCCAGCGCGATCTGCTGCGCCCCATCTTCATCTCCTCGCTCATGGCCCACGACACCTTTTTGCGCGACTGGATCCTCGACGGCGAGCAGGAGCCCGAGCGCATCAGCCGCTACCTCAAGGAAATCCAGAGCAAATACGACACGGTCACCAGCTTTTTCGTTTCCGAGAAAAGCCGGATCTACTATCACTCCAACGGCATCCTGAAAAAGGTCGATCCTGCAGAAGAGCGCGACCGGTGGTATTTCCGGGTCAGGGAAATGGCCGCCGAGCACGAGATCAACGTCGACCCGGACATGGCCAACCGGGACGCCATGACCATCTTCATCAACCATAAGGTCTACGACTACGCGGGCAATTACCTCGGCGCCACGGGGGTCGGGCTGACGGTGAGCGCGGTCAAGGCCCTGATCGAAAGCTACCGCCAGCGCTTCAACCGCGACATCTTCTTCGTCGATCCCCAGGGGAAGCTCACCCTGAGCAGCACGGCCTTCGCCGGCAAGGGGCAGAGCCTGCAGCAGATCCCCGGCCTCGCGCCGCTGGCCGAGACCATCCTCGGGGGCGACTCCCTGGCCCTCAATTACCAGCGGGACGGCCGGACCGTTCACCTGAACACGCGCTACATCAAGGAGTTCGACTGGATCCTGCTGGTTGAGCAGGACGAGGGGCGGGCCCTGAGCAAGATCAATCACGCCCTGATGTTCAACCTCGGGATCTGCGCCCTGGTCACCCTGGTGGTGCTGCTGATCACCTACCGGGCCCTGGCCTCCTACCAGCGCCGGCTCGAGGATTGGGCCGCCACCGACAAGCTTACCGGGGCCTACAACCGCAAGGGGATCGACTCCTTCTTCGACCAGACCCGGGCCGACTGTCAGCGCAGCGGCTCGGCCATTTCAGTGATCCTTTTCGACCTCGACCATTTCAAGCGGGTCAATGACCACCATGGGCACCAGGCAGGGGACGCGGTCCTGCAGGAGGTGGCCAGGCGGGTGAGAGCCGAGGTGCGCGAATCGGATCTCTTTTTCCGCTGGGGGGGAGAGGAGTTCCTGCTGCTGCTCAAGGGGTGTCCCCTGGAAAGCGCCCTGGAACTGGCCGAAAAGGTCCGCGCGGCCATCGGCACCCCCCCGCTGAGCTACGAAGGGCAAAAGATCCCCATGACGGCGAGCTTCGGGGTGGCCGAGTTCCTGGGCGGCGAGGATCTTGATTCGTTGACCCGGCGGGTGGACCAGGCCCTTTACCAGGCCAAGGCCAAGGGGCGCAACCGCGTGGAGAGTTCCCCCGATCAGCCCCGGATGCCAGCCGCGGCCCAGGTCGGGATAGCGGCCCAAGGCTAAACCAGGCGAACGGGCGCCCTTACTTCAGCTGCGGGTGGCCAGGCTTCAACTGTCAGGAAAGGATTAATCCCATGCTCAAAGCCATCCGTCTGATCGCCATCCTCGGTCTGCTGGCCTTGCTCATCGGCTGCAGCCGGCTGACCGTCGAGAACTTCAAAAAGATCAAAACCGGCGCCGAGTACGATGAGGTGGTACAGATCCTCGGCAGGCCCGACAGCTGCTCCGAGGCGCTGTTCGTCCGCAGCTGCGTCTGGGGCGACGAACAGAAAAACATAACCGTCGGGTTCATGAACGACAAGGTGATCATCGCCACCAGCAATAACATCCGCTGAGCGAAGACCCGCCCAACCGATTCCGAGGGTGGTTTAGGACCCGACCGGGTTCCGCCATCCCCCCTTCACCAAGCGCCACCCCCTCCGCCGAGCCAGGCCGTAGCTCCACCTGGTGCGGGAACGACATTTGCAGGCCGCTCCACCATATTGGGCCTGCAATGTCCCCCGCCTGCCGAGGAGGCTGCCATGAGCTCTGTCCGACCCCCACAACCGCTTCCGGCCGAAGTGGCCGCAGCCCTGGACCGGGGCGATAAGATCGAGGCGATCAAGCTGCTGCGCGAAACCCGCGCCATCAGCCTGAGCGAGGCCAAGCGACTGGCCGATGCCTACCTGACCGGCAGCGCCTGCGGCGCCCGGTCCGCGGGCGAACCATTGCCGGCCGAGGTGCTGGCCGCCCTGCAGGGCGGGCGCAAGATCGAGGCGATCCGGCTGCTGCGCGAAACCCGCGGGATCGGCCTGAAGCAGGCCAAGCAGTTGGTCGAGGCCCAGCAGGGCCCCCTCCCCTCCGGCGCCGGGAAGCGTTCCTGGAAAAGTTTCCTGACAACTCTGGCCGTGGTGGCCGCCTTCGGCTGGGCCCTGGCCACCAGCGTCGATGCCATCAGCAGCCTGATCGTGCTGGCCAATCTAGGCGGCTACCGGGCCGAAACCTTCACCATCGGCGAACTGCGCCACGACCTGCTCGACGAAGGGGGGCTGCTCTGGGGTTTTACCGGGCGCATCGCCGGGCGCGACGAGCGGCTCTACGCCCCCGACCTGGCCGAGGCGAAAAAACTCGGATTCAGGGGACTAAAGCGTCTCTACCCTCCCGGCACCGAGGTCCCGGCCTGGTACAATCCCCAAGTCACCGCCACCCTGTTTCAAGGGCGCACCCTGCGGGTCATCCCCCACACCCCCGACCTCAAGGACTCGGAATTGAAACGCTTCGGGCGGTGGGTGGTCAATGGTCTGCTGCCATTTCTGCTGGTGCTGTTTCTGACCCGGAGGCGCGACCGTTCCCCTTAGCCTTGAGAGGACTTCACTGCTCAGTCAGAGGATCTGCCAGGTATCGTACAGCAGATCCACAAAACCCAGGGTCAGGGCCGGCGCCGCGCCGGCCCTGACGGCGGACAGCGTTTATCCGCGCAGCCGAGCCTGGCCGCCTTGGGGAAGAGAATGTTGTTTTCGAGGTGGACGTGTTTGTGCAGATCGTCCTCGAACTCGCGCAGCTTCTGGTAGGTGACCGCGAAGGTGTTGCAGACACCCTCCGGTACTCCATACCCCTTGGCGAGGTCGCGGATGGCATGGACGGCGTCGCCGATTTCCTGGTGTTCCTGGTCGAGCTTAACCAGCGAGGCCTGAATCGTCGCCACATCGGCAGCCTCCGGCGCATGGCCGGCCCTGGTGGAGGCGTCAATCCGCTTGATTGCCGGGAAGAGCACTTCTTCCTCCTCGCGCAGGTGGGCCGCCATGTCCGTGGCGATCTTGGCGAATATGGCCGCGATCTCGATCACCTCGGGATGGTGGGCGCCATGGACCTGGGCGATCTTGCTGGCGTAGGCCGCGATCTGTCCGGTATTCTCGTTAAGATAGACGTGGTGGGTGTTGACGATGTAATCGGCGAGAAACGGCAGTGCCCAGGCTGCGTAGTTCTGGCTGCTGCCGACGGCGGCGCTTTTCGCCCCGGCAATCTCCCGCAGCAACTCGCCCAGGTCGAGCCCCTGCTCCCGGCAGATGGCGCCGAGGGCAACCTTGCCACCGCAGCAGAAATCGATGCCGTGGGCCTCGAAGACCCTGGCGGTCCGGAAGTCGTCGGCAACAACCGCGCCGACCGTGGTCTGCGCCGAAGGGATCATGCGTGCACTCGTTGAATCGTTCATGGCGTTTCTCCTTTGTGGTCAGCGGCCCGTGCCCTGCTCGGCGGGCTGGATGATTTCAGCGTAACGCGAAGCCCCCGCCGAGAGCCTTGACCGGGATCAAGAAACCAGGATCGCCCTCCCCACTCGGCGCCTCCGGCCAACTCCCTTGTTGTACCGCCGCGCACGATCCTCTATAGTCAGGCGCGGAAACCAAACCTGCGGGAGAACCGAACATGGAGATCGACCCGGACGCGCTGCGCCACCTGATAAGCCACCGAACCGAGGAAATTGAGGAGTATGTGTCCGGAACCGGCTATCTGCCGAGAACGGTCATCGGCGTGGCCACCTTTTTTCTCGACAACGATGGGAACACCGACCTGCTGACCGCCAAGCAGCAGGTGACCTTTGCAAGGTTTCTCAAGCCGCTGCTGGAAGCGCGCCCCCGGCAACAGGCAGGCGACGACTGAACCTTCGCGGGGAACGCAAAGAAGTGCGGGGAGGGGGGAAAACGGGGGCTTATTTCAGGGCGCTGAGCCCCATCAATGCTACGACTGGGACCACCTTGGCGAAACCGGCCTCCTTGAGCCGCCTGGCGGCCTGGTCCATGAAGCTGCCGCCGCGTTTGGCCAGATACGGGTTGCCCGTGTAATGGAACAGCGCGCCGCGGCGCTTCAGCACCCGGTGGATTTCCCGGTAGAAACGCTCGCCGTAGAGCTCCCCGGCGAGGGAGAAGCGGGGCGGATCGTGGATCACTACATCGAAGGATTCGGCCGCGAGGCCGCGGATGTAATCGTCGATATCAGCGTGAACCAGCTGGATGTTGGCGCCGAAGATCCCCCGCGACCAGGGGTTTCTCGCGCGCAGCGCCATCACCGTGGTGCTCTTCTCCACCGAAACCACCTCGCGGGCGCCGAGCCGGAGCGCCGCCGAGGCCGCGTAACCGAGCCCGCTGCAGGTATCCAGCACCCGGCTCCCCTTTTTCACCACCTGCGCGGCCATCTGCCCGGCGCTCTCGAAGGGGTCGATCCCCTTGGAGATGTGCATCTTCACCCCGCTGATCTCCAGCAGCGGCGCCCCCTCGGTGGGAACCAGCTTGTAATACCCCTCGCCCCGGGCCTCGAGCACCTCGAGGCGGCCCTGTTCGAGGCAGAAGATCCGGTTTTCCCGGCCCGCAATCCACTCCAGCTCCGCTTTGTTCAGGCGGTTATCGGCACCGAGAATAAGCCCCTCGGAATCGAGGGGCAAGCTGGTCCGGGAGATGTTCAAGTCGACGGAAATCTCGACACTCGGCAGACCCCGGGTCATGGCCTGGAGAATCTGGCGGGCCAGCTCGGCGTGGAAATACCAGCTTGGCTCGCTCATCGGCGACTTGCCTCGCGAGAAACGATGTTGGCTGTTTGCGATCTGAGGTCGAAAACGACCCTGGCCTGGCCGGATCTCAGCTGGGCGAGCACCTGGGCCACCTTGTCCTCGAGGGAGCAGCCGGCCTCGGCCCAATCCGCCCCGTCGCGCGAGACGAACTCGCGGATCAGGTTGCGCAGCGTCTGCGGGTTGAGTTCCTGGTGCGGAACCTCGATCCCCTCTTCGTTGTGATCGGTCGCATTCTTCTGAGTCAAACGTCTCCTCCAAGGGAAATATCTTCGCGTATCCAGACAGCCGTAGTGTAGCAACTTCGGGTAGAAAATTCTTGTTTAGGTTTTTTCATGCCGGCGCCTGCAGTTGCCTTTTGGCCGGAGGTGTGGTTGACTGCCCTGAATCGGACTCTTTCGCACTTCAAGCTACGGGGTCCCGAAGCGCAGGGCTTCACTGCGCAACCACGAACCAGGGAGGATTCATGCAGGATTGGGATTGGGGCAAGGACGGCAAGGAGGTGGAGCAGAAAATCATCCAGCTGGCCGACCGCGTCAAACGCTTCCGGCCACCGGGGGCGGGCCTGGCTTGGGTGGTATTGTTGGTGCTGCTGTTCATCGGCGGCAGCAGCAGCTTCTACCAGGTCGGCACCGAGGAGACCGGGGTGCTGCTGCGCTTCGGCCGCTTCAGCGGGTTCGCCGAGCCGGGGCTGCACTTCAAACTCCCCTTCGGCATCGACCGGGCCTACCTGGTCAAGACCGGGCGGGTGCTCAAGGAGGAGTTCGGCTTTCGCACCGTCCAGGCCGGGGTGCGCACCGCCTACTCGAAGAAGGACCTGGACGAGGAATCCCTGACCCTCACCGGGGATCTGAACGTCAGCGACATCGAATGGATCGTCCAGTACCAGATCGCCGACCCCTACAAGTTTCTGTTCCGCATCAACGCCCCCGAAGAGACCATCCGCGACATCTCCGAGGCGGTGGTGCGCAAGGTCGTCGGCAACTCCAACGTCACCGAAGTGCTCACCACCGAGCGGGCGGTGCTCGCTTCGGCTATCGAAAAGGAGATGCAGGGGATTCTCAACGCCTATGACATCGGCGTGCGCATCGTCACCGTCAAGTTCCAGGACGTCAATCCGCCCGAAGCGGTCAAGGCCGCCTTCAACGAGGTCAACGAGGCCGAGCAGCAGAAGGAGAGCCTGGTGTTCCAGGCCCGAGAGCAGTACAACCGCGAGGTCCCCAAGGCCAAGGGGGTGGCCAACGCCACCATCCAGGAAGCCGAAGGCTACGCCATCGAGCGCATCAACAAGGCCGAGGGGGAAACCAACCGCTTTCTGGCGCTGCTTACCGAGTACAGCAAGGCCCCCGAGGTGACCCGGCGGCGGCTCTACCTGGAGACCCTCGAGGAGGTGCTGCCGAAACTGGAGGAGGTCTACGTGATGGATAAACAGGGGACTGCCGCGCTGCCCCTGCTGCCGCTGCGCAGCGACAAGAAAGGAGGGGCCGCCCAATGAAACAGTCAATCCTCATGGTGGTGATCGTTCTGGTCGCTCTGACGGGCTTTAGCGGGCTGTTCGTGGTCGAGGAGGGCGAGCAGGCCCTGGTCACCCAGTTCGGCAAGCCGGTGGGCGACATCAAGCAGGCCGGAATTCATTTCAAGACCCCTCTGCTGCAGGAGGTGCGCCGCTTCCAGAAGCGGATCATGAAATGGGACGGCGACCCCAACCAGATCCCGACCAAGGACAAGAAGTACATCTGGGTCGACACTACCGCTCGCTGGCGGATCGTCGACCCGCTGCTGTTCTTCAAGACCGTGGCCACCGAGCGCGGCGCCCAGAGCCGCCTCGACGACATCCTCGATTCGGTGGTGCGCGACGCGGTTTCCGGCCACCTGCTGCTGGAACTGGTGCGGGGCAAGGAGTACAAGGCCCCCGCGGGGACCCGCGAGGTGATCGACCTGGAAGGGATACCGGTCAACAGCGAGGATCTGATCGGCCGCGAGCAGATCCTCGCCGACATCCTGCAGCAGGCCCGCGCCAGCACCCCCGAATACGGCATCGAGCTGATCGACGTGCAGATCAAGCGGATCAACTACGTCGAGCAGGTGCGCCAGCGGGTCTACGAGCGGATGATCTCCGAACGCAAGAAGGTGGCCGCCCAGTACCGTTCCGAGGGCGAGGGGGAGAAGGCCGACATCCTCGGCCAGATGCAGAAGGAGCTCAAGGCCATCGAATCCGAGGCCTACCGCCGCTCGGTGGAGATCCGCGGCGCGGCCGACGCCAAAGCCGCCGGCATCTACGCCGCCGCCTACGGTCGCGACGCCGATTTCTACGCTTTCGTCCGCACCCTCGAGTCCTACCGCAAGGCAGTCGGCGACAACGGCCGGCTGGTGCTCTCCACCGACGCCGAGTTCTACCGCTACCTGCAGCGCTCACGCTAGCAGCCCGCCACCCTCGCCCCGAAAGCCCCTCTCCCTCAGGGAGAGGGCCGGGGTGAGGGCGGTTCCATTCCCTCCCCCTGTCCTGCCTGCTTGAACCCCGCCTTGCGGCTGCTAACCTTTGAGCATAACCAACCCGGCCGGCTTCGCCGGCCGGGCACTCGGGCTCCGATTTGCCAACATACCGGAGAAGGGAGCAACCATGAGCGAAAAAACCTTTCAGGACCGCGCGGTGGGCGCCATCATGGGCGCCTTCATCGGTGAGTCCCTGGGGATGGGGCCGCACTGGTATTACGACCTGGCGGAGATGCGCCGCGACTACGGCGACTGGATCGACGGCTACACCGCCCCCCGGCCCGGCCGCTATCACGCCGGGCTCAAGGCCGGCCAGCTTTCCCAGCCGGGGTTCATCCTGCGCATGCTTCTCGACTCGCTGGTCAGCTGCGAGGGATACGACGAGGTGGACTTCTGCCGCCGCCTCGACCAAGAGTTGCTGCCCCTTCTCGACGGCACCCCGGTCAACGGCCCGGGCGGCTACACCAGCCAGTCGATCCGCGAGTTGTGGCGCCAGCGGCTGCAGCGCAGGCAGCCCTGGGGGCGCACCGGCGGCCACGCCGACACCACCGAGGCGATCGAGCGCACCCTGGCGCTGGCGGTGCGTTACGCCCGCGAGCCCGCCCAGTTGGCCGCCGCCGTCACCAGCAACACCATCCTTACCCAGGTCGACGAGACGGTGGTTTCCATGACCGTGGCCTACGGCGCGGTGCTGGGGCTGCTGGTGCAGGGGCACTCCCTGGACGCGCGGCTCTCGGGCAGGCTGATGCAGCAGGTAAAAAGCGGCGCCCTGCCGTTTCACGCGGTGACCGGCGACAACCTGCAGCCCCCCCGCCCGGGCGACCCCGACCCGCCGCGCGCCGGCCGCTTCGCCTCCCCCGACGCGCTGCTGACCCCCTCGCACATGGCGGCGGCCGCCGCCGACCCGCAGATCCGCATCGAACCGGCCTGGAAGGTTGCCATCGTCTACGGCATGCCCTGCGCCATCTACCACCAGCTGCCGGCGGCCTACTACCTGGCCGCCCGCTTCCGCGACGATTTCGAGGCCGCCGTGCTCCACGCGGTCAACGGCGGCGGCCAGAACCAGGCCCGCGCCATGCTGGCCGGCGCCCTGGTCGGCGCCCAGGTGGGCCTGGCGGGTATACCCGAACGCTTTCTGGACGGGCTCGAGGAAACTCAGACGCTCTGCCGGCTGGCCGAGACCCTCGCTTCCCAGGCGAACTCCTGAGCAGGAGTGGTCGAGAAGCCCCTGGGGCGCGAACCCGCCCCCTGCTGTCAGGCAACCGGGACACAGCCCGGTGAGTCGCAGCGAACCCGGAGGTTTTAAGCCTTGCGTCGTCTGAAAATCACCCACCTCACCGAATACCGATACTCGGTCCCCGTCACCCTGCATCCCCACACCCTGCGGCTGCGCCCCCGGGAAGGGCCCGAGGTGCATATCGAATCCTCGGCCCTGACGATCTTCCCCGCGCATAGGGTCAAGTGGCACCGGGACGTTCTCGACAATGCCGTGGCCGTGGTCGAATTTCTCGAGGCGGCGCAAACCCTCTCGATAACCAGTGAAGTGGTCATTCAGCATTACCTGGAGAATCCGCTCGATTTTCTCGTCGCGGACTACGCCGTCAACTACCCTTTCCACTATGCACCCCAGGATCTGCCAGATCTGACCCCCTACCTGCAGCTGGTCTACCCCGAGGACCAGGGGGCCATCCGCAGCTGGCTCGACCAGTTGGGCCTGGGCTCGCCCGCCATGCAGACCTATGCTCTGCTCGATCGGTTGAGCAAAACCATCGCCAGCCAGTTCGCTTACACCCTGCGCGAAGAAATGGGGGTGCAGTCCCCGGCGCAAACCCTGGCCTGGGGCCGTGGGTCCTGCCGCGACTTCGCCGCGCTGTTCGTCGCGGCCTGCCGCTGCCTGGGCCTGGCCAGCCGCTTTGTCAGCGGCTATGGCCACCTGCCCCACTCGGAGCAGTGGTCCACCACAACCCACGCCTGGGCCGAGGTCTACCTGCCCGGGCCGGGCTGGAAGGGCTTCGACCCGACCGGCGGCGAGGTAACCGGCAGCCGCCATATCCCCGTGGCGGTGGCCCGCCGTCCCGAGGCGGTCCCCCCGGTGGCCGGGAGTTTCTTCGGCATGACCGGGCCGCCACCGGCCCTGATCGTCGATGTCAGGGTGGTGGCCTTCTGAGCAGGCGGGCGCGGCGCGGATGGTCTGAGGGGAACAGGGTTCACTTGCGTCCTTGAACGGCGGCGCGCGATCCTATATAGTCCCCCCAAAAGCCCCATCAACCTCGCCGGAGCCCCAAACATGGACATCGACCTGGACGCGCTGCACAACCTGATTACCAACCGCATCGACGAGATCGAAACGATCGTCAGCGGAACCGGCTATCTGCCGAGAACCGTCATCGGCGTCGGCACCTTTCTGCTGGACAACGAAGGGCATTTCGATCTGCTGACCGCCAAACAGCAGGTCACTTTCGAGAAGTTTCTCAAACCACTGCTGGAAGCATCCGGCGACCAGCGCAGAACCGAGGACTGACCCGTTACGGCCCCGGAGGGGGGGACGGGGCGGCAATCCTGGCGGAAAAAAGTCAGGTTACCAAGAGCAAACCCTCCACCTCATCAACCCACCGGGCAGCCGGCCCACCAGGGAAAATCACCCCGCCCCACTTTCCAGGCGACGGAGAATTGCAGACGGCAGGCAGATTTATTCAGGCAAAAGGGCGGCCGCAGGGCCGCCCTTCAGATTTGGACCGCGGAAGCCTTCCCCCCGGTTACAGCAGCAGGTAGATCAGCGGCAGGGTGCCGAAAGAGAAGATGATCCCGAGCCCGACCAAGGCCACGGCCAACTCGGCCTCCATCCCTGCCGCCACCGCCAGGGCGCCAGCGGTGACCATGGGAGGCATGGCCGCCTCGAAGATGGCGATGTCCGTCGCCAGCCCCTGCAACCCGAGCAGGCGGCAGACGGCGAGCGCTGCAAGCGGGGCGAGGCACAGCTTCACCCCCAGCCCGAAGCCGAGCGGGGCGAGCACCGAGCGGCGCAGCCGCCAGCGCAGCTGCAGGCCGATGGCGGTCATCACCAGCGGGGTCAGGGTGCCGGCGACATCCTGCAGGGCCGCCACCAGCCGTTCCGGGTAAGGCCAGCCACGCAGAGCCAGCCCGGCGGCCAGCGCCACCGTGGGGGGAAAGAGCAGCACCCGCCGGGCCACCGCCGGCAGGTTGAGGCCGCCCTCCTTGCCGTAGAGGGCGAGGACCAGCGACCCGAAGGTGGCGAAGATCAGCATGGTGCCGATCTGGTCGTAGATGATCAGAAAGGGGACCCCCGCCGCGCCGAAAAAGGCCTGCACCATCGGCACCCCCATGAAGGAGGTGTTGCCCACCGGCACCACCAGCAACAGCACCCCCGTGGTAGCCCGCGGCCAGTTCCAGGCCCGCGCCGCCGCCAGCACCAGCAGCACCGAGAGCAGCAGCATCCCCCAGGGGACCACCGCGGCCACCAGCACCTCACGGTTGAAGCTCAACTGCGGGACCTTGAGCAGGATCAGGGCCGGCAGCGAGACGTACAGCGCGAACATGTTGAGGACCTGGGCCGAGTCGGCCGGGAAGGCCTCGAGGCGCCGGAACAGCATCCCCAGGGTGACGAACACCCCGATCAGTACGAAGTTATCCATGGCAGGTTAATCCGCGCCCCCGGGTTCCGGCTCAGGGGACAGCGATCAGCCCTTTCTCCCGCAGCTCGGCGAGCAGCGCCTCGCCCTGGGCGAGGCTGTCGAAAATGATCGCGGAGGTCATGGTGGCCGAGGTGACCGCGTCGATCTTGGGGTCGAATGGGGGCGGCGCGCTGAGGTAGGTCCCGACCACGCGGCGGCGCATGATTTCCACCTCCGCGGCGGTCCAGACATGGTTCTTGTACTTGGTCAGGTGCAGCGGTTCGAAGCCGACCACCTTTCCCGTCGGCTCGAAAACGTAGATGAAGTGCACGTCGTGGCAGATGTCGCAGACCGCGCTGCGGCTGGTCACTTCGGCGAACAGGCGGCGGCGCTCCTCGCCCTGCTGCATCAGCGCGGTGTAGACGCGGCGGCCGCTGCGCAGATCAAGGGGCATGACGTTGAGGATCCGCCCGCCGGTGTTGATAAAGGCGTTGCGCACCCGCAAATCCAGCTCCTGTTCGGAGAACATGGAGGTCACGGCGCTGCGCACCTTCACCGCAGCCTCCCCCTGGCGACGCAGTTCCTCGAGATCGGCGCCGGCCAGGCGCTGCAACTCCGCCAGCAGCTGTTCATGGTCGAAGTTGGTGCCGAGGTGGGTGCCGGCCACCACCCCCTCGCTGCCCGGGCGATCCTGGCGGACGTAGATGGAAAACGGCGTGGCCTGCCCGCCCAGGGCGCGGTAGATGGTGAAACGCGGATCGGGCAGCACCGGGAAGCGCACCTGGAACTTCTCGACAAAGGCGCCGACCTCCTCGGGGACGTTGCCCACCGCCACCGCCAGCAGCTTGATCCGGCCGCGGGTGGCGGGGTTCTCCTCGATCAGCTCGACCAGCCGGTTGTAGGGACGGGTCTGCATCTGGCAATGCAGGCAGTGCACGTTGAGCAACTCAACCAGCACCAGTTCGGCCTTGACCCCGCTCAGCGCGAAGCTCTCCCCCGGGGCAATGCCCAGGTAGTCCCTGGCCTCGGCCTGCGGGGGCACCGGCAGGGCCACCTCGGGAAAGCGATCGCCGAAGGCGATCAGCCGCCCCTGCTGGGCAGAGGCGGCGCCGGCGAGGCCGAGGGTCGCCAGCACCAGCAACAAAATTATCGAAAAACGACCTGCCATCCTATCCTCCCTGGTAAATTGCGGCGCCGACCATCCAAAGAAGACGCCTGAAACACTCGATTTCACTAGCTTCGAAAGCTGCCTGGGCACACTTGCCCCGCCTCCCGGGGATCCCGCAAGAGAACCGGAAAGCGGTTTTTTTTCTCCCTGGCCTGGCTAAACGGAGCCGTCTCCGGTATCCTCTTGCCGCAAACGCCCCTTCGGACCATGCATTTTCTGTCCCCCGACCCAAGGACATCTCCATGACAGCCGACGCCAAGATCGACATCAACGCCCTGGAAAAACCCTGGGAAAACCTCCACGAGCTGGTCACCGCCGGCGAGGCGGAGCCGCTGCTGGCCTTTCTCGACCTGATGAGCCCCACCGAGACGGCCCTGGCCATCTCCCGCCTGAGCTCCGAGGACCAGAGCCGCCTGCTGACCCTGCTTTCCCCGGCGGATGCGGCGGAGGTGCTCGAGGACATCTCCGAGACCCAGGCGGCGGACATGATCGAGGAACTGTCACCGGCCCACGCCGCCGCCATCCTCGAGGAACTCGACAGCGACCACATCGCCGACCTGCTGGGGGACATGGACGAGGACAGCGCGGCGGCCATCCTCGACAACATGGCCCCCGAAGAAGCCGAGGAGGCCCGCCAGTTCCTCGAATATCCGCCCGATACCGCCGGGGGGCTGATGATCTCCGAATGCCTCGCCTACCGCGAGGAGCAGCGCATCAGCGACGTGCTGACCGACCTGCAGGCCAACCGGGAAACCTACGCCGACTACAACGTGCAGTACCTCTACGTGACCGACGAGCGGCAGCGGCTGCGCGGGGTGCTGCGCATGCACGATCTGCTGTTTCCCGTGCACGCCGCGCCGCTGAGCCAGCTGATGATCCGCGACCCGCACAAGGTCCGGGTGGACGCGGGGCTGGACCGGCTGCGGGACTTTTTCGAGGAGCACCGCCTCTTCGGCGCCCCGGTGGTGGACGAGCAAAACCGCCTGCAGGGAGTGGTGCTGCCCGAAGCGGTGGAGGAGGCAGGCCGCAAGCGTTCGGTCAGGCAGTTTCTCGGCCTCAGCGGCATCATCGGTGGCGAGGAATTCCGCAGCATGCCGCTGCTGGTGCGCTCGGGCCGCCGCCTGTCGTGGCTGAGCCTGAACATCGTGCTCAACATCATCGCCGCCAGCGTCATCGCCATCTACCAGGACACCCTGGCGGCGGCCATCGCCCTGGCGGTGTTTTTGCCCATGGTCAGCGACATGAGCGGCTGTTCGGGGAACCAGGCGGTGGCGGTCAGCATGCGCGAGCTCTCCCTCGGCCTGGTGCGCCCCGGCGAGTTGCTCCGGGTCATGGCCAAGGAGGCGAGCCTCGGCGTCGTCAACGGCCTGGCCCTGGGCCTGCTGCTGGGGGCCGTGGCCTTTTTCTGGAAGAACAACTACTACCTGGGGCTGGTGGTCGGCGGCGCGCTGGCCGCCAACACCCTGGTGGCCGTGACCCTCGGCGGGCTGCTACCGCTGCTGCTCAAGCGCCTGAAGATGGACCCGGCCCTGGTCTCCAGTCCGCTGCTGACCACGGTCACCGACATGGCCGGCTTCTTTTTCGTGCTCAGCTTCGCTACCGCGGTCCTGCCGCGGCTGAGCGGGGGGTGAAAAACCCGGGAATCCAGGAGCCAGAATCCAGAATTCTGAAAACTCATTGCCGAATCAGCAGACAGGCGAACTCGGTGAGTTTGGTCACCCCGCGCTGCTGCAGCCCCTGGTGGGTCGGCAGGGCATCCTCCTCGGCCAGCAGTTCCACGGCAAAGGCCGGGTGGAAAAGCTCGCGGATCTGCGCGATGGGCACGGCGAAGGGCGGGCCTGCGGCCTGCTGCTGGTCGTAGTCGTAACTGACCAGCAGCACCCGGCTGCCGGAGGGGAGCAGTTCGGCCATGCGGGCGGCGTAGGGGCCGCGCATGGCCGGCGGCAACGCCACCAGCGAGCCGCGGTCGTAGGCGGCCCTTGCCCCGCCGAGATGGTCCCGCGAAATGGCGAACAGGTCTCCGCAGAACACCTCGATTTCCCCACTGCGGTAGTGGCTCAACTCCGCACCAACCTCCTGCCGGGTGACGGCCAGGCGGTTTTCGGCGAAAAAGGCCTCGACCCCCTGCCGGCTCAGCTCCACCCCGACCACCCCGGCCCCCTGGCGGGCAAGCCAGAGCAGATCCGGGCTCTTGCCGCACAAGGGGACGAAAACCCGCTCACCGGGGCCCGTTTGCAGGCGGGAAAAAAACCGCCGCAGGTAAGGGTGCTCGCTGGTCATGTGCCAGCCGAGCTCATTTTTCTCCCAGCGGTTGATCCAGAACTGCTTGTCCATCCATCCTCGCTTGATTTCGGTTGTTTCGATCCAACCCCGACCGCTGTTCCTGGCGGCCGCGGCGATTTTCCCATGAGCTGATCCCCGGTACTTTGCCGGAATTTGTTCTGCGTGCCACGACCGGATGGGCAAAGCTGGCATCATTCATGCTCTGAATCGCTTAACCTGCCCCTGTGCGTCATATTCTACAGAGCTTGTCACCCAGCGAGGCCACCTTGGAACGCTTTATCGCCAGACAGCCGATTTTCGACCGCAAGCAGAAGATTTTCGGCTACGAACTGCTGTTTCGCAGCGGTCTGGAAAATTACTTCGACTGCCCCGACTTCGACGAAGCCTCCTCGCGGGTGATCGCCGACAGTTTCCTGCTGTTCAGCATCGACGAGATGACCGACGGCACCCGCGCCTTCATCAATATGACCCGCAACATCCTGGTCAAGGACTACACCACCGTGCTGCCGCGCCAGACGGTGGTCGCCGAAATCCTGGAGACCATCGACCCGGATGAGGACCTGATCGGCGCCTGTCGCCGGCTCAAGAACGCCGGGTTCACCGTCGCCCTCGACGACTTCGTCTACCGGCGCGCCTACGAGCCGGTTTTCGAGTACGTCGACATCATCAAGGTCGATTTTCTCGCAACCCCTCTGCCGCGCTGCGGGGAACTCGCCGAGGCCCTGGCCCCCCGCGGGATCAAGCTGGTGGCCGAGAAAGTCGAAACCCAGGAGGTCTTCCAACAGGCGCTGGGGATGGGGTACGACTACTTCCAGGGGTATTTCTTCAGCAGGCCGGTCATCGTCTCACGCCGGGACATCCCGGCGAGCAAGCTCCATTACCTGCGCATCCTGCGCGAGATCAACTCGCCAGAAATGGACTTCCGCCAGCTCGAGCAGACCATCCACGGCGAGGTTTCCGTCTCCTACAAGCTGCTGAAATACATCAATTCGGCGGCCTTCGGGCTGCGCCGCCGGGTCACCTCCATCGGCCAGGCCCTGGCGCTGCTGGGGGAGAACGAGATCCGCAAGTGGGCCTCCCTGCTCGCCCTGACCAACCTGGCCCTCGACAAACCGGACGCCCTGGTGGCCTGCGCTCAGGTGCGGGCCAAACTGTGCGAGCTGCTCGCCCCCGCCGCCGGGCTCCAGGCGCGCACCGCCGAATGTTTCCTGATGGGCCTGTTTTCCCTGCTCGATGCCATCCTCGACCGGCCGATGCCGCAGATTCTCGCCGAGATCCCCATGGAGGAGGACATCCGCCGGGCCCTGCTCGGCGAATCCAACCCGCTGCGTCAGCTCCTTGACCTGGTCGTCTCCATCGAGCGGGGGGATTGGGCTCTCATGGAGGAGCTGGCCACAGGCCTGGGGCTGGCGAAAACCCCGCTCCAGGAGTGCTTCATGACGGCCATCCGCTGGGTCCGTCAGACCTCGAGGATCTGAGTTCTCCCCGCCGGCCTTTGACCCAGGCCCCAACCCTGCCATAATATGTGCTGTAGAGCCGCACAACGGCAGAGGGGAGAAGCCGGCAATGCCCGAGGATATTTTTCAACAGGAGCTGAATCGCCTGCGCCTTGAGCCGTTGAACCAGGTCGCCGCGCTCAAGCTCAAGCAGGCGGGGATCGCCGACCACCCGGCGGTTCTGCCCGTTTTCCGCCTCATGGAATGGGGGCTGGCGACCGGCAGCACCCTGGCCCAGGTGCGCACCGCCCGCGAGTTGCTGCGCCTGCGCCACCAGCGCGACCAGCGCAGCGCCCTCGACTACCTGCTGGCCAACATCCCCGGGGGGCTGCCCGATCTGCACCGGCGCCTGCTGCGACTGCCTCCCCGGAGCGCCGCCCAGACCCTGCTCGATCTGCTCGATCTGCGCCTGAAGGCGGACCCGAAAAATCCCTACCCGGCGGGCTAGGACCTCGGAGGCGGCTCTGAAAAACCCCCTTAAAGGAACAGCAGCAGGCTCAGCGCCATCACCACCATTCCGCCGATCAGCCCGTAGAGCGAAAAGTGATGCTTGCCGTACTCACGGGCGGCGGGCAGCAGTTCGTCGAGGGAGATAAAGACCATGATCCCCGCCACCCCGGCGAACAGCACCCCGAAAAGCACGTCGGTCATGAAGGGGAAGAGCAGGAAATAGCCGACCAGGGCGCCCAAGGGTTCGGCGAAACCGGAGGCGAAGGAGAGCAGAAACGCCCGACGGCGGCTGCCGGTGGCGTAGTAAACCGGGATGGATACCGCGATCCCCTCTGGAATGTTGTGGATGGCGATGGCTACCGCGATGGGCAACCCGAGCTGGGGGTCCTTCATGGCGACGGTGAAGGTGGCCAGCCCCTCGGGGAAGTTGTGAATGGCGATGGCCAGCGCCGAGAACACCCCCATGCGCAGCAGCCGGGGGTCGAAGTGCTCCTGGCGACCGTTCTGCAGCTCTTCGATGCGGTGCATTTCATGGGGGTTTTCGTAGCTCGGTACCAGCTTGTCGATCAGGCCGATCAGCAGCATACCGCCGAAAAAGGCCAGGACCGTGCCCCAGGAGCCCATGCGCAGCCCGACCTCGTGCGACATGGCATCACGAGCCTTGGCGAAGATCTCGACAAAGGAGACGTAGATCATGACCCCGGCCGAAAAACCGAGGGCGACGGCCAGCAGCCGGGTATTGGTGCGCTTGGCGAAAAAGGCCGCCGCGCTCCCCACCCCGGTGGCCAGGCCGGCGAACAGGGTCAGGCCGAAGGCCCAGAGCAAGTTCCCCTCGAACATTCCCTCCACTCCTGAAAGAGATACCGCAAGGCAATCCGGGTCAATATAGCATGGATTGCCGGCGATAAAAGCCCTTAACTTGAACTGCAGGACCCAGAGGTGACATATCCATGAGAAAACCAGGCGGCATCTTTGCCCTCGCCCTGTTGCTGCTGTTGGCGATCCTCGGCTGCGACAGGACCCCTCCCCTGTCTCCCCTGGCCCCGGAAGCGGTGGTGCTGGCCTTCGGCGACAGCCTGACTTTTGGCACCGGGGCACCGCGGGGCCAGGCCTACCCCGACGTGCTCCAGCAGCTGCTCGCTCACCGGGTGGTCAATGCCGGGGTTCCCGGGGAGGTATCGACCGAAGGGCTGAAGCGCCTGCCTACCATCCTCGCCGAGTATCGGCCCGCCCTGCTTATTCTCTGCCACGGCGGCAACGACCTGCTGCGCCGCCACGATCTCGCAGGGATCGAGGCGAACCTGCGCGCCATGATCGAACTGGCCCGGGCCGATGGCATCGAGGTGGTGCTGCTGGGGGTTCCCCAGCCGGGACTTTTGGTGCGGCCGCCCGATTTTTACCAGCGGATCGCCGCCGAGTATCGACTGCCCTACGATGGCGAGATCCTGCACCAGCTGCTCACCGACCGGGCCTTGAAAAGCGACACCATCCACCCCAACGCCGAGGGTTACCGCAAGCTTGCCGCGGCCCTGCATGAACTCATCGAAAATGCCCAGGGGGGTTGATCGCTCCGCCCGGCTCAGCGCGGGGTCAGCACCAGGTCGAAGGTGGCCGCCGCCGTTCCGGGGGCGGGGTAGTGCTGGGTGACCAGCGGCCTGAATCCCTCGGCCCGCACCAGCATGTGAATGTGGGGAGGCCGCCCGCCGTAGGCGGGAGGGAAATCGCTTTCGAAACGATAGCTGCCTGCGGCGTCGGCATAGATGGTTGCCCGGTGTCCGTCGTCGTAGCGCCCGGCCGGACCCGCCAGCCAGAGCTCGATCTGCGCTCCGGGAACCGGGGCACAGTCCAGCGCCGAGCGGACGCTGCCGCCCAGCAGGTAGCCCGAACCGACCCTGGCGCGCAGCGGCGCCCCGGGTTCGTAGAAAGGCCCCAGGGCATCGGGCCGGGTCGGCTCGCAGCGCACCGGCTCTTCCGCTGCCGGGCTGCCGGCAGCCAGGAGCAGCAGCAAAATGGGCGCTAGCAGATTTCGCATCCTGATCTCCATGAGATCACTATACCACCGCGCCGGCAGCCCGCCAGGTCAGGAATAGACCGGGTTCTCCTGCTCGGCAACGCGGATGAAGGTGGTGCGCTTGGTCAGCTCGCGCAGCGCCCCCGCCCCGACGTAGGTGCAGGCCGAACGCAATCCGCCGAGGATGTCCTTGACCGACTCCTCGATCGGCCCGCGATAAGGCACCTCCACCGTCTTCCCCTCCGAGGAGCGGTATTCCGCCACCCCCCCGGCATGCTTTTCCATGGCCGTGGAGGAGCTCATGCCGTAGAACAGCTTGTACTGCTGCCCACCGCGCTCCACCAGCTGCCCGCCGCTCTCGTCGTGACCGGCGAACATCCCGCCGAGCATGACGAAATCGGCCCCGCCGCCGAAGGCCTTGGCCACGTCCCCGGCGCAGACGCAGCCGCCGTCGGAGATGATCCGCCCCCCCAGGCCGTGGGCGGCGTCGGCGCATTCGATGACCGCCGAGAGCTGCGGGTAGCCGACCCCGGTCTTGACCCGAGTGGTGCAGACCGAGCCGGGCCCGATCCCCACCTTGACGATATCAGCCCCGGAGAGCAGCAGCTCTTCGACCATCTCCCCGGTGACCACGTTGCCGGCGACGATGGTCTTGTCGGCGAAACTCTGCCGCACCCTGGCCACGAATTCCACAAAGGCCTCGGCATAACCGTTGGCCACGTCAATGCAGATGAACTCGATCTTTGGATGGTTTTCCAGGATCTGGCTCAGCCGTTCGAAGTCCGGGTCCGAGGTCCCGGTGCTGGCCATGATGCGCTGGTAGATGTCCGCGTCTTCCTGGGCCAGAAACTCGCCCCACTGGGCCACGCTGTAATGCTTGTGGATGGCGGTCAGCATCCCGTGCCGGGCCAGCACCCTGGCCACCTCGAAAGTCCCCACCGTGTCCATGTTGGCAGCGATCACCGGCACCCCGGTCCATTGCCGACGGCTGTGCAGAAACGTGTAGGTGCGTTCGAGAACCACCTGGGCTCGGCTTTTCAGGGTGGAGCGCTTGGGCCGGATCAATACGTCCTTGAACCCCAGCTTCAGATCACTTTCGATGCGCATGGCGGCTTCCTTTCCGTTGGCAGGTTCGAACATCTCGATTGTTTCCGCTCTTGCAGCCAGAATACCAATTTTTTCAGGTGAATACCTGAATTCGTGAGTTTAGAGCGGGCAAGGGCCCGAGCCGCTGGCCCGCTTGCAGAAATTATCCGGGCCGGGGCGACTCCCGGCGGCCCGGCCAAGCCCGCCCGCTGCCCTGTTGCGCCGGAAATTTGACCCGGTCTATCCTGCCCCGCTCGTCCTTCTGACACCGACAACCGCCTAGGGAGCACGCCGGAAGTTATACCCAGGGGAAACGAGCCCCTCCATCTTCCTTTTGGAATGGTATTTGCGTATTCATTGGTTTTGATCCCAATCGTCCGCACCCTCGGAACCCCAAGGGCAGAGGCGTGCCAGTCCCTACCGTCAGAAACTGACTGGCTGAGCCTGAGCTGAATAAGAGAGAATATGCAGATGTCCTTTACCGGTGATTTGGAACACCTGTCGATTGTCGATGTTATCCAGCTGCTGAACTCCACGCGCAAATCGGGGACGCTCTGCGTCCGCGGGCGTAAGGCGGAGAACCAGATCGTCTTCAAAAACGGCTTTCTCGTCGGCGCCAACCACTCCAACACCGGGCTGCGCATCGGCAACATCCTGCTGGAGATGAAGGCCATCACCGCCGAGACCCTGGAGCGGGCCCTGGCCGGTCAACAGAGCGCGGGAGATGGCCGGAAGCCCCTGATCGCCACCCTCGTCGAGGGGGGCCTGGTCAACAGGAAGGCGGCCCTGAAGGGCCTGGAGAGACTGATCCAGGTCACGGTGGTCGAGATGGTGAGCTGGCGCCGGGGGACATTTTCCCTGGACGTCGACAACCTGTCCATCTCCGATGAATACCGCTATTTCCCGGAGAACCTCCACCAGGAAATCTGCCTGGATGCCCAGATGGTGTTGATGGATGCCCTGCGCATCTACGACGAGAAGGTGCGTGACGGGCTGATCGTCGAGGACGAGGAAGACGAGGAGGACGGGGATGACGAGGAGGCGGTGGTGCTGGAGGAAGCCCAGGAGCAGGTAGGGTCTTTCCTGTCCGCCGAGGATCTGGGGCTGGCGGACCTCGACCTGCTCGAGAAAAAAATCCCCGAGACGTTCTCCGGCCTGGAGGTCTTCGATCCCTGCAAGCTTCATCGCCAGAAAATCAGTGAAACCATCCCGGGGGCGACGCCCGAAGAGCAGGAGGCCCTGATCGACTTTCTGTTGCGCAGCCAGGCTCCCGCCGGCTGTGGCGACACCCCCCTCAGGCCCCTTGGCAAAAACCGGGGAATCGTCCTGTTCAGCCAGGACGAATTGCTGGTTCACACCGTCATGACCACCTGCAAGCAGGACGGCATGCTCATATTCGTCGCCGCGGAACCCGCCGACCTGGATCCGATCATCGACCAGTCGCTCTCCAAGGGGATCGTGCCGGTTCTGGTTTTCGATGCCCCCGGCGAAGGGCCCGGAGGCCAGTCGCGGGAGGCAATGGTCCAGCTTCGCCGGCAGAAAATAAGGAAATACTCCCGGATCACCCTGATCCAACTGGCGCCGCCCGGGGAGGGAGAGTTCGCGCTG
Source organism: Desulfuromonas versatilis (assembly GCF_019704135.1). Classification (NCBI taxonomy): domain Bacteria; kingdom Pseudomonadati; phylum Thermodesulfobacteriota; class Desulfuromonadia; order Desulfuromonadales; family Desulfuromonadaceae; genus Desulfuromonas; species Desulfuromonas versatilis. Next base: position 3,703,838 of record NZ_AP024355.1, read on the forward strand.
CAGGCTCTTCGCGACGGGGCGCGTGCGGTGCTGCCCAAGCCGGCGCAAATAAACGCAGCGGGCTTCGTGGCCGGTTTCATCCTGTTTCTGGACACTTTCCGGGAATACCTGAAGGGGTATTTCCTCGAACAGGAGCAAAAGCTGTCGGGCCGGTTCCGTGACGGCATCTCCCGCCTGCGGGATCTCAAGGAAGCCCCGGAGGTTTCCCTGGCGATGCTCGGCTTCACCGCCGAGATGTTCGAACGGGCGCTGACCTTCGTGGTGCGCAAGGAAGAACTGATGGCCGAAAGGGGCATCGGCATCGGGAGACCCAAAGACCGGGGAGCCGGCGCGCCGCTGCGGTTTACCGTTCCGCTGGCGGGCTCCGGGCAGCTAAGCGAGGTGATCGAGAGCGGCGGCTGTTTCTTCGGCGAGGCCGCCGACGGGGCGATCAGGGACCAGGTATTTGGGGAAATCGGCGCCCCGGCCTCCCCGCATATCCTGCTGCTGCCGCTGAAAGCCCGGGGCAGGACCATCGCCGTCACCTATGCCGATTTCGGAGACAGGCCGGCTGCGCCGGTGCAGTTGGAACTGCTGGAAATCCTTGCCGGCCACGCCGGTACGGTTATGGAAAACTGCCTTTACCGCAAGCAACTGGAGAAAATCGCACCCTGAGCCTCGGCCCCGCGCCGAGCCGGAGCAGATCAAGACAAGGGGACGTTCATGGACTCGAAAACCTTCAACCAGATTTTGGAAATCGCCTTCGAAAAGCGCGTCTCGGATGTGCACTTCGAAGTGGACAATCCGCCTTTTTTCCGGGGCCGCGGTCAGCTGATCCGCTCCAAACTGGCCAAGCTGACACCCAAAGACACGGAATTCATCGCCACCAGGATCATGGAGCAGAACGGCCGCAAGCTCCCGGAAGATTTCAAGGAATTCGACGCCTCCTACGCCCTGTCCAACGGCGGACGCTTCCGGGTCAGCGTGTTTCGGCAGCGCGGCCACATCGGCATCGTCATGCGGGTCATCCCCCCCAACATCGGCACCTTCAAGGAGCTGAAGCTGCCCGCGGTGCTCGCCGAAATCGTCAAGGCCCCCAACGGCCTGATCCTGGTCACCGGCCCCACGGGCAACGGCAAGTCGACGACCCTGGCTTCGATGCTGCGCCACATCAACGAGACCTACAGCTACAACATCATCACCATCGAGGATCCCATCGAATTTCTCTTCACCTCGCAGAAAAGCTGCATCATCCAACGCGAGGTGGGGATCGACACCGAGAACTTCAGCAGTGCCCTGAAGGCCGCCCTGCGCATGGACCCCGACGCGATCATGGTCGGTGAAATGCGCGACCTCGAGACCATCGACGCCTGCATCAAGGCGGCCGAGACAGGACACCTGGTCTTCTCAACCCTGCACACCCAGAACGCGGCCTCCACCATCAACCGCATGGTCGGCTACTTTCCGCCCGACGCCCAGGAAATCATCCGCCAGCGCCTGGCGGACATCCTGGTCGCCACCGTCTCCATGCGCCTGATCAAGGACAAGACCGGCGAGCAGGTCATCCCCGTAGTCGAGGTGATGCGCACGACCACCACCATCCAAGCCTGCATCCGCGAGGGGCGCCTGGACGAAATCAAGAAGCACATCGAAAACGGCAGCGTCCAGTACCACATGCAGACCCTCGACCAGCACCTGCTGCAGCTCTGCCAGCGCAACATCATCACCCTGGAGAGCGCCAAGCGGGTCACCAATTCGATGGACTTCGAGCGGATGCTGACTTTCACCTGAGTCTGGACCGGAAAGGGGCGGCCATGAATGCGCTGAAAAATCTGTTGAAGGTGTGCGCGGTGCTGGCGGCCGTCTCGCTGCTAGCCTTTGGACTCTACCGGGTCGGCAAGAAGGAGCACTCCCCAAGCAAGTACTCTCATCCGATCACCCGACCGGGGGGGCACTGGTAATCGGTAAGAACCGGGGGGGGCAGGCCAATCAGGCCCGCCCCCCCTTTTTTGCGCCCTGCGGGGGGAGCAGCAAGGTCAGCAGCGCGCCGCAGGCGGTGAGCGCCGCGGCGGCCAGGAAACTGATGGTGAAGCTGCCGGCCGCTTCGGCCGCGAGCCCGGCGGCGCCCGGGCCCAGGGCCTGGCCGATGGCGAAGAATACGGTGATCAGGGAGAAAGCCGCCGGAGCGCGGGCAAGCCCCAGGTAGTCGCCCACCGCTGCCGCCATGATGGTCGGGATGGCAAAGGCCGAGAGGCCGTACAGCATCACCGAAAGCAGCAGGGCTGCTTCGCCCGCCGCGGAACCGGCCAGCAGGTAGGCCAGGGTCTGGATGGCAAAGACCACTCCCAGCCCGCCCCTGCGGCCGACCCGGTCGGAAAGCGTCCCGAAGCCGACCCCGGAGAACAGGCTGAAAAACCCCACCCAGGACCAGAACATGCCGGCCCTGGCCTCGGCAAAGCCGAATTCCACGACCATGGTGGTCACGATGAACGTGCCATAGACCATGTAGGTGGCCCCGAAAATATGGTAGAGCAACCCCAGCTGGGCCAGGATGCGGCCGCTGCCGGCCTCCCTCTGCTCCTCGACCAGGGCAGTCGGCAGGGGAACTTTGCGCCCAACGGGTTCCAGGCCCATCTCCGCCGGGTCGTTGCGCACCAGGACCGCCGCCAACAGGCCGGCCGCCAAGGTGATCAGCCCCAGCACCAGCCAACCGGTGCGCCACCCCTGGGGGCCCAGCAGGCGGTTCAGCCACGGGATCAGGATCCCGGAGAAGATGATGGCCGCGCCGTTGCCCATGACCATCATCCCCGCAGCCCGCCCCCGGCGCTCGCGCCGGAACCAGTGAGAGACCAGCACCATCACCGGGATGTTGGCAAAGCCGCTGCCGACCCCGACCAGGGCATACAGGAACACCACCGGCAGCAACCCGTGACAGATGCTGATCCCCAGCATGCACAGGGCAATCAGCAGCAGCCCGAAAACCATCGTCGCCCGGGGCCGCCAATGCCTGATCAGAAGCGGAGCCAGGGCCACGGAAACCAGGTACCCGACAAAATTGCCGGTGCGGGTCCACCCCATCTGGTCATAGCTCAGGCCGAGCCCCTCGCGCATGGCCGGCAGCAGCATGCCGAAGGCGAAACGGGCCAGCCCCAGGCAGGCGAAAAGTGTCAGGGCACCGGTAAGTACGATCACCCAGCCGTAGTGAAACGGCCAGCGGGAAGACTTGTCAATCATGAGGACTTCTGCGAGCAGAGATAAAAAAAGCCCCGAAGTTGCCTTCGGGGCTTTTTGAGTGCGCTAATGCTGTACGAAAAATCAGATTTTCCGCACGTTGGCGGCCTGGGGGCCCTTGGCGCCCGACTGAACGTCGAAGCTTACGCGCTCGCCCTCGGCCAAGGACTTGAAGCCTTCGGACTGAATCGCCGAGAAGTGCACGAAAACGTCAGGACCGTTGTCCTGCTCGATGAAACCAAAACCTTTTGCGTCATTGAACCACTTAACTTTACCTTCTGCCATTTTCTGCTCCTTTTGCTCGCTCAATTCCTGTTGAGCCTTTTTTGCATGCGTGGTTGAACAAGACGCCAAAGAAAAAACCGCAGGGCCCCATTTGCCTGTGCGGCTTGCCTTCTTTTTTTCATGGACCGGCCCTTCCAGCCCGGCGTCCCATCCCTTACCCAGCATGCCTAACTTTTTGTTTTATATGACAGGTATCCATCAAAAAGCAAGATGTTTTTTTCTTAACTGGTATTTTTTTAGAACATTATTTTTCCAACCCCTTACTGGGCTGGTTGTTTCCGGTCCCGCGACGCGAGCGCCCCGAGGCGCTGCGCCCGCGACCGCCGCCCTTGCCGCCTCGGCCGGGGCGGGGGGAGTCCCCCGCTCGGCGAGGTTGGCCGGCCGCGTTCTCTTTGGCAGACACCGGGGCGGCCCGGCGGGGCCGGCCCGCGGGTCCTTCGGCCCGGGGGGGCGCGACGACCGAATAATCAAAACCAGCCAGGAGGCGTCGCTCGAGAGCAGCGCCGAGGACCTTTTCGATAGAACGGACCATGCCGGCGTCCTCGCCGGTCACCAGGGTGAAGGCATCGCCACTGCGCGCGGCCCGGCCAGTGCGGCCGATGCGGTGGATGTAGGCCTCGGGGGTGTCCGGGATGTCGTAATTGATGACATGGGAGACCTGGCTGACGTCGATGCCCCGGGCGGCGATATCGGTGGCCACCAAGATCTGGAACGTGCCGCTGCGGAACCCGTTCAGGGCTTCCTGACGGCGATTCTGGGACAGATTCCCCTGCAGCGAGGCCGCCCGGTACCCGGCTTTGCCGAGCTGTTCGCCGAGACGCTTGGCGCGGTGCTTGGTGCGGGTGAATACCAGCACCGACTCGGTATCGGTGTGCTGCAGCAGCTCGAGCAGCAGAGGGGTCTTCAGATGCTGCTCGACGGGGTAGAGGGCATGGCTGACGGTGACCGCCGGGGCCACGGTGCCGACCTGCACGGTAGCGGGGTCGCTGAGCACTTCATGCGCCAGCTTGCGGATCTCTTCGGGCATGGTGGCCGAGAACAGCAGGGTCTGGCGCTGGCGCGGCAGGCTCTTGAGAATCCGCCGGATGTCTGGGAAAAAGCCCATGTCGAACATCTGGTCGGCCTCGTCGAGCACCAGCACTTCGAGCCTGGAGAGGTCGATGGTCCCCTGGCCGATGTGGTCGAGCAGACGCCCCGGGCAGGCGACGACAATTTCCGCCCCGCGCCGCAGTTTTTCCACCTGGGGGTTAATCCCCACCCCGCCGTAGACGGTGAGGCCGCGCAGGCGGGTCTGGGCACCGAGGCTGCTGATCGATTGGTGGATCTGCTCGGCCAGTTCGCGGGTCGGGGCAATGACCAGAGCGCGGACATGGCCGCGCGGCCCTTGCATCAACCGATGCAGGATCGGCAGACCGAAGGCCGCGGTCTTACCGGTGCCGGTCTGGGCCAGGCCCATGACGTCGCGGCCCTGCATGACCATGGGGATGGCCCTGGTCTGGATCGGGGTGGGGGTGGTGTAGCCGGCAGCGCTGACGCCTGCGGCCACCTTGGGGTGGAGCTGAAATGCATCGAAATTGATCAAATGTTTGAATCCTTAATGATTTTCAGGAACTACAAAAAAAGCCCCGGGAGACATTCCGGGGCTTACGATGGCTTCGTTTTTTCCGGGAACAGCTTGAACTGGAGCCACCATACCAGCAGCGGGGAAGCGCTGTCAAGGGCCGGCAGCGGAGCAGGGTCTCAGCAGGCAAATTTGCCTTGTGCCGGGTCGATCTGCTAGGGTAGCTAGATAAATCCAACGCCAGACACAAAGGAGACAGCATGGCACAGCTTAAAAACGGCGACACCGCCAAGGTCCACTACACCGGAACCCTGGCCGACGGGACGGTCTTCGACAGCTCCCGCGAGCGCGACCCCCTCGAGTTCACCGTGGGCGGGGGACAGCTCATCAAAGGGTTCGACCAGGGCGTCGTCGGCATGACCGTGGGCGAAACCCGCACCGTGAACATCCCCGCCGAGCAGGCCTACGGCCCGCACCGCGAAGAGATCGTCATCGCGGTCGAGCGCAGCCAGCTCCCGCCGGGGCTGACCCCCGAGGTCGGCATGCAGCTGCAGGCCCAGGGCGGCGACGGCCAGCCGGTCATGGTCACGGTGACCGCCGTCGACGAGCAGAAGGTGACCATCGACGCCAACCACCCGCTGGCCGGCAAGGATCTGTCCTTCGAGATCGAGTTGGTCGAAATCGTCTGACCAATTAGAAGCCAGGAACAAGCAAAGGCGGCCCCTCGGGGTCGCCTTTGTCGTTTCAGCCTTTGGCCAGTGGCGGGTCAGGGGCGCTTCAGACGGATCCCCTCGCCGCTCAGCTCGAGGCGGCCGGCCTTGTAGAGCCCGCCCACGGCCTTTTTGAAGGTCTTCTTGCTCATCCCCAGCACCTGGCGAACCTGCTCCGGCGGGCTGTGGTCGTGGAGGGGGAGCGAACCGCTCTTTTCCAGGGCGGCGAGAATGACCGCCATGGCCCCCTCGGTCTCCTCCTTCCCCCCCTTGCGCAGGGTGACGTCGATCTTGTTGTCCTCGCGGAGGTGCTTGACCACCCCCTTGAGCCGGTCGCCGCGCTTGAGCCCGCTGCGGATCTCGTCCTTGTAGAGCAGCCCCTGGTAGAGGTCGTTGACGATCACCTTGGCTCCCAGGTCGGTGAACTGCCAGAGAATCAGCTCGACCTCCTCCCCCTCGCGCAGGTCGATCTGCTCGGCCTCCAGGCACTTGTCGATGCGCGCGGTGCCGACCAGCCGCCCCAGGGAGTCGAGGCAGATCTTTACCAGGTACTTGCGCCCGACCTGCATCCGCTCGGGCTGCTCGCCGAAGGGGACCAGCAGGTCCTTTTCCATCCCCCAGTCGAGAAAGGCCCCGAAGGAGGTGACCTGCCTGACCTTGAGCAGGGCGAACTCCCCCTCCTGGGCCAGGGGGCGCTTGAGGGTGGCGACCACGTCCCCCTCCTTGTCGCGGCAGAGAAACACATCGAGCCGCTTGCCCGCGGCGGCCCCGGTGGGAACTTCCGCCTTCGGGAGCAGGATCTGGTGGCGGCCGGCCTGCAGCCAGGCCCCCTTCTCGTCGAGGTGATTGATTTTCAGGGTATTGATGCGTCCGATCTGGTACATGGTGCCTCTCAGGCTGCCCGGCTGTCGCGGCCGGTCTTGTGCAGGTAGTATTCGTAATCCCCCTCGTAGACCCGCATTTCGCCGTGGTCGATCTCGAAGACGCGGCCCACCAGGGAGCGCAGGAAGTGGCGGTCGTGGCTGACCAGCACCACGGTGCCGGCGAACTTCTGCAGGGCCTCGAGCAGGATCTCGCGGGACTGGATGTCGAGGTGATTGGTCGGCTCGTCGAGCACCAGCAGGTTGATCGGCCGCGCCAGCAGGGTCGCCAGCACCACCCGGCTCTTCTCGCCGCCGGAGAGCTTGTCGATGCGCTTGTCGACGTCGTCGCCCTGGAACAGGAAGGCGGCGCAGAGGTTGCGCACCACGCCGATGGAGGCCTGGGGGATGGCGTCCTGCACGGTCTCGAAGACGGTCCGTTTCGGGTCGAGCACATCCATGGCGTGCTGGCTGAAGTAGCCGAGGTTGACGCTGGCCCCCAGGTTCACGGTTCCCGAGGTGGGCTCGGTTTCGCCGGCGAGCACCTTCAGGAAGGTCGACTTGCCGGCGCCGTTGACGCCGACCACGGCGATCTTCTCCTGGCGCCGGATCAGCCCCGACACCCCGCCGAACACCGACTTATCGCCTCCCTCGGGGAGCTGCCAGGTCTTGGCCAGGCCCTGCATGGCCACCACGTCGTCGCCGCTGCGCGGCGGTTCGGCGAACTCGAACTTGATGGTCTTCTGCTCGGGCGGGATCTCGATGCGTTCGATCTTCTCGAGCTTCTTCACCCGCGACTGCACCTGCGCCGCGTGGGAGGCACGGGCGGCGAAACGGGCGATGAACTCCTCTTCCTTGGCCAGCATCTCCTGCTGGCGGCGGTGGCTGGCCAGCAGCTGCTCGCGGCGGATCTCGCGCTCCCGCAGGTAGAAATCGTAGTTGCCGCTGTAGGTGGTAACGGTCTTGTTGGCCACCTCGACAATGGTGGTGACAATGCGGTTCATGAAGTCGCGGTCGTGGCTGGTCATCAGCAGCGCGCCCTTGTACTCGCTGGCGAGCCACTCCTCGAGCCAGACGATCGACTCGACGTCCAGGTGGTTGGTCGGCTCGTCGAGCAGCAGCACGTCGGGGTTCAGGGTCAGAATGCGCGCCAGGGCGATGCGCATCTTCCAGCCGCCGCTGAAGCTCTCCACCGGCCGGTTATAGGCGTCGGGACCGATGCCGAGGCCGGTGAGCACCGCCTGGGCCCGGGCCTCGAGGTCGTAGCCGCCGCGGTGCTCGAACTCCTCCTGGGCGTCGCCGTAGCGCTCGAGCAGCGCCGCCAGTTCGTCGTCCCCCATCGGCTCGCACATGGCGGCCTCCATGGCGCGGATCTCCTCGCCCAAGGCCACCGTTCTGGCCGAGGCGGCCATCACCTCTTCGAGGGCCGAGCGGCCCGACATATCGCCGACATCCTGCGAAAAATAGCCGATCACGGTCTTCTTGGCGCAGGAGATCTGGCCGTTGTCGGGCTCCTCCTCGCCGGTGATCAGGCGGAATATGGTGGTCTTGCCGGCCCCGTTGGGGCCGACCAGCCCGTTGCGGGAACCGGGCAGGATCTGGAAGCTGGCGTCCTTGAAAAGGACCTGGGAACCGTGCTGCTTGGATATGCTGGTCAGGTGGATCATGTTGAAACTCCGAAGAAAAAAAGTGCCGCACTGTTAGCACGTTGGGCGCTTTTCTGCAAGGTTAAAACCGAAAGGGACGACCAACGGGCCGTCCCTCCTGTTTTTTCCGCCGGATTTTCCGCTGCCGCCACCCGGCTGAGACTCAGCCGAAAGAACAGACGTACTCGGCGATGCCGCTCTCCACGACGATTTCGAAAAATGAGTTGCCCGGCACGTCGAACCAGGTGCCGGCGGCGAAGCCGATCCAGTCGCCCTGGCCGGCAAGACGCACCCGGCATTCGCCGGCGATGATCTCCATGCGCTCGGGTGCGGCGGTGTCGAACTTGAAGGAACCGGGGAAGATCAGGCCGAGGGTCTTTTTGCTGCCGTCGGCCAGGGTGAGAGCGTGGCTGACCACCTTGCCGTCAAAGTAGATATTGGCCTTGCAGGCGACGGTGACGTTGGCGAACTGCTCGGGGGCGCTGTAGCTCATGGGACTCTCCTGAGATGATGATGGATTGCGCGATCCGGCTTAGTTAGCACAAGCTGCACATCCGCGCAAGCGGCAATGCCGTAGCCCCTGAATACCTCTTTAGATGGAGCTGAAAACAGCCTCCACCTGCACCTGGTAGGGCTTGGGGGCGTAGGCGCGGTAGACGACGCTCCCGGAATAGGCCAGCAGGGTTCTGAGCCGGTCGAGGTTCACCGGGTGGGTGACGTAGCCCAGGGCCTCCTCGGCGGAGAACCAGCCGAGCTCCAGGCTTTCCTCGCTCGGCCTGAGCTCGCCGCCCCGATAGTCGGCGAGGAAATTGAAGATGATCGAAGCGGGCGAGGCGGTCATCGACCAGACCGCCGCCAGCGGCCCCAGGTTCATCTCCACGCCGGCCTCCTCGAGTACCTCGCGGTGGGCGGCAGCGACCAGGTCCTCTCCCTCCTCCACCCGCCCCTGGGGGATCTCCCAGCCACGCCGCGGGTGGCGGATCAGCAGCACCTCCCCGGCCCGGTTGCGGATCAGGCAGCCGACCACGACGACGTGTTTGGGATGTTCCATCTTCCCCTCCTTCTTATTTGGGCGGCAGCGACAGGGCGTAGGCCACGCCCCGGGCCACCCAGGCCCGCAGCTCGGCGTCGGCGGCGCAGCCCGGCGGGGCGACCTGCACCCAGCCGGTCATCGGCCGGCCGGTGAAATCGAAAACGCCCGCGTGGGGCAGTTCGAGGGCCGCGCCGTATTTCTGCGGACCGACCCGCACGATGAGCAGGTCGCGCACGATTCCGCAGGCCATGTTGCCGTGCAGCAGGTAGCAGATGCCGCCAAACATCTTCTTCTCCACGTACCCGTCCCGCTCGATCAGTTCGGCCCGCACCCGGCCGGCCAGCGTCTCGTCGTAGGCCATGACATGCTCCTTTTTTCGTTCCCACCGGTCCTATAATTCTACCCGTACAGCCGCCGGGTTCCAACCATTGGCAAACCAGGCCCGTTGACAGAAAAACATATTATGTATAATTATAAACAGAAAGAAGCTGTGAACGGAAAGGAAATCTCATGCCACTGGCACATCGGCAGGAACCGGAGACCATCGACCTGGGCAGCGTGGAAAGCCGGCGACAGCTCGCCACCCTGGTGATGAACCTCTTCGACCGCTGGGGGCTGAGCACCAACGACCAGCTCAACCTGCTCGGCCTCAGCCCCACCAGCCGCGCGCTGCTCACCCGCTACCGCAAGGGCGAACCGCTCCCCGGCAGCCGCGACGTGCTCGACCGGGTCGGCTGGCTGCTGGCCATCCACAAGGCACTGCGGCTGCTCTACCCCCGCAACGAGCAGCTGCGCTACAGCTGGGTCAGCCGCCGCAACCAGGCCTTCGCCAACCTCGCGCCACTCGAGGTGATGAAGAAAGATGGGATCATCGGCATCGCCAAGGTCTGCCGCTACCTCGATTTTCAGCGCGGCCGCTGATGAAGGGGCTATATGGGAAAACCCGCGATCTCGACGGGGATCTGTACCGCAACATCGTCTCGCTGCGCCAACCCGAGGATCTGTTCGACGACCTGAGCGGCGGCGATCCGGAGCTCTCGGCGCTGGCCTGCGAAGCCGAGATGCGCATTCGCGGCGAAATTCCCACGGGCATCATCCACCGCGGCTTACACTACACCACCGCCATCGGCTATCCCTTCGAGACCGAACCGTTCATGGCCAGCCGCTACGGCGACGGAACCTACGGCCTCTGGTACGGGGCGCTCGAGCTGGAAACCAGCATCTACGAGACCGTCTACCACACGGTGCTCGACATCGCCGGCATTGAAGGGGTCGACGAGCCGGTCTACCGCGAGCGGGCCGTTTACCTGGTGCACTGCCGGGCACTGCTCATCGATCTCTCGGCAAAGCGCAAGGAATTCCCCCTGCTGGTCGCCGACGAATACGCCTTCACCCAGGAGATCGGCCGGCGCATCCACCGCGAGGGGCACCCCGGCCTGCTCGCCCCCTCGGCCCGCTGCGCGGGGACCAGCGCCGTCATCTTCAACGAGGCGGTGCTGCACAGCCCCCGTCCGCACTGCTTTCTCGGCTACCGCTTCGACCCCGGGCGGATGGAGGTTGCGGTGGAGCGCGAGCCGGGGCAGGTGCTGCAGGTCATCGACGCCCGGCCGTGGGCACGGTGAAAACGCATATCCGCAGTTTTTCTGGAAAACGCATTTGGGCCTGCTAGGCTATAAAATGGATATTCTACCCCGCCCCGTGTGACGCCGCCGGAGCGAAGTGGACGTTGGGGAAACCCGCGCCCTTCAAGGCGTCCGCTAAAGACCTTATCCACCACGAAGAGCACGAAGGACACGAAGGAAGAACTGCAATGCTTTTCTTCGTGAACTTCCTGTCCTTCGTGGTAAAAGAGAACCTGAAGTCACAATTAATACCGATTTGTAAAAATAGGATTCAGCAAAAGAATTCCCGAAACAGCAGTTTTTTTACGATTCCGTGTCCCCAGGAGTCCTCCATGGCCCGCAAGATCTTCATCGCCGCCACCGGTCAGAACAGCGGTAAAACCACCGTCAGCCTGTCGCTGATGCACCTGGCGCAGAAAAAATACAAAAAGGTCGGCTTCATGAAGCCGCTGGGGCCCAAGCCGGCGGTGCTCAACGGCGTCGACGTCGACAAGGATGCGGCGCTGATGGCCCAGGTCTTCAAGCTGACCCGCGATCTGCGTTACATGTCGCCGGTGGTGGTCCACCCCCATACCACCCGCCAGGTACTCGACGGCCAGCTCGACCCGGGCGAAATGCGCCAGCGGATCGTTCACGCCTGCGCGGAACTGGAGAAGCGCTGCGAACTCATCATCATCGAGGGGTCGGGGCACCCCGGGGTCGGCTCGGTGCTCAGGCTCTCCAACGCCCATATCGCCAGGATGCTCGATGCCCCGGTGCTGATGGTGACCGGCGGCGGCATCGGCAACGTCATCGATTCGGTCTACGCCAACCTGGCCATCTTCGAGAAGCAGGGCGCCGAGGTGCGGGCGATTCTGCCCAACAAGCTGATCCCGGAAAAGCGTGACATCACCCTCGACTACCTGCGCCGGGCCTTCGCCGGCGAACCCTTTCCGGTGCTGGGCGGCTTCAACTACCAGCCGGTGCTGGCCAACCCGACCCTGGGGCGCATCGGCCGGATTCTCGACCTGCCGCTCAACGGCAACAAACGCGAAGCCAAGCGCATCGTCCACCACGTGCAGATCGGCGCCGCCTCCACCCAGCGAGTGGCCGAGTTGCTCAAGGAGGCGACGGGGCTGATCGTCACCAGCAGCCGGGACGAGCTGCTGGTGACCCTGGCCAACATGTACCAGATCCCCGAATACCGCGAAAAGATCGTCGGCCTGATCATCCCCGGCATCCTGCCGGTGAGCAAGATCACCCAGCAGATCCTCGACCGCAGCAACATCCCCTACCTGAGGGCCCAGAAACACACCACCGCCGAGCTTTACAAGCTCATCACCGAGGACGTCTCCAAGCTCACCGCCGAGGACACCGAAAAGCTCGACCTGGTCCGCTCGCTGGCTGAGTTCCGCTTCGATTTCGACACCCTGGACGAACTGTTCGCGCCCCGCCCCGGCTGATTATCCCCCCCCCCGGAGGAGGGGGAGAAATACCAGCCCATTTATTTTTTCCAACATCGCCCCTGTGGCCCCTTCAATTTTTTCCGGCTTTCGGCTATACTCCAATTTCTGAAAAATCAACCCCCCAACAAGGAGTTATTAAATGAAAGTCGGGATTGTCGGTTGGCGCGGCATGGTCGGGTCGGTCCTGATGCAACGCATGCAGGAAGAGAACGATTTCCAGGGGATCGAGCCGGTCTTCTTCTCCACCTCGCAGGCCGGGCAGCCTGCGCCGATGGGCGCGGGGACCCTGAAAAAGGCCGAAGACATCGCCGAGCTGAAGAAGCTCGACGTGATCATCACCTGCCAGGGGGGGGATTACACCAAGGCCGTTCACCCCGAGCTGCGCAAGGCCGGCTGGCAGGGGTACTGGATCGACGCCGCCTCCACCCTGCGCATGGCCGATGACGCCGTCATCATCCTCGACCCGGTCAACCGCCAGGTCATCGACAAGGCCCTGGCCGGTGGGGTCAAGGACTATATCGGCGGCAACTGCACCGTCAGCCTGATGCTGATGGGTCTCGGCGGGCTGTTCCGCGCCGGGCTGGTGGAATGGGTCAGCTCCATGACCTACCAGGCCGCTTCGGGCGCCGGTGCCCCCAACATGCGCGAGCTGCTCAGCCAGATGGGCGTGCTGCACGGCTCGGTGGCGTCGCTGCTCCAGGATCCGGGGTCGGCGATCCTCGATATCGACCGCAAGGTCACCGAGCAGCTGCGCGGCAACGAGCTGCCGAAAAAAGAGTTCGGCTTCCCCCTGGCCGGCAACCTTCTGCCCTGGATCGACCGCGAGGTCGAGGATGGCCAGAGCCGCGAGGAATGGAAAGGCTACGCCGAGACCAACAAGATCCTCGGCGCCGAAAAGCCGATCCCCGTCGACGGGCTCTGCGTGCGCGTGGGCGCCATGCGTTGCCACAGCCAGGCGATCACCATCAAGCTGAACAAGAACGTGCCTATTGGCGAGCTCGAGGACCTGATCAGCAACGACAACCAGTGGGTCGAACTGGTCCCCAACACCAAGGCCGACAGCCTGGCCCGGCTGACCCCCGCCGCGGTCTCGGGCACCCTCAGCGTACCGGTGGGGCGGCTGCGCAAGATGAAGATGGGCCCCCAGTACCTCTCGGCCTTCACCTGCGGCGACCAGCTGCTGTGGGGCGCCGCCGAGCCGCTGCGGCGCATGCTGCGCATCCTGCGCGAACGCAAGTAAGCGGCGGACATTCTCCGCGCCCAGGCACCAGCAACGGGGCAGGCCCTTTTCGGCCTGCCCCGTTTTTCATCGCCCCCCCTGCCCTCCGGGTTCGCCTCGCAACCCGCCCCCGACCCTGCCGCCCGCCCTGCCCAAAGGATAAATTCCTGCTATCTTTAAACAGGAAGCCGATGCCTGCCGACCGCATCGAGAGCCGGAACCTTCAACCCCTATCTCCCGGAATTCCCAGGGAAGGTGCCCGGCCGGAGTTCAGCGATTCGTGTTTAATCTTTGGGAGGGTCGGCACTGACGAGGATCAAGCGAAATGAAAGAGGACTTGCGCGATACGGGCAGCGACGCCAGGCGCGCCATGGACCTGGCCGAGACGGCGCGGGAGGCCCAAGGACAAAAGCCGAGCTTTCTCGGTGAGCTATTCATGGGGCGGCTGCACAACGAGTTGCTGTTTCCCTGGCCCGAGCAGGAGCCGGCGGATAAGGCCGCCGGCGACGCGCTGCTTCAGAAGCTGCGCGCCTTTTTGCGGGAGCGGGTCGATGCCGACCGCATCGACCGGGAAAAGAACGTCCCCGCCGAGGTGATCGAGGGGCTCAGCCAGCTCGGCCTGTTCGGCATCAAGATCCCCGGGCGCTACGGCGGGCTGGGGTTGAGCCAGCGCAATTACCACCGCATTCTGCACCTGGTGGCCAGCCACTGCGGGTCCACGGCCCTGCTGCTGTCGGTCCACCAGAGCATCGGCGTGGCGCAGCCGCTGCTGATGTTCGGCAGCGAGCAGCAGAAGGGGCGCTACCTGCCCCGGCTCGCCGCCGGCGCACTCAGCGCCTTCGCCCTGACCGAGCCGGGGGTCGGCTCCGACCCCTCGCAGATGACCACCACCGCCACCCTCAGCGAGGACGGCTCGGCCTGGCTGCTCAACGGCCGCAAGCTCTGGACCACCAACGGCCCCATCGCCGAACTGCTGATCGTCACCGCGCGCAGCAACGACCCGGCCGCCGCGCGCCCCGAGATCAGCGCCTTCATCGTCGCGGGCAACTCGCCAGGCCTCAAGGTCGAGCACCGCTGCGATTTCATGGGGCTCAAGGGGATCCAGAACGGGCTGATTGCCTTCAACGACGTTCGGGTGCCCAGGGAGGATCTCCTGGGCGGCATCGGTGAAGGGCTGCGCCTGGCGTTGCGCACCCTGAACGTCGGCCGGCTGTCGATTCCCGCCTTTTGCAGCGCGGTGATGAAGCACGGTCTGGCCATCTGCCGCAACTGGGGCAACCAGCGGCGCCAGTGGGGGGCCCCTATCGGCCAGCACGAGGCCGTGGCAGCCAAGATCGCCCGCATCGCCGCCGACACCTATGCCGTCGACAGCCTGGCCTGGCTGGCGGCCTCCTACCAGGACGGCGGGGGGATGGACCTGCGCCTGGAGGCGGCGGCCGACAAGCTCTTCTGCAGCGAGGCGATGTGGCGGGCTCTGGATGCCACCCTGCAGGTGCGCGGCGGACGCGGCTACGAAACCGCCGACAGCCTGCGCGCCCGAGGCGAACAGCCGATGCCGGTGGAGCGGATGCTGCGCGACGCCCGCCTCTATCTGATCGGCGAGGGGACCAGCGAGATTTTGCGCCTGTTCATCGCCCGCGAAGCCCTCGACCCCCACCTCGAGGCGACCGGGATCACCCCCCTGAGCAACCGGCTCGATCTGCAAAAAGCGCTGCGTTTCTACCCGCGCTGGTACGCCGGGCTGCTCTGGCCCGGCCACGCCTATCCCGAAGGGCTCGCCATCCCCGCTTTGCTCAAGGGGCACCTGCGCTACCTGCACCACGCGGCCCGGCGGCTGGGTCGCGACCTGTTTCACATGATGCTGCGCCACGGCAGCGGGCTGCAGAAACGGCAGCTGGTGCTGGGACGCATCGTCGATACCGGCGTGGAGCTGTTTGCCATGGGGGCCGCCCTGTCGCGGGCGCTCAGCCCCCAGGCCCCGCCGGGGGCCGCGGAACTGGCCGACAACTTCTGCCGCCAGGCGCGGCGGCGCATCGCCGGCTATCGCCGGGCGCTCTATCTCAACCAGGACCGCCGCAATTACGCCCTGGCCCGCTCGGTGCTGGCCGGAGATTTGGCCTGGCTCGAGGAGAACATCCTTTGCACCTGGCAGGATGAGCCTGCCGCAGGCGGGGGCGCGGAGCGGCGCTGAGGCCGCCCGGAGCTCCCAGCGCGCCATGGAGGAAGACCGATGAACCTGAAACTCGAGGATAAACTGGCGATCGTCACCGGCTCCACCGACGGGATCGGCAAGGCCATCGCCGCCCGCCTGGCGGCCGAAGGGGCCCAGGTGGTGATCAACGGACGCAACCGGGAGAAGGCCGAACGGGTCGCCGCCGACCTGGGGCACCCGGGCAGGGTGCATGCGGTGGCCGCCGACCTCTCCGGCGCCGAAGGGGTACGGGGGCTGTTCGCGGCGGCCCGCAAGATCGCCCCCATCGACATCCTGGTCAACAATTTCGGGATTTTCGAGCCCAAACCCTTCGAACTGATCAGCGACGAGGACTGGCTGCGATTTTTCAACCTCAACGTGCTTTCCGCGGTCCGCTGCTCGCGCGAGGCCATGGGCGGGATGCGCGAGCGGGGCTGGGGGCGCATCCTGTTCATCTCCAGCGAGTCGGGGATCAACATCCCGGTGGAGATGGTCCATTACGGCATGACCAAGACCGCCCTGCTCGCGGTCAGCCGCGGCCTGGCGAAGACCCTGGCCGGGACCGGGGTGACGGTGAACGCCCTGTTGCCCGGGCCGACCTGGACCGAAGGGGTGGCCGAATTCGTCGGGCGCCTGGCCCAGGAGCGGGGCATTGCCGTGGAGCAGATGAAAGAGGATTTTTTCCGCAGTGCCCGGCCCGGTTCGTTGATCAGGCGCTTTGCCGCCCCCGAGGAAGTGGCCAACCATGCGGCCTACCTCTGCTCGCCGCTGGCTGACGCGACCACCGGCGCCGCTCACCGGGTCGACGGGGGGCTGGTCGACAGCTGCTGCTGAGCGCAAGGAGGGTGAGTTCCCATCTGGGGTCCTCCCCCCAAGGTTTCAAACTGTTTACCTTGGGGCAAGGAGTCTGCTATTGTGCGGAACATGCCGATGGCTGGGCCCGGCAAAAAAGGCCATGATCCCCCGATTCAAGGAGAAACGCCCGTGGAAGCAGCAACCAGCAAGTGCAGTTCCGCCGAGACCTGCCCGCCCGTCGACCTGAGCGGGGACGCCGGGTGGGTCGCCTTCGATGCCCCTTCCCTGGTGGGTGCGTCGCTGCGGTTCGTCTCCGGCGAACCCGACGGGAACCGTTATCGGGTCCGCTATTACCGCGACCCTGACCAGCAGTTGCGGGCGCGCATCTGGTTCGGCCCCGAGACCGAGGGGCCGCCCGGCCATGCCCACGGCGGCGCCATGGCCGCGGTCCTCGACGAGGTGCTCGGCCTGGCCGCCTGGGCGGCGGGCTACCCGATCGTGGTGGGCAACCTCAACGTGAGCTTCCGCAACCTGCTGCCGCTGGAGCAGGTGGTGACCATCGAGAGCGAAGTAATCTCGACCGAGGGCCGCAAGGTGATGGTGCACGGGCGGATCTGTTCCGGCGAGACGGTATTCGCCGAAGCCGAGTGCCTGTGCATCACCATCCGCGGGAAGTGACCCGCAGCCGCCCCGCCCCGCCCCCGGGTCGAAGGCGCCCCCTGAGTTGGAGCGAAGAGTGCCCATCCGCGTTGGCGGGTGGGCACTTTTCGTTTGCCCGCCGCGCCCCAGATCCGGCCCCGGTTCGCCCCGTCCGCGGGGAGCGTTATAATGAGGTATCGATGCCATCCGGGCCGGGCGCCGGCGAGGGCTATTTATGAAAAACATACGTCCCCAGCTTCCCACCTTCAGCGAAGACATCCGGCTGCTGGTCGCCACCCTGCCCGAGCCGCTGCAGGCCGCCCTGCTGCGGCTCGATCTCGACAATCTGCTCGAGGTGGTGATGGATCTCGGCCGGCCCCCCGAGGCGCGTTTCGCCGGGGAGGTGGTGCGGCTCGCCGAGCAGCCGGTCGACCACGAGGACCTGGCCCACGTGACCGACCTGGTGGGGGAATTCGGCAGCGACAACCGCGCCGGTATCGAGCGCACCCTGCACCGCATCTCGGCGATCCGCAACCGCAAGGGGCAGATCATCGGCCTGACCCTGCGCGTGGGGCGGGCGGTGCTCGGCGGCATCGAACTGCTGCGCGACCTGATCGAAACCGGGCAGAGCCTGCTGATCCTGGGGCGGCCGGGGGTGGGCAAGACCACCAAGCTGCGGGAGATGGCCCGGGTGCTCGCCGACGATCTGCACCGTCGCGTGGTCATCGTCGACACCTCCAACGAAATCGCCGGCGACGGCGACATCCCCCACCCCGGCATCGGCGGCGCCCGGCGCATGCAGGTCCCCCAGGTAGAGCGCCAGCACGCGGTGATGATCGAGGCGGTGGAGAATCACATGCCCGAGGTAATCATCGTCGACGAGATCGGCACCGAGGCCGAGGCGGGCGCGGCCCGCACCATCGCCGAGCGCGGCGTGCAGTTGATCGGCACCGCCCACGGCAACACCCTGGAGAACCTGATCAAGAACCCCACCCTCTGCGACCTGGTGGGGGGCGTGCAGGTGGTGACCCTCGGCGACGAGGAGGCCCGCCGGCGGCGCAGCACCAAGACGGTGAGCGAGCGCCGCGCTCCGCCGACCTTCGACATCGTGGTGGAGATGATCGATCGCGACGAGGTGCTGGTGCACCCCGACACCGCGGCGGCGGTGGACCAGCTGCTGCGCGGCGTCGCGCCGCGCGGCGAACGCCGGGAGCAGGCCGCCAACGGCCAGATCCACGTGGAGGTGCGCGAAGCCGCCCCCGAGATGCTGCCCGACACCGAAGAAGAACGGTCCGGCTACCGGGGTCCGGCACGCATCTACCCCTACGCCCTCTCCCGCGAACTGCTCGAAAGGGTGATCCGCAGCCTCGACCTCAACGCCCGCACCGTGGGCGGACCGGAGCAGGCCGACTTGATCCTGGCGCTGCGCTCGCGCAGCGACGACCTGCGCCTGCGGCGGGTGGTGGAGAAGACCGGCGCCGCGCTGCACTTCATCAAGCGCAACACGGCCAACGAGATGCGCCGCCTGCTGGAGCGTGCCTTTCACGTTTTGGAAGGGATCGAGGGGGACGAGCTGCACGAAATGGTGGCCGAAACCGAGGCCGGCATCCGGCGCGCCCTCGCCGAGGGGGTGGAGGTCAAACTGGCGCCGCGCCGGCCGGCCCTGCGCAAGATGCAGCACCGGCTCATCGCCGGCCGCGGCCTGCTCGCCGAGAGCAGCGGCAAGGAGCCCAAACGCCACCTGGTCATCCGTCCGGGCGGCGGGGAGTAAACCCCGGCCCTTTGCCCGAGAGTTTGGGTGGTGCCGAACAAAGCATCATGCATGCCCCTGCTTTTCCGTTTATCGGGAAAATCCAAACGCAACGCTGCAACATTCATGGCTTTTTCACCGTGCCTGGGAAGAGCATCGTTCAGGAGGGGTGTCAGTTCATAGCCTAATCCCTGGAAGGTTAGGGATACGGTTTTTTCTGTATAATGTCCTTAAATGTTGCAAAGAATCCGAGAACTCCTGCCGCCGGCGACGGGTTCCTGTTTATCGGCCCCTCTGGCAGAGCCCGATCCGGGGCGGGAGAGAGAACAATCCATGGACGTCACCAAGAAGATTCTCCGCAATGCACTGGGCATGGCCCGCGCCCTGAAAGCTCGGGCGATCCTGGTATATGCCGACGTGTTTGCCGGCGTGGCCGAGTTGGCGGCCTTTTTGGAAGAGAGTGCCGGTCAGATGGTGGTGGTTGTCACTCGGGAGCGCGAGACCTACCAGCGGCTCAAGGAAACCTCGGCCCAGGTCATCCTGGTTCCGGCGGTGCGCCTGACCCGACTGGGGCAGATCAAAATCGCGGTGCTGCTGGGGTTATCCCGCTCCATCTTCGAGCAGGGTGATCGCCTGATCTGCCTGACCGGGATATCTGCGGACCAGGCCGTGGACACCATGGTCTTTCTCGAAGTCGGCGAGGAATACGAAATATTTTCCATGGGCGAACACGATGGCGAGGGGGCCCAGGTCAATCCCCTGGTCTTCGAACGGGTCCTGGATATCGCTGTGGCCCTCGGCTCCCAGGGGCGCGAGGGAAAGCCGGTGGGGACGATCTTCGTTCTTGGCGACACGGAAAATGTCCTGACCCACAGCACCCCTCTGGTCCTCAACCCCTTTCATGGTCACTCCGAAGAAAAGCGCAACGTCCTCGATCCGGCGCTGACCGAGACGGTCAAGGAATTTTCCGCCATTGACGGCGCCTTCGTTATCCGCGGCGACGGGTTGATCGAGGCGGCGGGAGTTTACCTGAAGCCGTCCGAGTTTGGGGAACAACTGCCATGGGGGCTGGGCACCCGGCACAAATCGGCCGCTGGCATCACCGCCACCACCTCGGCGGTCGCGGTCGCCGTCAGTGCATCCACTGGGACGGTAACGGTCTTTCGCAACGGGAAGATCCTGATCGAGGTGGAACGTCTCAAGCCCATCGGCTCGATCAGTACCGGCAAGGGAGAAGCTTAGCCATGGAAATCGTACTGGTTCTGACCATCCTGGCGGTCGCTGTCATACTGTTCGCCACCGAATGGATCCGCATGGACCTGGTCAGCCTGCTGGTGCTGCTGGCGGTCGGCTTGACCGGCCTGGTCTCGGTGGAAGAGGCCTTTTCCGGCTTCAGCAACCCGGCGGTGATCACCGTGGCGGCCATGTTCGTGATCAGCGCCGGCATCGCCAGCACCGGCGCCACCGGCAAACTGGGCGAAAAGCTTCTGCAGGTGGCGGGGGCCAGCGAAACCCGCCTGATCATCGTCATCATGCTCACCGTCGCCTGCTTTTCGGCCTTCATCAACAATATCGGCTCCACCGCCGTGCTCATGCCCCTGGTGATCTCCATGGGCCGCAAGGCGCACATTCCCCCCTCCAAGCTGCTCATTCCCCTGGCCTTCGGCTCGTTGATGGGCGGGGTCTGCACTCTCATCGGCACCCCGCCGAACATCCTGATGAACGCCCTGATGGAGCAGTACAGCGGGGAGAGCTTCTCCATGTTCGACTTCACTCCGGTCGGGGTGGCGATCCTGATCGCCGGCACCCTTTATATGGCCTTCATCGGCCGGCACCTGCTGCCGACCCGCAAGGCGGGGACCCTGACCGAAGCCTACCAGGTCAAGGAGTACATCACCGAGGTGGAGATCCTGGAGGGCTCCCCTTTGGATGGCAAGGCGATCTCCGCCAGCGGGTTGGAGAGCGACTTCAATCTGAAAGTGCGGGCGATTTTACGGGAAAAGGAAAAGATCCCCGCGCCCCGCCGTAACCGCAAGCTGCGGGTCGGTGACAT
Organism: Desulfuromonas versatilis; assembly: GCF_019704135.1. Taxonomy (NCBI): domain Bacteria; kingdom Pseudomonadati; phylum Thermodesulfobacteriota; class Desulfuromonadia; order Desulfuromonadales; family Desulfuromonadaceae; genus Desulfuromonas; species Desulfuromonas versatilis. The sequence goes on from NZ_AP024355.1 coordinate 3,724,857, forward strand.
CCTGTTCCTGGAGGGCAACCCCGAAGGCATTCTGAGAGTCCGCAAGAAGAAGGGGCTGCAGGTGGTCCCCGAGCGGGACAACCCGACCGACATCGAGTCGCAGGAGGAGATTGTGGTGGTGGAGGCGAGCCTCACCCAGCAGAGCGAACTGGTGGGCAAGACCCTACGCCAGGTGCGCTTCGCCGACAGCCACGGGCTGACCGTGCTGGCCCTCTGGCGCGCGGGGGCGCCGGTGGTCAAAAAGGTCGACCATGTGATGCTGCGCGTCGGGGACGTGCTGCTGCTGCAGGGCCGCGAGGAAAAAGTCCTGTACCTGGGCAGGCAACGGGGATTTCTGCTGTTGGGCGGGGTGCCCAGCGTCTCCTACTATCCCCGCAGGGCCCCCATCGCCCTGCTCACCCTGGTCGGGGTGATCGTCCTGGCCGCTTTGGGGATTTTGCCCATCATGCTCTCCGCCACCCTGGGGGCGGCGGTCATGGTGCTCACCCGCTGCCTGACCCTTACCGAGGCCTACGAGAGCATCGACTGGTCGATCATCATGCTGATCGCCGGCACCCTGCCCCTCGGCCTGGCCATGGAGAACAGCGGCGCGGCCCGCTTTCTGGCCGACCAGATCATCACCGGCGTCGGCCCTTACGGCCCCTGGATGGTGCTCGGGGCGGTGTTCCTGATCACCTTCGCCCTGACCGAGGTCATGAGCCACGCCGCCGCCGCGGTGCTGGTTGCACCCATCGCCTTCAACACCGCCGTGGATCTGGCCGCAAGTCCAAAACCTTTCTTCATGGCAGTGGCCATTGCCGCCTCCTCCTGTTTCATGACCCCCATCAGTCACCAGTCCAACGCTCTGGTCATGGGCCCGGGCGGCTACCGGTTCTTCGACTACACCAAGGTCGGCACGGCACTCAATTTCGGCATCTGGATTCTGGCCACCGCCCTGATCCCCCTGGTCTTCCCCTTCTGAGGGCGCCCGTTATGGACACCGAAATCGAAGCCGCAGACCGACGCCGGTTCCCCTCTGTAAGAGCATGGACAGGATGCTACAATTAATCAAGGCTTATAAAGTAACTATGTTTGGCCCGCCATAAGGAGAACGCTCATGCCCTGGGAACCGGAATTCTGGACGGAAACGCTGCGTCGGATTCTTAGCGAGATCATGGCCTGGCTTCCAACCCTTGGGGCCGTGCTTCTCTTGCTTATTGTCGGCTGGGGGGTGGCCCGCCTGGTGCAGGCCATCCTCGCTGGGCTCCTGCGCCGACTGCGACTCGACCGACTGGCGGAACGGGCGGGCGCCACCCGGTTTCTCAGGGACATGGGGATGGAGCCCTCCGCATCGAAGCTGATCGCCCGACTGGTGTTCTGGCTGGTGCTGCTGGTTTTCATCCTGGCGGCGGCCGAAAGCCTGGGAATGCGGGGAGTGACCGATACCCTGGAGGAGCTGGTCGCCTATCTGCCCAGGGTGCTGGCCGCGGGACTGATTCTGCTGCTGGGTGGGCTGGTGGCCCGTGTAGTGGGGAAAGCGCTGGGGGCCTCGGCGGGGCAGGCCGGGATCAAGGGGGGGCTGGCCCTGGGGCAGGCAGTCCGGTACGTCATCCTGATCTTCGTCGTGGTGCTGGCCCTGGGGCAGCTGGGGGTGGAGACCATTCTGCTGGTCACCACCGCGACCGTCCTGATCGCCTCTGCGGCCCTGGCTCTGGCGGTGGCGTTTGGCTGGGGCAGCCGCGACCTGGCCCGTAACATCATGGCCGGGCTGCACGCCCGGGAGGAGTTCGCCCCCGGCCAGATGCTGAGCGTTCAGAACTACACCGGCCGACTGGAGAGCATCGGCCCCATCAAGGCGGCGCTCGAAACCGAAGCCGGCCGGGTGTCGCTGCCCAATTCCGTGCTCATCGAGGAGGTCGTCATCATCCTCGCTGAGGATAAGAAAACGTCATGACCGAGAATCATGTCGCTGCCGCCGATTATGTTGGGGGGCGCCTGTCCCCCGAGGAACTCCGGAGGGCCGACGCCCATTTGACCGAGTGCGCCCGATGCCGAAGGGCGGTGGCTGCCTTGCGCGGAAGACGGGCCGACGGCATGGGTTCCAGTTTGCGCCGCTTTGCCGGTCGCCTGCTGGTGGGCGAGCTGACCTTTCTGGAGCCGCTGTTGCGCCGCCTGCCGTTTCGGGCCGGGCCAAAGGAAGAGGGCGAAAACGCGGAGCTCGAGCCGATCCGGGTACTGAAACCCCGGGCCAAAACCGGGCTGCGGGGGGGCGCCGCCCTGCTCGGACGTTTCGGCCTGGTACTGGCGATCACCCTAGGCGTCCTGCTGCTCCCCACCCCGCCGGGCCTTTCGGCCGAGGGGCACCGCGCGCTGGCGGCCTTCGCCTTTACCGCAGCCATCCTCGCCCTGGAACCGGTTTCCCTGCCCATCGCCGCGCTGATGGTCCCCCTGGCCCAGGTGGCCCTGGGGGTGGCCACCACCCCCCAAGCCCTCGAAACCTTTTCGAGGCCGGTGGTTTTTCTCATCCTCGGCAGTCTGTTTATGGCCGAGGCGCTGCGCAAGCACGGCCTGACCCGCCGGCTCGCCCTGACGGTCATCGTCGCCTCGGGCGGGGGGGTGAAAATGGTGCTGCTGGGGCTGATGGGGCTGGCTGCGGTGTTTTCCATGTGGGTCGAGAACACCGCCACCGCCGCCATGCTCATCCCCGTGGCCATGACCATCTCCAGCCAAGTCGAAGACCCGGAGGAGGCCCGCGCCCTGCTGGTGCTGCTGGTGCTCGGGCTGGCCTACAGCGCCAGCCTCGGCGGCATGGCGACGATCATGGGCGCCGCCCCCAATGCGGTGGCCTCCAGCTTTCTGGCGCAGATCGGCCCCTGGACCTTTTTCGACTGGATGAAGTACGGCCTGCCGGCCTTCCTGCTGATCTTCCCGCTGACCTGGTGGGTCCTGGTCAAGCTGGCCCCGGTACCGGTCAAGCGGCTCGACGTGCAGCCGGCCCGCCAGCAGGTCAAGGAGATGGGGCCGATGAGCCGCACCGAGCGGGAGATCCTGCTGCTGCTGGCCGCCGCCGCCATCCTGTGGATCGGTGGGCCTACCTTCGAAGCGGCCCTGGGCCTGCCCTCGACCCTGCTCTCCTCGGCCATGGTCGCGGTCATTGCGGTCTCCTATCTGGCGGTGCGCGAGATCATCAACTGGGAGGATCTCAAGGGGGTGAGCTGGGGGATCTTCCTCATCATCGGCGCCGGCCTCTCCCTTGGCGAAACCCTGACCCGCAGCGGCGTCACCGACTGGTTCGCCGCCCTGCTCAGCCCGGTGATCTCCGAGGCTCCCCTGCTGGTGAGCCTGGTGCTGCTGGTGTTCGTCTCGGCGCTTTTGACCAACCTGCTCAACAACACCACCATCACCGCCGTGTTTGTACCCATCCTGATCAGCCTGGCGCGGGACAACCCGGCCTTTGATCCGGTGCAGCTGGTGCTGCCGGTCACCCTGGCCACCACCTTCGGCTATTCGCTCCCCTCGGCCTCGGGGCGCATGGCCCTGATCGCCGCCACCGGCATCCTCACCCGCACCGAGATGATGCGCTACGGTCTGATCATCACCCTGATCAGTTCGGTGGCCCTGGCCCTGTTTTTTTACGCCCTGGCACTTCTGGGCTGGATCTAGCGGGAGAACCCACGATGCGCGTTCTAATTATCGGCGCCGGCCGCACCGGCGCCAAGGTCATCCAGCAGCTGCAGAAAAACCCTGATATCGTGATCCTGACCGCCGACCCGCGCAAGGAACTCTTTGCGGTGGAGCAGGGGATTATCGAGAAGGTAGACATCCGCGAGGCCCTGACCCCCCTGACCCTGGCACATGTGCTGGAAAAGACCACGCCGGACCTGGTATTGCTGGCCATGCCGACCGAGGATATGGGTCTGGGCAGAGCCCCCGGAATGGACATCCTGGCCGGGGCGTTGCGCGAGGAGTTGGCCGCCCTGGCCAAGGTCCCGGTGATCGAGGTGGCCAGGGCGGTGCGGTGATGGCAGCCGTTTTCGACACGGGCCTGGATCCTTAGGCTGTTGCGGCCAGCGGGCCTGGTGAGGGTGGATGCCCGGCGGAATTAAGCTGGGGCAGTAGAAGCATTCTTGAATCATCGAGGCTGTCCAATTCCCAGAAAACCCGCGACCTGGCGGAAATAGGCGTCGAGATCTTCCTCGACCAGGTAGCGCTCGGGGCCCGGGGGGAGCGTCACCTCGCCGCGATTGACGACGATGATCGGCGCCTGCGTCCCGTAGGGAAGGTAGGACGCCGGGGTGACCTGGAGGGTGGAGCCAAGGACCAGCAGCAGATCGCAGCGGGCCACCAACTGTTCGGCCTGCGCGAAGCCATTGACCAGTTCGCCGAAGAACACGATGTCCGGTTTCAACGCCCCGTTGCAGGAGGCGCAGGCGGCTACCGGCGGCGACGGGCCGCTGAGCATGGCCTTTTCCCACCACTGGTAACTCAGGTCCCGATAGCGCCTGCCGCACCCCGTGCAGGTGGCGGAGCGGTAGGAGCCGTGCAGTTCGACGACCCGGCGGCTGCCGGCCAACTGGTGGAGCATGTCGATGTTCTGGGTGATGACACCCGAAAGGCGCCCCTGCTGCTCGAGCGCGGCCAGAAAGCGGTGGGTGAAGGTCGGCCGGATCTCCCTCACCGCCGCCACAAAATCCCGGGAGAACTCGTAAAAATACTCGGGCGTACGATGGAACCAGCGGATCTCGAAGACCATTTCGGGGTCGTAGCGGCGGGTCACGTAGAGCCCCCGGGGCCCGCGGAAATCGGGGATCCCCGCCGCGGTGGAGATCCCCGCCCCGGTCAGGGCGACCACGGTATTCGCGTTGCGGATCATCTCGGCACAGCGTTCCGCTTCCAGGCTCAAAATTTTTCCCATCTGTCCCCCTCTCGCCGATTCACCCGTTGCGGAGGTGCTCCACCCGGCAGGGACCACCTCAGCAACGGGTTCTGAACAGCGAAGAACCAGCCAAAAGTCAAAACCAATTCCCGGCGTGGCCTGCCGACCGATTCTGCCCCCACAGGGGGCGTCTTCAGGCAGCTATTGCCGGACGAGTTTGTGCCACGGAATATATAATCGTGCTATTTTCTCCTTGCAACTTCGCGGCGCCAGCCTTATGGTGTTACAAATGTAAAACACGTAACACGACCAGGAGCAAATCCCTATGAAAGCTGCCCTCCTGCTGCTGGCCCTGCTGCTCGCGGCCACCCCGGCGCCAGCCCACTTCGGGGCCGTCATCCCCGCCGACGATATCCTCACCCAGGACGACGAAAAAGTTTTGAACCTCCAGGTGAAATTCATCCACCCCCTGGAAGGGCACTACATGGAGATGGCCAGGCCCCGGCGCTTCGGCGTCCAGCACGGCGGGCAGCAGACCGATCTGCTTGCCAGTCTCCAGCCGGCCAGAGGGGGCGGCCCCGAGCAGGAAGAAACGTTCACCTTCTGGAACGCCGAGTTCCAGGTCCGCCGCCCCGGGGACTACACCTTCTTCGTCGAACCCACACCCTACTGGGAACCGGTGGAGGACAAGTTCATCCTCCACTATACCAAGGTCTGCGTCAACGCCCTCGGGCTCGAAGACGGCTGGGATCAGCCCCTTGGCCTGGAAACCGAGATCATTCCCCTCTCCCGCCCCTACGGCCTGTGGACCGGCAACCTGTTTTCCGGCCAGGTGCTTCTCAAGGGCCAGCCCGTCCCCTTCGCCGAAGTGGAGGTGGAATACCTCAACGCCTCGCCGGACAACCCCGCGACCATCCACCCGCCGGCCGATCCCTACGTGACCCAGGTGGTCAAGGCCGACGCCAACGGCGTTTTCCACTACGCCATGCCCAGGGCAGGCTGGTGGGGGTTCGCCGCCCTCTCCGAGGCCGATTGGACGCTCAAGCAAGAGGACCAGGAAAAACCCGTGGAGATCGGCGCCGTCATCTGGGTGCACACCATCGACATGCACTAGGGAGTTCGACCCGCCGTAGTTTCCCCGGCGCCCGCCACCACATCCTGCGAGGGAAAAGGGGGCGGCCGGCGCCCACCGGAGTGATAGAGACCCGCCATGAAGAACCTGCCGCGCATCTGTTGCCTTGCCCTGCTGTCGCTATTGTTGGTGGCCGGCACCGCCCTCGCCCACAAGGTCAACCTCTTCGCCTACGTCGAAGGAGGGACGGTCTATACCGAAAGTTATTTCCCCGACGGATCCAGGGTGGGCGGCGGGAAGGTCCAGGTCTACGACGGCCAGGACAGCATGCTGCTGGAAGGGACGACCGACCAGGAAGGCCTGTTCAGCTTTCCGGTGCCGAAAATCGACGATCTGACCATCGTGATCGAGGCGGGCATGGGCCACAAAAACAGTTTTCGGCTGAACAGGGCCGAGCTGGAGGGGGGCAGATGAGCGGGTTGCGCCGTGTATTGCTGTTGTCGGTTCTCGCCCTGGCCCTGCTGGGCCCGGCCCGGACGGCAGGGGCCGAGGAGGCTGGCGCCCGGGACGGGGCGGCCGCCGCGCAGCAGGACAACGAGAAACTCTCCGCTGAACTGCGGCGCATCCACCGGGAGATCGCCGCCCTGCGCGCGGACCTCGACAAACCGGGGATGGAGGACGTGTTTGCCGGCCTCGGCTATATCTTCGGCCTGTTCGGGGTGGCGGCCTTTGTCGCCTCCAGGCGAAAAGGGGAGTAGCCGATGCATATCTCCGACGGTGTTCTGCCCACCTCGGTGGCGATCGGCAGCTATCTGCTCAGCGCCGGCCTGGCCGCCTGGAGTGCCCGCCGCACCCGCAGCGCCGACCTGCCAAGGGTCGCGGTGGTCAGCGCGGCCTTTTTCGTCGCCTCCTTGATCCACGTCCCCTTCGGCCCCACCAGCGTGCATCTGCTGATTCCCGGCTTGGCCGGCGCCCTGCTCGGGGCCTCGGCGTTTCTGGCCATTGGCCTGGGCCTGCTGCTGCAGAGCCTGCTGTTTCAGTTCGGCGGCCTGACCGCCCTGGGCGCCAATGCCCTGATGATGGGGATCCCGGCGCTAGCCTGCGGCTGGATCTTCCAGCACTTCAAGGGGCAGGGGCGCAAACGCCAGGCCACTGTCGGCGGCCTGGTCGGGGCCCTGGGGACAGCCCTCTCGGCGCTGGTTCTGGCGCTGCTGCTGATCAGCGGCGGGGAGGATTTCCTCGGCGTCGCCAAGATCGCCCTGCTTGCCCACCTGCCGGTCTTCGTCATCGAGGGGTTGGTCAGCGCCTTCACCATCGGGTTTCTCGCCCGGGTCAAGCCGGAGCTGCTGGAGCCCGCCTTCCTGCGCGGGGCCGGGGAGTTCCATGACTGAGGTCGCCCGCATCGCGTTGCCGCTCTGGCAGATCCTGCTGCTGCTGGTGCCGCCGGCCCTGCTGGCGGCGGCGCTGGCCGGGCTGCGCTACCTGGGCCGCAGCCGCCGGGAGCGCAGCGAGGAGCGCGATTGGTCGGTCCCGGCCCTGGTGCAGGGGAGCGGCAACTCGCCCTTCCATCGTTGGGACGTGCGCTGCAAGCTGGCCACCCTGCTGGGCTACGCCTTTATGGTCGCCTCGCTCCAGCAGCTGCCCTCGGCCCTGGCGGCGGTGGCGCTTTCGGCGGCGGCCCTGGCGGTGGCCCGCACCCCCCTGCCCCGGGTGCTGCTGCGGCTGCTGGCGGTGTGCGGTTTTCTCGGCATGCTGCTGGTGGTCATGCCCTTTTCCGCCCCGGCGCATCCGGGGGATACGCTGCTGATCTTCGGCGGCCTGGAGGGCCTCGGCTTCAACCTGCGCGGCCTGCAGCTGGCGGGGACCATCGCCGCCAAGGGGGTGGCCATCGCCCTGCTCAGCGAGCCGCTGTTCGCCACCGCCCCGCTGCCGGTGACCCTGCACGGCCTGGCGCGCCTGGGAGCCCCGGAGATGGTCGGGCAGATGGTGCTGCTCAGCCACCGCTACCTGCACGTTTTCCGCCACGAGGCGCAGCGCATGGCCGCGGGCATGCAGGTGCGCGGCTTTCGCAAGCGCACCAGCGTCGCCACCCTGCAGGCGGTGGCCAACTTTCTCGGCATGCTCTTCGTACGCAGCTTCGAGCGGACCGAGCGGGTCTTCGAGGCCATGCAGGCCCGCGGCTATCGCGGCCGGTTTCCCGAGCCGGCCGAGCTGCGCCTGCGGCGAAGCGATCTGCTGCTGGGCGCGGCCTGCCTGGCTCTGGGGATCACCCTGGTCGCTTTCGACCGGCTGTGGTTCTAAGGAGAAGTGCCGTGCACGAACTGAACCGCCCCACCCCACTGCCGAGCCCCGCCTCCGCCCTGTTTGCCCTGCGCGGTCTCGGTCACCGCTACCCGGACGGCACGGCGGCCCTGCAGAGCGTCGACCTGGAGGTGGCGGCCGGGGACCGCATCGCCCTGGTCGGCCACAACGGCTCCGGCAAGACCACCCTGGTCAAGCTGCTCTGCGGGCTGCTGAGGCCAAGCGCCGGCACCCTGGAGTACAAGGGGGAGGCGCTTCGCGGGCCCCACCTGGAGCTGGCCCGCCCGGAGATCGGCCTGCTTTTCCAGGACCCGGACGACCAGCTGTTCGGCCATACCGTCCTCGACGACGTCGCCTTCGGGCCGCGCAACCAGGGGCTTTCCGCGCCCCTGGCCGAACAGGCGGCCCGCCGCGCGCTGCAGCAGGTGGACCTGCTGCACCTGGCCTTCAAGGCGCCGCACAACCTGAGCTTCGGCCAGAAAAAGCGCGCGGCCCTGGCCGGTCTGCTGGCCATGAACCCGCAGGTGCTGATCCTCGACGAGCCGACCGCCAATCTCGACCGCCGCCAGGAGGAGCTCTTTCTGAGCCTGCTGCGGAATTTTCCCGGGACCCTGATCTGCATCAGCCACGACCTGATCTTCCTCTACGAGCTCTGCTCGCGGGCAGTGGTGCTGGACGCCGGGCACGTGCATCACGATTACACCCTGCGCGAGCTGGTCACCCAGCGCCAGGCGCTGCGCGAACACGGGCTCGACTTTTCCTTCCGCTTCACCCTCGCCCCCGACGCAGCCGCACCGCCGGCCGCGGACCCTCCGGCCCCGTCCCAGCAGACAACCGCCGAAGTGCCCCCCCTGGTCGCCCTGCGCGACTACCGCTATCGCTATCCGGACGGCACCCAGGCGCTGCGCGGTCTGGACCTGGAGATCCGGCCCGGCGAGCGGCTGGCCATCGTCGGCGAGAACGGTGCGGGCAAGACCACCCTGCTCTCCTGCCTGCTCGGCCTGCACCAGGGGCGCGGCAGCTTCAGCCTGGCGGGAAGGCCGGTCAACCGCAGGCGGCGCCGGGAGCTCTGGCGGCAGGTGGGGATGGTCTTCCAGGACTGCGCCGATCAACTTTTCTGCCCGAGCGTCGCCGAGGAGGCGGCCTTCGGTCTGCGTCAGCTCGGCTACCCCCAGGAGGAGATCCGCCAGCGGACCGCCAAGGCCCTGGCCCGGGTGCGCCTCGAGGGGTTCGAGGAGCGGGTTCCGCTGCATCTCTCCGGGGGCGAGCGCAAGCGCCTGGCGCTGGCCTGCGTGCTGGCCATGGAACCGCAGCTGTTGATCCTCGACGAACCGACCGCCGGACTCGATCCCCAGGGGGAGGAACTGCTGCTGGAGATCCTGCGCGAGCTCGACTGCACCCTGCTGCTGGTCAGCCACGACATGTTTTTTATCGGCGAGTTGACCCGGCGAACCCTGGTGATGCACCAGGGCCGGATCGTCGGCGACCTGGCCACCGCCGAATTTTTGCAGGACGGCAGCCTGGCCAGCCTCAACGGCCTGGCCTTCACCTACCGGCAGCGCTGCAGCAGCGCTATCCGCGGACTGCAGCACGCCCACGAGCACAGCCACCGGCACCGGCACCTGCACGAGCATCGCCACCGGCACGGCAGCCTGGAGCACAGCCACCCCCACGAACACGAGCATGAACACCACCACCAGTTTGTCCATGCCCATCCCCCGGGGCATGGCGGCCACGCCCATCCCCCCCGGAGCCTGCATGACCACGAGCATCCCGGCCACGAGGAGGAAGAGCACGACCATGAGCACGGCCCGGACTGAGCCGGGGCCCTTGAACACCTCCCCTTGCGAAGCGATCGCGGGCGGATAAAATTGGAGTTCGTTGGACAACTCCAGGGAGGGTGCCTATGCCGACCTACGAATATCGCTGCCGCAAGTGCCAGAAGGATTTTGTCGAGGTCATGAGCATGGCCGAGCACGACCAGGCGAAAATCCAGTGCCCGGCCTGCAAGAGCGGGGAAGTCGCCCAGCAGTACTCGGTGTTCTATGCCAAGACCAGCAAAAAAAGCTGACACCTGAACCAGCCGGGGGGCTTGCATGCCGGGCAGGAACCAAAACCGGGACCGCACCCTCAGCATCTTCCTGTGCGGCGATCTGATGACCGGCCGCGGCATCGACCAGATCCTGCCCCACCCCGGCGACCCGCGCCTGCATGAGCCTGTGGTGGAGGATGCCCGGCGCTACGTGGAGCTGGCCGAAAGGGCCCACGGTCCGATCCCCCGCGGCTGCGTTTTCGCCTATCCCTGGGGCGACGCCCTGGCCGAGCTGCAGCGGCGTGCGCCGGATCTGCGCCTGGCCAACCTCGAGACCAGCATCACCGTCAGCAACGATTATTGGCCGGGCAAGGGGATCAACTACCGGATGCACCCGAAAAACGCGCCGGTACTCTCCGCCGCCGGCATCGGGGTCTGCGCCCTGGGCAACAACCACGTGCTCGACTGGGGTTACGCGGGGCTGGCGGAGACTCTTCGCGTTCTGGACCAGACCGGCATCCGCCACGCCGGAGCCGGGGCCTCCCGGCGCGAGACCGAAGCGCCGGCGGTGGTGGCGCTGCCCGGCAAGGGCCGGGGGCGGGTACTGGTGTTCAGCTTCGGGGCCGCGAGCAGCGGCATTCCCGGCGGCTGGGCCGCCACCGACGACCGGGCCGGGGTCGCCCTGCTGCCGGATTTCTCCGCAACGACCATCGAGCAGATCCGCAGGCGGATCGCCGCCGCCAGGCGCCCCGGCGACCTGGTCATCGCCTCGCTCCACTGGGGCGGCAACTGGGGCTACGCCATCCCCCACCCGCACCGCAGCTTCGCCCACCGGCTGATCGACGAGGCCGGCGTCGACCTGGTCCACGGCCACTCCTCCCATCACCCCATCGGTATCGAGGTCTACCGGGAGCGGCTGATCCTTTACGGCTGCGGCGACCTGCTCACCGACTACGAGGGGATCGCCGGCTACGAGGAATTTCGCGCCGATCTGGGCCTGCTGTATTTCGCCGAGCTCCACCCCAGAACCCGAACCCTCGCCGCCCTGGAGATGGTGCCGCTGCAGACCCGCAACTTCCGCCTGCAGCGCGCCTCAAAGGCCGACGCCCGCTGGCTGATGGAAGTGCTCAACCGCGAAGGCCGGGGGTTGGGAACACGGACTGAGATAACGCAGGAGAACGCACTCAGGCTTCTCTGGGAATAATTACGTTTCCCATCGGAAAATCCCTCCCCCCTTTGAGTTCGCCGATTACTTTTTCCCTTGCAAATCCCCGCCGACCGATTTCTAATTCTTCTGAAGAATCAACCGGATAAACCCCCAGCGGAGCATCTACCGTGGAATTCACCTTCAAGCCGGTCGGCATCGTCCGCTCCTGCTTCAGCGAAAAATTCGGCATCCCCCGCCAACCGTCCCTGGTTCCGGCGGCCCGCGCCACCCTCGAGCTGCTCCCCCCCTTCGACCGCCCCGAGGCGCTGCGGGGCCTGGAGGGGTTCTCGCACCTGTGGCTGCTGTTTGTTTTTCACGCCTGCCCGCCCCACGACGGCAGCCTCACCGTGCGCCCGCCCCGCCTGGGCGGCAACCGGCGGCTGGGGGTGTTCGCCACCCGCGGCACCCACCGCCCCAACCCCATCGGCATGTCGGTGGTCGAGCTCGAGGGAATCGACTGCGAGGCCGAGCGCTGCAGCCTGCGCATCCGCGGCGCCGACCTGCTCGACGGCACGCCGGTGCTCGACATCAAGCCCTACCTCCCCTACGCCGACAGCCTCCCCGGGGCGAGCGGCGGCTTCGCCGAGGCGGCCCCTCGCCCCAGCCTCGAAGTCGCGTTCACCGAGGCCGCCCAGGCCCAGCTTGCCGAACTCGAGCCCGGCCGCCCTGCCCTGCGCGAACTGATCGTCCAGACCCTGCAATACGACCCGCGCCCGGCCTACCGGCAGGGGCAGGACGACACCAAGGTCTACGGCATGCGGCTCTACGACCTGGATGTGCGCTGGAATGTGGAGGGGAAAATTGTCAGCGTCGTGGCAATCGAACCGGCCTGAACCAATCTGGACAGAATTTTCAAACCCTGTTACTTTGAGGCATTCGATTTCCCACCGTCAATCAAGGAGATCCGCCATGAGCAGCGCCGAAAAAACGCCCCTCTCCTGCGCCAAGTGCAGCGCCCTGTGGCAGAAGCAGGGGACCACCAACTGCTGGAGCGACCCGAAAAGCCGCCCCGGCCGGCCCGGCTACTGCCCCTCGCAGCGCGAGGCGCAGGTCATCGAGGAATCGTTCAGAAAGTACACCGGCGACAGCGAGGACGCCAGGCTGGCCCGAGTGGCCGCCGAAGTCGAGGGGCTCTGCTACCAGCCGGTGCCCGGCTCCGATGCGGTCAACGCCCGTTGGACCCGGGTCGAGGACACCATCGCCCTGGCCAAGCTGATGGGCTGGAAGAAGATCGGCATCGGCACCTGCATCGGCCTGCTCGAGGAGAGCAGCCGCCTCTCCGACATCCTCAGCGCCCAGGGCTTCGAGCCGCTCTCGGTCTGCTGCAAGGCCGGCAGCATCGACAAGCTCGAACTCGGCATCCCCGAAGAAGCCAAGGTGCGCCCCGGCACCTTCGAGCCGGCCTGCAACCCCATCGCCCAGGCCCGGCTGCTCAACCAGTCCAAAACCGACATGAACATCATCGTCGGGCTCTGCGTCGGCCACGACATGCTCTTTGCCAAGTACTCCGAGGCGCCGACCACCACCCTGGTGGTCAAGGACCGGGTCACCGGCCACAACCCCGCGGCGGTGCTCTACGGGCAGAACTTCTATTACAAGCGGCTGCAGAAACAGCTGGTGATCAAGGTTGATTAGGCGAATCGGGCTGCTTGCCGCCCTGCTGTTGCTGCTGGCCTTGCAGCCGCTGGGAGCGTCCGAAAGGGCCAGCGCCACGATTCCACTGGATGGCGCCCCCCTGCAGGCGATCGAGCTGCGCACCTTCGACGCCTGGGGCGGAGGCTCCCCGCTCGCCAGCTACCGCCGCGACGGGGAGGCAATCCGGGCCGAGCTGGACCTGGGGGTGGCGGACCGCCTGGAAATCATCCTGCACCCGGCGGCACCGGGCAACGAAAGATTACGCATCAGGCAGCAATATGAAACCAGCCTGACCCTGATGGACGAAGGTCCCCACATGGATCTGCTCGATTGGACCCACTTCGTTTCACCCTGGGTGGAATTGGAAGCAACCCCCGAAGGAAGCTTTATCATGCCGATCCCGACGAGCAGTAAATTCCCAGCTGTAAACACAGAAGAGATCGTGGCCGCGGTAGAAACAGAATCGGCGCAGTGGGAAAAGGAAGGTTACCAGTCAGGGGAACGCTGGATCAATCTGGCCAGGCAGTGCCGGGGGCCGAACGACTACCCTTGCGGCGTGGGTTTGAGCCTGATCCGCCTGAACATCGAGGTCCTGGACCAGGGAGCCTGGCGCACTCTGGAGCGGATTGAGCTTAGCCTGCCCATGGGCTGCTGAGCGACGGGTGCGGCAGATTGCCGATTATTCACGGGCTGCAGAAAACTTTTCCTTTCAGCCCTTTTTCATCCCTGGCCCCTCGCAGGTTGCCGAAACGAACCGGACCACCTCACGATAGTGAGCTGGTGGGGGTCTGGTAAATCCATAGGCAGAGCAGGGATTAAAAATCTTAAGCAACCGACAGGAAAGGCCCCGCCGGGGAATGCACGGCGGGGCCCTTGAGATTTGAGAGTGCCCGAACTGGTGAATTGACGGAAAGATGGTAAATCCTCCTTTTTCCCGTCAATAAACAGTGAATTTCCAAGTGTAGGGCGCAACCGAATTCCCGTCGGGATCGGTCACCGCGCTGCTGACGTTGGCGGTGTAAATGCCACCCGATGTCAGTGAGGAGGCGGGTTCGAAGGTGGCCGACTGGTCTTCCGCATCGTAGCTGACCGTTCCTGTCACACGATTTCCGCTCTCATCCTCTGCCCAGAAAGTGTCTTCATTAATTGTTGTGGCGACCATCGCTTCACTGAAAATGGCCATCACGACCGTGTCCGGCAACACGTCGGAGGTCCCCGCAGGCGGCAAGGTGGCCACGATTTGCGGGGTGGTGTACACCGATACGCGGGTCCACGCCGAAGATCCGACCGCCCCAACCAGGGACGCTGTCACCGAGATGAGGCTATCGCGCTCCTCAAGGTCGGAGAGCTGGACCGTCCAGGAGTCTGTGGTGGGATATGAAACGGTGCCTACCGTCGCCGCGGGGCTCACCGCCACATCGACTTCTGCTCCCAGGCCCCTGCTGCCCGCCAAGGTGAGCGTGGTGTCGTCGCGGGGGGTCAGCGGACGGTCGACGGTCAGCGGGACGGCGGTTTCCTCCCGGACAATGGTCAGGGATTTTTCCTGGGTCTGCGGGTTGATGGCCGTATCCTCGGCCTCAATGGTCACCGTGTGGCTGCCGTCCTCCAGTGCCGCGGATTCGGGAATAGCGAAGCTCCAGTGAATTCCGTCATATACCACGGGCACTTCGATTGCTTCCCCGTCCAATTCGATCGAGACGATGCTCCCCCCTGGAATCAGCGTTCCGTAAACGCTGGGTGTCGATTCAGCAGTTATGGTACTTACCTGGTCTAGCCTGACGATGTCATAGGTCAGGGAAAAGTAGAGAATGCTGGTATTTCCCCGCTCATCCCCGGCATTGACCGTGACCGTGTTCGTGCCCGGTTCCAGATCGGCCACCGTACAGCTCCAGATCCCGTTCTCGATAGAAACATCACCGACTTCAGCGGAGGAGTCAACGCTCACCTCGATATCTGCGCCAGTTTCGATTGTCCCGGAAAGGGTCTTTTCTCTCTCGAAGGTCGATGGGCTCAATGCGTTCAGGGTCACTTCCGGAGGCGTTAAATCATCATCGCTGCTGCTTCCGCAGGCGTTCAAGCACACCAGTGAAAAAAGGGCAATCAGGCAGATGAGATTCATCGGGGGCCAATCAGTTCTCTTCATCGGCAAGGTCTCCTTGCATGGATTGATGTCATTACCGCAGGACGACCCGGAAGCCCGTTTGGCCGTTTAGATTGAAGGGGTAATCCTGGTCGCGGGCAGCGGTGCGCAGGTCATCTGCCGAGCTCGTGTAGCTTCCGCCGCGCACAACTCGGGTATCGTAGTTGTAGGGCTCCCCATCGCCCCCGGTCGCGCTGCCGTCACTCGGGGGTTCCGAGCCGGAGAGGTTGACCGGGTTGCTTGACGAACTGCTGCTGTAATATGCCTCGTCGTACCAGTCCCAGCACCACTCCCGAACGTTGCCGGCCATATCCTGCAATTCCCAGGTATTGGATGGGTAGCTTCCGGCAGTGGTCACCCGCCCGAGCGAACTCCCGCAGTCGTAATTGGCCTTTTCGCAGCTCAGCGTTCCATCGTCGCTGGGATAGTCGAGTTCATCTTCGCCCCCCGCAGCATATTCCCACTCCGCCTCCGTCGGCAGGCCCATGGCGACGCCGTAGACCTCGGTGTAGAACCTGGTGAACGCATAGGCCCCGTGCCAGGAGACAAAAGTAACCGGCCAGTTCTCATAACCGGCCTCCGCTGAAAAGACGCCGTCCTCGTAAATGATATGGCAGGCGTTGTCGGGGTCTTCTCCGTCGGCGGCGGCACCCTCGAGGTCAAGGTACAAGTATCCGACATAAGTCCCGACGGCGCCGTAAACCTTGCTGGCGGTGGCAAACACATACCCCTCTTCCAGCGCATCATTCAGGTAATCGGCATATTGGGCGTTGGTGATTTCGGTCTGGCTTATCTGAAATGCATCGAGGTTGACCGTATGAACCGGTGCTTCCTCGGGATGCAGGGGATCATCAAAAGTCCCCATGAAAAAATGTCCCTCGGGGATGGTTATCCAGGTGATGCCGCTGACCGTGGCGTCATCGTCGTCGCTGTCTGAGCCGCACCCCCAGAAAATGGTTGCTGAAACCACCAGAAAGACCAGAACCAACCTTCTGAATTTCACTTAATTTCCTCCTTGATTGTTTTCGTGCCAGGTGTAATGCCCCATGGAGTAGAGGCCGGCGGCCGATTGTGCTGTGTAAGATGAAGAGATCAGCCTCGGGGGAGCGGTTGGACTGGTGAGACAAATTTGCCCATGACCCAACCATGGTGTCCGCCCGGCAATCGCACGTAATACCAGCCGAGCGCATTTCCCACCACCGACAGGTGAACTCCCTGCGAAACCTGATGAACCACCGGATTCTCTGCCCCGGGGCCCGAGCGGACATTCAATACAGCCACCTGCACAATTACCTCGTGGCCCTCCGCCAGGGGTTCGGGGGTGGGGGCCTCTACGACCATGTAGCCTCCGGGCAGCTGGCGATAGTAGACGCCGCCGGCCAGGAAAAAGGTCGTGCCGCCTAAAGTGACAGTCGAAAAGCCGCTCGGAAGAACGTTGACCACCGCTCCAATCGGGGCTGTGACGGCCACGTATCCGCCGGGCTTTCCCCGGTAAAAGCGGCCGCCATGGACGAAATACTTGGTTTTCCCAACATGGATGACTTTGTGTCCGGCCGGAAGCCTTTTTACGAATACTTCAACTCGATGAGGTGGTGAAGCCGGCCCGCCGGCCAACGCTTCGCCCGGGCCGGCCAGAAGCGGCAGAAATAACCAGGCCAGCGTCAGGAAGGACCCTATTGTCCACCCTAATTTCTTTTTCATGGTGAGGATCCTTTCTCCGACTTTGGAAAGGGCCCCGGGAACAGGGTTTTCCTGGGGCCATTGTCAGGCGAGTTTCCATCCATCGTTTCCGGATGGACACCAGGCTAATTGCCCCGGCTTCCCTGCCATTGCCACCGCGGCCTCGGAAAGCACCCTCCGCAACGGCGACCAGTTGCCCGCTTCGCTCCTGGCAGATGGCCTTCACGGTATCGCCGCGCCGGTTTTCAAACGGCACCGGATCTCCTGCACTCTTGTCCTTGCAGGCGTCAATCGCCGCCTGGGGAGGGCCCTGCGGACGACGGCCGTCCGTCGAGCCGCCAAAGGCCCATCCTGCCGCTGGCATCATGGCGAGCAAACCGCCAGGGCAGTTGCTTTTCTCATCTTTCCTGCGCACATTTTCATCTTGGGGCACTATTTCTTGAGGGGGCTGTTGCCTGGCAACGGTTTTTGAAGAAAGACCCGAAAAATCCGATCGCCCACCGCCTTTCCCTTTTCAGCAGGCTTGGCGGCCCAACCGGAAGCAGATATACACAATCCTTTCTAAAGCAGGGGTTAAGAGTAGGGCGTCCCAGGTAAAGATATGCAAAGGAGAAAACCCTTTTCTTTACATTTCTTAACAGCCCAGCTGAAGCTCTTGCGGTGAGGACGGGGAAAATGAAGGATATCCGCTTGGGAAGGGGTTGGGGAAAGGTCAGAGGATCTTCCATTGCCGGGTTTTCTGGTCATCAGGAAATGGCCCCGAGGGCGTTTTACCCGGTGGCCATCATTTTGCTGGCAACAATGCAGGGTCACCGCTGCAGCTTGGGCAGAGGGATTTTTGCCTTCACCTGCTGTCGGGATCCAATGCCATGCCACCCACAAGGTTGAAATCCCCGAAATGACGGCGACGCACTTCATGCCAAAAGTCGCATCGTATGCCTGGATGACCATGGTGGCGGACGAAATTATTATTGACAGCATCGGTCATCAATGAATATCATTCTGAAAAAATGGAGCAACAGCGAATGATCGACGATATTGACCTGCAGATTCTGCACATACTTCAGGAAAAAGCGCGGATCCCCAATGCCGAGGTGGCCCGCCAGGTGGGCATGGCCCCGTCGGCGGTGCTGGAGCGGATCCGCAAGCTGGAGGACCGGGGGATCGTCGAGGGCTACGAGGTGCGCCTCAACCCCAGCCACTTCGGCCAGCAGCTGGCGGCCTTCGTCTTCGTCGAGGCGAGCCGCGCCGGCAACGGCCGGCTGGCGGGGGAGCTGGCAAACCTCACCGGAGTGCAGGAGGTCCACCAGGTTGCCGGCGAGGACGGCTACCTGGTCAAGCTGCGGGTGGCGGGCACCGAGGAGCTGGGACGCATCCTGCGCGACGAGTTCGCGGCCATCGAGGGGGTGCGCAGCACCCGCACCCACGTGGTGCTGTCGACCACCAAGGAAACCCGGCGCATCGACCTGGAACGCGCCCAGACCACGCCCTAAAGTAATCGAACATCAATTGGATATAGAACAGAACTGAAACCCACTTTCCCCAAGGAGAACCCTGACCATGCCCATGTCCGAATCGTTCAAGCAGCGGCTGTTCCCGGTGGTCAAGCAGATCGCCGAGCACTACGGCACCCCCTTCCACATCTACGATGAGGCCGGCATCCGCGAAACCGGCGAGAACCTGAAAAAGGCCTTCGCCGGCATCGAGGGGTTCCGCGAGTACTACGCGGTCAAGGCCCTGCCCAACAAGCGCATCCTGCAGATCATGAAGGAGCTGGGCTTCGGTTTCGACTGCAGCTCGATCCCCGAGCTGATCCTCAGCCGCGAGCTGGGCGGCCGCGGCGAGGACATCATGTTCACCTCGAACAACACCAGCATCGAGGAGTTCCGCTTTGCTGAAGCAGACGGCGGCTGCATCCTCAACCTGGACGACATCTCGCTGATCCCCAAGGTTCCCGAGTTCCCCGAGCTGATCTGCTTCCGCTACAACCCGGGACCGCGGCGCACCGGCAACGTGATCATCGGCAACCCCGTCGAGGCCAAGTACGGCGTCACCCACGAGCAGGTGGTCGAGGCCTACCGCCAAGCCAAAGAGCGCGGCGCCAAGCGCTTCGGCCTGCACACCATGGTCGCCTCCAACGAGCTCGACTACACCTACATGGTGGAGACCGCCCGCATGGTGCTGGAGATCGCCGAGCTGGTGGAGAAGGAGCTCGGTATCCGCTTCGAGTTCGTCAACATCGGCGGCGGCTTCGGCATCCCCTACAAGCCCGAGCAGCAGCCGCTGAACATCGCCGCCATGGCCAAGGAGATCACCGCCCAGTTCGAGGCCTTCAAGGCCCGCCACGGTTACGCCCCGCGCATGTACATGGAGAGCGGCCGCTTCATGACCGGCCCCCACGGCGCCCTGGTGACCACCGCCATCAACCACAAGGACACCTACCGCAAGTACGTCGGCCTGGACGCCTGCATGTCGTCGCTGATGCGCCCGGCCCTCTACGGCTCGTACCACCACATCGACGTGCTCGGCAAAGAGAACCAGCCCAAGAGCGAGGTCTACGACGTGGTCGGCTCGCTGTGCGAAAACAATGACAAGTTCGCCATCCAGCGCGAACTGCCCCCCATCGAGGAGGGCGACCTGGTGATCCTCCACGACAGCGGCGCCCACGGCCACGCCATGGGCTTTCAGTACAACGGCCGGCTGCGCCCCAAGGAGCTGCTGCTGCGCGAAGACGGCAGCGTGGAGCTGATCCGCCGCGCCGAGACGGTGGAAGACTATTTCGCCACCTACAACTTCCAGCCCGACGCCTTCACCCCCGCCAAGGGGTAACCCGAAGACGCCGGCATTCTCTCCGGGGTCGGCCGCATTCGGCCGGCCCCGGTTTCATTCATGCCGCCGAAAAAAAATGAAGGCCGCTTCCCACCGGGAAACGGCCTTCGCTGGTTGCGAACGCCGCAGCGCCCTTCCAGCCCCTCCTGTTGCAGACATTACACACCTGCTGTGGCGCGATTACCGCGGCAGCCCCTCCTGCTGCTGACTGACCGCCACAGCCGGTTGAGAATTTTTTGCCTTCCAGATCATTCTAGTTGCCACCAATGTCAGCAGGCTCCCCAGGATCAGGATCAGCGCCGTCGGCAAGACATTGCGCCAGAAATGATATCTAACTTTCTGCAAAGACTTGGCAAACGACCTTGCTCCGGTCCTGGGTCGGCGTTCCTTCCAGATTTCAATGGCCAACGATTTCATAGCATCACCCTCCTGCCGCAGCCAGGCATCCCGCATTTTTCCCAGCGCTCCGGCAAATTTATTAACACAATCTTATGCAAATAGGGTGCCCGGCATCGGCCGCCCGACCAGGCAACTATTGACAAATAAGCGCTGCCGGGTTATTGGAAAACATTCACGCCGGTCCCGTTCGCAGGCTGGCGCTGTTTTCATGCCATGTGGCCGATGCCGGGGCGGGGGATGGATTCCCATAAATTTCAACAATTTTTCGTCGAACCGCGGGTAGTCAGGATCGAACTGCCCGTAAAAGGCCCGGAAAGCATCTTCAACTGCCGAGTCAGCCTGGCCGAGGACGCTCAGCTCGAGGTGCTGTTTCCACCTGGCAAACTACCCCTCGGACAATTGCGCCGGGGCTTCCGCGGTGTCCTGCTTTGCAAGGGGGAGATGGGGGTATTCACCCTGGTGGTCGCAATTGAAAAAATCCGCGACGACCGTCACCTGCAGATCAGCGTGGTACAGGCAAGCTCCCCTGAGCAGAAGCGGGATCATTTTCGTGTCGATGCCCAGATTCAGCTGGCCTATTGGCCCCTGGACGCCCCGCCCGGCTACCAACCCCCCGTCCCGGTCAAAGTCAACATCGGCGGCGGCGGTCTGCGCATGCCGATCGAGAAACCGCTGCCTAAGGGGACACGCCTGGGCATGCTGCTGATTCTCCCTTCCGAAAAGGAACATCTCATCGAATGCTGCGCCGAGGTGGTACGGCTGTTCCAGCGTTCCAACGGCACCCGGGAGGCCGCTGTGAGTTTCTTCGATATGCGTCTGAAGGACCAGGACCGCATCACCGCTTTCTGCTTTGACCAGCAGCGGCATCTGCTGCGCACGAAAGTCCGCATCCTCTAGCCGGAATAGGCCCCCCCTCCCCCACCTTGACTCAGCTCCCGGTTCCAATCAGGCCCGAAGGCCTCTGCGACTCTCTCCGGGAAAATTGGTCCATGCGCTGCGGCCGCCTTGTGGAAATGGTTTCTTATGTTAATGATTAGCTTAGGCTAACTATTTTTCAAGGGAAAGGAGCGAATCATGTCGGTAGCCAAGGTCATCGAAATCCACGCGGAGGGCAAAAGCATGGAGGACGCCGCCGGTTCGGCGCTGAAGGAGGCGGCCAAAACCGTCGACAACATTCGCAGTATCTACATCCAGGACATTCAGGCCATTGTTGAGAACAACCAGATCGTCAAATACCGCGTCAACGCCAAATTGACCTTTGTGATCAAGGGCTGATTGGCCCCGCCTACCTCCTGCAGTTGTCATATCCGGGTGAAGCCCCCAGGGTTTCACCTGTTTTTCTGCCGTCTCCGCACCCGGAAGAATGGTGGAACCACGGCTGCCGCCAGGTATTTCTTGTCTATGCGAAGTGAAAGCGCTAAAATAGCGGCGAATTTCCTGTAAACCCGTGACATGCCCCGTGAGTACCATGACAACCCTGGCCAAAACCATCTGCAAGCTGATCCCGGTTTTTTTCCTGTTTTTTTCCACAACCAGCAGCATCCTCGCCGCAGGTCCCCTCGAACCGCCCCTGAACCAGGCGGTTCGCGAGTCGCTGCGGGTGCGCCTCGAGACCTCCGTGCCCACCCAGGGGCTGTCCGCCGCGGGCGACAGCCTGCTGGCCACCGCGGCGCTGCCCGAATTCTACCAGCAGCGGCTTTTCCACCCCGCCTGGATCCACGATGGGCGCCCCGGAGAGGCGGCAGCCGAAATTTTGGAGGCCATCCGCCAGGCCGACCTGGAAGGGCTGGTTCCCGAGCATTACCACCTGGAGGCCATCGAGAAACTGCTGGCCCGGATTTCCGCCGACATCGCGGTACCGCTCAACATGAGCGGTGCGCTGGCCGACCTCGACCTGCTGCTGACCGATGCCTTCCTGGTTTTGAGTAGCCATTACCTCAACGGCCGCATCAACCCGGCCACCGTGGACCCTGAATGGCACGCCCGGCGCAACCAGACCGACCCGGTGCCCCTGCTGCAGAGTGCCCTGGAAACCGGCCGCATCAGGGAGACTCTCCAGGGACTGCTACCCGGGCAGGCTGAATATGCCGGGCTTCGCCAAGCTCTGGAGCACTACCGCAAGATCGCCGCTGCAGGCGGGTGGCCGCGGATTGCCGAGGGCGTCAAACTGCAGAAAGGCGACCGCGGCCCCCGGGTGGCCGCGCTGCGCGAACGGTTGGCGATCACCGCCGATCTCGATGCGGAACTCGTCCATGGCGACATTTTCGACAGCGCGCTGAATGAGGCGGTGCTTCGCTTTCAGAGGCGCCACGGCCTGACCGACGACGGCGTGGTGGGCAAGGGGACCCTGGCGGCCCTTAATCTGCCCGCCGAGGACCGGGTCCGGCAGATCGAGGTCAACCTCGAGCGCTGGCGCTGGCTCCCCCGCGATCTGGGCGAACGGCATATCCTGGTCAATATCGCCGACTTTCACCTCTGGGTTCGCGAGAAAAGCGACGTGGTACTGGAGATGAGGGTGGTCGTGGGCAAACCCTACCGGCGCACCCCTGTTTTCTCGGGGCGCATGACCTACCTGGTGCTCAATCCCTACTGGCAGGTCCCCCACAAGCTCGCCGTGGAAGATATTCTGCCAATGGTCAAGAAGGACCCGAACCACCTGGAAAAAATCAACATGAAGGTTTTCCAGGGGTGGGGCGCCGACGCCAAGGCCATCGACCCCGCCACCATCAACTGGCGCGAGCTGCACCGCAAACGCTTCCCCTACCGGCTGCGCCAGGATCCGGGGCCGATCAACGCCCTGGGGCGCATCAAGTTCATGCTCCCCAACCAGTACGACATCTACCTGCACGACACGCCTGCCAAGGAGCTGTTCCGCAAGGACACGCGCACCTTCAGCTCCGGCTGTATCCGCCTGGAGAAGCCGCTCGAACTGGCCGAATACCTGCTGCGGGGCAGCCGCCTCGAGGGGCGGCAAGCTATCAGTGACGCCCTGCAGGGTGCCGTCGACCGCATTCAGCCGCTGCCCCAGCCGATTCCGGTTCATCTGTTATACTGGACCAGTTGGGTCGAACAGGACGGCACCGTCCAATTCCGTCAGGATATTTACGAGCGCGACCAGGTCCTCGACGCCGCGCTCTCGGCAACACCTCCCGCCCCCGAAGCCTGACCGGGAGATTCTCAGTCCGCCGAGGCGCTGCCGCTGGAGAGTCGAACATGTACCAACCACTGCAAATCGGCAGACGTTTCTGCGTCCTCCCCCCCGGCCAGGGCTGGGACACTCCGGGCAGCATCCCGCTGTTCATGTTGCGTGGCCCATTCGGCTCGGGCCTGCATGAGACCACCGCCAGCTGCCTGGAAATTCTGGAAAAGATCGAGGGCCTGGCCGGAAGCCGGGTTCTGGACCTGGGGTGTGGGACGGGGATCCTGGCCATTGCGGTTCTCAAGTTGGGCGCCCGGGAGGCACAGGGGATCGATATCAATCCCGAAGCGGTGGCCGTGGCCGCGGAAAACCGCCGCCACAACGAACTGGAGGGGAGACTGGAGCTGGTCACGGGGGTGCTGGAAGACGCCGCGCCGCAGAGCTTCGACCTGGTCATGGCCAATATCCACTGCGACCTGCTCATCGACCGGGCCGGCGAACTGCTCAGCCGGGCGCGCCCGGGGGGGAGACTGCTGCTATCGGGGATGCCCCTGGAATACCAGGATGCGATCTGCCAGGTCTACCAGCAACTGGGTTGTCGACTGCTGGAGCGGCGCCAGATGAGCGAATTTGCCTCGGTTTTGCTGCAGCGGGGCCAGAGCTGCTGAGACGCCCGCCGAAACAACAAGCCGCCCCCCGGTATGGGGAGCGGCTTGCCGGTTTGTCCCTTCAACAACTCAACGGAAACCGCCAGGGCGGAACCCTGGTGCAACCGCTCAAGTCTGTTCCTCGCAGTTCTGCATTGCCCAGTTCTGGTGGCGACCATCAGTCTCGACCTCGAAATTAATCCCTGAACAGGCAACAATCTTCCCGGTCTGATGGGTGACCTGATGCTCTACATGACGCTCCTGGCCATTCTGCACGGCCTGACAGATCGATGTGAATCGCTGGCTCTTCATAGTCGCATCCTTTCCTTAATGGAGAAAATCAGCAGACATTCCTTCCTTGCCAAGCGGCGGACGCCCTTGGCGTCCTGTTTGCTACTTTCCGTCTATTATAACCGCATCGGGGGCGTTGAAGGAAAGCCCCCCGCGCTGATGGTACTATGAATACAGATACTGAAACCTGGAAACCGCCCCAGGGAGGAAACGGAAAGATGAAACGAACGCGACTGGCCCGGGCCTGGAAATTCCTGCTCTGCCTGATGCTGACGCTGACGGCGGCCGGCGGGACGGCGCAGGTCTTCGGGCAGACCGGCATGGCTCCGCGGGTCGGCACCTTTCTGGTGGCGGCCGAGGCTATTAAGGACCCACGCTTCCAGCAGACGGTGATTCTGCTGGTTCGCCACGACCTGGGCGGCACCGTCGGACTGGTGGTCAACCGGCCGGCCGTTGTCGCTCCCCAGAAGGTACTGCCCGAACTGCCCGAACAGTTTGCCGGACTTTTTTTCGGCGGACCGGTGTCACCGCTCCGCCCCATGGTCCTGCTGCGCAGCAGCAACCCTCCGGCCGATTCACTGGCAGTTCTGGAGCGAACCCACGTGGTCGGGCTTGACGAGGTGCTGCGCCACCTGACCGGGGGCGGACGCCCCGGCGAGTTGTTCCGCATCTACCTGGGGTATGCCGGCTGGAGCGCCGGCCAACTGGCCCGGGAAATCTCCCGCGGCGACTGGCAGGTGGTTGCGGGCGAGGAAAAGGCCATTTTCGAGGAAGATCCCGCCGGGCTCTGGGAGCGGTTGCACCAGGCCGGAACCATCATCACCATCTGAAATCGATACCTGTCAACCGGCCGCCGTCCCCGCGGTCGCCCACCGGAGCCAGCATGCACGCCCTGGAGCAGTTTGTCCAATCCCTCAACGATTCCGAGCGAAAGATTTTCACGGGCCTTAATTCCCCCGCCGAAATCCAGGCCTTCCTCGATACGGTCCCCTACAGCACCGAACCGGTCTACCGCTGTCCGCGCCAGGTGCTGCGCGACAGGCTGGCCCACTGTTTCGACGGGGCCCTGTTCGCCGCTGCCGCCCTGCGGCGGCTGGGGCATGCACCGCGCATCATCGACATGGTGGCCGAGCGCGACGACGATCACCTGCTGGCCGTCTACCGCCAGGGGCCCTGCTGGGGTGCGGTGGCCAAATCGAACTTCGCCGGTCTGCGCTATCGCGAACCGGTCTACCGCACCCTGCGCGAACTGGTCATGTCCTACTTCGAGCTCTACTACAACACCGCCCGGGAAAAGACCCTGCGCAGCTACACCGTCCCCCTCGACCTGGGCCGCTTCGACGCCGAAGGGTGGATGATCGACGATCAGCCCCTCGAGCGAATCGCCGACCGGCTCGACAGCATCCGCCACGTCACCCTTCTTACCCCCGCCCAGGCAAGGGCATTGCAGCCGGTGGACCAGCGCAGCTTCGAGGCCGGGCTGCTGGGCTCGGAGGCCGCCGGGTTGTACGATCCCGAAACGGCCTGAAATCTCGGCCCCGAGGGGGCGGTTATGCTAAAATAAAGGTGAAAAAACGCTCTTTGAAATCTCTGGGATGACCGGTTCCGGACAGCGGTGGCTTCGCCAGCACCATGAGGCAGCATCCTCCGGCAACTCCCCGGTGTGTCGACCCGCCCGACCCGGGTTGCCTGAAGGGGTTTTCTGGGGGAGATCGTTTGGACATACCACGCGAATTGCCAGCGCGGGCCGGCATCACCGGAGATTGTATTCAGAGCCGTTGATTGCTATAATTGAATCAGGCAGAAAGAAAAAAAGGCGTTCTTTGACAGTTTCCGGGCAAGGTATTTCCCGGTGCGGCCTTACGGAAAGACGGTTCCTCAGGGATACCCGAAAACCGTGCCTTAACTGCGGCAACCGCGATCCTGACCTGCAACACACCAGCCAGGGATCACGGGTTGATCCGCAGGCACCAGGGAAAAACCTGAACCCGGCAGAGAGAAGCCGACACCGCGCGGTCTAACGACGGAAGCCGTATCCTCCCATCCGCCGGGGCAGAATGGCCCCAGAAAAAGACCGTCCACGAAAGGTGCAACGCCAAGTCGGGTCACTAAAGAGCCGGCAAGGCGCCTCCCAGTAAGGTTCGAGTCGACGGATTGGAATAAAGCTGGCCGTGGCGGTAACGGTTTCTCCCTTGAATCGAAAAAAGCCCTGTTCTTGCACAGAACAGGGCTTTTTTGCGTTTCCCGGTACGCTTGGTCCTGCAAGCCTGGGATAATAAATCAGCTGGTCAATCCGGTTCGGATCAGCCAGGAGCCGCCGCGAGGGGTTTACCCGAGCCGGGCGCGGGGGCAAGCAGCTCATCGACCGGGGTGTACTCCAGGCCGAAGGCTTCGGCCACGCCCCGGTAGGTCACCTTGCCGCAGGCGACGTTGATCCCCTCCTTGATGTGCGGGTTCTCCCGCGCCACCTGCTGCCACCCCTGGTTGGCGATGGCCACCGCGTAGGGCAGCGTGGCATTGGTCAGGGCCACCGTCGAGGTCAGCGGCACCGCGCCGGGCATGTTGGCCACGCAGTAGTGCAGCACCCCCTCCACGCTGTAGGTCGGCGCGCCGTGGGTGGTCGGCCGGGAGGTCTCGAAGCAGCCCCCCTGGTCGATGGCCACGTCGACCAGCACCGCGCCCTGTTTCATGGTCGTGAGCATTTCGCGGGTCACCAGCCTGGGCGCTTTGGCGCCGTGCACCAGCACCGCGCCGATCACCACGTCGGCCTCCTGCACCAGCTCGCGGATGGCCGCCGGCGAGCTCATCATCGGGAAGCAGTTCTTGGGCATGATCTCCGAGAGGTGGCGCAGCCGCTCCAGGTTGGTGTCGAGCAGGTAAACCTTGGCGCCCAGCCCGCAGGCCATCTGCGCCGCGTGGGTGCCGACCACCCCGCCGCCGATCACCAGAACCGTGGCCGGCGCCACCCCGGGGACGCCGCCGAGCAGGATGCCGCGGCCGCCCTGGGCCCGCTCGACGTACTTGGCCGCCTGCTGGGCGGCCATGCGCCCGGCCACCTCGCTCATCGGGGTGAGCAGGGGCAGCGAGCCGTTGGCGGCGGTGATGGTCTCGTAGGCGATATCGATCGAGCCGGTCTTGAGCATGGCCCGGGTCAGCTCTTCGGAGGCGGCGAAGTGGAAGTAGGTGAAGAGGATCTGCCCCTCGCGGATCATCCCGTACTCGGAGGGCTGGGGCTCCTTGACGTGCATGACCATCTCGGCGCGCCGGTAGATCTCTGCGGGGGTGGCGACGATCTCGGCGCCGGCCTCGAGGTAAGCCTGGTCGCTGAAGCCGCTGCCCACGCCGGCGGCACTCTCCACCAGCACCTTGTGACCGTTGCTGCTCATCACCTCGACCCCGGCCGGGGTCATGCAGACGCGGTTTTCCTCGGCTTTGATTTCCCTCAGCACCCCAACGATCATCCCTTTGCTCCTTTTTTCGGGTGAATGCAGGCGGATTGCCCGATCTATGTTTAACGTCGTTCTATCGTCTTAATTGAGCAAAGGGCTTGCCAATTACGATGCCGCCCCTGGAGTACCCGTGCAGAGAAAATTTCACGGACCGCTGCGCAAACCCCAGAAGCGATGTAATTTGCTGAATTTGGTTGAATATTGGGACAAGGAGATTACTCGAGGGCGGGTCGCGGAACAATTCGATTCGGGTTGGGAAATGGAACGTGCCGGGCAAGCCGGAACAGTGAGGATGGCAACAAATCGTGCCATTCGTGATGCCAACCTCCTCCAACAGACTGGCATGGCGAGGCTTTTTATTGGCGGAAAGAATTCCTGCCATTGGTTCATTTTTTTGTCAAACGAGTTTCCGGCCTTTGCTGCCGACTGCGGATCGAGTGGGTGCGGGCGGCGGGCAAGGCTTCCGGAGTAGCGGCGTTCCCCCGGTACGGAAAGGGGCCTGGCCCTGCCGATTTGCTCAGGGCTTTTTCCGCTGCCGGTAGGCCTGGGCGATGCCGCCGCCGGAAGTCTCCCGGTAGAGGGGCGGCAGGGCCTGGCCGGTCTCCTTCATCACCCGGACGATCTCGGTGAAACTGATCTTGTGCACCCCGTCGGAGAGCAGGGCGAACTGGCAGCAGGCCATGGCGCGGGCGGCGGCGTGGGCGTTGCGCTCGATGCAGGGGATCTGCACCAGCCCCTGGACCGGGTCGCAGGTCAGGCCCAGGTGGTGCTCGATCCCCATCTCGGCGGCGTATTCGATCTGCCGGATGCTGCCGCCGTAGAGCTGGGTGGCGGCCGCGGCCGCCATGGCGCAAGCGGTGCCGACCTCGCCCTGGCAGCCGACCTCGGCCCCCGAGATGGAGGCGTTGTGCTTGACCAGGTTGCCGACCAGTCCCGCGGTGGCCAGGGCGCGGACGATTTTCTTCGGGCCGCAGCCCAGCGCCTCATCCAGATGGCGCAGCACCGCCGGCAGCACCCCCGAGGCGCCGCAGGTCGGGGCGGTCACGATGACACCGCCGGAGGCGTTCTCCTCGGCTACGGCGTAGGCGTAGGCGCAAAGCAGCGCGTTCTGCCTGAACTCGGGACCGTAAAGCGCGGCCTTGCGGTAAAAGGCATGGGCCTTGCGGGCGAGCCCCAGCCCCCCGGGGAGCACCCCCTCGGCCTGCAGGCCCCGCTCGATGGAGTCGCTCATGACCCGCCAGGCCTCCTCCAGAAAGCCCCAGATCTGCTTCCCCTCGCAGGACTCCAGGTATTCCCAGAACGCCTCGCCGGTCTCCGCGCAACGCTCGAGAACCTGGTCCATGGTCTCCAGGCAATCCACGGTCCGCGGGGTGTGTGCGATCCCCTCCCCTTTGAGCGCCCCGCCGCCGACGCTGTAGACGTCCCAGCTGCGCAGCACCTCCCCCGAGGCGCCGAGCGCCTCGAAGCGCAGAGCGTTGGGATGCAGGGGGAGTTGTTCTTCGGGTTTCCAGACCAGGGTCAGTCTTCGGCTGCCGAAGACCTCCTCCAGGGCCCGGTCGGTCAGGTGGCCGCGGCCGGTGGCGGCCAGGGCGCCGAACAGGGTCACCCGGTAGCATGCCGCATCGGGAACCTGCGCCAGAAACAGCTCGGCCGCCTTGCGCGGCCCCATGGTGTGGCTGCTGGAGGGCCCGGTGCCGATGCGAAACAGCTCTCTGATCGTTTCCATGACTGGCACCTCTTTCGGGCAGAGCAGGGCACTTCCGACTGTCGCGACAAAATCCTCAGGTCATCTTAGCACAGCGCGCAACCGTCAATCCCACCCGTTGCGAATGTCGCTCGACCCGAAACCGAGCTTGGCAACCAGGTGCCCGGCGAGTTGTCCGGCGACTTTGTCCTGGGACACCGCTCCGGCCAGATCCCGCAGCTGGGTCATGCGCAGCCCCTGGTAGCCGCAGGGGTTGATGCGCGAAAAAGGCTCCAGATCCATATCGAGGTTCAGCGAAAGGCCATGGAAGCTGCAGCCGCGCTGCACCCGCAGCCCGATGGAGGCGATTTTGGCCCCTGCCACATAGACGCCGGGAGCGCCCGCCCGGATCGCCGCCTGCACCCCGTAACCGGCGAGAGTGGCGATGATCGCCTCCTCGATCCCCGCCACCAGCGAGCGCACCGTCAGCCCGCGCCGCTTGAGGTCGATCAGCAGGTACCCTACCAGCTGGCCGGGGCCGTGATAGGTCACCTGCCCGCCCCGGTCGACGCTCACCACCGGAATGTCGCCGGGAGCCAAAACATGCTCGGCCTTTCCCGCCCGTCCCTGGGTGAACACCCGCTCGTGCTCCAGAAGCCAGATCTCGTCGGGTGTCTGAGCGTCGCGGCCGTCAGTGAAGGTCTGCATCCGCTGCCAGACCGGTTCGTAGGGCTGGCGGCCGAGGTGGCGGAGGATCAACGGGAGGCTGGTTTGCTGGGGGTGGCGCTCTGCATCGGTTGTTTGATCTGCCATCGAGGCACCTTTTCCACCAAGGCCGGGGTCAGCTCATGGGCTGCTGAGCGGCCTTTACCAAAGGGAATCAGAACACTTGGATTCCCGGACTCCGGGGACAGACACTTAACCACTTATGAATTGGGTATACTGCCCCCGAAGTCCTCGATTTCACAAGACGCGCCCCCTTGGGGTTTCCGCGCTTAGGTTGCGGCGGTTGGCGGGGGGGGGATCACCTCTCAAGGCGTTCAATATCACTTTATAATGGGTCGCCAGATTAGCTAATGCAACAATAATTATGCCTGTAGCATAGTAGACGAGCATCCACTTGACTTCTGTCCTCAGAAAGAATTCTGCGAATAGAGCACCAAGCATCGCTCCCAAGCCATACAGGCTGTTAAAAGCGAATAGGCGAAGAAAATTTCCATGCCCTTCTTTCTTGAAAACAAGGATCAGGCAGTTAACAAAGAAAGCTAACATCGCGAAGCCAATGACAAAGCCTGTTCCTATCCTGAAGAATGTGGGATCTATTCCAAGGGGCTTTGCCATATCTTCAAATGCAGCAACAGATACAGGCCATGCCGCAAACTTGGATATGGTGAACCTTGTTAGAATAAAACCTGCCAAGAAATTCATTATAATTAACAATATTTTCACAATTAAACCGAAAATATGGGCAAACTGTTTCTTCATATTTTGCTGTTTCCTTTTCGAGAGCTTTTAGCTCTTCCACGATTTCTGATGGGCCGGCACGCAAGGGATAGTCCGCAGCGACAAAGGCAAAGCCGCCCGCCTTGGGGGCACCTGCAACGATGCCGGATGCACTTGGCCTTTGCAGGTCTGCCAAAATGGTGCTTTTTATTTCCTCTGAAAACGCAGCAAATTTTTCTTCGGGGAGCGTCGCTTCCACCGGGATCATGGACTTGTTCAAGCGAAGTTACGGCCTCTTCGTCACAAGATCGAAAACTTCGAGAAGTGCGTTAACGGGTTGTGCCCCTTTCATGCTGTATTGGTTATTGATCACCAAATAAGGAACACTTCTTACGCCCTGAGAACTTACACTGTTTATCTGCTCTTTGACTCTGGCCTGGTCATCGCCGGCGGCAAGTTTCTGTGCCACGATAGTCGTATCCATCCCGACCTCTCCTGCGATTCGTACCAACACGTCATGGTCACCGATGTTTTCGCAGGCTACATGGTGGGAATAATAAAGTTTTTCGGCTAAAACATGGGTATCGACACTTGGGTCCTGCCCACCCCAATACATCAGAGTGTGGGCTGCAAGAGTGTTCGGAGCCATCGCCTCCGGATCAGAACAAAACGCAATATCTTCACCAGCGCCGACCCTTCTGTGATGCTCCAGTATCTTTTTGTCGCTTTCTTCGCCGAACTTGTTGCGATAGTATTCCCAGCGGTTACGACCCTCGCGCGGCATATTGGGATTCAACTGAAAGGGTATCCAGTTTATTGAAAAATCGATATTCGGCCGCTGCGCCATGGCCTGATCCAAACGTCGCTTACTCACATAACACCATGGGCAGGCAAAGTCGTAGACCTTCGTTATAGTGATCTTTTGTTTCTGCGTTTCGGCAATGCTTGCAGGCTTTAATTCTGCCCCACCAAAGGCCGAGAGGCAGCAAAGAGCCAGAGAGATCATCACGACCAAGCCAATTGTCACTCTTTTAACAGTCAATGTATTACTCCACATAGATGTCATGGTTTTTAATGGTCTAAAATACGGCTGAAATACGTCGCCAATTGTCCATGAAAACACCAACTGACCTCTGCGCCAATCTTTTCAAAAGGGAATGTGTTTCCAATGGATTGCTCGAAGTTGTTAGACGATCGAGAATGACAGTTTGACGGAATTTCTAATCGAATTGGCGACAATACAGCCGCGTTCCGCAATGGTAACAAGCTTATGCAGAAGGTCTTTATCCGAATACTGTCCGCCAACCCTCAAGTCGATTGCGGTAAAGCGCTGGGGAGAATCAGCCAGGGTGGCAACCACCTCCACGGTCAATTCGCCCACCTTTTCCTCTCGGGTCTTGACCGCGGCAAGAAGGTTGCTCATAAAACACCCACCGAGCCCCAACAAAAACAGTTCCCCACCCATCGCCCCCTGGTCAGTCCCCCCCTTGGCTTCCGGGCGGTCGCACAGGACGGCATGCTGCCTTGCGGTACCCTTGGATGCGCTGGCAGATACCTGGTTTATCACCACTTTGACTTCTTGGGACATTTTTCCTCCTATCCGTTTTGAAGAGGCGGACCTGATCGTCCGCTGTGAATTCTGGGCTTGAATAGGGGGACAGAGTGCAAATTTTCTCCGTGGAATTGGTACTATGTCCCCTGTTTGATTATGTATAGACAGCCGGGGATACTACGCCTTCATCCGCTCGGCCAGATCGACCAGGCTGCTCACCGTAATGGTCGGCTCGATCCCCCAGGGATCGAAAACCGCGTCAGCAGAGCGCTGCACCCAGGCCGACTTCATCCCCGCCGAAATCGCCCCGATGACATCAAACGGATTGCTGGAGATCAACCACGCGCACCCGCCCGAGGCTTGCGACTGTCTTAAAAAATGGGCATAGACCGCGGGGCTGGGCTTGAAAGACTTGAGGTTGTCGACACTGACGAGATCGAGAAACAGCTCGCGGATGGTTGCCGCACGCAACAGTCGCTCGAGCGCAGCCACCTCACCGTTGGAGAAAGCAAAAAGCCGAAAACCCGCCTCCTTCAGCAGGGTCAAGCCTTGCTTGACGTCATCAAATGCCGGAAGTTCCCGGTAAATGTCCAGCAACTCGCTTTTTTGCTGCCGGGTCAGCGGTGTCTTGTAGAAATCGCAGGTGTAATCGAGGGCCTGGCTTGTGCAGACGGCAAAGGGTTCGTAGTTCTGCATGAGCCCGCGGCGGAACGAGTATTCGAGCTGTTTGTCTCGCCAGGTTTGCGAAAAAGCGTGTGCCCTGTCGCCAACCAGCCCTTCCAGGGCGGCGAGCACGCCGTGGGTGTTGATCAAGGTTCCGTACACATCGAATGCCAGAGTTGTCGCCATGGAGATCTCCGTATTATTGCAAGAAATCAACGCTGTTCCATCCCGCTTGGTTTTCAGTATAGATGGACCTTTTCACTTTACGAGAGACTCAAGCTTGTTGGCGATTTTTCGGCCCAGGTCCTTGGCGGCATCCAGTGCAATCTGCTGTTCTTCAAACCTTTGAATCCCGTAAGAGTCAACAGTCGCATCCGCTCCGTAGAGCATCTTGATGCCGTCCATTTTGCAGGTAGCGCTATTGCCGCACTTGATGCAAGGCACGTTGCCTTCAATTTTGACGGCACCGACGAAGTCCATGCCTTCTTCCATCATAAAAAACTGGATGGCATTTATTCCCATCTGGCACGCTGGCGGCAGCAGCTCATGTTCGTTGACCACGCAGGAGGCAACCACCGCGGCGCCCAGCTTGCCTGCGAGATACCCATGGTTGTGGCGCAGCGGATACAGCCGCTCCAGAAAGGCCTTGGTCCGGGCATCCAGCGTTGAGTAGGGGGTAAACCCACCGACGATCAACACATCGGCCTGCTTGATTTTCTCCGCAATGGCAATCCCGTCATCCTTGATCACGCATCGGTTCGTTGCGACGCAGCCAAGGCAGCCCTTGCAGGGTGCGACGGTGTAATCCGAGAGCTTGATAAATTCGGCGTCGCCGCCTGTTGCCTCCATCAGCAACTTGATCGCACGATCGGTATTGCTGTTCTTGATCGGCGAACCTGAAACTCCAATGATCTTCATGCTTATCCCTTCAAGGGTAAATTTCAACTCGAAACTCTGTCCGCTTATCGGCCAACCCAGCCTGCTGCCTTGTGCCCTCAGGGTCCCGAGATGCGGAATCTGAGTTGTGCGACTATCCGCACCGAAGCGCGCAGTGCGGCCGCCTCAAAAGTCAACCTCCACCTCCAGAGATTTCAGAAAGTCGTTGGAGGCGGTGATGGGAGGGTATGGTTTTTTGTATCGCGACTCATTGCGTTTATTTGTTCCACTCATATTTCCGAAATACTGCATCGACGGGTGTCTCGGCAATGGCGTTCACATAGTTGCTGATCACTTTTTGCGACAGGCCCAAGATGATTTCCAATAACTGACGCTGTTGGTAACCCGCAGCATAAAAGGCCTCGATTTCGCCATCCGTTAAACGCCCGCGATTACGGACCATAGCGAGGGTTGTGTCATGCAGCACCTGCAGTTTTTCGCTGGGCATGGCGGTTCGATTCCGCAACGCCTCCGTCAAGGCCGGGTCAACCTTCATCATGTGAGCAATCCCGGTATGGGCTGGCACGCAGTAGTGGCACCCATGTTCCACATTGATGGTCTGCCACACGACGGTGAGCTCCTCGTTGTTGAACGACGAATCGACAAACAGCTTGTGAAGCATATGATAGCCTTCGAGCAGACCGGGAGCTTCGGCTAAAACGCCATGCAGGCCGGGAATCCTGCCGAAGTTTTTCAGGGAATTCTTCAGGAGGGGCTTGCTTTGCTCAGGGGCGGAATCGATAGTATGAATCTTGAAAGTGCTCATTGATCTCTCCTTTTTCAGAACGCACGTTCTGATTTGGGGTGAAAAAAGGGCCAGTCTATTACCCTGGGGCCTTTGCCGTGATTTGTTGGTTATTTCTTCAGAATCGAGAGGGCAACCGCAACCATCGATTCGAGGGTTTCTTTATCACGTCCCGTTTTGCCCTGCACCATCAGGCCGTTGGCGAAGGTGAACAGAAACGCGGCGAGTGTACGGCAGTCCTTTTCCTGGGTGATCTCTCCATTTGCTTGGGCTGCGACCAAATTCTGGCAGAAGAGCTCTTCGACACGGGACAGACTGTTTTTAACCTGAAGGAAGGCCTCTTCTTCGAGAAGCTCCTTCTCGATGGCGCTGTTGACCAGCAGGCACCCGGGGCAATCACTGGAAGCGGCGTGATCGCTCATCCTGCGAAAAAAGGCCTCTATATTCTCAATGCACAGGGGTTGCCGGCCGAGGAGGCGGCGACCCTCACTGTTCAGCCTCAGGACGTAGTTGTCGATGCATTCCCGGAACAGGCCTTCCTTGCTGCCGAACTCCTGGTACATGCTGTGCTTGTTGAGGCCGGTCGCGGCGACCAGATCGCTCACCGCGGTACCCTTGAAGCCTTTGACCCAGAAGACCCGGGTCGCAGCGTCGACAACTTCTTCCCTTTTGTATTCCTTGTTTCTGGCCATTGCAGTTCCTTTTGTAGCCATACTAGACCGATCGTTCTGAAATGGTCAAGGGGAAATTTCAAAGATGGCGGGCGGAACCGCCCCGGGAGGCTGTTCAGGACCGGAGAGATCGCTTCTCCAGAGTTTCAGGCGACATGTAAAAATGCCCCCCCCCCTGGCGACATCGAGAATTGGCCGACAGGTTCGATCTGGTCAAGGCCGAACTGCTGAAGCAGGATGCATCAATTACGACCGACCCCACTGTGGAGTCGATTATGTTCTTAGATTTATTGAGAACTGTTTTGACGCAACTTGCGAGAATGGCGAGGTGCTGGTTTTTTGGTTCGGAAGGTGGTTTTCAGATTTCCATACTTTTGAGATTTCACATTTTTTTCACATTATCTTCACGGCCGGTTCACGTCCTCTGACTTAATTTTAAGCCATGTCAAAAAAAGACGTTTGACCCGAGGAGTATAATATGCGCATAGCGAGGGCTTTCCATTCACAGCATTGGATCCAGAGCTATCGGCAGGGGCCTTCTTATCCTTGCCTTGGAAGCGTTTGACTATTATACAAGAAGGCATATCAACCACGCCCCGGAGGAAAAACATGGCGCCAAATATCAGACTACTCATCATCGAGGACAATCCGGACATTGTAGAAAACTTGACCGATTTTCTGGAATCAAAAGGCTATATTCTGGATTTTGCCATGGATGGCATCGGCGGGCTTCACCTGGCCCTGACCCAGGACTATGACGTCATTGTGCTGGATCTTATGCTGCCGGGTATGGACGGTATCACCCTCTGCCAAAAACTGCGTCAGGAGGCGGACAAGCAGGTGCCGGTGATCATGCTCACGGCCAGGGACACTCTGGATGACAAGCTTCTCGGTTTTGAATCCGGTGCCGACGATTACCTGGTCAAACCCTTTGCCTTGAAAGAGTTGGAGGTCCGCATCAAGGCGCTGGCAAAAAGACGGGCGGTCGAAAACAAAGTGCTGTCCATCGCCGACCTGCGCATGGATCTCGGGACCTTTGAGGTCTACCGTCAGGGGAAGAAAATCGATCTGAACAACACCTGTGTCGCCATTTTAAAGCTGCTCATGGAATCGTCCCCCAATGTGGTTTCCCGCAAAGAGCTGGAATACAACCTTTGGGGGGACATGCCGCCGGGCAGCGATGTGCTGCGCAGCCACATGTACACCCTGCGGAAACAGATCGATAAACCCTTTGGCCATGCCCTGATCGAAACCGTCCACGGCATCGGTTTCAGGCTCAAGGAAACATCATCATGAAATTTTACCAGAGCATCCGCATCAGGATCGTGGCCGGGATTCTTTTGTTCGGCACACTGCTCATTTTCTTTCATGCCGGTATCACCTTTATTGTTGTGCGCAATAACACATCAAAAATGATTACCAATCTCATTGAAACGGAGATGGATTCCTTTCTATATAAATATGAAAAAGACCACGCAACCCCTTTGCCTCACTCCAAATACATTGATGTGTATAAAGGGGTTGAAGCGGTGCCGGAGGAATTCAGAGCTCTGGTAACTGGGCTGCCATCTGGTGTTCACACCATTGCTGATCCCAATAAGAGGCATCCGGTCTATGTGGGGGTCATGGAACTGTCGGGCAATGATGTTCCTTATTTTATGTTTTTCCAAGGCAGGGAGTTCCTCGAGGAAAATGCCTGGCTATACCCCGGCCAGGTCCTGATGATTTCTCTGGCCCTGTTGCTCATTCCGGGCATCCTTCTCAGTTATACCACCTCGCGTATGCTGTTTGCACCGGTGGTGACCCTCATGGAGCAAATCAAGGGCCTGAACCCTGAAAATATCCCGGCCCGGTTTACTCAAAAACATGCCGACAATGAAATCGGCATTCTGACGCGGACCATCGAGACCACCATGAACCGCATCAACGCCTTTATACAGCGGGAAAAGCAGTTCACCCGAGATGCCAGCCACGAACTCAGGACCCCACTGACCATTGTCAAAGGGGCGGTAGAAATCATGGAGACGCAGCCGGAGTTGGAAACAAATCCTTTATTGAAAAAACCTTTGAAACGGATTTCAAGATCAGTACAGGACATGGAGACGACCATTAATACCTTTCTTTGGCTGGCCCGGGAAGAGAGTGAAACGGCGGAACTCTGCCGGGTGGAGCCGGTGGTCAAAAAAGCGATTAGCGATAACCAGTACCTGTTAGAAAACAAGGTGGTCCAGGTGCAGATCGATGTCCGCAAGGACAAGTCGGTCAGGGTCAAGGAAGAAATTCTTTATATCGCCGTCACCAACCTGATCCGTAATGCCTTTCATTTTACCTCCCAGGGTTCGGTGATCGTGACCATCGACGACACCTCTATCGGAATTGCCGATACTGGTGTGGGCATCGAAGCGGAGAAGCTTGATGCGGTCACCCAAGCCCATGTCAAAGGGGAGAAGAGTCAGGGCTTCGGCTTGGGGCTCAGCATTGTCTCCCGCCTGTGTAAGCGTTTTGGCTGGCAACTGATCATCGAAAGTGAACCGGACCAAGGCACCCGGGTGCGGATCATGTGGCAGGATGGCTGAAAACAATCCTTGTAGTTTGCCTCATTGTTCTGTATTCCTCGCAACTTTTTAAGCCTCCGGAGAGAAACATCTCGGAGTCACTCCCCCCGACAACCGCGAGAACCCTTTTCCCCTGTCTTTCCCCTACAAAATTTTAAATTTCACATCTTTTTCACATTCTTTTCACGGCCCGTTCACGCCTTCAGAGTTACGCTTTGTCAGTGATTGGCAAAAATGGTTTTGGTCCTCAATTCTCGTTATGCACTTCGCAGCAAACTACGGGATGAATATCGGCACTATTTTATGAACCGCGACACAAAGAAAAAGAGGTGGTAACGGTATGAAGCTAAAAACAAATAATATGGCTATGGTCATCTCGCTGGCGGTAATGCTGTTCCTCGGAGCCTGTACGGAACAGCCCCAGGATGTTGCGGTTGAACGTGGCCCTGTGGAAGTTGACGTTGTCACTCTTAAAGCCCAACCGACTGAAGTGAAGATGGAGTTGCCCGGTCGGACAACCGCCTTCCGGGTCGCTGAAGTTCGACCTCAGGTGTCCGGAATCATTCAGAAACGCTTCTTTACTGAAGGGAGCGTGGTCAAGGCTGGAGAACTTTTGTATCAGATCGATCCCGCTGTCTATCAGGCAACCTTCGACAGTGCCAAAGCGGCTCTTGCCAAGGCCAAGGCCGTTGAGCATTCCGCCCGGCTAAAGGCCGAAAGGTACGCCACTCTCGTTCGAACCAAAGCGGTCAGCGAATTGGATCAGGTAGAGATCGAGGCCAGCTGGAAGCAGGCCGTCGCAGATGTCGCTGCTGCCGAGGCGGCCATGAACAGTGCCGCTATTGATCTCGATTACACCCGGGTGACCGCTCCGATAAGTGGGCACATCGGGAAATCGATGATCAGTGAAGGGGCGTTGGTCACGGCCCAGCAGAGCACAGCTCTGGCAACGATCCAGCAGTTGGATCACCTCTATGTTGATGTGACGCAATCAAGTACAGAATTGGCCCGCATAAAGAGAGATCTGTCGGCCGGGACACTGGATAGCGACGAAAACGCCAAATCCCAGGTGACCATTTTGCTGGAGGATGGATCGGAATACGAGCAGCCTGGAACGCTAGAATTCTCTGATGTAAGCGTCGATCAATCAACCGGATCTGTCACTTTGCGTATCGTTGTTGCGAACCCGAATGAGGATTTGCTTCCCGGGATGTTTGTGCGCGCTCGTATCTCCAGCGGAGTGAGGCAGGACGCGATTCTCATCCCTGCCGCAAGCATCAGCCATAACAATAAAGGCGAAGCCTATGTGATGCTGGTGAACAATCAATCTCAAGTTGAAAGTCGGATTATCCAGAGTGGGCGCAACATGGGGGATCAGGTACTTGTGAATGAAGGTCTTGCCAATGGTGAACAGGTTATCACCGCAGGCTTACAGAAGGTTAAGCCTGGGATTACGGTCAAAGCGTTTGAGCTGAATGGATCGCTAACCGGTAAGTCTGCTCTGAATGTTAATCAGGCTGCCTCTCTAGCAAAAGCGGAGTAAAGATCATGGCTGGATTTTTTATAGAGCGCCCCATTTTCGCCTGGGTTATCGCTATCGTCATTATGCTGGCGGGTGCCTTATCGATTACGCAGTTGCCGATTTCCCAATATCCCTCAATAGCACCACCGGCGGTTCAGATTACTGCTTCATATCCTGGTGCGTCAGCCAAAACGATCGAAGAAAGTGTCACTCAGGTTATCGAGCAAAACATGAGCGGGCTCGATCATCTGATGTATATGACGTCCAAAAGCTCTTCTTCCGGTAGCGCAACAGTGACCCTGACATTTGAGTCTGGAACCGATCCAGATATCGCCCAGGTCCAGGTGCAGAATAAACTGGAACAGGCGACGAGCCAGATCCCTCAAGCCGTGCAGAACCAGGGCATACAGGTTGCTAAATCCAATTCGACCACCTTGATGGTCGTCTCTCTGGTCTCCACCGACGGCAGCATGGCTGAAACTGACCTCTCAGATTATATGGTCTCCTCACTTAAGGATCCGTTGAGTCGCGCTGAGGGCGTCGGCAGTATTCAGGTTTTCGGAAGCCAATACGCTATGCGTATCTGGCTTGACCCGAACAAGCTGAATAGCTTCCAGTTGACTCCCGCTGACGTCAGTGCCGCGATCAGCACGCAAAATAGCCAGGTCACTGTTGGTAACCTGGGCGGGCTTCCGGCTGTTGCGGGCCAACAGACCAGCGCCAGTATGATGGCTCAGACGATGCTGAGCTCACCTGAGGAGTTCGCCAACATCCTGCTCAAGGTCGGTACCGACGGGTCCCAGATTCGCCTGGGTGATGTTGCCCGGGTTGAGCTCGGCGCAGAGAGCTACGATGGGGTTGCGGCATACAACGGGCAACCGTCAGGCGGCCTGGCTGTATCGTTGGCAACGGGAGCCAATGCTCTGGATACCGCCCAGGCGGTGCGCGCTAAAATTGCCGAGTTAGAACCCTTCTTGCCAAGCGGTGTCCAGGTTGTCTATCCATACGACACGACGACATTTATCCAAATTTCCATCGAAGAGGTCGCGCATACACTGGTTGAAGCCATTGTCCTGGTTTTTCTGGTTATGTTCCTGTTTCTGCAAAATTTCAGGGCGACCCTCATTCCGACGATTGCGGTGCCGGTTGTTCTCCTCGGCACATTCGGGGTCATGTCGGCATTTGGTTTTTCAATCAACACCCTGACCATGTTCGGGCTGGTCCTGGCGATTGGCCTTCTTGTCGATGATGCCATTGTTGTGGTTGAAAACGTGGAGCGAATCATGGTGGCAGAAGGGTTGTCGCCTCTGGAGGCAACCAAAAAATCCATGAAGCAGATTACCAGCGCCCTAGTCGGTATTGCCCTGGTCCTTTCTGCCGTTTTTGTCCCCATGGCTTTTATGGGGAGTTCAACCGGTGAAATCTACCGCCAGTTTTCCGTGACCATTGTTTCGGCCATGGTCCTTTCTGTTCTGGTTGCCCTGATCCTTACACCGGCCCTTTGTGCGACACTTTTGAAACCGCCATCAGCGGGTGATCATAGTAAGAAGGGCGGATTTTTTGGTTGGTTCAACCGCATGTTTTCGAGGGGCAGCGAGCGGTACAGCGGCAGCGTCGGCTACGTCGTCAAGCGCGCTGGCAGGTTCAGTCTTCTCTATGTTCTGCTGGTTGCCGGGATGGGCTTTTTGTTCACCACCCTGCCGACGTCATTTATTCCCGATGAGGACCAGGGGCTTTTTCTTACCATGGTTCAGCTGCCGACAGGAGCAACTCAGCAGCGGACGGTGGCCGTGCTTGATAAGGTCCGGGAGTACTATGCCTCCCATGAGGAGGAAAACGTTGAATCGGTGTTTACCGTGGCAGGATTCAGCTTTTCCGGTAGTGGGCAGAATATGGGCATGGCGTTTATCAAGTTGAAGGATTGGGACGAGCGAAAAGACCCCGGTCAGGATGTTAATGCCATCATCGGCAGGTCTATGGGGGCATTCTCGCAGATCAAGGAAGCACAGATCTTTGCCTTCAACCTGCCGTCTATTCAAGGCCTCGGTACATCAACCGGCTTTGACTTTTACCTGCAGGACCAAGGTGGCCTGGGACATGAGAAATTGATTGAGGCAAGAAACCAGTTGCTGGTGGAGGCCGCTCAGAATCAGGGTCTTACCAGTGTTCGTTCCAACGGCATGGAAGACTCGCCGCAGTATACTGTCGATATCGATTTTGAGAAAGCTATGGCTCTGGGCGTTTCGGTAAACGATATCAACACGACCCTGTCCACCGCCTGGGGGTCCAGCTATGTGAATGATTTTATAAACAATGGCCGGATCAAAAAAGTCTACCTTCAGTCCGAGGCCGAATATCGCATGCAGCCTGAAGATCTTGAGCAGTGGTATGTCCGCAACACTGACGGTGATATGGTGCCTTTTTCAGCCTTTACCACCGGTCATTGGGAGCTGAGTTCTCCGCTTCTTGAGAGGTATAACGGCAACTCTGCTGTCGAAATTGTGGGGGAAGCCTCGGCGGGAAATTCCAGCGGTGAGGCCATGGCCACAATTGGTCAACTGGTGTCTCAATTGCCAAGTGGTATCGGCTATGAGTGGACCGGCTTTTCCTATCAGGAGCAAAAAGCAGGTTCTCAGGCCCCGGCCCTGTATGCGGTTTCTTTTCTGATCGTTTTCCTCTGTCTTGCGGCATTGTATGAGAGCTGGTCGGTGCCGTTTTCCGTTATGTTGGCTGTTCCGCTGGGGATCCTCGGTGCTCTGGCGGCGACATCTCTGCGTGGTATGGAAAATGATGTGTATTTCCAGGTCGGGCTGCTGACAACGATGGGATTATCCGCCAAAAATGCCATCTTGATCGTCGAATTCGCCAAATCGCAATATGACAAGGGTGTTGATCTTGTCTCGGCAACAGTCGAAGCCTGCCATATGCGACTGCGGCCAATACTGATGACGTCGCTCGCTTTTATGCTCGGTGTCTTGCCACTTGTGCTCAGCACCGGTGCCGGTGCCAACAGCAGGCAGGCTATCGGTACTGCCGTATTCGGCGGCATGCTGTCGGCAACCGTTCTGGCCATCTTTTTTATCCCCCTCTTTTTTGTCGTGGTCATGCGACTTTTCAAGAAACGCCGGGCAACCCAGACGGCGGTTGTTTTGGCCAAGGAGTGCTGAGAATGAATAACCGATATAAAAAACTCGCAGCCGCGATTGCACTTTTCGCTTTGAGCGGCTGCGCCATGGCGCCGCAATACCAACGACCGGAAATGCCGGTAGCCGACACCTTCGCAGAGAGAAATATATCCGCTGCGCCTTCCGCTGAAGAAGGTGTGCCGACAAAAAGTGTTGCCACTCTTGGCTGGCGCGATGTTTTTATCGATCCTGCGCTGCAGCAACTCATTGAGACGGCATTATTGAATAACCGTGACCTTCGTGAAACAGCGCTTAACGTCGCGTCGTATCAGGCCCAGTATCGTATTCAGCGTTCCGCGCTG
The DNA here is from genome assembly GCF_019704135.1 of Desulfuromonas versatilis. Taxonomy (NCBI): domain Bacteria; kingdom Pseudomonadati; phylum Thermodesulfobacteriota; class Desulfuromonadia; order Desulfuromonadales; family Desulfuromonadaceae; genus Desulfuromonas; species Desulfuromonas versatilis. Next base: position 3,767,791 of record NZ_AP024355.1, read on the forward strand.
TTGCCGAGCGTGGACGGTTCAGGTTATGGGACCAAGCAACGTAGCCTCACCGGGACAAGTCTCAGCACGAGTGAAGCCTACTCGCTTGAAATTGGGGCCACAGCGTATGAATTGGACTTTTACGGTCGCATCCGAAGCCTCAAGGACCAGGCTTTAGAGCAATACCTAGCCATGGAAGAAACGCAAAAGAGTGCGCAGATCAGCCTCATTGCTGAAGTTTCCACGGCCTATTTCACCTGGCTTGCAGACCGTGAGCTGTTGCAGATTTCCGAAGATACCCGAAAGGTTGAGGAAGGCTCCTATGAGCTGATTGTGCAACGGGTCGATGCCGGGATTGCCAACGAACTCGATCTGGCCCAGGCGCGCACCAGTCTGGAAACGGTGAAGGCCAACCTGGCAATGTATCGCAGGTTGGTTGCTGAGGATCTGCATTACCTGACCTTTCTGGTCGGAACATCCCTGCCGGATCGTTTGCAGGAGGCAAAAGGTCTTCTGAGTAGCGTTGCCCCTCTTTCGATAATCCCAGAGGATCTTTCCTCAGAGGTCTTATTGCAGCGACCGGATATAATGGCTGCCGAGCATGAACTCAAGGGGGCAAACGCCAATATAGGCGCAGCCAGAGCCGCATTTTTCCCAACTATCAGCCTGACCGCATCGGCCGGTGTTATCAGCACCGATCTTTCGAATCTTTTTGACGGTGGTTCCGGTGCCTGGGCATTTACCCCTTCTCTGAGTGTTCCGATATTTAATTCCGGCAAACTCAGAGCGGAACTTGATGTGGCGGAGGTGCAAAAAGAAATCTATGTTTCCCGCTATGAAAATGCCATTCAGAGGGCATTCCAGGAGGTTGCCGATTCACTGGTCGGGATAAAAACCTATGAAGAACAGGTTGTTGCCCAAAAAGCGAACCTGGCCGCAAATGAGCAATATTTCAACCTTGCACGAAACCGTTATCAGGAAGGTGTCGACAGCTTCCTCACCTTACTGGATGCCCAGCGATCGCTTTATAGCTCAAAGCAGGCGTATCTCAGCCTGACGCTTGCCCAACTGGAGAACCAGGTGGATCTCTACAAAGTTCTCGGTGGTGGGGTGAAAGAATATACGGAATAGCAGAAGGGATAGCGCCGAGATAAACGAAAGAAGAGGCGTTTAAATAAGGAGAACAGATTTGAAATTTCGACAAAACATTTCCGGAAGGGAGTGACCCTTCTCTTTCTGGCGCTGATAAGTGCTTTCCCCCCCGCTCTCAACAGATCGGGGTCGGGGATCGGGGTCGGGCTTCCAAGATGCCAAGTATCGGCGGCGGGGTTGCTTCCTATAATTCACGAAATTCCGGTCGCTCGATAGCCCAGCCTGAAATCACCAGGTTGGGCTTTCTTGCATTTTGCCCCGCAATAGGGTCTTAAATCACCTAGGAGGCTGTCCGACAATAGGGCCGAAGCGAAAATCCAGAAACTTGAGAACAGATTTTGGGTCGTTTGAGAGCTCATAGCCATAGCTATGGGCCGAAAAGGAATCGAAATATGGGCCAAACAGCTGGGTTTGCAGCCGGTCTCTCATTGTCGGACAGCCTCCTAGCACTTATCAGCCACCCCGCGGAAGGTTCAGGGCAATTATGGCCGGGTGGGTTTGGCCGATACTGTCTCGATGGTTTTGCATAAAAACAGGTGGCGGATTCCGGTGAAAATAAGCACTGACACATCCCCAGGCGCTATTCCCACTAGCCAAAAGCGCCGTCGTCCAGAATCCCTCTTGCGATCAACCGCCTTAAAATCCCCGCGGTCTTCTGCTTGAGCATATCCCGCAGCAGCCGGGCCGCCGGTGTCAGCAGCTGCCGGCTCGGGCAGATGAGCCAGAGCTCCTTCGGGGTCGGTTTGAACTCGGGCATCAGGCTGACGACATTCCCGGCCAGCAGATCCTTGGAGACGTCGAGGCAGGACTTGACCGCCACCCCCTGGCCGGCAACGCACCAGCGCCTGACCAAGTCGCCATCGTTGGAGGCGCGGTTGCCGCTCATCTTGACCTTATACTCCTGGTCGCCCTGCGAAAAGCTCCAGACGTCGTGAATCATGTCGTGCAGCTGGTAGAAGAGCCCGTTGTGGGCCGCCAGGTCTTGGGGATGCTGGGGGGTGCCGTGCCTGGCGAGGTACTCCGGTGAGGCGCAGAGCACCCCGGGGGCGTTGCAGATCTTGAAGCCGTAGAGGTTCGCTTCGGTGGGCGGGCCGTAACGCAGGGCCAGGTCCACCGCATCGCGGTAAAAGTCGATCAGGCTGTCGCTGATGTTCAGTTTCAAGCGGACCTTCGGATGGGTCTCGGTGAATTCATCGAGCCAGGGAAGCACCAGGTTCCGGCCCAGGTCCGAGGAAATGGCGAGGCGCAGCTCCCCCTCGACCAAGGCCAGGTCCTCCCGCATCTTCTGCTTGGCCTGTTCCAGTAACAGCAGCGCCTGTTCCACCTCGGGGATATACCGCTCCCCCGCGGGGGAGAGCCGCAGCTGCCGGGTGGTGCGGATGAACAGCTCCGTCCCCAGGGCGCTTTCCACCCGCTTGACGGCCGCGCTGGCGGTTGCGGGCAGCATTTCCAACCGGGTCGCCGCGGCGGTTATGCTGCGCAACTCAGCCACCTTGAGCACAACCTGGAGATCTTCCAGAAGCATATTTTCAAATCTCCCTTGATAATGTTTCAATTATTGCCCGGTTTATCCCGTGACAGTCAAGGGCTATGCTGTCCTCAGATGACGAACCGGCTGGAAGGATTCCGGCCATCAACCACTTGGAGGACGATTATGAAAGCAGTTGGCTATACGCAATCCCTGCCCATCACCGATCCTGAATCCCTGATCGATATCGAGCTGCCCCAGCCCATCGCCAGCGGCCGCGACCTGCTGGTCAGGGTCAAGGCGATCGCCGTCAACCCCGTCGACTACAAGATCCGCCAGAGAGTTGCCCCCGCCGCCGGGGAAACCAAGGTCATCGGCTGGGATGCCGTGGGCGAGGTGATCGCCACCGGCGAAGCGGTGACCAGCTTCAAGCCCGGCGATATGGTCTATTACGCCGGCGAACTCAACCGCGCGGGGAGCAACGCCGAATACCAACTGGTCGACGAGCGTATCGTCGGCTTCAAGCCCAAAAGCCTCTCCAACGCCGAGGCCGCCGCCCTGCCCTTGACCGCCATCACCGCCTGGGAACTGCTGTTCGAACACCTGGAACTCCAGCAGCAAGCCCCGGATGCAAAAGAAAAATCCGGCGAGGTGCTGCTGGTGGTCGGCGCGGCTGGAGGCGTCGGCTCGATTCTGCTGCAGCTCGCCAAAGCCATCACCGGGGCGACGATCATCGCCACCGCCTCGCGGGAGGGCTCGCAGGCTTGGGTGAAGAAGCTCGGGGCCGATCATGTCGTCGACCACAGCCAGCCGCTGCAGCCGCAGATCGAGGCCCTGGGCATCGGCCAGGTGACCCACGTCGCCAGCCTGACCCATACCGATTCGTACTTCGAGAGCTACATCGCGCTGCTCGCGCCCTTTGGCCGCATCGCCATGATCGACGATCCGGCGAAGCCCCTGGAGGTGATGAAGATGAAGCCCAAGAGTCTGTCGCTGCACATCGAGTTCATGTTCGCCCGCTCCATGTTCCAGGCGGCCGACATGGACGAGCAGAGCAGACTGCTGAACCGCGTCGCCGACCTGATCGACCGGGGCTATATCCGGACCACCGTCGGCAAGCACCTCGGCGCCATCAACGCCGCCAACCTGAAAACCGCCCACGCGGAGCTTGAGTCGGGAAAATCGATCGGTAAGATTGTTCTGGAAGGATTTTAAAACCAGGAGGAAAAAAATGGATGCAATCGAAATGATCCAGGAGCGCCGCAGTGTTCGCAAGTACAAGGATGAAAAAGTCGTCCGGAAGAAGATGGAGGAGATCATCGAGATCGCCCGCTGGGCGCCGTCCTGGGCAAACACCCAGATCGCCCGTTATACGCTGGTGGATGATGCAGAAACCATCGCCAGGCTCGCCGCCGAAGGGGTTCAGGGATTCTCCTACAACCTCAACACCCTGAAGCGTGCCCGCGGCGTGGCGGTGCTGAGCTTTGTCAAAGGCAAGAGCGGCAGGCTGGAAAAATATGGCGATTTCGACAGCTCAAACCCACATTTCTGGGAAGCCTTTGACGCCGGCATCGCCTGCCAGACCTTCTGCCTGGCCGCCCATGCGAAGGGGATCGGGACCTGCATCTTCGGCGTCATCGACGATGAGTCCATTTCCCAAATCGTCGGCCTGCCGGAAGAGGAGACCGTCGCGGCGCTGATCGTCTATGGCTACCCGGACGAGAAGCCGGCACCGACCCCGCGCAAGCCGGTGGAGGAGATCCTCAGGTACCTGTAACCACCAATGGACTGAAGGAGGCTGAAGCATGTCCCTATTGACGATCGTCGCGCAGATCACCGCCAAGGCGGACAAAGTCGATTTGGTCCGGGCAGAGCTGGAGAGGAAGATTAAGATGATCAGGATGAAAACGTTACTATCCCTCGCACTTATAAGCGTCGCGACCACCGCCTTCGCCAGCTCGCAGGTCGCAGCCGAGTCAACCAACAAGGTTGTCCTGAAGTCTGAGGTCAAGTGGGACCATCTCAACCCCAAACGTGGCGACCTGGCCCCGAAGGCGGGCACTCTTTGGGGGGACCGTAACGGGACGGGCCCCACAGGCTTTCTTCTTAGGCCACCAGCCGACTTCGAATCACCTCCTCATATTCACAATGTGTCTTACCGGGGAGTGGTGATTCGCGGCCTCTTTCACAACGATGACCCGACTGCAGCCAACATGTGGATGCCTGCAGGGTCTTTCTGGACACAGCCCAAAGGAGAAGTGCACATTACCGCTGCCAAGGATACTGACACTCTGGCCTACATAGAGATCGAGAAGGGACCGTATCTCGTCCTTCCTAAGGAGGAAGAGTTTGACAGTGGAGAGAGGCCGGTCAACGTCGACGAGTCGAACATCGTCTGGCTGGACGCCGCGGACATCACCTGGGTCGATCAGCCCGGTGTCTCATCCTCTGGCGACGGCCCCAAGGTCGCCTTTCTCTGGGGCAACACGCAGAAGGGTCAGCTGAACGGGACCTTTATCAAGCTGCCGGCCGGATTTGCAGGCAAGATCAATAGCCACGGCTCAACCTTCCGCGCTGTCATCATCAAAGGTCAACCGCAGTACCAGCTGAGTAAAGCAGACACCAAGACCTTGGAGCCGGGCAGTTATTTCAGTTCAGAGGGTGAGTCGGTGCATCAGGTCTCCTCCGCAATGGCAGAGGAGAGCATCATCTACGTACGCACGGATGGCAAGTATGAGGTCATCCCGACGCAGCCCAAGAAGTAACCGAGCCGGATTTTCGCAATCACCATGATTCTCCGAGAATTGGGAATCTGGTGATCATTGGCAAAGCACCTGACCGCCTGACTGCCGCTGGCGGCGCGGTCGAGGTCCTCATCACTTCGAACGCGATGACGCACATCGCATAATCAGCAAAACGTCGAGGGGACTTGAATCCACGGATCAAGTCCCCTCGCTGCACTCATGCGCCACCCCAACCGCCATCGCCCCCCTTGAATGGGCCATGCTGCCGACTCTCTCGCCCCTGGGCGCTGGTTCTGCTTCGCAGGGGCGGCAGTGATGATCGGCCCGGCCACTCAGCCCAGCGGCAGGGTCGAGCTGTTCTTGATCTCTTTGACCGAGATCTGCGACTGGACGGAGTTGACTCCGGGGATGTGTCGAATCATGGTGATGCGTTCAGAAAACTCGTCCAGATCGCGGACAACCATCTGCAGCAGGTAATCGACGTTTCCGCTCACGCAGTGGCACATCTGCACCCAGTCAAACCCCTTGACCGTTTGCTCAAACTGGTTTGTCAGCTCGATGTTGTGGCTCGACAGGGAGACTTGAGTAAACACCACCACGCCAAAACCCAGCTTGCGGCGGTTCAGCACCGTTCGATATTCCTCGATGTAGCCCCCTTCCTCCAGGTTTTTCCAGCGCCGCCAGCAGGGCGTTTCACTCAAGGCCACCAACTCCGACAGCTTGCTGTTGCTGATCCGTCCGTCTTCCTGGAGCCGCTTCAATATCTGTAGATCGATGTCATCGAGCGACAATTTAGGAGAATCTTTTCTGTCCTTGCCCATTCCTGCAAAGTCCTTTTCCTTTTGATGGCTTTTGCAGTGTATTTAGCAAGGACATTTCCAGAATGTCAAGCTAATCTCTCCATAGGTATCAACCCACAACAGTGCGAGGGAACTATGGACCTGGTGCAAGGATTAGTAATTCTGACGCCGATACATCTTCTGGCGACGGCCTCTCCCGGCCCCGAGTTCATGCTCATCTCCCGGGAGGCCCTATCCCATGGCAGAAGGGCAGGCTTGCTCTGCCTTTTCGGGACCATGCTGGGACTGCTGATCCATCTTGGTTATTCGGCCTTCGGCTTTGCCGTGCTCATCGCGAGTTCATCTGCCGCCCTCTGGGGAATCCGGGTGCTTGGCGGTAGCTACCTGATCTACCTTGGGTTCAGCGCCCTGAGGGCCCGACCGGCCCGGGCAAACGATGGCCTTGCCGAAGGGAGTGCTTCAGCCGTTTCGGCAAGCAGCATCCGAAAGGGATTTCTCTGTGATCTGCTGAACCCAAAAGCTCCGATCTACTATGTTTCCCTTTTCACCTTTGTTCTCTCCCCCGAGATGCCCGGCTACCAGGTCGCCGCCTACGGGGCATGGATTCTGTTGATTCATTTCAGCTGGTTCTGCATGGTCGTTCTGCTGCTGTCAAACCCGGTCGTGAACCTGAAATTCCGCAGCATCAGCCATTGGATCGACCGCGTGCTGGGAGGGGCGATGGTGGCGATTGGCTTGAAGATTTTGACAACGGTGGGCTGATCCTTCGCGCTGTAGACTGCGGCTGCGATTTCCCTCGCAAGAGAGAGCCTGATAGGAGGCGGCATCCCCCTTTCGGGCAGAGGCAACAGGAATTCCCCACCACATCACCCAACAGGGTAACCGGAGAATTCAATCATTCTTCGGCGACCACGACTACCGTGCCAAAATTTCCCTGCTGTCCGAATGATGCCGCAAGTGCTCGGTCGACATCTGGGCCTTTTGCCTGATGCCGAACCATGTGCACCCGATTGCCGTTCCCGAAAGTGAAGACTCGTTGCGCCGCGGAATCGGCGAGGCCCATCGTCGTTGCAGCCGCATGATCATCTTCCGGAACAACTGGCGAGGACACCTCTGGCAGGGTCGCTTTGCGTCCTCCTCTATGGAGGAAACCTGTCTTCTGGCTGCGGCCCCTTAAATCGAGGTAAATCCGGTCGTTTCCGGCCTGGTGGAAAATGCGGCAGCCTGGCCGTGGAGGAGGGGCAGGCGCACTTGACGGCAACGGATAATGGTCTGGTCACCGTTTCACCACTTTGGGAAATGGCAGGAGATTGGCAATTGTTTCTGGCTGGATCGGCTGCTGAAGAACAAATCAACGAGATCAGGATGCATGAACGCACCGGCAAACCGCTTGGATCAGAGGGACTTGTCGATAGGCTGGAGACGTTCCTCGACCGCCCGTTTAAGCGGGGCAAGCCGTGGCCGAAGTGAAAGGCAATCAAGTAAGGGGGCCCCGGATGGCCCGGACGAGCAGCCGGCACCGGCCCCGCGCAAACCGGCGGAAAACCTCCTCAGGTTTATTAAAAAAGGACGGCCTGTTCATGGAGAACAGGCCGTCCTGCGTCGAAGGCAGCACAAGGTCAGACTATGGGGCGCCTCCAACGGCACCTAATGCGGCTTGCAATGCTTCCACCGTGACTCCCAGCGTGGCTGCCGCCGCCCCATAGTCCGGCTCACCCTGGGTGGGATCACCCAGCGCGGCCAGCAGCGCTGCTTCTGTGACACCGAGTTGTTCCGCGGCAACGGCAAAGTCGGGCGGGCCGCCAGCATTGCCTGCTGCATTATTGCCGGTATCGCCGTCGGGAAATGAGACAACTCTCGTCGCATCATAGCCTCGATAAGTACCTGGATCGCCATCTGGTGTTTTTGTCACATTACCACCGCGAACCAGGCGCACATGGTGGTAAAAGGCCTCGATACCCGAGCCATCGGAGACCTCTTCCGCTTTGGTGTCGAAAACGATCGAACCTGCACCATGCAAGTCGTATCCGTCCGGGTCGGTATTATAGCCGGCGGCAAGGACCCAGGCATAGGTGTAGCCGGGCAAGTAAACCGAACCGGTGTCGGTGGTCCCTTCTGCAAAGGCCTCGATATAGGGATTGGTCGTACTCGACCAGTAAAACGGATAATCGGCCTGACCCTTGATATTCGTGAGTTTTGAAAGGTTGAACACGCTGGTATCCATGGCCGGGAAGACACCGGAGTAATCGGCAATGCTCTGCAATTCCTTGGCATTGGGCAGACGCCAGTCATCGTAACCGGCAATGGTGGCGTTCTCGGCATAGGCCAGAGCCGCTTCCCAGTTGATCGCCTCGCCGTTGTCGTCCTGTGACCACATCAGGCCGGTTGCATTATCGCTGACGGTACCGTCGCCGTTATCGATGAAATCGTTGATGCCGTACTCGGCGCCGCTGACACAGCGGACGAATCTGCGACCGCTCATTGCCTTGATGTGCCCGGTCCAGTCGTTGACAATGAAAGCGGGATCACCCTGCACCTGCTCGTTCTGATATTCGCTTTCGACCAGGTAGAGGTTGCTCGTCCATGAATGATGCCGCCCCATATCTGAACCATCGCCAACGAGATGGAAGTAGTCGGTATCGACCCAGGGCCACCCGGTCGAAAAGTCCCTGATGGACCAAAGTTCCTTGACGTTTGGTAAGCGCCAGTTGGTGATACCGCCTGCCTCAAGGGCTTCACAGTAACCCGAAGCGTCCGACCAGGGCATGGAATAGCTTGATAGCTCCTGGGTCCAAACCAGGCCGGTAATGTTGTCGGTAATCGTCCCGTCGCCGTTGTCGGTGTAACTGGGAGTATTGCCGGTGTATTGTGCATCCTGCCCATAAAACGCTTCGCCTTCGGCCGGCCCTTCGATGAGGTCGCTGTTGTCGTAGCAGGTGCCCTGTCCGGTATCGACGATAGGGTAGGCCATGGCAGATGCTCCGGTCGAGTTAACCGCCTGAACGTCTGTCCCCCCCCCGTCCGAACCACATCCAGCATGCAGAGCAAACAGGCTCAGCAGTAACACATTGGAGATTAGAGACTTCAGTTGTTTTGTCATTCTTTTCTCCTGAGTGAATTTTTAAGAACGATTTTTTCGATCATTTCGGGTTGCGGCGAAGTCCGTTGGAGAGCCTGGATTGAAAATGTGGAGGGAAAATGAAAGAAATGTGAAATACTCCGATACTCAGAACCTTGAGGAACTCTACCAACTCGCGACCGTCTCGCCGGCAGCTATGCGAAGAATGACGGCTGGTGGTTTTTGGCTGCAGGGTTTCGATCTCCTGGATCGTTTCCTCGATGCATCGAAAGCAACGGCGAAAAACGATAGATTTTTCCTCATCCTTCAACAAGAGAAAAGCCCGCCAAATTAGCCTGGCGGGCTTTTCATGTCTTATGGGCTGTGCTCTGTGGGGCTGGTTTATCGCTGATTCTTTTGGTGAATTGTTTTTCTGTGGGTTGCCCTTACAGAGGTTGCGATCGCTCCCTCCTGCCGATTTTCGTCAGAAAACCGCTCATGGTTCGACGGCGGACAGGTGCAAAGGGCAGTGCTGAGGCGACCAAAGGTCCTGTCACTGGAGGCAATCCCCGACAAGGGGCGGTGGTTTAGGGAGGTCGGATTCGCCAAGGGCCTCACGAAGGTCACCCTCGATGGTGAGGGCAATAGCCGTAAGGGGCAGGTCGTTGGGAAAGAGTCCGAACGGTTGTTCGAGTGCGTCGCCCAAAGCGTCGAGCCCGAAAAAGGTGTAGGAGATAATGCCGACGACGAAGGGAGTCATGAAGCCAAGGCTGTCAACGAGGCCAAAAGGAAGAAGGAAGCAGTAAAGATAAGCCGTGCGGTGCACCAGCAACGTGTAGGCAAAGGGGATGGGGGTGTTCTTGATCCGTTCGCAACCGCCGAGGATGCCTGCCAGGCTGTCAAGGTTTTGGTCGAGGCTGGCAGCGAAGTAGGGATGGGTGCGCTTCTCGGCAAGGCAGCGGCGCAGTTCGTTACCAAGACTCTCCAGGATGAAATTGGGCTTGTTGCGGGCGCGATCTGTCCGCTCCCTCTCATTGGCTGGCAACAAGGGTGCCAGGTCCTCTTTAGGGCAGGATTCCCTGAGGTGATGGCGCAGGGCGTGGGTGAACGCGATCACCCTGTAAACCATCTTTCTCTGCAGGGGCGAAGGACTGGGGGGTGTGCCGCCGGTATCGACAAAGGTCAGGATCTGCCGGCACAGATTGCGGCTGGTGATGACCAACTGCCCCCAGAGCTTGCGCCCCTCCCAATAGCGGTCGTAACTGGCGCTATTGCGAAAACCGAGAAAGATGGCCAGGGCGATGCCGATAAGGCTGAAGGGGACGGGGGTCATGGTGATCTTGAGCCGAAAAAGGGTGCCGTGGGTCAGAGTAACGGCAAGGGCCAGCAACATGGTTACCAAAAGCTTGGCTTTAATTTGCTGGAGAATCGATCCACGATAAGTGAAAAAGAGGCGCAGGCCGGAGGGGCGTTGGCAAACGATCATGGTCTAATCCTTGGGGCAGATCACGTCCGCCCCCGGGGATGGAGGGGGCAGACCAGGAAAACATGCCTGTTTAAATACTCCTGCCCTTAAGGTGGGTCAAGCGCTTATTGCGATCGACCTGAATGCGGTTCGGAAAAGGGGCCAGGGTCTCGGGCCTGAACGATTGAAATACCCGCCACCTATTTTCGGGAAACGGCCTCACCGGGGGTGAGGGGGGGGTAATCACCGGGCCTGTCCCCAGCGTCAAGACCGGGCAACTGTTCCAGGATTTCCAGTATATAGCTCAGAACTGCCCCGTCCTCCTCGCTGAACATGTTTCGGGCCAAGGTTTCCATAATTTCCCGCTCCTCTTTCAGTGCCAGTTTCACGTCCTGAGACAATCGCAAAAGGATATCCCGGGATTTGAGCAACTGATCATCCGACATCCGCTGCAGGGCCGACTCGAGAACATGAAGCTTTCCGGCGGAACCGACGCCCGTGCTCTTAGGCAAATATGGCGGAGAGGGTTTGATGTCCATTGCGTTCATAAGACTATACCTTGACTCCAGGGATCAGCAGTACAATCGACCATCAACCAAAAGGCATCGGTCAGCATTTGGCAGTCGCTGATCAGCTCCGTCTCAATTCGGAAGGTTCCGAAGCCACTGAGCTTGATTGTGCCAAAATACCCTCCCCCCCAGGGGTCGAGCCTGGCCATTTGGTGGTGGCCCTGGGGTTCGATCAGGCTGAAGATCACTTGGGCACCCCGCACCCGCTGTCCTTCAGGGTCGGTTATGTACAGCATCAACTGCTTTGATTGTGGTTGGAATCGGCCGTTCGCATAACGGGTTGCCCCGATGGGAGCTTGGCCGCCGTTGGCTGATTGTCCTTTGCCCGGAAGGTCCAGGATGAGATAGGTGAGCCGATATCCTTCCGTGGTCGAGGTGTAAATATTTTCGCCAAGGGAAAGGGATTTCCGCTCCTGGCATCCCGCCTCCCCCCCCCAAGGGGAGTTGAATTTCGTTGCGTCCGCACAACTGATGCGCAGCTTTTGGGAATCGAACGCCATCATCTCTTCTCCATTTTCTGCAATTATCCAATTAAACCCAGATAAAGCATTTGGCCACGGATCAAATCTGATCAATTCGGATTTTCAAGGCCTTAAAGAACAGAAACAACAACGCAAAGGGTTATCCCTGAAAAACAGGAATGCCTTTGATTTATCAGATCTCATCTGACTTTATCCGTGGCTGATTACCGTTTTTTAGGTTAAACCGCCCTTACGAGCGGTTTCACAGCGAAATGAAAATCGTCGAGCAGCATCTGGCGGGATTTCACTACAACGGTTTCAATCCTCAGGGTGCTGGATGACCTCCCATTCAACCTGAGGGCATAACCTCCGTTTCTGGGCGTGGCTTCCGCCAGAAGATTGGTGCCCTGCGGATCGATTACAGTGAAGATGACCTGGGCATCCTCTACCGGCTCGCCCTCGGGGTCGGCAACAAACAGGACCAATTGCGGGTCAATGTCTCCATCTCGGTCTTCCAGGAAATAGGTCAACAGGAAGCCTTGATGGGTGATGGCGCGAACCGCCTGCTCTGAAATGGGGGTTTTCTCCAGACGTTCCACCCTAGAGGCATAGGCAGGCAGGGCCTTTGGTCCATGGCCGGTAAGCGTCATCAAGGTATGGAAAATGTGTTTCATCGTGTTCTCCTTGGTTGGAAAATTTTTTTCACCCAGCAATCACAAGGTTGTCGACAATTCGACGATCTGTCCGGCGCGATAAACTTTGACATCGAAGGTACTGCCCGCCTGCAGCTGGTTTAAAATCAGGTGGACCTGGTCGGCAAACGCCCGGTCACCGGTGATCTGAACCCCTTCCATTTCCAGAATGATGTCGCCGCCGACCAGGAAATTTTTGTCGTTAACCGTGGCCGGGGATTGCCCCTGATGCAGACCAAGCTTTGCCGCCGGAGAGCCCTCGGCCACCTGCTGCACCAGAAGACCGGCGGTCTGGGGCAGATTGAAGACCTGCGCCAGTTCGTCGGTGAGCAAAAAGCTGGTAAGCCCCGCCCAAAACGATTGTTCCTCGAGAAGCATCCGCTTGGCGACATTGGAAGTCACCACGAACCCCAGCCCCTCGAAGCCGCCGGACTGACTGAGAATGCGACTGGCGATGCCGACCACCTTGCCCTCCATGTCGAACATGGGGCCGCCGGAATTACCCATGTTGATGGCCGCGTCGGTCTGCAGCATCTCCAGCGAGGTCTGGTCTCCGGAACCGTTCTTGGGCCGGTGCCGGGCACTGACGTAACCGGCGGTCAAGGTCCGGCCAAGACCGTAAGGATTCCCTATGACAAACACTTCCTCGCCGATTTCGACGTGGTCCGAGTCTCCGAGTTCGGCCGGGGAAACCTCGTCGGGGACCATGTCCAGCTGCAGCAGGGCGACATCGGCCTCGGGCGCCGAAGCGATGACCCGTGCCGGGATGATCTGCCCATTCCAGAACTCCACGCCGACCGCATCGGCGGTATGAACGACATGGGACGCGGTCAATACTTTGCCGTCGGCAGAAACCAGGACCCCTGAGCCGAGTCCTTCGGCACTGACCAGCCCGTCGCGTTTTTTCTGGGACATCTGTTTTTCGACCGTATGCACCACCACCACGGAGTGGTTCACCTGTTTATAAAGTCCGCTCAGGGATTGCGCATCGGCCCGGGCGGTCGATCCGAACAGGACCAGGGTAATCAGGACCATGATCCATACCACCTGATAAAGATCCTTAGTCATGGGATGACTCCTTTCCCTTGCGATTGTCAATGAACGGCATCGATGCGGATTTGGAGATTTGCCCCCTGTTCGAGCCGGGTCCCGGGCAGATTGTGGACGTACCGTTGATCGGTGGGGATGGTGAGGGCATTGAGTTTTTCCACCAGGTGTCTTAACTGTTGCGAACCGATAACTTGATTTTTCATTTGGGTCTCCCTTCTTCGAGTATTTCGATCCTGGGAGGTCGGCGGATGGGAAGGCATGCACCGAGCTCCCTGTTTCGAAGTGTTCCGATGATCTGGACCTATTTATAGTTTGTAAAGATGGAAGAAGAGTGGAGCAAATGTGGTTCAATTGTGGAATAACCGGGGGGAGGAAGACCGGGCCATGTGAGGCACAAATGAATAGGGCGCTGACCAGGGCTTTGCGGCCCAGGCGTGGGGAGACCCGAATTGGGACCGGCGGACCGTGACCATCAGTCGATGTCGCAGAAGGCTGCGAGCAGAACGCTCAAGACAATAGCGATAAACAGTTGAAAAGCGAGCACAGGTGTCATGTCGGGCTCCTTGTTGGCCAAAGAAAATGATCGGTCGCACACCCTTTTTCTTCATGTCCGGAAGGATGAAGCCGAATTGAGGAGCAAATGTGGTAGAAATAAAGATTTTTTCGCCAAGCAGGGAGGTAATGCGGCTGCCTGATGTGGCCCGGAGGGAGGGCAAAGACGTTGAGGTGCAGGCGGGGGGCGGCTGCCGACTTTGGGCGCCTGCGGCGCCACCCCCTTAAAAGCCAATGCTTATCATCTCATCTATAATAGAAGCTAAACATGCGGGACCTGCAGCTAAGGGGATTAAACCGCCAGACAATGCAGGACAACCCAGGGGGTTGCGGATACGGCATGGCTACCGTAGACATTGCCGCCGCCTTAATTCCGAGCAATAAGGAGCTGAAAATGCAGACACTTCGATCCGCATCATTGAGTCGTTTCCTTGTTCTACCCGTGCTGCTGATGGCAGCATTTCTCACCACGTCCACCCTGCACGCTGTCGAGAAAGATGATTCTCCGCCGCAACTGGGGCTTTATCTGGAAGGGGTCGCCTACCCGTTCCCGGTTCACCGGTACCAGTTCACCAGTCAGGGGCATGACCTGCAGATGGCGTACATGGATGTCCAACCCAAAGACGCGCCTCTGAAGAACATCCTTCTGCTGCACGGCAAGAACTTCAACGGGGCCTATTTCGGGCAGCTGGCTGGCGATCTGCAGAAAGCAGGCTACCGGGTGATCATCCCCGACCAGCTTGGCTTTGGAAAATCCTCCAAGCCCCTGCCCTACAACTACACCTTCCAGCAGCTGGCGCTCAATACGCACAACCTGCTTGAATCACTCGGCATTGATAAAGTGACCGTCCTGGGCCACAGCATGGGCGGGATGCTGGCGACACGTTACGCCCTGATGTACCCGGATCAGGCGAACGAACTGATCCTGATGAACCCGATCGGGCTGGAGGACTGGAAAACGGTGGTACCGTACCAGAGCCTGGACCAATGGTATGAAAGCGAGTTGAACAAAACCGCCGAGAAAATCCGGAAATACCAGCTGGCAAGCTATTACGACGGCAAGTGGAAGCCCGAGTATGACGCGTGGGTTGACCTGCTGGCCGGTGTAATCTCCAGCCCCGGCTATCCGCAAATGGCCAAAACGCAGGCGCTGCTTTATGACATGATCTTTACCCAGCCGGTGGTGTACGAGTTCCCGCTGGTCAAGAGCCGGACGCTGCTGCTGATCGGTACCCGTGACCGCACGGCGCTGGGCAAGAATCTGGTCAGCCCGGAGATCGGCAAAACCATGGGTCTGTATGAGAATCTTGGCAAAAAAACCGCAGCAGCCATCCCCGATGCGACTCTGGTTGAGTTCGACAATGTCGGCCACCTGCCGCACATTGAAGCCTACGAGCGAATGCTGCCGCCACTGCTGAAGTGGCTGGAAAACTGACCCGCTGGCCTGCAAAGCATGAAAAAACCCGGCCTCTTGTTGGCAAGCGGAGGGCCTTATCGTATTGAAAACCATCCAATCCCGCACAAAAGCCCCTTAGCTCTCAATGGGTTAGGGGGCTTTCTCTGGCAGGGAAAATCTTTTTTGAGCCGATCTGCTTATGCTCGCCTAGTTTTTTTCTGTGCCATGTGTGTGCCCCTATAGAACACGAAAAACCCTCAATCCACTGATTGGGAGTTCTACCATAACACGCTACATTTTGGGCCAGGCACAGAGAACTCGGACTGAATGCTGGCCTTAAAGCAATGAAGGCGTTAAATTTTCAAGGAATTTACGGCCGCTAAGCGTCACCGATAAGCGGCATCCATATTTATCTTTTATGTAACCCTCAATGCTTACAGTTAGCTAAATGTTCAAACCGGAGTATTCGGTTTTTTCAGACCCTCCCTGAGGAGTTCTTTTATTTTCCTTTCAAACCATTCATAACGCATTGGCAGTATCCGGTGCTTTTTCCTGGCTAGAAATAATTCGTCATAGATGGGGATTTTTAACGGGACGACATAGAGCAATGCTTGCTGTGGAAATTGATGAACGGCCATTTCAGGCAATACCGTGAATCCAAGGCCTTCGGCTACCGGCACCAATATCTGGTTTATCTGATTGATGTAGCCTTTCTTGCTTAACTTACCGACGCTATGGAATTGCTCCCCAAAGTTGGCGCTCAACAGACGGTCAGCATAGTGAGCGCCATCAGGGTGATCAATAAAGCCAATCTCTTTCAGCGCGTCAAAATTCTGGGCCTGAGAAGCATAGTCACTCGGTAGCACAAGACACAAAGATTCAAAACCAAGCGACTCAAACACCAGCTCAGTCGAAGGTGAAGGCTGGGTGACAATACCCAGATCAATTACATTTTGTAATAGGCTCTGAATGATTCGCTCGTTTGGTGCTCCTTCAATGGCGACCATCAGTCCAGGATGAATTTTTTGTCTTTTCAGAAAATGTGGATAGAGAAAGGTCGCCATGGCCCCCGAACAGGCAATGCGGCATTCCCCCTTATGTGGGTCATCAAACCGCAACTCCCTGTAGAGTTGCGCTTCTTCTTGACGTCTTTTGCAGCCAAACCGGTACAGGATTTCTCCTTCGCGGGTTAACTCAAACCGTTTCCCGATTCGGTTCAACAGAAGAACCCCCACCTGTTCCTCCAGCTTCTTAATCTGCTGGCTAACGCCTGGCTGGGTCATATGCAGCTTTTCGGCAGTTTGGGTGAAATGACCCACTTCAACCAAAGCGAGAAAGGTGTGCAGCCATTGTTGGTTAATCATCGGAGCAGCCTTTTGATAACGTTACATTACCATCTTCATAATATATGATAATTTTCAATTTTCAACCCCGCGGGCTATAGTGGCTCCAACAACGGAGAGATAAACCACAGACCAAAGGAGTTGACCATGGCTAGTTCATATCCACGCACATTTTCACATATCGGCATTTCGGTACCAGACCTGGAGGCCGCTGTAAGGTTTTATACCGAGGTGCTTGGTTGGTATCTGATTATGGAACCGACCGACGTTGTCGAGGACGATAGCGCGATCGGCCAAATGTGTACCGATGTTTTTGGGGCCGGGTGGGAGAGATTTCGCATTGCCCACCTGTCAACAGGAGATCGCATCGGTGTCGAACTGTTTGAATTTAAGAACCAAACGAATCCGGGAGACAATTTTGAATACTGGAAAACCGGAGTCTTCCATTTTGCGGTTCAAGATCCCAACGTCGAGGAATTGGCCGAAAAGATCGTCGCCGCCGGCGGCAAACGACGGATGAAGGCACCGCGTTACTACTATCCGGGAGAAAAACCGTATCGCATGATCTACATGGAAGACCCGTTCGGCAATATTTTGGAAATCTACAGCCACAGTTATGAACTGCATTACTCGAGCGGCGCATACCAATAAGCCCACAAAGTCTATTGAATTAAAACGGCAAAATCATGGGAGTTTAAGCGGCTCGCCGCTGTCAGTCTGGGTCTTTGGTTGACAGGCGAGCCGCCTCCCATAAAATGGTACAGGCTTCAAATCGAGGCCAGTCTCTGCACAATTTTACAGGTTCTGAGCGTCTCCTCGTTGGAGAGAATCGATATAAATCGGCTACTTGCAAAGGCGGATCACAAATTCGAATCGGGGAAAATTGATAACCAATTGAATTTATTCATTTAAACGTTGAAACACTACTGCATTGAAATAACAGACATCAGCATCAGTGATCTTTCCCATAAATTACCATCTCTAGAACAAAGAGCGGCCCTGCCTGAGAACCAGGCAGGGCCGCTCCCATTTGTTGTCCCTCAAAGCATTTCCCTGCTTTGCCTTAGGATTTACGGGCCTCTCACCAACAGGAAAACCATCTCGATACAGTGTAAATTCCGAGACCGTGTCTCCTTGCTTGAATCCGCCAAGGACGCCCTTAAGGACAAAACGATTAAGGGGTTTCCTGCTCTTGAATGCACGAAAGCAAATTCACGACTGAATGCTCACGGGTTCAGGTGCTCTATTTGACGCAGGGGAGAACATACTGAATTCGAGCACGATACACAGGGGCTGATGTCATTCATAGCGCAAGGCATCGATCGGATTGAGATTGGCGGCTTTGCGGGCCGGGTAGAAGCCGAAAAACACTCCGACGGCCCCGGTGAAAAGCACGGTCATCATCACAACGGCGGGGTTTAAGACCGCGCTGATGCCCAGCAATCTGCCGACGCCCCAGGCTGCGCTCAAGCCGGACAGGATTCCGATCAGGCCGCCGAGCAGGCTGAGGATGGCGGCTTCGATGAGAAACTGCGCTAAAACATCGAGCGGCCTGGCGCCAATGGCGAGGCGGATGCCAATCTCCCGGGTGCGTTCGGTGACCGAGACCAGCATGATGTTCATGATGCCGATCCCGCCGACGAGTAACGAAACCCCCGCGATGGAACTCAGCAGCAGCGTCAGGGTGCCGGTGACCCGGGTGGCGATCTCGATAATCTCCGTCTGGTCGCGAATCTGGAAGTCATCCTCAGCACCTGGAGCCAGGCGGTGTTCACTGCGCAGCAAAGTGGTGAGCTGGGCCTTGGCGGCATCCATTTGCTCCTCGCTGAAGGCGCTGGCGGAGATGTCCTGGATGTTCTTGCCGTTACTCAAGCGGTACAGGACGGTGGCGTCAGGCGCGAGGATGATATCGTCCTGATCGTTGCCCATTGCCGATTGGCCTTTCTCCGCCAATACGCCGATCACCTTGAAGGGGACATTGCGAATCCGCAGGTTCGACCCCACGGGGTCCTGATCCGGAAAGAGTTCATCGGCGACGGTCTTGCCAAGCACCGCAACCTTTGCCCTGGTTTTGCACTCGCGATCGCTGAAAAACGATCCGCTGGCGATCTGATAGTTGCGGATCGACAGATATTCCGGCGCGACACCGATGACACTGGTATTCCAGTTGTTGTTGCCGGCAATCACCTGGCCATTGGCGCGGATTTCGGCGGAGACCCAACGCAGCAGGCTGCCATCCTTCTCCAGGCGGACGACATCGTTCATGGTGAGGCTCGCCCGGCTGCCGGCCCCGCCGCGAACCCCGCCTGACTGTGCGCTTCCCGGGCGCACCATGAGTAAATTCGTTCCCAGGGAAGCCACATCGCCCTCGATATCTTTTTGTGAACCCTCCCCCAGGGCGACCAGGGTGATCACCGAAGCGACGCCGATAATGATCCCGAGCATGGTCAAGAGGCTGCGCATCTTGTTGCGGGCAATGCTTTTCAAGGCGACGAAGACCAGCTTGCGCCATTTCATGAGGCGCCCCCTGCATCGGCAGCCGCAAGATCTGCTGCAGCGTTGCGAGGATTGCCGATCGCTTCGTCCCGCAGCAGCAGGCCGTCGCGTAGCTCCACCAGTCGGCTGGCGTAACAGGCGACCTCCGCTTCGTGGGTGACCATCACCAGGGTCAAGCCTTCCCGGTTCAGCTCCTGGAACAGGGCAAGGACCTCCAGGGTCGTGCGGCTGTCAAGGTTGCCGGTCGGCTCGTCTGCCAGTATAAACGCCGGCTGGGTCACCAGGGCGCGGGCAATGGCGACCCGCTGTTGCTGTCCGCCGGAAAGCTGGTTCGGTTCATGGTCGAGGCGATTCCCCAGCCCGACGCGCTTCAATGCGGCAATAGCGCTCTGACGAGGATTGGCGATCGTGCGGTGCCGATCATAGAGCAAGGGCAGTTCCACATTCTCCAAGGCCGTGGTGCGGGGCAGCAGGTTGAACCCCTGAAACACGAACCCGATCTTGGTATTGCGCAGGTCAGCGAGTTGCCTGCGGTTCAAGCCTTCGACGGTCACCTCTTCAAAGCTGTAACTGCCGCTGGTCGGGGTATCGAGACAGCCAAGAATGTTCATCAGGGTCGATTTTCCACTTCCGGAGCTGCCCATGATGGCAACGAATTCGCCACGGCAAATACTCAACGAGACCCCGCCCAAAGCCTTCACCTCGACATCGCCGAGGGAAAAGACTTTGCGGATATGAGAGAGCCTGATTTCGGCGCTCATGGTCGAGGCCCCCCTGGACCCGGACCAGGCCCTGAGCCCTGTCCTTGTCCCACCAGGCCAAACAGAGAAAAACCGCGATCAGGGCCAGAACCATCCTCTTTCTGTTGGAAGCCGATGGCCACCCTCATCCCTTCCTCAAGGGCCCCGCCGGTGACCTCGGTGACCAGTCCGTCGCTCTGTCCGGTGGTGATGTTGACGGGCCGCAACCGTCCACCATCCTCAGGGCAAAATACCTGACTAGCCCCTGCCTTGGCATTGACCGATGCCCTGTCAAACCTGGAGTCCGGTTTGAAATTCAGCGCGGCAACGGGCACCAGAAGTGCGCTTTTGGCTTGATGGACAAGGAAATCAACGGTTGCGGTCATCCCTGGCATCAGTCGCCTCGATTCGTTGCCTGCTTCGACTATCACGGTGTAGGTCACCACGTTATCGACGGTTTTCGGCTGCAGCCGGATTTGCCGAACGGTTCCGACAAAGATCTGCTCCGGATAGCTTTGCACCGTAAAACGCACCGGAAGCCCCTGGCGAATCTGACCGATGTCGGTTTCGTCGACCTGGGTTTCGATCTGCATGCGGGATAGATCTTCGGCGATCAGGAACAGGGTGGGGGTGCTGAGGCTCGCCGCCACCGTCTGCCCGGCATCGACGCTGCGATCGATGACCGTGCCGTTGATCGGCGAACGGATCACCGTATGCTCAAGATTGATCCGGGCTTGCTGCAGGTTGGCTTCCGCCGATTGCAGAGCGGCTTTGGTCGTATCGACCGCCGTGCTGATGGGGAGAAACTCCTGTTCCGAGATGTAGCCCTTGGCAAAGAGCGGGGCATTGCGCTCGAACTCGGCCTCTGCCTGCGTGAATTCCGCCCGGGCTTTGAGCACGGCTGCTTTGGCATTGTTGACCGAGGCGTTGAAAAGGGCCTGATCCAGAATGGCTAAGACCTGCCCTTTTTTGACCTGGTCATTGTAATCGATCAGCAGTTTTTCTATCGTCCCGGAAACCTGGGTGCCGATTTCCACGGTTTCCACGGCAGCGAGAGTCCCGGTGCTGGAGACGATGATCTCAAGGTCTCCCCGGCTCACCTGAGCGAACTTGACTAAGGGTGGTGCCCCGGGCGGTCCCTGCTGGGCGAAGGCCCACCAGGCAAGAATCACCAGGGTCAGAGCCCCGATAAGCGCGACCCCTGCTTTGCTCACTCGTGAGAGTTTTCGTATCTTCATTCTAAGTTTTCTCCAGCTCCAGGGCAGCGAACACCGGCTCCATGTCCCCAAGATAGTAGGCAAGCGCAATCTCTTGAGTCACCAGGCTGTGTCTGGCCTGTATCTGGTCAAACGCTGCGGTTACGTATTGAGTCCGTGCCTGGGTGAGTTCCACCAGGGTCGATGCGCCCACCCGGTAGCGCTCCTCATAGGCTTGAAGCGATTGACGGGCAGAGATGAGCTTTGTTTCGACAACCTCGACCTGTTTCTGCGTGGTTCGATAGTCTTGGAGAGCCTGTGCTATTTCGAGACCGACCTGGAGTTCTTTTTCCCTGAGCGTTAATTGCTCATTGCGCTGCTCTATGGTGGCCTTGGCAGTTTCGGTGCGGGTCAGGTAGCGGTCGAAAAGTGGGACTGAAACAGAGATCCCGACGGTGGCGCTCGGGTTGTCATCCATAAACTGGTCTGAAAAGCGGCTCTCTTCATTGAGGCTGGTGTAATCGGAGGCCAAGCTGGCAAAAAGGTCAACTTTGGGCAACCGACCTGCCCGGGCCTGGCGTACCTGCTGCCCGGCCGCTTCGATTTGTCGCTGCTGCGCTTTAAGATCGGAGCGGTTCGCCAGCGCGAGAAGAGTCATCTGGTCCAGATCTTCATCTGCTAACGGCAGGGACAGCTTCTCGAAATCGGGTGTGGCGACCTGGTAGCGGGTCGTTGGTGGCAGTCCCAGGGTTTGCATCAGGACCAGTTTGCTGTCGTTGAGGGTACGTTTTGCTTCCAGCAGGTCCAGTTCTGCCTGTTTGGTTTCCGCCTGCTGCTGGTAGAGATCGCTGAGCGCCAGGTTGCCCGCCTGATAGAGGTTCTCGATACGCTCCAACAGCTTGCGGTTCTCTTGCAGATTTTCCTCTTCGACCTGGATCAATGCCTGATCCGTTAACACCTGGATGAAACTGGAAATCGTTTCGAAAGCCAGGGCCTGTTCTTCTCGGGAAAGGGTCTCCCGCCCGGCACCCAATTCCAGTTCGGCGCTTTTGAGGCCGGCGATGTCGGCGAACCCGTTGAACAGGTTAACCGTTGAGGACAGCTCGGTGTTGATGGATGAATAGTTGCGATTTTCATCCTGGCCCGTGGTTTGCTCGTACGCCTTATCGAAGTGCTTCGATCCGGTGGCTGTGATTTGAAGGTCCGGATAGAAATTGGTCCGCTGCTGAGAAGCAGAAATTTCCGCACTCGCCACCGCATTGGCTTGCCGATTCAAGCCGGGATTGTTCTTCAATGCGATGAGCACAGCCTGTCCAAGAGAAAGAACCTGCTTGGCTGGAATCTCGCAGTCTCCCCGGCTCGGCAGGGCCAGAACAATGAAAGTGATGAGCACTGTAGGCCAAACTCGAAAACCCGTCGCCCGTATCCTGTCTTTCTTATCCATGATCCTTATCCAACCTAATTCCTGACCAGCAGACGGCTACTGCCGGTCAAGGGCCAGGTCTTTTATGCCGGCCAGCTGCCAAAAGGCTGTTTTTCCAGCCTCATCTCGCCGTTTTCCCCCTGGGAGATGTTGATCCAGGCGTTCCAGTTCGTGTTGTCGAGCTCGGGGTAATCGAGGCGGTAGTGACTGCAGCGGCTCTCCTTGCGCATGATCGATGCCTTGAGCTTCATCTCGGCGTTGATGATCATGTTGGCTGTCTCGTGGGCCAGCCGCAGCTCGTGCATATCGGCCGCCCGCAGCATCGGCAGGTGATGATCGCGCAGCTCCTCGACGTAGGCCAGGGCCGCCTTCAGCAGACTCTCCTTTTTGATGTAGAGCACGAAGTTGGGGATCATGATCCCCTGCAGGGTCTGGGTGACCCAGGCGGGGCCGTAGCCCTTGTCCCGCTTCAGCGGCGCGAGGATTTCTGCTTCAACCGCCTTTTGTTTCGCTGCTGGAATAGTGGCAAGGGCGACCTTTTGGCAGTACTTCGCCGCAGCTTCCGCGGCAATCGCCCCCTGCACGGCCGACCCCGCCAGAGAAGAACCGATCTGGGTGTAAATGCCACCGGCCATGTGGGAGCCGAGGGCATCCCCCGCGGCCCAAAGCCCCGGGATGGTGGAGGCCCCGGTCTCATCCATCGGCACCAGCCCTTCCGCCTTGTGGATCGACATCCCGGCCGAAGAACCACCGACCGAGCTGCTGTGGGCCATTCCGGGAGGAGGACCGCCCGGCCTGTCCTTGTCGCCGCCGGGAGGCGGGCCGTCCGGTCTGTCCTTGTCACCGCCGGGAGGCGGGCCGGGGCGGCGCTTGTTTTCGCTGAACTCCGCCGGGCGGTAAGGACCGCCGCTGATCTTTTCGCCGTCGCCACCGCGCCCCGGAGGCCCCATGGCCAGCGGACCGCCTTGGACGTAGGCGCGATAGTTCATATCCACCCCCAGGTCATGGCGGATTCCAACCCCCGTGACCCCCGGTTTGCGGTCGAACATCCCGTGCCAGCCGTCATAGCAGGCCGCCGCGTTGGTCGCCTGGCCGACATGGCCGTCGTTCCACTCCTTGCCGGTCACCTTGGCGCCGATTTTGTAGGCCATGACCGTGCCGTCGTGGGTCAGGTCGCAGATCGGAAAGCCGTTGGGCTTGAAGCCGCCGGCGCCGCAGCAGAGGACGACGCTCTTGGCTTTGAAAATATGGACCTTGCCCGCATCGAAGCTGAAACCGGCGGCACCGGCGATGCGCCCCTTTTCCTTGATCAGGTGGGTGATCATGACCCGCTCGATGACCGGGATGTTGCGCTCTTTGAGCGGTTTGCTGAAGGCGTTGAAGTAGAGGGGCGAATCGAAGAACCCCCACTCCCTGAGTTCCTTGACCCGGGCCAGCGAGTGCTCGGCCAGCTGCCGGGTGAAGACCGGGTTGTTGGTGCCGAGGGCCGAGCGGGAGACGCTGGCGACGAACTCCTCCAGGCTCACGTCCTCCTTGGCCGCATCGTAGGCGAAAATCCCCTTGGCAAACGGGGTCTGCCCCGAGGAGCCGAGGCGCCCCTTGGAGACCATCAGCACCCTGGCGCCGGCATCGTGACCTTTGACCGCCGCAAACAACCCGGCCATGCCGCCGCCGACCACCAGGATATCGGTTTCATGCTCTTCAAGGCTGATCCCATCGACATCGATCTCCCGGATATTGGCCTCGGCTTCCCGGCCCATGGCCGAAAATCCCATGGCCGCCATGGCCGCAAGGCCGGCGGTGCCGCCGGCAACCGCCATAAAACTGCGCCGCGACATTCCACTGTTGTTCTTCTGGGTGTTCATCTTTTTTCCCCCTCGGGTTGTTCTTTGGCGGCGTAGCTCTTCAGCAGCAGATAGATTCCGCCTGCCGACAGCAGCACAACGAACACGGCCATGGCGCTGTCGGCGTGACGGCCGAGATCGAGGGCATGCAAAGCAGCGCTCACCACACACAGCAGGGCCAGTACGCCGTGAACAATCCGCCAGGTTGGATAGGTGAGCGGCAGCTGCTTGCGCAGCAGGGCGCTCAGGCCGAGGAGCAGCATCAGGCACCAGGCGCCAAGGCCGAACAGGATTCCCGAACTGGAGGTGGTGGTAACGATGGTTCTGAACGCTTCGCCGGGGGCAAGGCCCGCCTCGAAGTATCTGGGCACCACCAGTAAAACCGGGTGCACGAGCAGCACCGGCACCGCCGCGTAGCCGATGAGTTTATGCCAGCGCAGCAGCTTGGCGGCGCCGATCTTCCTCACCGCGGCCCGGTTGGGCCTGGCAAGGTAGAAAAGCCCGATCATCAGGCCGAAGGCCAGGATGGTGAGAACCGAAAGCGATTCCTTCAGCGGCGTGCGCCCGGGATCGCCGGCGGCGGCCCAGATCAGCAGCGGCCCACCGCTAAAAACCGCCAGAATCTGCAGCTGGACATTGTTTTTTAGATATTCAGTCATCTTCATCCCCAAGAGACGACCACCGGAATCGACTTGTCCGGAGTAATGCTGATGGCATCCACCGGGCAGTACATGCGGCACAGGTGGCAGATCTGGCAATCGGCCGGATACTTGATGAACGCCTTGCCTGACTTCCGGTCTGGCCGGATTACGTCTGTCGGGCAGGTCTTGATGCAGGTCCCGCAACCGATGCAGCCTCTTATCTGTTTTATCGCCATGAACTTCCTCCTTGGCCCTGGGTTGAAGGGCGCCTTGCCGCTCTACCCTCGTTGATCTCACAAGCCCCTCCTGATTAGAACCGCAATGCCTGTCAGCACCAGGCATTGCGGTTTTTTCGCTGCGGTGCTGCCCTGTGGCGGCTACCTGCCCTGGGGTGCATTGTCAGGCACGGCCACCAGCTGTCCCTCCACTTCCTGGCAAGTGGCCTTCAGGGTGTCACCACGCCGCCCCGTGAATTCCACACTGTCCCCCGCGCTCTTGCCCTCGCAGGCGGCGATCGCTTCCGGCGGCGGGCCCTTGGGGCGCCCCTGCCCCTGCTGATCGGCCGCGAAGGCGACCATCGGCATCAGGCAGATCAGACCGGTGATCAAGGCGAGTTTGAACTTGGCTGATTGTTTCATTGTTGTACTCCTTTCGGTCTCTCGACCTCGTTTGGGTTTGGTTGGTGGTCAAATTAGCCGGCGAATGTGGAGCAAATGGGGAGGAAATGTGAAAAGTCAGAGATGGGCAGAAAAAAACCCGAATCCGCCGGAATATTGATTGGCGGATTCGGGTCAAGGAAAGCCGTCGGGACAAACTTCAGCTGCAGGAGCTAGGCTGTCAGCTCAAAAGCCGTGTAATCTTTGCCACTCCCGGTTTGACTTTGCAGATATTCGATCAATTCTCCGAGGGTGTCGCCCCCCGCATTGGCCGCGTACGCCGAACTGACCTGCTGCGGCGGAGGCGGGGGTGGCGCCATGCCGGATTCACCATTTTCGCCACCGATGATTTCGGCCGGATTGAAACCCTGGCTCGACAACAGGCCGTACAACTCCTCTCCGCTGAGAGAGCCGCTCTGGTCTTCGTCGAAGGTGGTAAGCGCCTCTTCGACATTCAGGCTGTTGCCGGTGATCTTTTCGATCCCCGCGGCGAGGGTTTTCAATTCGGTAGCGGATACCTGTCCATCGCTGTCGGAATCGGCCACCTTGAAGACATCCCTGTCCGGTGGCGGCGGTTGTCGCTGCATGCTACTGGCACTCATCATCGACATGGTGCTGTTCATACCTACACTGCTGATCATCTTGACCTCCAAAATTAAGGTGTTGGCTGACCTCCGTTTGCCGAGGGACTCCCCTTGCCTGCCGTATCGGCAGGGGCTGCAGGGAAGATTGTGGTGAAATTGTCAGCCGGATGTAAAAGTTTGTAACGCGCTTTGAGCGGCGCTCAGGCCGACAAACTTGCCGACAACTATCGAACAATGAAGTCATTGATCAAGTTCAGTATGAAATTAATTCTAAATGGCTTTTTTATGACTATGTCAAAATGATCTCCAGCTAAATCGACAGAACCAGTCAATGCAATGACCGGCACCTCTTCCTTGATGTATTTTATGTGCCTGGCCAGAGCATTGCCATTTATCCCTGGCATGCAGATGTCAGTCAGGACGAGGTCGAAAATCTCACTATCTGACCTGGCCATGGCATCTTGACCGTCGCTGGCGGTGACCACATCGAAACCACATCTGCCCAGACCTGCCTTGAGCAGTTGCAGGATGTCCTCACTGTCGTCAACAACGAGAATTCTGTAGTTAGATCCATCAGCTTTTTTCCTAGCCAGCTGCGATTCCATGTGCATGCCTCTATAGGGTGGGAGGTGACATGCTGCTCATGCAACCACGGCAGCACGCCAGTCCATTTGCCGCAAATCCCTTAACCGGCGGTGAACACTCGTCAGCGGGGTCCACCACCTCTGGGCCTTTTGTCAGGCACAGCGACCAATTGACCGTCCTGCTCCTGGCAGGTCGCCTCAAGCGTTTCGCCCCGGCGGTCGGTGAATTTGACGCTGTCGCCAGCGCTCTTGCCTTCACAGGCCGCTATCGCTTCGGGGGGTACGCCATGAGGACCGCGGCCCTGACCGTTGCCAGCACAGCCGATGGTGAGAGCCAAGGTCGCGAGGACGGAAAGTAACATGGTTGCCTTGAGTAGCTGTTTGTTCATCATGAACCTCCTTGTTGTCGGGTACTTACGATTAACCTCCTGGCTGACGTCCGTTTGCCGGGGGACTTCCGTTGCATGCCGCATCGGCAGGGACGGCAGAGAAGACTGTGGTAAAATTGTCAACCGGATGTAACAGTTTGCAGCGCGCTCTGGTCGTGGTTCAGGCCGACAAATTGATAGCCGACGCCGCGAACGGTTTTCAGCAGGACAGGGCGCAGAGGGTCATCGCCGATCTTTCTGCGGATTCGTGAGACATGCATGTCCACACCGCGATCATAGCCGTTGTACGGCGCATGGTTGAGTTCGGCATAGAGTTCCTCCCGGGAGACGACAACCCCGGCCCTGAGTACCAGGGCCCAGAGCAGATCGAACTCGACGGTCGACAGCTCAGCGGCACGCCCGGCGACGTAAGCGTCCCGCCGGCCAGCGTCGATCAACAATTCGCCAAAACGGTACAGGGTGGAAGGGTGGCGAGTGCCGAATCGCCGGAGGAGCGCTTTGATCTGCGCGGCAATCAAATGGCCAGCCTCTGAACTGGGCAGCGCGAGATCGGCCCCCAGGCTCAGAGCCAGCAGCCGCAGGTGGACAGCGCTGCCCTCCATGACGCAGACCAGCAGGCCCTGGTAGCTTGCACGTAGCTCGCGACAAGCCGCCAGAACGGCTATCCCTTCTGCATGGCCATCAAGAAGAACCAGTTGCGGCTGCTCTTTTTCAAGCGCATACATAACCTGCTCCGGCGCCACCTGAAAAATCCGGCCGGCCGCATCCTTCAGCAGACACGCCATCGTCTGGCGAAATTCAACCCGCGGTGAAACCAGCAGTAGGGTTTCGGTTTTCATCAAGCCACTCCTTTTTCTGAGAAGATCCAGGCAACGGGCTCCGGAACGACTTGCAGGTGAACTCCCTGGATCATCCATCTTTTCATCAGATGCGTGCCGTCGCCAGGCATTCGGCATCAGCTCCACGCATCGCGGACCAGAAGGACATCGGCTCCCCGCCTTCGCCCGGAGGCCCGCCATTTTGTTCCTGGCTGACAGGATGGACCCGAATTAAGGAGCAATTGTGGAGGAAATGAGGATAAAATTCGGGAGCGCGGATCGCGAACGGGTGCCGCCAGGTTATCCTTTGCAGCGAATGCATATTTCTTCCACATTCGTCGGCTAGCCTGTATTCACGACACGCCAAACAAAGGAAGCAGCATGCACCTGCCGATCAAATACAAACTGTTTTTCACCCTGCTGCTGACCAGCTGCCTGGTCTCCGGCGGGATGTTCCTGTTCATCCAGTGGAACTTCGACCGCGGCTTTCTCAACTATGTCAATCAGCAGCAGCTCGCCGAAATGGAGGAGCTCATGCCGCGCCTGGCCGAGGAATATGCCCGGCAAGGCAGCTGGCAGGTCATCCAAGACAACCCGAGGGTCTGGGAAAAGCTGCTGCTCTCCGGCCGGGATAACCGGGGGCCGGCCCCGAAAGTCCCGCCCCCGCCCGGGCCGGCGCTGGGGCCGCCCCCGGGCAAGGGCGCGCGCCTGGCGCTGTATGACGCCGACCGGCAAATCATCATCGGCCCGCCCGATCTGCCGGCGACCAACCTCAAGCCGGTAGCCCTGGAGGGGCAGACCATCGGCTACCTCTCGCTGGTTCCGCCCCAGGAGCTCTCCGAGGCCGGCGACCTGCTGTTTCTTGAGCAACAGACCCAATCCTTCGCCCTGGTCGCCCTGAGTGTAGCGGTGCTTTCCCTGCTCATCAGCTTTCCCCTGACCACGCAGCTGCTGCGGCCGATCAAGGCGCTCACCACCGGCACCCGCAAGCTGAAGGCAGGGCAATATCAGACCCGAATCCAGGCCGCCGCCCGCGATGAACTGGGACAGCTCTGCAACGATTTCAACAGCCTCGCCTTCACCCTCGAGAAGAACGAGCAGGCCCGCAAGCAGTGGGTTGCCGACATTGCCCATGAACTGCGCACCCCGCTGTCGGTCCTGCAGGGAGACATCGAGGCCCTGCAGGACGGAATACGGGAAGTCGGCCCCAAGACCCTGGGCGCCCTGCACGATGAAGCCCGGCATCTCACGCGGCTGGTGAACGACCTCTACGAGCTGTCGATGTCCGACATTGGAGCCCTCGACTACAAGATGCGCCGCATCGACCCGCTGGCCCTGTTCCGGGAGGCCGCCGCCCAGAACGAGGCGCGCTTTGCCGCCAAGGGCCTGGAGCTGCGCCTCGACCTGCCCAACCAGAGCTGCGTGATGTCTGCCGATCCGGACCGGCTGCGGCAACTGTTCACAAACCTGCTCGAAAACAGCCTGCGCTATACCAAGGCTCCGGGCCTGCTCGAAGTCAGCGCCACAAACAGCGGTCAGAGCCTGCGGATCGACTTTGAAGACACCCCACCGGGCATCGATCCCTCCCAATATGAGAGGCTTTTCGAACGCCTCTACCGCGGCGAACAATCACGCAGCCGCGCCACCGGGGGAGCCGGCCTCGGGCTGGCCATCTGCAAAAACATCGTCGAAGCCCATCGTGGCGAGATCAACGCCGGCCCCTCGAAGCATGGCGGGCTGCATATCCGCCTCGACCTGCCTCTTTCCACCGGAGAATTCGCATGAAGGAACGGATACTGATCGTGGAAGATGAAGAACGGCTGGCCGACCTGCATCGCGACTATCTGCGGCAGGCCGGCTACGAAACCGATTGGCTGGCAAGTGGGGAAACGGCCGTGGAATGGGTGAAAGAAAACCGGCCGAACCTGGTACTGCTCGACCTGATGCTGCCAGGAAAAGACGGGCTGGAGATCTGCAAGGAGGTCCGCCGGTTCAGCGATGTGCCGATCATCATGGTGACTGCGCGCGTCGAAGAGATCGACCGGCTGATCGGTCTGGAGCTGGGCGCGGACGACTATATCTGTAAACCCTTCAGCCCGCGCGAAGTGGTGGCGCGGGTCAAAACGGTTTTGCGCCGCAGCTCTCAACCTTCGCGGGAAGACACTCAAACCCTTTTATCCCTGGACGAAGAGAGCTATCAAGCGACGCTGGTGGGGGAAAAACTCGATCTGACGGCCCTCGAATTCAAGCTGCTGAGCATTCTCGCCAACAAGCCCGGCCGTATTTATTCACGCGATCAGTTGATGGACCTTCTCTACAGCGATCAGCGTATCGTCTGTGATCGAACCATCGACAGCCACATCAAGAAACTCCGGAAAAAAATTTCCGCCGCCGCTAAGGGCGTTGAGCTGATTCACTCCATCTACGGCGTCGGTTACAAATACGAACCCATTTGAACCTTTTTTAGTTTTTCACGCCGTCTCATTTCCTCTCCAAACCAAGATCGTGCTTCTTCATCTTGTTCAGCAGCGTGGTGTGGGAGACCC
This sequence comes from Desulfuromonas versatilis, assembly GCF_019704135.1. Taxonomy (NCBI): domain Bacteria; kingdom Pseudomonadati; phylum Thermodesulfobacteriota; class Desulfuromonadia; order Desulfuromonadales; family Desulfuromonadaceae; genus Desulfuromonas; species Desulfuromonas versatilis. The sequence goes on from NZ_AP024355.1 coordinate 3,798,437, forward strand.
CCAGCTGGCGGGCCAACTGGCGGATGCTGCGGCACTTCTCGAGGGCGGCGCGGAGAAGCTGCTTCTCGTAGCGCTCCATCAACTCCGGCAGGGTTTCGCCCTCGCCCAGGCGGGCCAAGGTCGGACCGCCGGCCTGCATGGCCCGGCCGAGTTCGGCGCCGAAGAGGATGCAGTCGACGCCGATCTGCTCGGAGTTGCTCAGGATGGCCGCCCGCTCGACCACGTTGCGCAGCTCGCGCACGTTGCCGGGCCAGTGGTGGCGAGTCAGCTTGGCCAGGACCTCGGCGGAGAGGGTCTGGGTCTTCTTGCCGAGCCGCGCGTTGAAACGGAACAGGAAATGCTCCACCAGCAGGGCGATGTCCTCGGGCCGGCCGCGCAGCGGCGGGATGTGGATGGGAAAGACGTTGATGCGGTAATAGAGGTCCTCGCGGAACTGGTTCTGCTCCACCAGCCGCTCGAGGTTCTTGTTGGTGGCGGTGATGATCCTGGCGTTGACCGGCACCTCGGTGGTCCCGCCGATGCGGCGCACGCACCCCTCCTGGATCACCCGCAGCATCTTGGCCTGCAGGTTCAGGGGCATCTCGGCGATCTCGTCGAGAAAGATGGTGCCCTCCCTGGCCACCTCGAACAGACCGGGCTTGCCTTCCTTGCGCGCCCCGGAAAAGGCCCCGCCGACATAGCCGAACAGCTCGCTCTCCAGCAGCTGCTCGGGCAGGGCCGCGCAGTTCAGCGGCACGAACTGACCGCCGCGGCCGCTCTCGGCGTGAATGGCGCTGGCGAAGAGCTCCTTGCCGGTGCCGCTTTCGCCGCGAATCGAAACCATGGCGTCCGTGGCCGCGATCTTCTGGGCGAAGGCGATGGCCGCCTGGATCGCCGGGCTCTGCCCGACCATGTCGCCGAAGGTGTATTGCTGTGGCTGGACCACGGCGTTGGCCAGCTCCTTGACCTCCTTCATGTCTTTGAGGATTTCCACGGCACCGACGATGCGTTCGCGGGAGTCGCGGATCGGCTTGCCGGTGGCGAAGAACTGGAACCGCCCCCGGGCGCTGATCAGGTCGCGTTTTCGGTTGAGGTAGGTCTTCCCCGTCAGGCATTCGGTCAGGGCGGTGGAGAATTTCAACTCGCCCAGCGGCCTGCCGAGCACCTGGCTGGCGTCACAGTCGAGAATCTCCTGGGCCACCCGGTTGATGGCGGCCACCCGACCGTCCTCGTCCACCGCGAGGATACCGTCGCTGATGCTGTCCAGCACCACCTGGAAACGCTTCTCGCGCCGCTCCTGGGGAAGGGTCTGGATCGTCGCGATTTCCAGCATCCCAGGGATGGTCCGCAGCCGCGTCAACAGCCCCTCGCGACTCAGGGCCGGGTCGTCGCAGCGCACCTCGAGGTAGACGATCGCCTGCCGGTGCTGCACATCCACTTCCATGGAGAGGATGCTCGCCGCCAGCTCGGCCATGCGGTTGGCGATATCGGCGACGATGCCGACTCGGTCGGAAAAAAGAATCCTCAATTTCATGTTTCGGCGTCACCTCCAAGGCGGAATGGAGAACTGCCGCCAGTTTACCCTGAACCAGGCCTACGGCCAACAACTCAATGGTTTCGTCCAGTTCGCAGGATTTCACGGATAAATTCAAAAGTTAATATATTCAATAATTGACATGCAATAAAACATCTGTTAGGTTCGTTCTCGCATCCATCCTCAGCAAAAGGAGCCATTGCCCATGCAGGATAATAAGCGCCGCATTGTGATCGTCGGTGGGGTGGCCGCCGGAATGAAGGCTGCCTCACGGCTGCGCCGCCTCGACCCCGAGCTCGAGATCACCGTGCTGGAACGGGGCCGTCGGGTTTCCTACGGAGCCTGCGCCCTGCCCTATTATATCGAGGGTCTGTTCGAAGAGCTGGATGAAGTCATGCAGACCCCCGCCGGGGTGTTGCGCGATGCCGAATTTTTCCGCAAGGTCAAAGGCTTCGAGGTGCGCCCCGGCACCGAGGCCCTGGCCGTCGACCGCGCGGCGAAAAGGGTCCGCATCCGCGACCTGGCCTCGGGGACCGAGTCGGTCCTGCCCTACGACGCCCTGGTGTTGGCCACCGGCAACCGGCCGATTCTGCCGCCGCTGCCGGGGATCGACCTGGCCGGGGTGCATCCCCTGAAAAGCCCCGAGGATGCCGAGCAGCTCATGGAGCTGGCGCAGCAGGCCCGCCACGCGGTGATCGTCGGCGGCGGGCTGATCGGCCTGGAGATGGCCGAGGCCCTGCGCAAGCGGGGGATCGCCGTAACCCTGCTGGAGATGAAGGACCAGGTGCTCGCCTCGGCCCTCGACTTCGGCATGGCGGCGCTGGTCCACCGGGAGCTGCGCAAGAACGGGGTGGATCTGCGCCTTTCCGAAGCGCTGCAGCGCATCGAGGGGGAAGCGGGAAAGGTGACCCGGGTGATTACCGCAGCCGGAAGCTACCCCGCCGACCTGGTGGTGATGGCCATCGGCGTGCGCCCCGAGGTCAGCCTCGCCCGCGAGGCGGGGCTGGAAATCGGGCCCACCGGTGCCATCGCCGTCAACGAGCGGCTGCAGACCTCCGACCCGGCCATCTTCGCCGCCGGCGACTGCGCCGAATCGACGGATCTGCTGAGCGGCAAAAAGGTCTACGTCCCCCTCGGCTCCACCGCCAACAAGCACGGCCGGGTGGTCGCCGACAACCTCTGCGGCCGCGAGGAGCGCTTTCCCGGCATCCTCGGTTCGCTGAGCGTCAAGGTGTTCGATCTCAACGTGGCCCGCAGCGGCCTCTCGGAGGAGGACGCCCGCCTGCTCGGCAGGGACCCGGTCACGGTGCTCGCCTCGGCTCCGGATCGCGCCCACATCTATCCGGGGGCCAAACCGGTCATCATCAAGCTGGTCGCCGAGCGCGCCAGCCGCCGGTTGCTGGGAGCCCAGGTTCTCGGCTCCGGGGCCGTCGACAAGCGCATCGACACCCTGGTTGCGGCCCTGACCCTGGGGGCCAGCGTCGACCAGTTGGCCACCATGGACCTGGCCTACGCGCCCCCCTTCGCCTCGGCCATGGACCCGCTGATCCAGGCGGCCAACGTGCTTCGCAACAAGCTCGACGGCATCGCCGCCAGCCTCGATCCGCTGGAAGTCCAGCAGCTGCGCCAGCAAAACCGTGACGCACTGCTGCTGGACGTGCGCTCCCCTGCCGAGCACGCCGAGATCCGCATCCCCGGCGCCACCCTGATCCCTCTCGGCGCCCTGCGGGCCAGGCTGGCGGAGTTGCCCCGGGATCGGCAGATCATCCCTTTCTGCAAACTGAGCCTGCGAGGATACGAAGCGCAACTGATCCTCCAGGCGGCCGGCTTCGAAAAAGTGCGCTTCATGGAAGGCGGGATCCTCGCCTGGCCCTTCGAGCTGGAGACGGGTCCGATCCGCGAACCCGCAACACCCGAGGGAGCGATCGAGCAGGTGGCCTGAGCCCTTTTTCTCTGCCCCCCCCGAGCCCCGGAACCGCGCGTTATCCTTTGCGCATTGGATTCCGGGGCTTTTTTATCCTGAAAAAATCAATTGGCCACGGATCAAATCTGATTAAGTCTGATCTTCAAAGACCCAAAGAATTCAGCCCCAAAACCCACAGGGCTAAATTCTGAATAAATACCAGGACTTTGTTTTATCGGAATTTATCCGACCCTACCCGAGTCCAATTGCCGTTTTTAGGTTTATTGCTTTCAAGGCTCAAAAGGTTAAGTTAGAATTTGACAGAAGCCCCATCATTCGAAATCGCCCGTTCTCCCCATCAGCTGCAGGCATCGATCATGAGCTTTGTCTTTTTGAACGGAAAATTCGTCCCGGCCGAGGAGGCTGCGGTTTCGGTATTCGACCAGGGGTTTCTGTACGGGGACGGGATCTTTGAAAGCTTCCGCTCCATTGGCGGGCGCCTTTACCAGTTTTCCCATCATTTTGCGAGGCTGCAGCAATCCGCCCAGGCCCTGGTCTATCCCACCACCTTCCGGGAGCGGGAGTTGGAGAAGATTCTGCTCGAGCTGCGCGAGATGAACAACCTGGAAAACGCCTACTACCGGGTCACCGTGACCCGCGGCACGGGGGAGATCGGCTTCAGGCGCGCCATCACCAACGACCTGACTTTTTTGATCATCGCCAAGGAGTTCCGGGGGTTCGAAAGCAGTTACTACGACGAGGGGATCGCCCTGCACGTGGCGCGAACCCGCAGAAACGCCCCGGAGGCGATCAACCCGAAGATAAAATCCATCAGCAACCTCAACAGCCTGCTGGGCAAACTCGAGGCCAAAGATGCCGGGGCCTTCGAGGTGATCATGCTCAACAACAGGAACCACGTCTGCGAGGGCGCCTCATCGAACATCTTCTGGACCAGGGACAACTGGGTGTTCACCCCCGACGCCTCCACCGGGCTGCTCGAAGGGGTCACCCGCGCGACGATCATGCGGCTCTGCGAAGAGAAAATGAACCTGCGGGTGATCACCGGGGAATACCTGCTGCAGGACCTGAAGTTCTCCAACGAGGTCTTTATCAGCTCCACTTCCCTGGAGGTCATGCCGGTGGTGAAGGTCGACGGTTTCACCATCAACCAGGGGCTGGTCGGCCCCATCGCCCGGCGGCTGCGAGAAGAACTGCACCGGGATATGGGCATCGTGCCTTGAGGAATTCGTAAAAAGCCTTTTCACCACGAAGTGCACGAAGGACACGAAGAGAGGCAAAAACCGGATTTTGACTTCGCGATCTTCGCGGTAACATTTCAGGTCTTTGCGCGCTTTGACTCCCAGAGCACCGGCCCCACCTCCGAGCTGTAGCGCTCGACGAATTCGTCCAGCTGTGCTTTGGTCAGGTGCAGTTTCCCTTCGGGCAGATCGATTTCGTTCTGCTTGTCGGTTATCAGTGCCTGGAAAAGCCGCTCAGCCTCGCCGTGGTCCTTCAGGCAGTGGCTGATGAGCCGGGGGACCACATCCTCGTCCTTGATAACAGTGTTCATGACCATCTCCTTTTCCATCGGGGGCGGCAGCACCCTGCCGCCCCACGCCAACACTTTCTATCATTGTAAAGGGTTTTGTCCCGCGGACAACCGGGCCAGGCCGCCCGCGCCCGCGGGCTATCAGGCGCACATGCGGTAGTCGCAGACCCGGCAGCGCCACTCGTCATAGACGGTGCTGTAATAGATGGAATTGCCGATTCCGGCGGCAAACCCCAGGCCCTGGATGTCGAACTGCCCCCAGCTGCCGCAGCGCGGGCAGCTGCCGGTATCCTGGTGGTGGATGCGGTGCCCGAGGGACCACTCCAGAAGAACCACCTTTTCTCTGACCAGCGTCTCGTACTGCTCCTTGTTTTCGTACATGAGGTTATCCCTTTGCCGGTAAGATATAGACAGATACGGAGTCCGTTGGACCGACTGTTTGTTTTGACGGATAATCCTATTATAAACCCTTGCCTATTCCCCGGGAGCCGGCAGGGGAAAACCATCGAAAATTTCGTTGAAATCCAACCCGGCAGCTCCTACAATGGCAGCCCCCCGGCGTCTTGCCCCGGGGCCGCTCACCAGACCAAGAGGAACGCCGTGAAAACCTATGTCCTCGCCGCCCCCGGCGTCATCCAGTGCCACGAAGGCCCCTCCCCGGTTCCCGGGCCGGGCGAGTTGCTGCTGCAGGTGCGCGCCGCGCTGACCTGCGGCACCGACCTGAAGACCTGGCGGCGCGGCCATCCCAAGATTCCCCTCCCCTCGCCTTTCGGCCACGAGTTCTCCGGCACCGTGGCGGCAGTCGGCGAGGGGGTGACGGCCTTTGGCCCCGGCGACGCGGTGATGGCGGTGCACACCGCCCCCTGCGGGGAATGCTTCTACTGCCGGGCCGGCCAGGAGAACCTCTGCGAGTCGATCATGGAGACCAAGGTGCTGGGCGCCTTCGCCGAGCAGATCCTGCTGCCGGCCCATATCGTCGCCCGCAACGTGTTCCACAAGCCGCCGCAGCTCTCCTTCGAGGAGGCGGCGTTCCTCGAGCCGCTCGCCTGCGTGGTCTACGGCTGCACCGTGCAGCCGCTGCGCCCGGAGCAGACCCTGGTGATCATCGGCGCCGGCCCCATCGGCCTGCTGTTTCTGCTGCTGGCCAAGGCCCGCGGGGTCAAGCGGGTGATCGTCACCGGCCGCCGCGAGGGGCGCCTGGAGCTGGCCCGGCGCCTGGGCGCCGAGCTGGCCATCAACGTCGACCGCGAGGACGCCATCCCCCGCATCCTGCAGCTCACCGAGGGGCGCGGCGCCGACCAGGTCATCGAATGCACCGGCCGCCCCGAGGTCTGGGAGGCCACGCTGCAGATGGTGCGGAAAGGGGGACGGGTGCTGCTGTTCGGCGGCTGCCCCTCGGGAACCCGGGTCAGCTTCGACACCGGGCGGCTGCATTACGACGAGATCACCCTCGACGGGGTCTTTCATTTCACCCCCGCCGCCGTAGCCGAGGCCCGCGAGCTGCTGGTTTCCGGGGCCATCGACGTGGCCCCGCTGATCAGCGAGCGGCTCCCCCTGGGCCGCCTGGAGCAGGCCCTGCAGCGGCTGCAGCGGGGCGAGGGGCTCAAATACGCCCTGATCCCGGAGGACTGAAGATGACCCTGCCGATCCCCGACACCATGGCGGTGGCGATGGTCCACGACTTCGCCGACATCCGCATCGAACAACGCCCGGTGCCGGCCATCGGCCCCCGCGAGATCCTGGTTAAGGTGGCGGCCTGCGGGGTCTGCTCGGGCGACGTGATGGACTGGTACATCCGCGCCAAGGCCCCCCTGGTGCTCGGTCACGAACCGGCCGGCACCGTGGTCCAGGTCGGGAAAGAGGTGAAGGATTTCGCCCCCGGCGACCGGGTGTTCATGCACCACCACGCCCCCTGCTTCGTCTGCGAACGCTGCCGGCGCGGCCTCTACTCGCTCTGCCCGACCTGGAAAAAGAGCCAGCTGGACCCCGGCGGCATGGCCGAGTACGTGCGCGTCGCCGAGGTCAACCTGGCCGATACCCTCAAGCTGCCCGAGGGGGTCTCCTTCGCCGGTGGCACCCTGGTCGAGCCGGCCGCCTGCGCGGTGAAGGGGATCAGAAAATCCGGCCTGCTGCCCGGCGAGACGGTGCTGGTCACCGGGCTGGGGGTAATGGGTATGCTTAACATCCTGGTGGCCCGCGCCTACGGTGCAGCGCGAATCATCGCCGCCGACCTGGTTCCCTGGCGTCTGCAGAAGGCCCTCGAGCTGGGGGCGGACGCCGTGGTCGACGTCTCGCGGGACAATCTGGCGGAAAAGGTCGCCGAATTGACCGGCGGCGGCAAAGCCGAGCGGGTCATCGTCGGCCCCGGCACGCCGCGGGCCATGGCCGAGGGGATCCGCGCCTGCGCCCCGGGCGGAACGGTGCTGCTGTTTACCCCCACGCCGCCCGGGCAGATCCTGGAACTCGAGCCCCACTTCCTCTATTTCAACGAAATCACCCTCGCCTGCTCCTATTCCTGCGGCCCCTACGACACCCGCGAGGCCCTGGAGCTGATCGCGCGGGGGGCGATTCGCCCCGAGCAGCTGGTCACCCACCGTTTTCCCCTGCAGCGGGCCGGCGAGGCCTTCGCCACGACGGTGAAAGGCGGCGAATCGCTCAAATCCCTGGTCGTTCTCGAGGAGGGCGCATGACCGACGAAAAGCAGAGCCCCGGCAGCTGCGACTGGGTCCCCGGCGAGGGACGCGAGGCCACCAGCGGCGCCAGCTGCGACTGGGCCGGAGCCCCCGCCGAAGGCGCCGACAACCGCAGCGCTTTCTACCGTTTTTTGCCCGACTTCAGCTGGGAGGGGGTCAAGCGCGAGGAGTACAAACCCGAGGCCGGCGGCTGGGCGGCCATCGCCCGTAACGTGCTGATCGGCAATCGCGGCGAGAGCGCCCGCTTCGATCTGCGCTATTTCGAAATCGCCCCCGGCGGCAACTCGTCGCTGGAAAAGCACCGGCACGAACACGTGGTGGTCGGCATCCGCGGCCGCGGCCAGGCGCTGATCGCCGGCGAGGTGCGGGAGGTCGGCTTTCTCGACACCCTCTACCTGGCCCCCGACGACCCCCACCAGTTGCTCAACCCCTTCGAGGAGCCCTTCGGCTTTTTCTGCATCGTCAACCACGAGCGCGACCGCCCCCGGCCCCTCGATGCCGATGAGCTCGCCAGGCTCCATGCCGGACCGGCGGGAAAGCTGGTAAAACCTTGAACGGGAGAGGCATTTGCCTCTCCCCCTTGCTGATTCTTCCTCCCTCGAAACCCACCGAACCATTGCCTGCGCACAAAAAAGCAGATAGCATTGTTTTAATGTCATCTGCAGCTCACCCCATCACAGGCAAAGCATGAACTATCGCTTTTCGGATATTGTCGACGTCCCCACCGTCCAGGCTCTGATGGAAAGCCTCTGGCAGGCCTCGGGCATCCCGGTGGGGATCATCGACACAAGCGGCACCATTCTGGTGGCCACCGGCTGGCAGGACATCTGTACCCGCTTCCATCGGCGAAATCCGGACTCCGCCAGCCGCTGCCGGGAGAGCGATGCCTTCATCCATGAACAACTGCGCAAGCCGGGAACGCTGCCCGAAGGCGGCTTCATCGAATATCACTGCCGCAACCAGATGGTCGATATCGCCGTGCCGATCATCATTGAAGAAAAGCACCTGGCCACCCTGTTTCTTGGCCAGTTCTTCTACGAGCCCCCGGATAAAGAGGTTTTTCGCAGGCAGGCGCGGGAGTTCGGCTTCGACGAAGCCGCCTACCTCGCCGCGCTGGAAGAGGTCCCCATATTCTCCCGCAAGCGAGTGGAAGACATCCTCGATTTCCACACCCGCTTCGTCGACCTGATCGTGCAGATGGGGGTGCAGAAGCTGCGCCTGCTAGAGTCCATGGCGGCCCAGCGCGAAAGCCAGGAGAAATTCAGCACGGTCTTTGACCACTCGCCCCACCTGATCGGCCTGCTCGAACCCGACGGCACCCTGCTTGAGGCCAACCGGGCGGCCCTCGAGCTGGCCGGTGCGGAGCTTGGGGAAATCCGTGGCCGTTTTTTCGGGGATACCCCCTGGTGGGACCACTCGCCCATGGAGCAGGCGCGCCTGAAGGAGTACCTCCAGACCGCCGCCGGCGGCTCGCGGGTGCGGGCCGAAACCACCAATCGCGCCGCCAACGGCGAACTGCGCCATATCGACCTGTCCATCACCCCGGTGCTCGATGCCGCCGGCCAGGTCGACCTGCTGATCGCCGAGGGGCACGACATCACCGAACGCAAGCGGATGGAACAGGCCCTGCGCGAAAAAGAGGAGCGTTACCGCAGCCTGTACAACAACACCCCGGTCATGCTCCACAGCATCGATCCCGAGGGGCGGCTGCTCAGCGTCAGCGACTTCTGGCTGGAAACCATGGGCTACACCCGCTCGGAGGTGCTGGGGAGAAAATCGACGGAGTTTCTCACCGAGGAATCCCGGCACCTGGCCGGACAGCGCCTGAGCGAATTCTTCCGCACAGGCCTGACGAAGAACGTCCCTTGCAGTTTCGTTAAGAAAAGCGGCGAGGTCATCGACGTGCTGCTTTCGGCCATCGCCGAGCGCGACAGCCAGGGGCGCATCCGGCGCAGCCTGGCGGTGATGGTGGAGATCACCCAACGCATTCGGGCGGAGCGGGCCCTGCGTGCGGCCCACCGGCAACTGGAGGACATCATCGAATTTCTCCCGGACGCCACCTTCGTCATCGACCGGGACAAGAAAATCGTGGCCTGGAACCGCGCCCTGGAGGAAATGACCGGGATAAAAAAAGCGCAGGTCCTCGGCCAGGGGAACCAGGTCTACTCCCGGGCCTTCTACGACCACCAGCGGCCGATTCTCATCGACCTGGTCGGCACCCCCGACCCGCGGGCCGCCGCCAATTACGATTTCGTCGAGCGGCGGGGCGATTCGCTGCTGGCCGAGGTGTTCGTCCCCTCGCTCTTCGGGGGCCGGGGCGCCCATGTCTGGGTGATCGCCTCGCCACTGCTGGATCAGGATGGCAACCAGGTCGGGGCCATCGAGTCGGTGCGCGATATCACCGACCGCAAGCAGGTGGAAACTAAACTGCGCCAGGCGGTGGTCGAAGCCGAAGAGGCCCGGGACAAGATCGACGCCATCCTCAAATCCGTCTCCGACGGGCTGATGGTCACCGGGCCCCTGGGCCGGGTGGTGCTTATGAACGGCCCGGCGCAGCAACTGCTCGGGGTCGAGGCTGCTGAGGTGCTCAACAGACCGATCAAGGAGGTTCTCGACAACCAGGCCCTGGTCAGCCACATTGAAGCCATTAGAGAGGGGAGCGAAACCGGCGGTCCGGCCATCGAATGGGAGCAGTCCACCCCCGAGCCGGGGGAAGTGCGCACCATTTTGGCCAGATCCTCCACCATCCGGGCCAAGGAGCACGCGGGGACCGGGGTCATCAGTCAACTGCAGGACGTCACCCGCGAACGTGTCCTGAGCCGGATGAAAAGCGAATTCATTTCGACGGCCGCCCACGAACTGCGCACCCCCCTGACCTCCGTCAAGGGCTTCTCAGAACTGCTGCTGACCGACCAGGGACTCAACGAGCAGCAAAAAAGGGATTTTCTCTCCTTCATCCACGAAAAGGCCCTTACCCTGGAGCGAATCATCGACGACCTGCTCGACCTGAGCAGGGTGGAGTCCGGCCGGGTCATCCACCTGGAGAAAAAACCCTGCGACCTCGTGGCGGTTCTGCGGCGCCTGGTGTCCCAATACCGGCAGGAGTTCAAGGACCGCCAGTTCGAAACCGACTTCCCGAGTGTTTCCAGGCCGCTGTTGATCGACCAGGGAAAGATCGTTCAGGTCCTGGAGAACCTGCTCAGCAATGCCGTGAAATTTTCCCGAAGCGGAACGCGGATCAAGGTCGGCTGCGACATCAGGAATTCTTCCTGGCGGGTTTCGGTTCAGGACGAAGGGATCGGCATGTCGGCGGAGCAGCTCGAGAGGGTGTTCGACAAATTCTACCGTGCCGATGCCTCCACCACGGCAGTCAGCGGCCTGGGTCTGGGGATGGCGATCGCCAAAAGCATCGTCGAGGCCCATTCCGGTGAGATCTGGATCGAGAGCGAGTTGGGCCGAGGCACCCGGGCGGTCTTCACCCTGCCGCAGGCGAATGCTCCGCTCAACTGACCACCGCAAAGAACCAGGCGGGCGGCGAGTCCCCTGGAAACCCTTATCACTGCCCCCCCGAAGATGAAATTGCGCCTTCGAGTATCTCCGACCCTTCTCAAATATGCCCTGCTGCAGGTCCCCGAACTGGCCCTGCTGGCCACGGCGCTGCTGCTGGTCGATCATTGGAAGCCCCTGCCGGGCTGGCTGTTCTGGGGAGTGCTCGGCCTGTGGCTGGCCAAAGACATGGCCCTTTACCCCCTGCTGCGCAATGCCTACGCCCCCCAGGACCCGGCCACCAGCGACCCGATGGCCGGGCTGCGGGGCATCGCCCGCGAACGGCTCGCCCCCAGCGGCTACATCCTGGTGCGCGGGGAGCTCTGGCAGGCCGAAATTCCCGAGGGGGCAGCGGCCATCGAAGCCGGCACCCAGGTTAGAGTGCTCAGGACGCGGAATCTTACCCTGCTGGTGGAGCCTGCCGATGCGCCGCCGGCCTCCCCGCCCCGGCAACCCTGAGCCACCCGGATCATCCGGGCCCCGAACAGTTGCTCCGAGTCCAAGCCGCCGGCAGGTCTCAGTGGTTTTTTTTGAGGGGGGAAAAAAGACGCCGGGCCGGCGTCTGCAGTGAAGGTTGGATCAGCGGAGATTCAGACCTGCTGCAGGGTGGGCTGGCCGGAGCCGCCGAACAGGCGCCGCAGGGCGGTAAAAGGGTCCAGCCGGCAGAGATTGACCGGGCGGTCGGCGCCGTAGCAGCGCTCCCCGAGATGGACGCAGGCAACCTCGCCGCTGACCACATAGTGGTCAAACCGCGACTGAACCGACCCCTTGCGACATTCCACCTGCACCGGGCACTCGATGATCAGCGGGGCCTCCGCCACCTGCCCCCGGGTCAGGGAAAAACCCGGTTCAGTGAGGATATCGAAATTTTCGTCGGCCAGGCGCTCCAGGAAGCCGACCTGGGCCAGATGCGCATCGGTGGGGAGGTTAATCGCAAAATCCCCCGTAGGGAGGAAATCACATTTGAGCCCGCCGCGGCACTGGAAGGAGAGGGAGAGCCGCGAGGGACGGGAGCAGACAATGCCCACCCAACCGACGGGAATCCCCCGGGGGCGACCGTCCGGGGCCAGGAAAGTCAGCAGCGCCGATGGGGTGGGGAAAAATGGCGGTTCGGATTGGGAGGGTGCTTCCATGAGCGGCCTCGGGTCGTTTGTGTCCATCAAGTTAACCATTAATCGGCCCATTCTCAAGCCCCGGAACCCAAATAATTCTTGACAGGACTTGTCGAGTTTACTATTAATTGAATAACCACATCCTGGAGGATAATGACCATGAAATTTTCAACCAAAAGTCGCTACGGCTTACGCGCCCTTTTCGATATGGCCTATCATTCCGGCACCCTGCCGGCCCAGATCAAGGACATATCGAGGCGACAGAACATTTCTCCCCGTTATCTCGAGCAGATCTTCCAGGATCTCAAGAAAGCGGGCTTGATCAAAAGTCGCCGGGGCCCCCAGGGCGGCTACTTTCTGGCCAAGAAGCCCGAGCAGATCACCGTTCGCGACATCATCCTCGCGGCCGAGGGTGAGCTCTATGTGGTTGCCTGCACCAAGGAGTCCAAGGGTTGCAAGGACCGCTGCGAATTCGACAATAAATGCGTCACCCAGAATATCTGGCGCGAAGCCAACAACCGGCTCAATGAATATTTCAACTCCGTCACCCTGAAAGACCTTTGCAACAATGGCAAGGAACTGGGCCTGGAGAAGGAACTGGACCATCGCTTCATGTATTTCATCTAGCAAATGACCGATTATCGCTCCTAAGGAGGGCAAAATGCCGAAGACCATCAGCGATAACCCCCTCGGACAGGTTTACAACACTCCCCTGGTTCGTATCAACCGACTGGCGGGAGGGGACTGCGCCGCGGTCTGGGGCAAACTCGAGGCCGCCAACCCGGGCGGCAGCGTCAAGGACCGCATCGCCCTGGCGATGATCGAGAAGGCCGAAAAGGACGGCTGCATCAAGCCCGGCGACACCATCGTCGAACCGACCAGCGGCAACACCGGCATCGGCCTCTCGCTGGTCTGCGCGATCAAGGGCTACAAGCTGATCCTGACCATGCCCGACACCATGACCCTCGAGCGCCGCCGGTTGCTCGGTGCCTACGGCGCCAACCTGATTCTCACCCCCGGCGCCCAGGGGATGCGCGGAGCCATCGATAAGGCCGAGGAGATCGCCAAGGCCAAGAAGTGCTTCATGCCCCAGCAGTTCAAGAACCCCGCCAACCCGTGGGTGCATGAGCAGACCACCGGCCCGGAAATCGTTCAGGCCCTCGAGGGCAGGGTCGACGCCTTCGTCGCCGGGGTCGGCACCGGGGGGACCATCACCGGCGTCGGCCATGTGCTGCGCAGGCACAACCCCCAGGTGCACATCGCGGCGGTGGAACCCAGCGACTCGCCGGTTCTCTCCGGCGGCGACCCGGGCCCCCACAAGATCCAGGGGATCGGCGCCGGCTTCGTCCCCGAAGTGCTGGACACCTCGGTCTACCAGCAGGTGCTCACCGTCAGCAACGACGAGGCGATGGCCACCGCCCGGCGGTTGGCCCGCGAAGAGGGGATCTTCGTCGGCATCTCCTCGGGAGCCAACGTGTTCGCCGCCCTCAAGGTGGCGAAGAAGCTGGGCCCCGGCAAGAACGTGGTCACCATGCTGTGCGACACGGGAGAGCGCTACCTCTCCACCGGCATCTACGACTGATCGGCTGGATCTCCAGCGCGAGAAAGGCCGGCGGGTTTCCCTGCCGGCCTTTCTCATGTTGAAGTCCCCAGCCGGTTGTTGTAACCTTTTCAGGTCAACCCGTTAATGAATTCAGGCGCCTGCATGCGCCTGTCGACTGGAAGCAATGAATATCGAGCAAAAATTCGACACTCTGAAGAACCTGCTGCGCGAGATGGGCTCAGCGGTGGTCGCCTTTTCCGGCGGCGTCGATTCCACCTTTCTGCTGCGGGTGGCCTGCGACGTGCTCGGCCCCGACAAGGTCGTGGCCCTGACCGCCACCTCGCCGACCTACCCCCAGTTCGAATTCGAGGAGGCCTGCAGGCTCGCCGCCGCCTTCGGCGTGCGCCAGGTGGTGGAGGAGAGCAACGAACTGGAAATCCCCGGCTTTGCCCAGAACGACCGCCGCCGCTGCTACCACTGCAAGAGCGAGCTGTTTTCCATCTGCCGCGACAAGGCCCGGGAACTCGGCTGCAAGGAGATCCTCGACGGCTCCAACGCCGACGATTTGCAGGATTTCCGTCCCGGGCGCGATGCCGCAAAAGAGCTGCAGGTGCGCTCGCCGTTGCTGGAGGCGGGCCTGAGCAAGGACGAAATCCGCCAGCTGAGCCGCCGGCTCGGCTTGCCCACCGCGGAGAAGCAGGCCTTCGCCTGCCTCTCCTCGCGCTTTCCCTACGGCACCGAGATCACCGCGGAGCGCCTGACCCAGGTCGACCGCTGTGAAACCTTTCTGCGCCACCAGGGCTTTCGCAACTACCGGGTCCGCTACCACGGAGAGACCGCCCGCATCGAAGTCGCGCCGCCAGAGATCCCGCGGATGCTCGATGCGGCACTACGCGAGGCGATCGTCGCCGAGTTCAAGGCGGCCGGGTTCACCTATGTCTCGCTCGACCTGCAGGGCTACCGCACCGGGAGCATGAATGAAGTAACGCCGTAAACCTTCGCTCCGGCTTCGGAACGGCCCCGCAGTCCCCAGGAGGAACCATGAACCGCGACAGTGCCCTGCTTGCCGTCTGCTTCTGCGCCGGGCTGCTCGGCGCCCTGGCCAACAGCATCGCCGCCTGGCTCGCGGGCTCCTGGGGCATCACCGCGCTGGCCGGCGTCGCCCTGGCCCCCGAACTGAGCAAAGCCTGGCTCTACCCGCGGCTGGTCTGGGGGGGAATCTGGGGCCTGGCCTACTTCATCAGCGTCAAGCGCCCCCGCACCCGCCGCCACTGGGTGCGCAAGGGGCTGTGGGTCAGCCTGCTGCCGAGCCTGACCCAGCTGCTCTACATCTTTCCCAAGCACACCGCCTTCGGCCTGCTGGGCCTCGGCCTGGGCAACCTCACCCCGCTGTTCGTGATCCTGTTCAACCTGGTCTGGGGATTTTTCACCGGCTTCTTCACCCGCCTGCTCTGGGGGCGGGGATGAGTACCTTGCCCCTGCGCCTGGCGCGCCCCTGGCTGGCCCTCGCCCTGCTGGTGCTGCTGCTTGCCGCCTGCCGGGCGGATGGCCGGGAACTGCGCGGTGAAGTATTGTGGATCTACGATGGCGACACCCTCAAGGTCGAGGGGGTCGGCAAGGTGCGGCTGATCGGCGTCGACACCCCGGAGCGGGGGGACTCGGACCGCGACAACTTCTTTGTCAAGCTCGGCATTCCCAAGAAAAACCTGCGCAAAGGCTCAGGCGCGGCGCTGCATTTCAATATCGCCAACGTCAAAGGGAAAACGGTCAAGCTCACCTTCGACCGCGAGGAGAAAGACCGCCACGGCCGCACCCTCGCCTACCTCACCCTGCCCGACGGCCGCCTGCTCAACCGCCTGCTGCTCGAAGAGGGATTGGCCGTGGTCTACCGCCGCTTCGACTTCCGCTACAAGGACGACTTTCTCGCCGCCGAAGCCGAAGCCAAGCGCAAAGGCGTCGGGCTCTGGGCGAGGGATCCGTGATCCGTGATCCGTGATCCGTGATTCGTGATTCGTGATTCGTGACTCCTGAATTCTAGCCCTTCTCTTTTCCCAGTTCCCGCTTCACGAAATTGAGCGTTCCGCCGGCCAGCAGGTGCTGGCGCTGGCGGTCCGAGACCTCGAGCAGGGTCGTCACTTCTTTGCCATCCACCTTGACCGGGATTTCCGTGTCGCCCTGCTCCAGGCGGCGACGGATGTCGGGAAACTCAACCTTCTTGCCTTTTTCGAAGAGCTGGTAATCGGCCGGATTCTTGAAGGTCAGCGGCAGAATGCCGAAATTGCAGAGGTTGGCCTTGTGGATGCGGGCGAAGCTCTTGACGATCTTGGCTCGCACGCCCAGAAAGCGCGGCGCCAGCGCGGCGTGCTCGCGGCTCGAGCCCTGGCCGTAGTTCTCGCCGCCGATCACCACCACGTTGCCCCGGGCCTTGCATTCCTTGTGAAAGTCGGGGGCGATCTGGTAGTAGACGAACTCGCTGATCGCCTCGATGTTCGAGCGCAGCGGCAGCACCTTGTTGCCCGCCGGCATGATGGTGTCTGTGGAGATGTTGTCCTCGACCTTGATCACCACCTCGGCGGAAAGAGAATCGGGGAGCGGATCGAAGTGGGGCAGCGGCCGGATGTTCGGGCCCCGCTGCACCTCGGTCTGGCGCAGCTCTTTTGAGGGAAAAACAATCGATCCCTCGTCGACGATGTACTTCTGCGGGTCGGCGACCCGTGGGTATTCCATCTCCTGGCCCAGATCTCGCGGATCGGTGATCGCCCCCTTGAGGGCGGCGGCTGCCGCGGTCTCCGGCGAGCAGAGGTAGACCTGGTCGCCCTTGGTCCCCGAGCGCCCGGGGAAGTTGCGCGGGAAGGTGCGCAGGCTCACCTGGCCGGTGCCCGGCGCCTGCCCCATGCCGATGCAGCCCAGACAGCCCGACTGGTGGATGCGCGCCCCGGCCATCAGCAGCGCCATCACCCCGCCGTGTTCGGCGACGTTCTCCAGCACCTGGCGGCTGCCGGGGTTGATATGAAAGTAGGTCTGCGGGTGATGGCGGCGCCCTTCGACGATTTTCGCCGTCACCATCAGGTCGCGAAAAGAGGAGTTGACGCTCGAGCCGACGATCACCTGCTCGACCTTGGTCCCTGCAACCTCGCTGAGCCGCTTGATGTTCCCCGGCGAGGACGGGCAGGCGATCAGCGGCTCGACCTTGGCCAGGTCGATCTCGTCGTGCTCGTCGTAATCCGCCCCGGGATCGGCGGCGAGTTCCTCCCAGGCGTCGCCCCGGCCCTGGGCCACCAGGTACTCGCGGGTGCGCTCGTCGGAGGGGAACACCGTGGTGGTGGCCCCGACCTCGGTCCCCATGTTGCCGATGGTCTCGCGGTCGGTGGCCGAAAGGGTCTTCACCCCCGGGCCGTAGTACTCGATGATCCTGCCCACGCACCCCTTCACGTCGTAGCGGCGCAGCATCTCGAGGATGACGTCCTTGGCGCTGACCCAGTCGGGCAGCTGGCCGGTCAGCTTCACCCCGAGCACCTTCGGGCAGGGAAAATAGTAGAGCCGCCCGGCCATGGCCATGGCCACGTCGAGCCCGCCGGCGCCGATGGCCAGCATCGACACCCCGGCCGCGCCGGGGGTATGGCTGTCGGCGCCGAGCATGGTCAACCCGGGCCGGCCGAAACGCTCCATGTGCACCTGGTGCGAGACACCGTTGCCCGGCAGACTGAAATGGATGCCGTAACGGGCGCAGGCGCTCTGCAGGTAGCGGTGGTCGTCGGCGTTCTTGTTGTCGGTCTCCAGCAGGTTGTGGTCGACGTACTGGGCGCTCAGCAGGGTCTTCACGCCCTCGAGGCCGAGGGCCTCGAATTCGAGCATGGCCATCGTGCCGGTGGCGTCCTGCAGCAGGGTGTGGTCGATTTTTATGCCGATCTCCTCGCCGGGGATGAGCTTGCCTTCGACGAGATGGGCCTCGAGAATTTTCCGGGTAAGATTTCTGGGCATGACGTCCCCCTTTTCTTGATCTTCTTACCCTTGAATTTTATCAGAAAAAAGCGGGAGAAGTCCCTTGGGCAGGGCCCTCGCCGGCTGCCGCCGACGAGAAAGGCGGGCGGGAAAAGCAGGGGGCGGGCAGCCTTTCTGACTGCTTGCCCCCCGCGAAACTCAGTAACGGAAGGGAAATCCCGGCCGTTTGAGAAGTTCCTTCCATTTCTGCCAGGCGGGAGGCAGCAGCAGGCTCTTGAAACCTGCTCCTGCGCATTCGGTGGTCATGGAGGCCCCGGTGTCCATCCCCACGGCCCGGGTTTCCAGGGGTGCGGCGTCGATATCCTGCACGATGGGCGAAAAATGGCCCGGAACATCCTCCAGGCTGGAAGCCGAAGCGTCCCCAGGCATCCCCAGGGAACAGCCGGCCATGTCGCCCTGGGAGTCGAGGCTGAGCAGCCAGACGTTGAAGCCGTGGCGGATGTCGCTTTCGGCCACCCCGAAGGTTTCCGTGTCGCCGGCGGCCAACAGGCCGCCGGATGTGGCCAGAACCGAGGAGAAGGTATCGGTACGCTCCCCGCCGTAGGTTCTCTGCCAGAGGAGGTTCCCCTCGCCGTCGAGCTTCACCAGCCAGCCATCGAACTCCATTCGGCCGGCGAGCACATAGCCGTCTCCACTCGAGGCGGCCGCGGCGAAACTCTCCCGCTTTTCGCTGCCGATGGTTTTCTGCCAGAGCACGTTGCCGGCCAAATCGAGCATCACCGCCCAGCCGTCTTCATTGAAATCCGCTGCCGAACTGCGTCCGCCGATAAGCAGATAGCCGTCTTCGCTCGGCACTACCGCGCCGAGCGACTCGCCGTCGGCTTCGTTGCCCAGCACCATCTGCCACTGGAGATTGCCGGCCGGATCGAGTTTGGCCACCCAGCCGTCGGAGGACAGTCCCAAGGGGAAAAGGGCGCGGGTGCTGCCGACGACGATAAACCCGTCGGGCACGCTGCGAATCTCCCGAATACCGGTGGCGCCGTCATCCCGGCCATAGGTCTTTTGCCACTGGATGCTGCCGTCGCCAGCCAGCCTGACCACCCAGGCATCGCGAAAGCCCTCGCGGAATGAGTCGGTCTCGCCGGCCAGCACGACTCCGTCGAGGGTGTTGCTGACGGAGGTGAACAAATCGCGGCCACCTCCCCCGAATGCTTGCTGCCAGACAGGCTGGCCATCATGACCGAAGGCGACAACCCAGCCGTCCAGCCGCCGCTCGGGAAAATAAAAGGTCGATCCGGCGGCCACCGCCCCGTGGGAAGTTGGCTGCACGGAAAGAAACGCGTCACTCCAGGCGCCGATAAAACTCTTCTGCCAGAGCATCCGGCCGTGCCCGTCGAGCCTGGTCAGCCAGGCCTTGTCAAAGAGGAAATCCCCATCGATCCGTTGGGCGGTACCGGCCAGCAGGTGGGCTGCGCCGATGCTGCGCATATCGAAGACCCGCTCGTCCATCGGCGCGCCGTAGGTATGAACCTGTCCCGCCGCCAGCCCCGGCTCGGCCGCCCAACAGCCGAGGGCATGAAACACCACCAGCGCACCCGCCATCGCCCCCATCCATGACACGAAACCCCTCATCGCCATATCCTCCTTGATAAAGGCTTGCCGCCGACCCGTAGCAAGGGTAGGCAAGTTCAAAACTACCACAGCAAAACCGGCTGGCAACGGACCACGGCTGCAACTTTAGCATGAGTTTTTTCGCGGCTTTACAGCAAGATATCGATATCACTAAGTGTTTTTCACAAAAAAAATCTCATCCTCTCGGGACAGCTCCTCGCCGTGCGCCAGGCATCGATGCCTGCCCACCGGCGGTTGCAATTGGCTCCGGCATCTGCTAGAAAAAAAGACTCACATTAATCCAAGGAGTTATCATCCCGATGGAGACGCTCGAAACCCTTTGGCAGCAGACCGTGCTGGGCATCAGCGCAGGCCGCTACGCCGCCGCCTTCGCCGTGCTGTTGCTGGCCCTGGTGGCCAAGAAGTTTCTCGCCCACCTGTTCACCCGGCTGCTGAAGCCCCTGGCCCAACGCACCGAAACCCGTTACGACGACGAGCTTATCGCCGGCATCCAGAAACCCGCCGAGCTGCTGGTGGTGATCGGCGGGCTGTTTGTCGGCGTGCAGATCCTGCAGCTGCCCCTGGAGCCGGTCAACGTTCGCCTGTTCGCCTACAACCTGCTCAAGGTGCTGGTGACTTTCGCCGTGGCCTGGACCCTGTTCAACCTGGTGGCCCTGGTCGACACCTTCTTCGGCCGCTGGGTCCACCGCACCGAATCGACCCTCGACGACCATCTGCTCCCTTTTATCCGCAAGAGCCTGCGGGTGTTCATCGTCTTCATCGCCGTTCTCATGGTGATCCAGAACCTCGGCTACTCCATCTCCGGCCTGCTCGCCTCCCTGGGGATCGGCGGCCTGGCCGTGGCGCTGGCGGCCAAAGACACCCTCTCCAACATCTTCGGCTCGCTGATGATCATCCTCGACCGTCCCTTTCACCTGGGCGACTGGGTCAAAGCCGGCGAGCTCGAGGGGGTGGTGGAGGAGGTCGGCTTCCGCTCCACCAAGATCCGCACTTTTGCCAAAACCCTGATCACCGTCCCCAACAACAAGATCGCCGACATGGCCATCGACAACTTCAGCCGCATGCCCAAGCGCCGCATCAAGCTCAGCGTCGGGGTGACCTATGAAACCACCCCGGCCCAGATGCGTCGCGCGGTAGAGGAAATCCGCGCCATGCTCAAGAGCCACCCGGCCATCCACCAGGAGTTCATGCTGGTGCACTTCACCGATTTCGGCGCCAGTTCGCTGGACATCCTGGTCTACTGCTTCACCGGCACCACGGTGTGGGGGGAATACCTCGAGGCGCGCGAGGACGTCTGCCTGAAAATCATGGACATCCTCGAGGGGCTGGGGATGGAGATCGCCTTCCCCAGCCGCAGCCTCTACCTGCGGGGCCCGGGGCAGGACGCACTGCCGGCCGGGGCGGAGGAGATGGCGTGAAATGCAAAAAGCGAGGCGGCGAGCCTCGCTTTTTTTTTTGTTATTGACAGGTTCAGAGACTACTCCCCCTTCACCTCCACGGTGATCTGCCGGCGCGGGGCGGAGCTGGTTTTGGGCAGCACCACCTTGAGCACCCCCTGCTCGCAGCTGGCCCGGGTCTTGTCCTCGTCCACCGTGGCGGGCAGGGAAAAACTGCGCCGGAAGGGACCGTAGCTGCGCTCGATGCGGTGATAGTTCTGCTTTCTCTCCTCACGTTCGAGCTTGCGTTCGCCCTGGATGATCAGGGTGTGATCCTGGATCTGCACGTCGATGTCCTCCTGGCGCACTTCAGGCAGCTCCATGGTGACCACCACCTCAAGCTCGTCCTCGTAGATATCCACCGGCGGCTGCCAGAGGGCCGAATCGAGAGGCTCTCCGAAGGCCCGGTCGCGGCTGAGATCGAAAAGGCGGCTCATCTGCTCCTGCATCGCCCGCAGTTCGCGCAGCGGGTCCCATTTCATAATCGCCATGGCTCTTGCTCCAGCAAAAAAATTCCCAACAAAGGCTTGGTGAGGAGGTCCTCCTGATTGTTGCACACCTACCGGGTTTGATCGGCACCCTGATTCTGCCATTTCTTCAAGCGGTGTTCAACCCTGCGTCCCCTTCTTTTGACAGCCTGCCCCACCACCCGTGGGCAAAAAAGGGCAAAGAACAATGGCGACTCGAACGTACCGCACCCGAAGCCCGACCCGAGACCCTAATCATTCGGGATATTTCAAAAATGCCATCGATTCCCCGCCAGGGACATGTGTAAATTAGCTGGACAAAATAATTTACCCATGATAAAAAACACCATAAAATCATTTACTTATTTAGTTTTTCTTAATCAAATGAACAAGCGGAGCGGGGGGTAGATTCATGGTGGAGCACATCCAGGGCCTGCTAGCCCAAGGGAAGGCGGACGACCGTCAACTTGTCGAAAGCCTCGAACGACTGGCCAGGAAACTCGGCGACGAAACCTACCGGGAGGTCCTGCGGGCCCTGGCCGGCAAGGAATTTCCGGTGGAGCAGGCCAAGAAGTACTGGCAGGCAGCGCTTCAGCACCAGGGTGAATTCTTCTCCGCCCTCCCCCTGGAACAGGGGCTGCGCCCGGCGCTTCTGCACTACCTGCAGAATATCGCGGGCGAGTTTCGCGATCCGCGAATTATCGAAGCCGAACAGCTCAAGGGGCTGGAGAAAGCCTCCCTCACCGACGGGCTCACCGGACTCTTCAACCAGACCTACCTGAAAGCCCACCTCGATCGCCTGCTGGCCAGCCAGCGCCCCTCCGATCAGTACCAGTTCGCCGTCATTCTCTTCGACCTCGACCGCTTCAAACAGTACAACGACCGCTGCGGCCATCTCTGCGGAGACCAAGCCCTGCGGCAGACCGCTGAAACCATCCAGGAACAGGTGCGCCAGGGCGATATCGCCTCGCGCTACGGCGGGGAGGAGTTCGCCGTGGTGCTGCATCGGCTCAACGAGGCCCAGGCCTTCGCCGTGGCCGAACGGATCCGCGCCGGCGTTGAAGACTTGCCCTTCAACCGACAGGAACTGCTCGACACCGGTAACCTGACCATCAGCGGCGGCATTGCGCTTTACCCCAAGGACGGGCTCACCACCGAGGCACTGCTGGACTTTGCCGACCAGCAACTCTACCAGGCCAAGCACGCCCGCAACCAGATCTGCCCCCAGCGCTCCGAGTTCCGCCGCGCCGCCCGCCTGCGGATGCAGTCGATGGTGGAATTCGCTTTGCCCAACCACGAAGTCTTCTACACCGGCTTGACCTTCGACATCAGCCCCGGCGGCATGGCCATCGGCTGCGACGCCGAGATCCAGCCAGGAACCAACCTGCAACTGCGCTTCAAAAAACCCTTTTGGCCGGTGGATCGCAACCTCAGCGCCACGGTGCGCAACATCCGCAGGGACAACCGCGACGGCATCGTCCGCATCGGGCTGCAGTTCGATGAACCCTGGGATGCGATCCAGCCGCTGCTGCCCGAGGCCGTCGCTGCCCGGGAAGCCTCCCAGGCCACGGTGGCAAGGATTGCCGGACTTTCCCGCTAGATCCGGCCGCGGCAGCCTCGAACCTACCCGCGCCCCCGGTTCTGCCGCAGCGGGTCGGGGTCGCGGTCCCGGAACAACTCCTCCAGGCTGATCTGGCGATCGGGCTGCTGCAGGAACACCCGGACCGCATCGACCCGCCGCCGAATTTCGGCCTCGGCCAGTTCACGCAACTCCCCTTCACGCTGCGGCAGCTCCTGATCCAGGCTCGAACCACCGGATCTCTGCTCCCGCCCCAGATCGAGCTTCAGGCGCATCTTCAGCAACTCCCCCAGCCTTTGCCGGTGCCGCTCCCCGAACCGGAAAACCTCCGGCACCAAAGCCGAGAAACTGCGCACCCCGCGGATGTCCCGGCCCTCGATGCGGTAGGCATCGAGGACTTCGGGCTCGAGGTCCCGGAAATTCTGCATCGGCATGTACATGCGGGGCAGGTACTGGAGTACTTTTTCCGCCTTTTTGCGGTGCCCGCCGATAATCACCGAGGCGCCGACCTCGCCGCGCTGAGATCCCTTGGTCCAGGGAGCGCCGGTGATGCCGAAATCGTTGAGCACCGGAAGCTGCAGCAGCACCGAAAGGGTGTTGATCGCCAGGGCGAACCCGGCGGAGGGGCCGCCGACGCTGTAAGAGGCCGACAGCAGCTGGTGATGCAGGCTGTAGCCGTCGAGAAATTCCCCGAACAGCCGGGGCACGTTGAGTTCGGGGCAGAGCGCCTGCAGGTAGTTCTCGACCAGGGTCAGCGCCTCGCGGGCGCTCTGGTGGGTCATCTGCACCGCCAGGTCGAGCTCGGCCGCCCCCGGCGCGGCCGAGGAGACCGCCCCGGTGACCACGATCTTCTCGGGAAACATCCGGTAAACCAGCGAGGAGGCGATGGGCAGCAAAACCCCGCTGGTGTCGTTGGCCCCCACCCCCACCACGAAGCCGACCTGAGGCTCTTCGGAGAGCTCGGTTTCCAGAAACTCGTCAAGCTGCTGCTTCCCCTTGCGGGTGGGGCTGCCGGCCAGTTGCTGGCGCGCACTGCCGAGATGCCACCGGGTTACCGGATAGACCCCCTCGCGGTGGAGCGGGGCGAGCTGCTCGGCGACCTGGTCAAGGATCCGCAGCAATCCCTCTTCCCCCTGGCGGGCCTGCAGCACCAGGCTGGGCTCGCCCCCCGCCCCCTCGAGCAGGCCGACCAGGGTCTTGTAATTGAAGCGCACGAAGCGCCCCCGCTCCTCCGCCGAGCCGCCCACCGCGTCCATCAGCTTGCCCAGCACCTCGGCCTCGGTGGAGCGCTGGCTGCGGATCTTTTCGGCGAAGGCGGTAAAATCGGCAGGAGTTTCGCAGATGCTGCGCGCCGCCTTGACCATCTCCTCGAAGTTCAACCCCGGCTCCAGGGGCAGTTCGCCGAGCTCCTTGCGCATGATGCGCTGGGCGTCGTCATCGCGCATGTGCCCGGTGACGTTGAGGACCTTGAGGCGCTTGGAGCGGATCAGCGCCGGGTCGAGGATGTCGAGGCGATTGGTGGTCAGCACGGTGAACACCCTGGAAAGGGGCGACTCGCCGTCGATGATGGAGAGAAACTTGTTGGTCACCTTGTCATAGGGGCTGCCCCCCTGGGGCGAGCGGCGCGGCGCCACCGCGTCTCCCTCGTCGAAGAAGACCATCGACGGGGAAATCATTTTCGCAATGTCGTAGACCTTCTCCAGGTTCTCCACCATCCCCTCGAGGGGGTTGACCGGATCGGTGAGGTCGCTGAGATTGACCACCAGGTCCTGCACCTCGCGGTTGTCCCCCAGCCAGGCGCGCACCATGTAGGTCTTGCCCGAGCCGGGCGGGCCGGTGAGCACCACCCCCTTCTCGTCGCTGATGTTGTAGTAAAGGGCGTTGTTGGCCATCTCCGAGAATTCGTTCTTGATCCCGCCGATGTACTCCTCCCAGCGCACGCTGCGGTCCATGTGGCTGACGGCCTTCTTGTAGAGCGAACCGTAGACGTTCTTGGCCACCGACTTGAAGGCGTCGCGCACCAGGTACTGGTCGTCGAGAAAGGCCGGGTGGAAATCCTCGCGGAAGGCGATGATCGAGTCGATCAGCCGGCGCACGTAGGCCGGGGTGATGCGCAGGCTGCGCTCGCGGAAGATGGGGTAGAGCTTGTCGACGGTCTCCTCCAGGCCGCGCTCGCTGATGTAGCGCTCGGTGCCGCTCCCGGGGGGAGAACCGAAGGAGAAATTCTTGCGCCGCAGCTCCATGCGCACCACTTCCTTGAGGTTGGCCGGATCGAGCCAGACCTCGCTCATGTCGAGCACCAGCCCGCGCTCGACGAAGCGGCGATAGATGGCCGGATCGAAGGCCTCGGGCTGATCGGTGGTGGCGATCATCAGGCAGTCGCGGCGGCCGTAGGCGATCTCGTCGAGGATGATGTTGGCGGTGTCGATCAGGGTCGCCTGTTGCCCCTTGACCGAGGAGAGCTGGTCGGGGCGGCCGAAGGCGGAATGCGCCTCCTCCAGGTGGCGGATGCTGGTGCGGCGCGGGTCGCCCATGGCGCGCTTGAGGTAGTTGCCGGGCTCGCCGGCCCAGGCGGTCTGGTAGTCGTTGGGGGTGATCATGGCGTAATCGACCCACACCCCCTCCTCCTCGAGCGACGAGAGGGCCTGGCCGATCCGTTCGCGAAACAGGTACTTGACGATGGGCAGCCGCGAATAGAGGCGCAGCCGCTCCACCTTCTTGCGCCGCGCCATGCGCACCGCCAGTTCCGGGTCGACGTCCTCGAGGCTGCGCCAGAAGGGCTCGTTGGCCAGCACCTCGTCCTTTTTCGCCTCGAGGTCGACCTTGGGGCGCACCTCGGAGCTGAACACCGCCTCTTCGACCGCCTGCTTCACCGTGGCGCTCTTGCCGCTGCCCGAGCCGCCGATGACCAGCACCAGGGGGGCCCGGGGAACCGCCGGGTCTTCGGTGTATTCCTTGAGGATATGGGCGTGGTAGAGCTTGCGAAAGGTGTCCAGGATGGCCCGGGGGGTGAAGATGTCGGCCGTCTCCCGCTGGAGCAGGTAGCTCAGGTACTGGTAATCATGCCAGTCGAGCTCGCGGCTGAGGATCTTGTCCCAGGCGGCCGAGGCACTGGGCGAGCCGGCGACCTCGAAGCGTCGCCGCCAGTCGTTGAGCAGCACCGGGTCGCGCAGGATCTGGAAGCTGCGCTCGGGCGGGTTGAACAGACGGCGCAGTACCCCCTTGAGAATCTCCAGGGGGGAGCGGTGGGGGTTGTACTGCTGCAGGCGCCGCAGTACGAACAGCCGCGTCTCGAACCCCCAACCGGCGACCAGGGTTTCAATCTGTTTTATCCGCCTCTCGGAGAGCCTTACGTACACCGGGCTGCGGGTTTTCCTGGGCCTGGCCATTGGCGGGCGCAACGTCCTTTCTGTCATTGAGGACCGGCGGAGCCGGCAATACCACGGGAGGGGTGCCGGTGGTGCTGTTCAGAACGAAGGTATTCTGCCCCTGCTGGTTCTTCTCGTAGGCGGTGGCCCACTTCTGCTGGTTGAGAAACTCGAAAAGGAAGCGGTCCTCGCCGTCCTTGAGGTCGAGGGACTGCCGGAACTCGCGAATGGAGTCGCTGAAGGCGGCGTAGAGCTTGCGGGTGCGGCTCGCCTCGAGGTCGGCGGCGTAGTTCTCCGCCTCGGCGATCAACTCGCGGCGCTTCTTCTCCTCGCTGGCCTCGGCCAGCTTGTCGCCGAAGCGGGTGTCGCGCAGCACGAAGGAGACCACCTCGATGCCGTATTTCTCCTCCAGGTTGGGCCCCCCCTCGTTGATGGCCCGCTTCTTCAGGGCCTGGTAGATCTGCTCCTTGATCTTCTCCCGCTCCGAGACCAGGTCGTCGACCGAGTGGCTCTGCATGACGTCCTTGACGATGCCGTCGTAGTCGTTCTGCAGCAGCACCATGGGCTGCTTGTTCTCGATCCCCCAGCGTTCCAGGTCGGTGATGCGAAAGGTCATCATGGCGCTGGTCCACAGGGCGACATTGCCCAGCGACATGATCCGCTGGGCCTCGGCCTTGCCGCCGAGGTGGAGGTCCTGGTTCATCAGGGGGACCTCCTGCTCGAGTCGGGTGAAAAACGGCAGCCGGGTATGCCAGCCGACCGTCTGCACAACCCGCCGCTCCCCGGAGAGGTCCTCCAGGATGACCGCGTAATTGCGCCGCACCTTGTAGATGGTCTTGGTGGCGTAGATCAGGGCCACCGCGTTGTAGAGCATGGCCCCCAGCAGCAACAGTAGAAACCCGCGCTTGAAGAAGGTCCTTACCCTGGCCCGCTGCAGCAGGCGAAAACGCTGTTCAGACTCCAATAGCCACCTCCCGAAAATCGCTGTCAAGAAAAGTATAACACCTTTTCTTAGATTCCAAGAAAAGAATTATCCAGCATTAGCGGCCACGAAGACTGACCAGGCAGCACCATGGCCGATCCATAAAAACCACCCTGGAATCTTTCCAAAACATTGTTTTCCTCAGTCCCGGTTGAAGGCTTTTTCAGCCTGTGCTAACGTGCAGTTCTCATTTTAACACACCGGGGAGACTATCTGGCTGCAAGGAGGGATCACCCATGTCCAGCAAGGTCCATTTCGCCGACATGCGCGCGGGGTCGCGCGAGAATCTGTTTGAGAAGCTGCGTCGGCTGGTCGATGCGGCGGGGATCATGCACGTGGTGGGCAAGGCCGACCTGACGGCGGTCAAGGTGCACTTCGGGGAAAAAGGGGGCCACGCTTACGTGCGCCCGGTGTTTCTGCGGCACATCGTCGAGCGGGTCAAGGAGCTGGGGGGCAAACCGTTCCTCACCGACAGCAACACCCTGTACCCGGGCGAGCGCAAGGAAGCCGTCTCGGCGCTGACCTGCGGCATCGAAAACGGCTTCGCCTACGCCGTTGCGGGAGCGCCACTGATCATGTGCGACGGGCTGCGCGGACACTCCTCCCGGCGGGTAAACCCGGGCGGGGAACTGCTGAAGAGCGTGGATATCGGTCTGGAGGTCCTCGAGGCCGATGCCCTGATTGCCGTTTCCCACTTCAAATGCCACGAACTGACGGGGTTCGGCGGGGCCATCAAGAATCTCGGCATGGGCTGCTCGAGCCGGGAGGGGAAACTGGAGCAGCACTCCACGGTGGCTCCGAAGGTCGCCGAAAGCTACTGCACGGCCTGCGCCGCCTGCCTCAAGGCCTGCGCCCACGACGCCATCCGCTTTGTCGAGGGCAAGGCCCGCATCGATGCCGAGAGCTGCGTCGGCTGCGGCCGCTGCATCACCATCTGCGAGGAGACCGCCATCAAGATCCAGTGGAATGCCGAGGCGCCGCTGGTCATGCGAAAAATGGCCGAATATGCCAAGGGTGCCCTTTACGGCAAAGGGGGCAAGGGGCTGTTCGTCAACTTCATCACCCAGGTCTCCCCCGCCTGTGACTGCTACGGCCATTCGGACGCCGCCATCGTCGCCGACATCGGCATTCTCGCCTCCAGCGACCCGGTGGCCCTGGACCAGGCCTGCGCCGACCTGGTCAACCAGGCCCAGGGTCTGCCGGGCACGGCGCTGCGCAGCGGTCTCGAGCCGGGCGGCGACAAGTTCCGCGGGGTCCATCCCGAGATCGACTGGGAAGTGACCCTCGAACACGCCGAAAAAATCGGCCTCGGCAGCCGCAGCTACGAACTGCTGAGATTGGAGCCGAAAAACAGCAAGGGGTGGTGAGCCCCGCCCCGGCGGAGCGGCGGCTCGGGGGGAGGATTCAGGGGCGGAACATCCTGGGCTTACGCTTTACCGCTCCCGCAGGCGCCCTTCCAGGCGGGCAAACATTCGGCTCCCCGACGGGCCCCGGAAGCCTCCCAGTCCCACCAGCTGCAGGTCGTCGTCAACCCGGCGAATGCCCACCACCCGGTAGGGCAGCAGGAAGCTCAGCGCCAGCCCCAGCATCAGCAGAATCGAGGCGCACCAGACCAGGGGCTCGCCGGGGTCCTTGGAGAACTGAAAACCGGCATACCAGAAGCCGAACTGGTCCTGGTCGAAGGCGGTCTGGTAAATGGCCACCCCGCGATGCACCAGCGGCCGGTTCACCTCGATCACCCCCTGCCTGACCACCTGCCCCCCCTCCAGGATCGACACCTCGCTGTGGGTCTGCCTGAGGACCGGATCGCGAAAGGCGGTTGGCACCACCACCAGGTCGAAGCCCGGGGGGCCGTCAAAGGATTGGCCCTCGGGGGTCGCCCGGTAAACGCCCCAGGGGACGCCGCTGCGAAGAATTTCCAGGGTCAGCTGCCGCTTGGCGATCTCGAACTGCTTCACCCCTGCCGAAAATCCCGGTTTTGGCAAGGGAACGACTTCGCCTTCGCGGGTGGTGATTTCCTCCAGCACATCTCCCTGCGCCGACGAAACCTGGAACTGCAGTTCCAGGGGATAGTAACGCGGCTCGAAGGCATCGAGGCGGAATTCGAAACCCAGTTCCCGGTCGCCACCGCGGTCCCAGTCCAGGATGACCCCGCTTTTCTTCCCGACGTGGATATTGAGGGTGCCGACGAAACCGAACTCCCCCGCCAGGGCTCCGGCCATGATGGCCAGGCAGCTGAGGTGGACCAGGGTCGAACCCCAGCGGCCGGCCCGGCCGCGCACCGCCAGCACCTGTTCCCCTTGCTGCTCGGTGCGGTAGCCCATCCCCCTGAGTTCGCTCACCAGGGCTGCGAAAACGGTATCGCTCGGCAACGAGGAGCGTAAAGGCAGGGCAAACATCTGCTCGGAACCAAGGGTCTCCAACTGGCGGCGCCGATCTCCCAGGTTGCGCCGGATGGTCTTCAGGGTGCAGACCACCAGGTTCAGCGCCAGCAGGCCGAGCAACAGCCGGAACCAGGGCGTTTGATAGAAAACCTCGTAACGGTTGTCGGCCACCGGGCGAAGGGTGCCGGCGACCGAAACCAGGGCCAGTCCGAGAAGCAGGCCGAGGGTCAGGCGCAGGGAGCTGAAAAAGCGAATAAACATGTCTGGTCCAGCGGTTGATGGTCAATTGACGGAGGGGTCCCCCCCTTCCCCCTGGAGAGGGGCGGGGCGAGATGCCCATGGTCCGACTAGCGATGCAAATCCGGGGCCGAAACTTGCGTCATCGCGACCTCGGCGGCAAGAGCGGACAGCAGGGCCTCGGCATCGGCCTGCCGGGAGGGGGGATAGCTGATTTCGATCAGGGCCTCGCGGTTATCGAGAGTGCTCATGAAAGCCAGGCCGTCATAACTTTCGAGAATAAACCGCAGGTAAGCGATCTGGGATCGATCGATCCGGTAATGGCGCTTGGAAAACATCTGCTCCATGAAGACCTCCGCGGGCGGCCGGGGGCGGCTTTTCAATCCGGCGCATTCTGTTAGAATTTAAGCGATTTTTCTCCTCCACCCAGCCAAGCAGCCGGTGACCCCGGCGCCAGGAAGAGAGGCCGCTTATGATTGTCGCCGTCCCCAAGGAGATCAAAACCCGCGAATATCGCGTAGGCCTGACCCCCGCCGGAGTGCGTACCCTGGTCGAGGACGGGCACCGGGTGCTGGTCCAGGCCGGCGCCGGGCTCGGCAGCGGCATTCCCGACCAGGCCTACCAGGCAGCCGGGGCCGAGCTGCGGGAAGCGGCCAGGGAAATCTACGCCAGCGGGGAACTGATCGTCAAGGTCAAGGAACCGGCAGCGGCGGAATATGAACTGCTGCGTGGCGGCCAGCTGCTGTTCACCTACCTGCACCTGGCCCCGGCTCCCGAACTGACCCGGCTGCTGCTGGAGCGCGAGGTGGCGGGGATCGCCTACGAAACGGTGCAGCTCGACAGCGGTCATCTGCCGCTGCTGCACCCGATGAGCGAGGTGGCCGGACGCATGTCGGTCCAGGTGGGGGCCTACTATCTGCAGAAGGAGAACGGCGGCAAGGGGGTGCTGCTGGGCGGCGCTCCGGGAGTGCGGGCGGCCCGGGTGGTGATCCTCGGCGCCGGCACCGCCGGCGGCAACGCCATGCGCATCGCGGTGGGCATGGGTGCCGACGTCAGCGTGCTCGACATCGACCCGACCCGCCTCGCCTACTGGGACGAGCATTACGGCAACCGCATCCAGACCCTGATGTCCAACTCGCAGAACATCGAGGACGAGGTGTGCCGCGCCGACCTGCTGATCGGCGCGGTGCTGGTCGCCGGGGCGCGGGCGCCGATGCTGGTGAGCCGCGAACTGGTCGGGCGCATGGCGCCGGGGAGCGTGATCGTCGACATCGCCGTCGACCAGGGGGGCTGCGTGGAGACCATCCACCCCACCACCCACGACCACCCGGTGTTCATGGTGGACGAGGTGGTCCACTACGGGGTGGCCAACATGCCCGGCGCGGTCTCCAACACCAGCACCTTCGCCCTGACCAACTCCACCCTGCCCTACGTGCGCAGGATCGCCGGTTTCGGCCTGAGCCGCGCCGCCAAGGCCGACGAGGCGCTGCGCAAGGGGGTCAACACCTACAAGGGGACGCTCTGCAACGAGTTGGTGGCCCGGGCGCTGAACCTGGAGTATCACCCTTATGTGCCTTGATCAGCGGCGGGCAGCCGAGGGCGCAATATTTTGCGCCCTGCCCGTAACCGCTCCGACGGAGGTAAACGGGGGAGGCCTGCGTTAAATCCGACAGAAATTATCAATCAGATACCGTGCGATGCTCCTCTTGGGCGGCAGGGTCGGCAGCCTGTCCACGTCGAACCAGCGCGCGTCCTCCAGCTCCTTCTCCTCCACCACCACCTCGCCGTCAAGGTACTCGGCGGTGAACCCGGTCATCAGCTGACTGGGGAAGGGCCAGCTCTGGCTCCCCAGGTAACGCACGTTCTGCACCCGCACCCCGGTCTCCTCGCGCACCTCGCGCGCCACCGCCTCTTCCAGACATTCGCCGAAATCGACGAAACCGGCCACCAGGCTGTAGCGCCCCTCGGGCCATTCGGCCTTGCGGGTCAGCAGCACCTGGCCGGGGCGACGCACGATGACGATGACGCAGGGGTGAATGTGGGGGAAATGGCTGTAGCCGCACATGCGACACTTCCTGCCCCATTCGCCGGGGAGCGGATCGGTCGGTGCGCCGCATTTGGAGCAGAAGCCGCTGTTGGACTTCCAGTGCAGAATCTGCCCGGCGAGCCCGCCGAGGGAGAGCTGCTCGATGGCGAGCAGCGGCTGGGTGGCAAGCAGGTTATGGGCCTCCAGCCCCGCCGGCAACTCCTGCTGCCGGGAAAGCCGCAGGGCCCGGCAGGGGCGTCCCTGCCAGCTGCCGATGTAGACCGGCTCGCGGGTTTCGTCGACAAGCCCCGCCGGCAGCGGCCCCGCCGGCAGCTCCGGCGAACCGGCGACCGAGGTCATCAGCAGTTCGCTGCCACGCAGAAGCACCCAGGCCCCCTCGCCCCCGGGGTCCTCGGCCGAAGTCGCCATCTGCAAGGAGCCCTCGAGGCACTGGCGGTTGAAGGGGAGGTGCAGCGGCGAAGGGTAGTTCTCGGGCAAAGGAGACATGCGGAAACCTTTAGAAGATGGATTCGATGTTCAGGTCCCGCGGTCCACGGTCCACGGTCCACGGCCCCTAACTATAGCGGATCGCCCGGGCCGGGTCGAGCCTGGAAGCCTTCCAGGCGGGGTAAAGTCCCCCCAGAATCGCGGTGGCCAGGGTCAGCAGGTTGGCGGCCAGCAGATCGCCGGGGAGCAGGTGGGCGCGGATCACGTGGCCGGCGGCGAAGTACTGGTTGGCGCTGGTGAAGCGGGTCAGGTCGATGCCGTGGCTCCCCAGCCAGAGACAGGCGGCCACCCCGAAAAGGCTGCCGCACAGCGCGGCCACCAGCCCCAGGCAGAGCGATTCGGCGCAGATCAGCGCGACCACCCCGCCCGGGCGCATGCCGATGGCGCTGAGGATCCCCAGCTCGCGAAAGCGCTCGTAGATGATCATGGTCATGGTGTTGACGATCCCCAGGGCGACGATGGCGAAGACGATGAGGATCAGCACCTGCAGGGTGGCGTCGTTGAGCTCGATGAGCTGGACCAGGTCCGGGGACATCTGCCGCCAGTCCCGCACCTGAAAGCGCCCCTCGTCCAGCCGGGCGCGCAGCTCCCCGGCAAGGGCCGAGGCAGCCGCCGGTTCGGTGCGCACCGCCAGTTCGGTGACCAACTCTTCGGCCTGGAGAAATTCCTGGGCGGTACCCAACGGCAGGTAGACGTGGGTGCGATCGAAGGCGGCCAGGCTGGTACGATAGAGTCCGCCGACGGTGAAGCGTCGGGTGACGGGCCGGCCGAACAGCCCCTGGGCCATCAGCGTCACCTCTCCCCCCTCTTCGACGCCGAGGCTTCCGGCGAGCGCCGCACCGAGCAGGATCTCATCCCCCGCCGTGGGAAAACGGCCCGCCACCAACTTCTCGGCGATCAGCGTCACTTGGGGTTCAGTCGTGGGGTCGACCCCTGACAGCAGCACCGTGGAACTGTGGGCTCCGGCCAGCAGCATGGCCGGGGCCTTGATCCGCCGACTGTAGGGGGCCCGCGCTTGGCGCAGCAGCTCCTCGGCGGGTGCCGGGTCGGCCAGGGGGCGCAGGGCGGCCAGGTTCGGCTCGTAGCCGGCGGCGTGGATCTGTACGGTGCCCGACTCGAGGCGCACCGAGCCCTCGACCATCTCGCGGTGCAGGCCGACCTTGAGGGCCTGGAAAACGATCAGGCAGAACAGCCCGAAGCCGATGGTGGTAACGGTGATCAGCGAACGGCGCGGGTTGCGGCGCAGGTTGCGCAGCGCCATGCGCAGTTGCAGGGACGACAAAGGATTCATGGGTCCTCGGGCCTGCGGGCAGTGAAGAACGAGACCAGCCCGTGCACGTGATCGACCCGCTTTACCTCGACAAAACCGGCCTTCGCCATCAGCCCCGGCAGCAGGCCGCGCAGGTTGTCCTCCAGTTCCTTCTGCACCAGCAGCACCCGCCCCCCCCACCCCATCAGCCAGCCCCACCAGGTGGTGGGGCGGTCGATGTCGGCGGTGACCAGCCGGCCGCCGGGGCGCAGCACCCGGTACATCTCGGCAAAGGCCCTTATTTTCAGCTCGGTGTCGATGTGATGGGTGAACATGGAGTTGACCACCAGGTCAAAGCTGGCATCGGGGAAATCGAGAGCTTCAGCCACCCCGGCGGCAAAGTGTGCGGGCACCCCGGTCCGGCGGGCTTTGGCGGCGGCGATGGCGATCATCTTCGGCGCCGCATCGACTCCCACCGCCTCGCCGGGCGCCTCCAGGCGTCGGGCGATCTGCAGGGTCAGGGTGCCGGTGCCGCAGCCGACGTCGAGAATCCGGTCCGTCGGCGAGAAGGCCATGTGCTCCAGAGTCTTATCCCGAAAACGCCGCTCCCTGCCGAAGGAGAGCCCCTCGATGACCGGGTCGTAGAGCCATGCGACGTGGTTGAGGTCACGACCGCGGGTTTTCGGCACCTCAGGCGGCATGGCGCACGTCCAGGTTCTCGGTGAACCGGGCATCGGCGGGCAGCAGCCTGAGCAGGTGCCCGACGCCGCGCAGCCGGAACAGGTAACGGATCAGCTCCAGGGCGCGGGGGCGGGTCAGCCAGAAACCGGCTTCGTGCAGGCGGTCGAAGCCGTCGAGCGCCTCGCCGATGGCCCTCTGCATCACTCGCGAGGCCGACTCGGCAAAGGCCCTGTCGATGGGCGATTGGGCGCTGTTCTCACCCCTCAGTAGCTGGTCGAGGCGGCCGCGTTCGGCGGCACTCCCCTCGTGCTGCACCGAGGAGACCAGGTAGTTATGCCGGCGGTCGCGCAAATCGTCGTAGAAATCGGTCAGGTCGTCGATCACCTGCAGGGCCATGCCGATGCCGTAGATGCCCCGATCGGCCTTGGCCAGGGGCTCGCGCAGCGAGGCTTCGATCAGCAGCGGCGCGACGAAGGCGAGCCGCAGCAGGTTGCCCCCCTTGTACATATGGACGCTGGCGAGGATCTCCTCGGGAGGCAGGACCTGGCGCACCCCGCCCTCCTCCGTGGCCTCCTCCTCGCCGATGGGGACCATCGCGGTGAAGATCTCGCGGTTGATCCGCTGCCCCTGCTCGCGACTGACCAGCCCCCGTTCGCGGGCCTCGTCGACGGCCTGGAACAGAAACCGGTCGAAGAGCAGGATGTGCATTACGCTCTTGAAGCGGGTGGCCTCGGCAGGGAAACGCAGCGGCAGCATCTCCTTGTACTCGTCGTCGAGCAGATTGTCGGTGCCGGTGACGATGCCGCGGATGGCGTGGTTGAGCACCCCGTAGAACAGCCGCCGCTCGCGATCGATGCCGACGGCCTTGTAGATGGCCAGAAACAGGGTGGAGAAGAAATTGCGCTGGGCGTATTTGAGCATTCCCGGGGCGGGCCCGGCGGGGACAAGGTAACGCGGCTCCAGGGTCTGCTCCAGCAGACGCCTGGTTTCGGCTTCCACCAGGCGGTGCTCCTGGAGCGCCGGATAGAGCCGGCGCATGGCGATGATCGATCTCATGACGGCAACCTTCTGTTGGGCGGCCGGGGGACCAGCAGCGGAACCTGCCGCCGGTAGGCCCGGAACTTCCCGGCAAAGCGTTTCTCGAGATATCTCTCCTCCCGGCGCAGAAAACGGAGCTGCAGCGCCAGGAAAACCGGGATGCTGACCAGCAGCATCCCCCAGGAGCGCACCAGCAGCGCCACCCCGACGGCGGTCAGGTCGTAGCCGAAGAACATCGGGTGACGACACCAGGCGTAGCTGCCGCCCGTGACCAGGCGCCGGGCGGGGAATTGGGGATTGGGCGTCCCCTCCCCCAGGCGGGCCAGGTCGGCGGTGGCCTTGCAAATGAACCCCGAGCCTGCGGCGAACAGCAGGGCACCTCCCCACAGGGGCCAGGCCCCGCCCCCCAGCGGCGGCAGCAGCAGGTCGGCCAGCTTGCCGCCGGCCAGCACCGCGCCGGGGATGTAGATCCAGTAGATCAGGGCGTCGCGCAACTGGGCCTTGCGCCGCCGGCGCAACGCGGCCGTGTCTTTAATCATACCGCTTGCCGGCCTTTAAAGAAGCCCCCGCTGACGGGCCAGCAGCAGCGCCAGCTGGGTCTTGCCATCGGGGATGGCGCCGGCGGCCAGCATCTGCAACGCCTCGGCAACCGGCATCGGGCGCACCTCGATATACTCGTCGGGCTCCAGTTCCCGGGGGACGGGGCTCAGCTCGCGGGCGAGGAACAGGTGCACCACCTCGTCGCAGAAACCGACCGCGGTCAGCATCTCGCCGAGCTTCTCGATCTGCCCGGCGCGGTAGCCGACCTCCTCCTGCAGCTCGCGCGCGACACAGTCCGAGGGAGG
Organism: Desulfuromonas versatilis; assembly: GCF_019704135.1. Lineage (NCBI taxonomy): Bacteria > Pseudomonadati > Thermodesulfobacteriota > Desulfuromonadia > Desulfuromonadales > Desulfuromonadaceae > Desulfuromonas > Desulfuromonas versatilis. The sequence continues at coordinate 3,834,669 of NZ_AP024355.1, forward strand.
CTCCCCCGGCTCGAGGCGCCCGGCGGGGATCTCCCAGACCATGCCGCCTCCGGCGGGCCGGTACTGGCGGATCAGCACGATACGTCCGTCGGCCAGCAGCGGCAGCACCGCCGCGCCGCCGGGGTGGCGGACGATCTCGAAATCGGCCACTCGACCGTCGGGCAGGGCGTGCTCTTCGATACCCAGGGAGACGATGCGCCCCTGGAAGATGTCGCGTTTGTTGGTGGCCATGGAATCGCCTTTGCGCTTTAGGCCCCGGTGGGCAGCACCATGCGCAGCTCGCCGGGCAGGGCCCGGATGGTCATGGGGAGCCGGCCGTGGAAATCGCCGTCGATCTGCACCGCCAGGCCAGCGCCGGCCACCTCCAGGTGTCGGGTCTTGAAGATCCGCGCCTCCTCGGCCGGCAGGCGGGCGCCCAGGGCGATCTTCAGGGCGCTGCCCAGAAAACGCAGCCGCCCGGGGCGCAAAAACAGGCAGGCCTCCAGGGTATCCTCGTAAAGGGAGGCTCCCGGGGTGATGGAGAACCTGCCGCCGTAGAACCGGCCGTTGCCGACTACCAGGTTGTAGCCCCGCAGCCGCTCGCCCTGTTCGGTCTCGACCTCGATGGGGGCGAAGGGGCCGGCCAGCAGCGCGGATACGGCGCTGACCAGGTAGGCGAACTTGCCGGTACGGCGCTTAAGTTTGGAGCTGACCCGAAACACGGCGTCGGCGTCGAAGCCGACCCCGGCCATGAGCAGAAACCGGGTGTCGCCGGCCAGCCCGAGACAGACCGGGCGCGGCTCCCCCTCCAGGGCGATGCGGCAGGCCGCCTCGATGTCGAAGGGGATGCCGACTTCCAGGGCGAAGACGTTGGTGGTCCCCAGCGGAATGAACGCCAGGGGAATCGCCGAGGGAGCAAGCCCGTTGATCACCTCGTTGAGGGTGCCGTCGCCGCCGGCGGCGATGACCAGGTCGCACCCCGCCTGAGGGGCCTGGCGGGCAAACTCGCGGGCATCGCCCCGGGCTCCGGTGAGCAGCACCTCGACCTCGCGGCCCTGCCGGCGCAGCCAGGCGGCTGCCTGGTCGATTTTCTGCCGGGCATTGCCCCCGGCGATGGGGTTGGCGATCAGGCGGATCCGCCCCTGGTTTTTCCGATGCATCTCGGCGCCGCCCCGCTCAGTCACGGTGGGCCGTGGCGGGATGGCCGGTCTCCGGCACCCCCAGCTTGCGGCCGCGCAGGGAAAGTATCCCGGTCTGCACGTAGGAGAGCAGGCGCTGCTCCATCTGCTTGGCCAGGCCCCGCTCCTCCCGGTATTGATCGGCGGAGCTTTGCGGCGGAAAGCCGAGATCGAAGCGGTAGAGTTTGGGGGTCTCCTTGGGCGCCACCAGCAGCAGCCGGTCATCCTCGATCAGCGCCACCCGCTCCTCACCCCCCGAAGGCTTGATCACCGCGAAACCGGGGTCGCGCAGGGCGGGCGAAAAGAGGTTGCGCCCCCACCCCTGGTGCGGGTCGCTCATCCCAAGCAGGCCGAAAATGCTCGGCCCGATGTCCACCTGGCTGGCCACGGTCCGGCGGCGCAGCCCCTCGTCGCCGAGCAGCCCCGGCGCATAGAAGAGCAGCGGGACATGGAAGCGCTCGAGCTGCATGCCGGTGATCATCGGCGGGACTCCGAAGCCGTGGTCGCCGGTGATGACGAACAGGGTGCGGTCGAAATACTCCTCCTGGCGGGCCTTGGCGAAGAACTGGCCCAGCGACCAGTCGGCGTAGTGCATGGCGTTGTAGCGCCCCTCCAGGTGATCACCCGTGCGGATCGGCTCGAAGGGGAGCGGATCGGGCAGGTTGTAGGGCTGGTGGTTGGACAAAGTCAGGATGGCGCCGAAGAACGGCCCCTGCTTGTCCATATCGCGGAACTCCTCGTTGGCCCGCATGAACACGTCGTAGTCGCCCACCCCCCAGAGCGGGTCGCGAAAGCTCGGGTTGGCGTAATCCTCGGTGCCGATGAAGCGCTGCATGCCGTGCTGGCGGAAGAACCCTTCCTTGTTGTCCCAGGAGAACAGCCCGTTGTAGAGGAAAACCGTCTGGTAGCCGTCGCGCTCGAGCAGGGTCGGCAGCGAGGAGAACTCCTGGTTGGCCTCCATCATCTTCATCAGGTACTCGTAGCCCGGCAGGTTGGGAAAGGAGGTCAGCGAGGCGTAGACCCCCTGGTGGGTGTGGGTGCCGCTGGAGAAGGCCCGCTCGAACAGGATCCCCTCGCCCGCCAGCCGGTCGAACTCGGGGGTCAGGTCGGCCGGCGAGCCCAGCGCGCCGACGAAGCGCCCGGAAAAGCTCTCCATGAGGATCACCACCACGTTGACCGGTCTGCCCGGGTAGCTCTTCAGGGGGATGGTGGAAGTAGGCGCCGTCTCGCTGCGCAGCAGGGGGTGCTGTTCGTCGTAGAGCGGGGTCTCGCCTTCGAGAGCCAGCATTTCCCGGGTGGTGCTCAGGGCCTGGTCGGCGGGGACGGCCTCGGTCCAGAAGGCCTGCTTGCCGTAGAGCTTGTCCCAGCCGCTGCGCCCCAGGGTGAAGATGCCGTTCAGGGCCAGGTGGTTGGCGAAGGTGGAGCCGGAGAAGAAGGCGTCCCCCCAGCGCAGCGGTTCACTGGCGAAGCCGCCGCGGCTGGCGAAAACCATCAGGGTGAGCATGACGGTGGCCCCCATGGTGCGCAGCAGCGCGGCGCGGGGGGTGGCCGGAGATTCGCAGCCGACCAGAAAGCGTCGCCGCAACCGACCGACGGACCAGAGGAACAGTGCCGCCAGCAGCGCCCAGAGCAGCAGGTAACGAACCACCGGGTAGCCATCCCAGATCATCCCGCCGACGGTAGCGGGGTGGCTGAGATACTCGAAAACCAAGGCGTTGAAGCGACTTTCGAACTCGCGATAGAACTCGGCCTCGGCCACCCCGAGCAGCAGCAGGGCGGCGGCGAGCAGACTGAAGGGGACCAGGACCAGGCTCTTGGCCCGGCCGCGCAGCAGCAACAGGGCCAGGAACAGGGGGATCAGCAGATAGGAGCCGATGGCCAGGTCGAAGCGCAGGCCGACCCAGAAGCTCTGCAGCAGCTCCCCCGTCGGGACGGTTTTCCCCAGGTTGCCGTTGCTGACCAGCAGCAGCAGGCGCAGCAGCGCGAAGCCGATGAGGAAAACCAGATAAAGCCCGGCTGTAAACAGCGCCTCGGGGGGAAAGAATTCCCTGATTTGACGAAAGGGTTTCGACATAGAAATCTGAGTGCTCCTCGATGAAAACTTTCGCCGGCCACCTGCCCGGCCAGAATTGGTAAACCGTTATATTTTGCCCGAGCCAATGCCTCCAGGGCAAGGGACCAAAACATTTTTTTCCGCTACGGCGCCGGGATTTTCCCTCGAGGCCGGGCAGCCTCGCCTTGAGCCTGCGGGGGATGGAGCCGCCCCGAGAACCCACCGGCGTACAGACCCAGGCTGACCAGCCAGCAGAGAATCACCGAGTAGAGGTTATGCGAGGCGAAGTGGGCCCCGCGCACCAGTTGGCCGAAACCGAACACCCCGCCCAGGGCCAGGCCGGCGCCGAGCCCCAGCAGCGCCAGGCGCGGCCGGCGGCGGCGAAACAGAAAATAGCTTCCCGTCAGGGCAAAGCCCCCCGAGGCGTGCCCGGCGGGAAAGCCGTGACCGGTTTTGTGGCCGGGGACAGGGGACTCGAACAGGCGCACATAGGGGACCTTGCCGCCGTAACGTTGGTAATCCCAGGGGCAGTGACGGTTGATGGTCGCCTTGCCTGCGGCAACCAGCCCCGTGCCCAGGGCGATGCACAGCACCATGAACAGGGCTCCATGGCGAAAGCGCAGCAACTCGGCCCAACGATACGATCCCAGCCACAACCCCAGCGCCCCGAGCGCCGTCGCCAGCACCAGGTACTTGCCGCCCCGATGGATGAGCCCGTCGGCCCACCAGCTGTGCTTGAGATACCAGCCGCCGCGGGCCGCATCGAAAAACCGGTCCGAGAGGATCAGGTCCCAGTCGCTGAGCTCGAAGACGGCCGCCAGCGCCCCGAACAGTAGCAGCGGCAGGCCGGCGTGCCACAGCCAGAAACCGTGGTCGAGGTTCGCTCTTTCGCTCATTGGTAGCGATGCGCCTTGAACAGCTCGAAGGCCGTCTGGTAATAGGCGGTAGCCAGGTCGACCAGGGCGGGATCGTCCGCCGCCGGAAGCTGCCGATTCTGCTCGCGATCGTAGTCGAAGACCTGCGCCTGCCGGTTGAGCCCCAGCACCACCAGGCGCTCATCCTGGAACAGCGCCACGTCGTGGTTGTGATTGAGCATGATCGGCCGCCCGCTGCCCGCCCGCTCTGCCAGGACGTCCCGGCCGTAGAAGGGGGCCGTGTAAGGCAGACCGAGCAGGCCGAGGACCGTCGGCGCGATGTCGATCTGGCTGGTCGCCGTTTCGATCCGCCCGGCGGCGAGCCTGCCCGGGGCGTAAAGCAGCAGGGGGATTTCGTAATTGCGCACCGGCACCTGGGCCCGGCCGTAGACCCGGGCACAGTGGTCGGCCACGATCACGAACAGGGTGTTTTCGAACCAGGGGTGAACGGGGGACTGGTCGAAAAACCGGCCCAGAGCGTAATCGGCGTAGCGTACCCCGTCGCGCCGCCCTCCCCCCTTGGCGGGAATCCCCTCGACACCCGAGGGGAAGGTGAAGGGCTTGTGATTGGAGGTGGTCATGATGATGGAGAAAAAGGGCTCCCCCTGCCCATGGATGCCGTCGAAATAATCCATGGCATGGTCGAACAGGTCTTCGTCGCTCACCCCCCAGATGTTGGCGAAGCGTGGCTGGGGGATCTCGGTGCGGTCGCTGATGGAGAAGCCGTTGCTTTGGTAGAAATGGTTCATGTTGTCGAAGTACCCGTATCCGCCATAGAGAAAGCTGGTGCGATAGCCGTTCTCCCGCATCACCTCGCCCCAGTTGGCGATCCCCTCGCTGCCCGGGCGCTTGAGGATCGACTCGCTGGGTATCGGCGGCAACGAGGTGGTGATCGCCTCCAACCCCCGCACGGTGCGGGTGCCGGTGGCGTAGGCATGGTCGAAGAGCAGCCCCGCGCGACTCAACCGGTCGAAATTGGGGGTCAGATCGCTGCCGTCGCCATAGACACCGACGTACTTGGCGCTCAACGACTCCTCGACGATCACCACCACGTTCATCCGACCCAAACCCTCGGGACGCGCCGCGTGACTGCGGTCGAGATCCTCCAACTGCGGGCTGTTGAAACCGTCGCCGTCGGCGGAAAGATTCTCCCGCACCAGGCGAAAAGCCCGCTCGTGATCGAGGGTGCGGTAAAAGGCGTCGTAACTGAGTTCGTTGGTCCGAAAGGCCCGAAACAGGCTGCTGATGCCGTTACAGGCCAACTGATTGCTGACCCGGTTGCTGGAAAAAGCAAAGGAATCGGTGGAGAAGCGAACCGCGGCCAGCGACAGGATCAGGGCGTAGACGCCGATCAGCTTGAGCCGGTCCGCAAACCTCTGCGGCGCAGCCAAACTCTGCTTGACCATCGGCCAGAGCCGGCGGAACAACAGCCCCGCCACGGCCAGGTCCGCCAGGACCACCGGCAGCACCGGGTAGGAATCCCAGATGTTGACCAGCACCTCGTGGGGGTAGATGAGATAGTCCACCGCAACCAGGTTGAAACGGGAATCAAACTCCTCGAAAAAGAAATATTCCGCCGCCCCCAGGTACAGCATGGCGAACAGGGTGGCAAAAACCCCCACGGCGACCAGGCGCCGGTGCCAGGGGGCGCGCAGCAGCCGCCCGGGTACCAGCAGCAGGTAGCAGGCCGCCGGGGCGTTGACATACAGCAGGGCGATCAGGTCGTTGACCAGGCCGAACAGCAGGATCGGCCCCATTTCCGCCAGGCCCACCTGGGCCGCGGGGCCGAATTTCCACCACAGGACCAGCCGGAGCAGGGCGGATACCGCAAGGTAGGCCCCTGAGAGGGGCACCAGCAGGGACAATCGGCCGATGGGCAAACGGGACATCATGAAACTCCAATGGGGTGACAACGCCGGGGCGCCGGACGCTCTGCCCGCTGCGCGTTCCCGGCAGCGGGCAAAAATAGGGGACTCTACGGCAGGGCAGAGTCCCCGGAAGCAAAAGAGGGTAAGCATTGCTGCTTGACTTTCTCTTTAGCAATCCCCTTGCCACTTTGTAACCTGCTGAAAACGTACAGAAATAAAAACGCCACCCGGGGGTGGCGTTCAATTTTTTTTACATCGGCCTGCGCTTTTTTCTCCGGGTGCCGAAAATTTGTACGTCGGCGCTCATTCGAGCCGGTATTTTTTCAGCTTGTACTGCAGGTTGCTGCGGCTGATGCCGAGCAGCTCGGCGGCCTGGGCCTGGACCCCCCGGGCACTGACCAGGGCCTTGCGGATCAGCTCGCCTTCGACCTCCTCGAGCAGCTCCGGCAGGGGGCGTCCCAGCGTCAGCCAGGGCAGCGCTCCTGCCTGCTCCCGCGGCGTCCCGAGGGGTTCCGGCAGGTCTTCGGGTTGCAGGGCATTGCCGGTGCAGAACAGCATCCCCCGCTCGATGACGTTCTGCAGCTCACGGACGTTGCCCGGCCAGCCGTGCCTCTGCAGAGCCTCCAGGGTCGGCGGGGCCAGGTCGGCAACCGGCCGGCCCAGTTCGCCGGCGAAGCGGCGCAGAAACTCGGTGGCCAGCAGAGGAATGTCTTCGGGGTGCTCGCGCAGGGGCGGGACCTGCAGGGTCACCACGTTGAGCCGGTAGAACAGGTCCTCGCGGAACCCCCCCGCAGCGATCATCTCCCGCAGGTCGCGATGGGTTGCGGTGATGATGCGCACGTCGCTTTCGATCTCGGCGGTACCGCCCACCCGCCGAAAGCGCCGCTCCTGCAGCACCCGCAGCAACTTGGCCTGCAGCGGCAGGGGGAACTCGCCGATTTCATCGAGAAACAGCGTGCCGCCGTCGGCCACCTCGAGCAGCCCACGCTTGCGTTCGGACGCACCGGTGAAGGCGCCCCGTTCATGGCCGAACAGTTCGCTCTCCAGCAGGGTCTCGGCGAAGGCGGCGCAGTTTACCGTGACCAGCGGGCCGGCTTCCCGGGGACTGGCCCGGTGCAGGGCCCGGGCGACCAGCTCCTTGCCGGTGCCGGTTTCCCCGGTGATCAGCACCGAGGTCCTGGCCGGGGCCACCCGGGAGATATCCTCCAGCAGCCTGCGGATAGCCGGGCTCCTGCCGAGTATTTCGTGCTCCACGCTTTGCTTCAGCTGGCGGCGCAGGGCGTCGTTTTCCGATTCGAGTCGTGCGTAGGCCAGGGCCTTTTCCACCACCAGCAGGATTTCCTGGTTATTGAAGGGCTTGAGCAGGTAGTCGAAGGCCCCGGCCTTCATCGTCTCCAGGGCGGTCTCCACGGTGGCGAAGGCGGTCAGCATGACAAAGGGGATCGCGCCGAAATCCGCCTGCACCCGCTGCAAAAACTCGAGACCGTTCATCCGCGGCATCTTCAGGTCCGAGAGGATCAGCGCCACCTGCTCCCGGGAGAGCAGCTCCAGGGCGGCAAAAGGGTTGTCGGCGGTGGAAACCCTGTGCCCCTCGTCGGCAAGCAGCTGCCCCAGCACGGTGCGGTAGTTCTTCTCGTCGTCAACGACCAGGATGTGGGCCATTTACGCCTCCAGCGGCAGGATTACAAAGAAGACCGAGCCGGCATCCGGGGTGCTGTCGACCTTCAGCTCTCCTCCGTGGCTGTCGACGATGCGGCTGGCATTGGCCAGCCCCAGCCCGGTCCCTTTCTCCTTGGTGGTGAAAAAAGGGTCGAAAATCTGCGAGCGGATCTCCGCCGGGATGCCGCAGCCGGTATCGCGAATCTCGATGCAGGCCGCCCCCTCGAGCCGGGAGACCCTGGCCTCCACCCGCCCCCCGGCAGGGGTGGCGTCGATGGCATTGAGCAGCAGGTTGAGCAGAACCTGCTGCAACTGCTCGGGATCGACACTCGCCTGCTGGGGCGCGGTCGGCTCGGGCCCGGCCAGGACAATCCCCTTTTGTTCCGCGACACCCCGAACGTGCTCCACGGCCCGCAGCACCTCGGCCTGGAGATCGCACCGGCGTCGGTTGGGCGGGGCAGGCCGGCCGAAACTGAGAAAGTCGCTCACCAGGCCGTTGAGCCGGGCCGTCTCCTCCTGGATAATATCGAGCAGTTCCCCCACCCCTGCCGGCGGCTGATTGATTTTTCTCCCCAGCAGTTGGGCCGAGGAGGAGACGATCCCCAGCGGGTTGCGGATTTCGTGGGCCAGCCCCGCGGACATCTCACCGAGGGCGGCCAGGCGTTCCTTGCGGCGCAGGCTTTCCTCGGCGGCCTCGAGCCGGGCCAGGGATTCCTGCAGGGCCTGCTGGTTGGCCAGCAGCTTTTCGTTCAGCCCTTTCTGAACTTCGAGCTGGCGGCGGTTCTGGGCAACGATGGCCTGGATGAGCACCCCGACGATGAACAGGGCGATGAAGAACATCATCAGCTCGGGGATCTCTTCGTGGCGCTCCTTGGGATCTAGGTACATCTCGGCGGGAACCTGGCTGAGAAACAGCAGCGAGGCGGCTGCGCAGGTGGTCAGCACGCCGCGCAGGCCCATGCTCGAAGCCGCGGCGGCGATGGGCAGCATGTAGATGACCCAGTAGGGACTTTCCGATTCGCCGGTGGTGGTCCAGATGACGATGGTGCAGATCAGCAGGTAGATGCCGATGTGGGGGATGAGCAGGCCGGCGGCACGGATCTGTTCGGTGCCGAAGCGATGGTCGGTCAGAACGTGGTAGGCGGCGAGCAGGCAAAAGGAGGCCCCGCCGTACACCAGGTACGGTCCCCGGGCGAAGAGAAACAGCAGGATCAGCAGAAACAGCAGGGTGCCGCTCTGGGCCAGGGTAAGCGGTTGAAAGGAGCGGGTTGGAGTCATCGTAGGCCTCGGCGGGTGGGTTTTCATGGAATCCGCCGGGCAATGATAGCAGAGGTGACCGAGCCCTGGCAAAGCGAATGTCCCCCCCGCAAGCCACCCGACAGCTGCAATCCCAGGGTGGCTGTGCTATCTTTTTCCCGCAACCTCGCCCGCCATCCGGAGACCCGCGTGAACGAAAACCTCACCCCCATCGCCTGCCAGCAGGTGCTTCAGCAGGACGCTTCGGTCTTCTCCATCCAGTGGCTGGACCTGCCCCCCGAGTTGGCCGAGCGCCAGCCCCCCCAGCGGCTGCTGGCCAGTTACCTGGTGCATATCCGCCGCTTCACCTGCGGCCTGGTGCGCCCGGTCAGGACCGATGCGGAAGTGGAGTTCCGCCTGTGGCGCACGCCCTGGAGCCTGCTTCGCTTCAGCCTCGGCCCCGTCGAATCCGCGCAACAGCCAGGCGAGCAATTGAGCCTGCGCATCTGCGGGGGGCTGCTGGTGCAGGCGCGCAGCTGCAACCGCGGTGAACTGGTCTTCTCCCGCCGTCCGCAGGGGGAGAAAACCCGGATTGCCCTGCTGCTGGCGGACTACTGCCCGCTGCTGCTCGGAGGCCCCGAGCCAAGCCTGTTGCGCAAATGGCTGTACCGCTTCACCCAGGCGGCCATCCACAAAATCGTGACCGTCCGCTTCCTGCGGCGGGTCTACCGCGAACTGGCCGGCGCGGGGGCCTGCTGCCGGGTGGTCAAGGTTCAGGTGCGCTGCGGGGAGGAGATCTGAAAACGGCCGCGCGGAGGCAGAAGCGGCGGGGGGCTTGCCGCAGGGCCCGGCAGGAGGCGGCCTACCAGTCCAGGCATAGCTGAAAGGAGAACAGGGGCACGCCGGGCTCCTCCCCATCCAGGGAGAAGCGCACCCGGTCGAGGACCTCTTCCAGGCCGCTCACCAGCGGATGATCGAGCCAGTTCAACCCGGCGGAACCGTTGCCGTTCTCCAGGGCGAGGTCAAAGCACCGCGGTTCCTGCCCGCCGCCCTTCGCATAACTCTGCAGCTGCAGCACCAGGGGGGCCTGCCCCTCCATCCCCGGGACCGCAGCGCCCCAGGCACCCGTCCCGACGCTCAGCAGGCTCAGCACCAGCAAAATTCTGAACATTCCCACCTCCCGGCCCGCCATCCCCGCCCGGGGGAAAGGACCTCCTGCACCGGTTTGTTTCAAAGGGAATGCCAGCGTACCGCCCGGCGGCTGATCCCACGGCTGGCGGGCCCTTGCAGCCAGGGACGGGGGAAGAGAGGCCCCCTGCCGGCCGCCAATCGGCGGAGGAGCGCTGACGGTTTTGGTCGGCGGGGCGGCTGTGTCCGCGGTTGTCCGCTTGGCCAGGGCAGCCAGTTAGGCTAAACTTTTCTTATGTTCGGATGGTGGAGGTCATCGCAGCGCAGCGCGCTGCCGGGCGCGCAGCCGCCCGATGTTCCAGAGGCAGGCCGGCTTCTGGCGGTGGGGGATATCCACGGCTGCCTGGAGCAGCTCAAAGGGCTACTCGAGCGGGTACGCCCCAGCCCTGAGGACCGCGTGGTGTTTCTCGGCGACTACATCGACCGTGGCCCCGATCCCCGGGGGGTGGTGGAGTTTCTGCTGGAGTTCGGCAGAAAATTTCCCCGCAGCGTCTTTTTGAAGGGAAACCACGAGGCGATGCTGCTCGATTTTCTGGCGGATCGGGAGCAGTTCCCGTTCCTGCTCAACGGCGGCGAGGCCACCCTGGAGAGCTACCGCGAGGCCGGAAAGGTGCGCATCCCGAAAGAACACCTCGATTTTTTCGAGAGCCTCCCCTGCAGCTTCGAGACCGATGCCTTCATCTTCGTCCACGCCGGGCTGCGCCCGGGGCTTTCGCTGCACGCCCAGCGGGAGCAGGACATGCTCTGGATCCGCGACGAGTTTCTCGCCTCGGACTACGACTGGGGCAAGATCGTCGTCTTCGGGCACACCCCGCTGCGCGAAGCGCTGCTGAGCCGAAACAAGATCGGCCTCGACACGGCGGCGGTTTACGGGCGCCACCTGAGCTGCTGCGACGTGGAACGGCGCCAGCTGTGGCGCTATCCGTAAATCAGGGTCCACGGTCCACGGTCCACGGTCCACGGTCCACGGTCCACGGTCCACGGTCCACGGTTCATTCCCGGCCTTTACCGTCGCGGCGCAGCAGGTCGCCGGGGCGGGCGTCCTGGGGCAGCGCCATGAGGATGCGGGCGTTGGGCTGCCCGGCCGCCAGCGGATCGCCCGCCTCGCTGTGCAGCTCACCGGCCACGAAGGCGGCCTGGCGCATCTGCGGACCGATCAGCTCCAGGGTTTCGCCGGGGAAGAAGCGGTTGCGCCCCTGCACCAGGAACCGGCCGGCCTGGCCCGCCTCGAGGACCACGCCGACGAAATCGTGGCTGCGGCGGTAGGTGGAATCCTCCGGGTGCACCACCGCTCCGTCGCCGCCGAACAGAAATCCGGTGTCATAGGGGCGGTGGCTGACCATGTCGAGTTCGTGGCGCCACAGCGGGTCAAGGGTGAACCCTTCGGGATCGTCCAGGTAGCGGTCGAGGGCGGCCCGGTAGACCCGGGTGACCGCCGCCACGTAGTAGCGGCTCTTCATGCGCCCCTCGATCTTCAGGCTGTGCACCCCGGCCCCGATCAGCGCCGGCAGGTGGTCGATCAGGCAGAGGTCGCGGCTGTTCATGATGTAGGTCCCCCGGCCGTCCTCCTCAACGGGGAAATACTGCCCCGGCCGGCTCTGCTCCACCAGCGCGTAACCCCAGCGGCAGGGGTGGGCGCAGGTGCCGCGGTTGGCGCTGCGCCCGGTCAGGGCGGCCGAGAGCAGGCAGCGCCCGGACCAGGCGACGCACATGGCGCCGTGGATGAAGACCTCCAGTTCGACCCCGCAGGCCTGCCGGACCGCCCGGATCTCCTCCAGGGTCAGCTCCCGGGCCAGGTTGACCCGCTGCACCCCGGCCTGCTGCCAGAACCGCACCGCCGCCGGATTGGTGGTGTTGGCCTGGGTGGAGAGGTGCAGGGGGCGCTCGGGGTCGAGCTCCCGGACCATGGCCAGCACCCCGGGGTCGGAGACGATGTAGGCATCGAGCTCGAGGGGGCGCAACCGTTCGAGATATTCCGCCAGGGCATCCAGCTCGGCGGGGCGCAGGTGGGCGTTGAGGGTCAGGTAGAGCTTGCGCCCCCTTTTGGCCGTCAGCTCCCTTGCCTGCTCGAGCTGGGGCAGGCTCAGGTTTCCGGCGTGGGCGCGCAGGCCGAACAGTTCGCCGCCGGCGTAGACCGCGTCGGCACCAAAATCCAGGGCGGTGACCAGCTTTTCCAGGTCCCCCGCCGGGGCCAAAAGTTCAGGATGGACCATCTCGTTTCAAACTCCTTGCTGCGGAACTGCCCGGAGCATAGCACAAAAGGCCCCGCCTGTGCCCGCCGAAAAACCCATTCAGCCTTGACAAGGGGTTAAAAACCCTATAATTTTTACTGAACTTTGTCCCCGACGGCCCCTGGCCGCCCAGCCGGAATCAAGCCAAAAAAAATGCGCAGCCCGTTGCTTCTCCCAATCCTGGTCCTGCTCCCTCTCGCCGGTTGCACCCTTGCGCCTCCGACCAGCGGCGGGGTCAGCAGCGCCGAGCTGACCCGCCTGCAGGCTGAACAGGCCGGGCTCGCCCAGCGGCTCGACCAGATCGAGGACCGGCTGCTGCTGATCGAAGCCCGGCTGCGGGACCAGCAGCGCCAGATGAGCCAGCTTCCCGAGCAGCCAGTGGCGGAAAAAGTCACCTCGCCCCGGGAAATCACCGCCCCCGCCGCAACGGCGGCCGCCGCTCCCCTGGTGGAGGGCAAGCTCGACCAGCGGAGCTCCCCGACCGAGATCTACCTGCAGGCCTTCTCCGACTACGCCGCGGGCCGCTTCGAAGCGGCCATCTCCGGCTTCGGCACCTTCCTTGCTAGCTATCCCAACAACGACTACGCGGCCAATGCACAATATTGGCTCGGAGAATGCCATTTCTCCCTGGAGCAGTATGACCGCGCCCTGGCGGCGTTCCAGGCCGTGGTCAGCGACTATCCCCGGGGCAGCAAGGCGCCGGACGCACTCTGGAAGATGGCCCAGGTGCAGATGAAGACCAATCAGAGAGAGGCCGCCGAACAAACCCTGCGGCAGTTGCGCGGCACCTATCCCGACAGCGCCGCGGCCCGCAAATCCCTGCAGGCGGAATAGCCCGAAAAACCAATTTTTTTCTATCTTGGGGGAGTTGATGATCATCCGCAAAGCAGCAATTCTGACCTGCATTCTGCTGCTGCCCTTGTCGGCCCTGGCCGGGGAGGCAGCCCGGATCTACACCATCAAGAAGGGCGATACCCTCTGGGGGATTTCGGAGCGTTTCCTGGCCGACCCCTACTACTGGCCGAATCTCTGGTCCCACAACCCCAAGGTCGGCAATCCGCACCTGATCTATCCCGGCCAGCAGATCGCCGTGGTCGACGGTCGCATCGAGTTTTTGCCCGTCAGCGGGGAGGTGCCCGCCGCCGCCCCCCTCAGCGTTCAGGAGGCGGAGCCGCTGGCCCGGGATTCCATCACCATCAAGGCGCTGGGTGCCGGCAACGGCTTTATCAGCAGCGACGAACTGGGGGCCACCGGCACCCTTATCGACACCGTGGACAACCGCATCATGATCGGCACCGGGGACAAGGTTTTCCTGAAAATGGGTGACCTGGCCGGAACCCGCTCCGGGGACATTTTCTCCCTGTTCGACATCGGTCGGCCGGTGGAGCATCCCCTCAGCGGCGAGTTGGTCGGCTACCAGGTCGCCGAACTGGGCACCCTGCAGGTGGTGGAAACCAGCCCCTCGGTGGCCACCGCCGTGGTCACCTCGGCCCTGCGGGAAATCCAGCGGGGGGCCAGGATCCGCCCCTACTCCCCGCCGCGCCTGGAAATCTCCCTGAAAAAGGCCGCCATGCCCCTGCAGGGGACCCTGGTGTCGGCCCTCAACGGGCAGCTTGCCCTCGGCCAGTACGATGTGATCTATCTCGACCTCGGGTCCCGCGACGGACTGGAGGTGGGCAACCTGCTCTACATCTCCCGCCCCCGACAGGCCACCGAACTGGCCCTGCAGGGTGACGAGATCGTCCTGCCGGACATTCTGCTGGGCAGCGCCGTGGTCACCGAGACCTTCGGCAGCACCGCCACCGCCCTGGTGCTCAAATCCGCCGACGCCCTGTTCCGCGGCGACCGGGTCTTCACCGTCCCCGAATAGCCGCCGGCAACCCGGCTCTCTTTTAACCGGCCAGGAAAAAGGATTGGACTTGTTCAATCCTTTTTCCATTTCTGCAAAGATCCCCTGACGTGACCAGCGACGAAAAAAACTGGCTGCGCCTCCACCTCACCCCCGGCCTGGGCCGGGCCGGCCTGCTGCGCCTGGTGGAGGCCTTCGGCAGTCCCGAGGCGATCCTCGCGGCCGGCCCCGGCGGATGGATCGAACGGGCGGGCATCCGCCCCGGAGTGGCCAGCGCCCTGCCGCGGGCCGACGATTCACGGCTGGACAGGGTCCGCCGGGACCTGGAGCAGGACGGGGTGAGGATCCTGCCCCTGGGGGATGAACGGTACCCGGCGCTGCTGCGCGCCATTCACGACCCTCCTGCCCTGCTCTACGTCCGCGGCCGCCTGCCCGATGGCGAAGCCCTGGCGGTGGTCGGCGCACGGCGGGCCAGCCTGAGCGGCCAGCGCTTCACCCGGGAGGTCTGCGCCGAGCTGGCCGGCCACGGCATCGCCGTGGTCAGCGGACTTGCCCGGGGGATCGACACCGCCGCCCACCAGGGCGCCCTGGACGGGGGCGGGGAAACCGTGGCGGTACTGGGCTGCGGCATCGACCGGATCTATCCCCCGGAAAACCGCCGGCTGTTCCAGCAAATCGAGCGCCAGGGGGCGGTGATTTCCGAATACCCTCCCGGGACGCCGCCCCTGGCGGGGCACTTCCCCGGTCGCAACCGGATCATCAGCGGCCTTTGCCGGGGCGTGCTGATTGTCGAAGCCGCCGAGGGCAGCGGTTCGCTGATCACCGTCGACTTTGCCCTGGAACAGGGACGCGAGGTTTTCGCGGTGCCCGGCCCCATCAATGCCCCCACCGGCAGCGGCGTCAACAAGCTGCTCAAGGAGGGCGCCCAACTGGTCACCGAGGCCCGGGACATCCTCGACACGCTCTGGCCCAGGACCCCGTCGCGCAGGGTCCGCGAACAGGAAGAACACTTCGCCGACACCCTCTCCGGAAACAGCCTTGTTCTCTATCAAAGCCTCGGCGACGACCCCCTCCACGTGGACGAGCTGGCCCGGAAATGTGGCTTGACACCCATGGAGGTTTCCGCTATTTTACTGCACCTAGAGCTTCAGGGAGGGGTTCAGCAGCTTTCCGGGATGCGCTATGTGCGGGCACCGCGGGCCTGATCGCGGCACCGCCGACAGGAGTTTTATTTGAGAGAACGGGTTCTGGCCATCGTAAGCATCATCGCCCAGTACGTCATGGAAGACCGTGACCAGATGAGCGAGGCCGACATTGTCGAAGAGTTGCTTGCCGAGGGATTTGATTCCGAGGAAATCGATGCCGCCTTCTCCTGGATGGAGGCCCTCTCCCTGCAGCCCCCGCTCAAAGGCGCTCTGCCCCTGGCAGCAGCCACCAATCGGGTGTTTTCCCCCGAAGAGGTCCGGGGGCTGTCCCTCGAGGCCCGCGGCTTTCTGGTGAAGCTGCGCACCCTGGGCATCATCGACGACGACATCCAGGAGGAGATCATCGACAAGGCCCTGCAGCTGGCCGAGGAGGAGGTTTCCGTCAAGGAGGTCAAGGCGGTGGCGGCCCTGACGCTGTTCGCGCGATCGACCAACGACCTGCAAAAGGAAGTTGACTGTTTCATGGACGACGACTGGGCCAGGCTTTACCACTGAGCACCGGGCCCGATAAAGCCAGGCTGCAGGATTCCCTGCAGCCTTTTTGATTTCTTAAACTGGCGACGGTCGCCGGCATTGCCCGCACCGCCAGACGACAAGAGGAATGCATGGCAAAATCACTGGTAATCGTCGAGTCCCCGGCCAAGGCGAAAACCATTGAAAAGTTTCTCGGCAAGGGATTCAAGGTACTGGCCTCCTACGGACACGTGCGTGCCCTGCCCAGCAAGCAGGGGATGGTGGATGTCGAACACGAATTCGAGCCCCACTATCATGTTCTGCCTGAAAGCCGCAAGCAGATCGACCTGCTGAAAAAGGAAGCCAGCTCCAGCGACGAACTGATCCTCGCCACCGACCTCGACCGCGAGGGAGAGGCGATCGCCTGGCACCTGCTCGAGGCCCTGGGGATCGACGAGGACAGCGCCAAGCCCAAGGTCAAGCGAGTCACCTTCCACGAGATCACCAAGAAGGCCATCCAGCAGGCCATGGCCGAACCGCGGCGCGTCTCGCGCGACCTGGTCGACGCCCAGCAGGCCCGTTCGGTGCTCGACTACCTGGTCGGCTTCAACCTCTCGCCCTTTCTCTGGAAGAAGATCCGCTACGGACTCTCCGCCGGCCGCGTCCAATCGGTGGCCCTGCGCCTGATCTGCGAGCGGGAAAAAGCGATCGAGGACTTCGTCAGCCAGGAGTACTGGACCATCGACGCCCAGCTCGGGGCCGCCAAGGGCGCCGAGTTCAAGGCCCGCCTGGCCGCCGTCGACGGCAAGAAGCTCGACAAGTTCGACATCGCCGACCAGACCCAAGCCGAGCAGCTGGTAGCGGAGATCGCCCAGCAGAGTTTCCGCGTCGCCGCCATCACCCGCAGCGAAAAGAAGCGCAACCCCGCCGCCCCTTTCACCACCAGCACCCTGCAGCAGGAGGCCAGCCGCAAGCTCGGCTTCTCGGCGCGCAAGACCATGTCGGTGGCGCAGAAGCTCTACGAGGGGATCGACATCGGCGAGGGCTCGGTCGGTCTGATCACCTACATGCGTACCGACTCGGTGGCCCTCTCCGAGGAGGCCACCACCGAGGCGCGCCAGGTGATCAGCGCCATGTACGGCAGCGAGTACGCCCTGCCCCAGCCCCGGGTCTACAAGAGCAAGGCGAAGAACGCCCAGGAGGCCCACGAGGCGATCCGCCCGACCTCCATCGCCAACCTCCCCGAGCAGATCAAGTCGCATCTGAGCTCCGACCAATACCGGCTCTACCGGCTGATCTGGCTGCGCACCGTGGCCTCGCAGATGGCCGCCGCGATCCTCGACGCCACCAGCGTCGACATCGCCGCCGGCGAGCGCTTCACCTTCCGCGCCAGCGGGCAGGTGATCCGCTTCCCCGGCTTCATGAAGGCCTACATCGAGGGGACCGACGAGGCCACCGAGGAGCAGGAGGGGACCCTGCCGCCGCTGGACGAAGGGGAAGCCCTGGCGCAGAAAGGGCTGCTGCCCGAGCAGCACTTCACCCAGCCGCCGCCGCGCTTCACCGAGGCCAGCCTGGTCAAGACCCTCGAGGAGTACGGCATCGGCCGCCCCTCGACCTACGCCTCGATCATGAACACCCTGGTGCAGCGCAAGTACGTGCGCCTGGAAAAGCGCACCTTCTTCCCCGAGGACGTCGGTCGGGTGGTCAACGACCTGCTGGTCAACCATTTCCAGCAGTACGTCGACTACGACTTCACCGCCAAACTCGAGGAGGACCTCGACGCCATCTCCCGCGGCGAGGAGAAGTGGCGCCCGGTGCTCAAGGAGTTCTGGGATCCCTTCATCTCCCTGCTCAAAAAGAAGGAGCAGGAGGTCAAGAAGGAAGAGGTCACCACCGAAAAGACCGACCGCAGCTGCCCCGAATGCAGCCAGCCGCTGGTCATCAAGCTCGGCCGCTCCGGCAAGTTCCTGGCCTGTTCGGGCTTCCCCGAGTGCCGCCACACCGAGCCCCTCTCCGGCGAGGAGCAGGAGGAACCCGAGGTTTCCGACGAGAAGTGCGACAAGTGCGGCGCGCCGATGCTGATCAAGTCGGGCCGTTACGGCAAATTTTTGGCCTGCTCGGCCTACCCCGGCTGCAAGAACATCCAGCCGCTGGTCAAGCCCAAGGCCCTGGGCATCACCTGCCCCGACTGCAAAGAGGGGGAGCTGATGGAGAAGAAGAGCCGTTACGGCAAGATCTTCTACTCCTGCAACCGCTACCCCAAGTGCAAGTACGCCCTGTGGGACCAGCCGATTGCCGAAGCCTGTCCGAAATGCAGCTTCCCGGTGATCGTCGAAAAGGTCACCAAGCGCTACGGCACCTTCCGCAAGTGCCCCCAGGAAGGCTGCGACTGGAAGCTCGAGCTGGTGCCGCCGGAGAAAAAGGCCGCCCCGGCCAAAACTACCGCCAAAAAGGCTCCTGCGAAAAAAGCGACTGCGAAAAAGGCTGCTCCAAAAGCTGCGCCTAAGAAAAAAACCGAGTAGCGTAAAACTCTAGAATTCAGAATCCAGAATCCAGGAGCCAGAATGGAATCTACCCCATCGGCTCCTGGATTTTTCCTTCTGGCTTCTGATTTCTGACTCCTGGATCCTTTCATGCAAATTCAAATCATCGGCGGCGGCCTGGCCGGCTGCGAGGCCGCCTGGCAGGCTGCCGCGGAAGGCGCCCGGGTCACCCTCTACGAGATGAAACCCCAACGCCTCTCCCCCGCCCACCACTCGGAGGCCCTGGCCGAGCTGGTCTGCTCCAACAGCCTGCGCGGCGCCGGCATGAACAACGCCGTGGGCTGCCTCAAGGAGGAGCTGCGCCGCTGCGGCTCGCTGTTCATGGAGGCGGCCGACGCCACGGCGGTGCCGGCCGGCGGCGCGCTGGCCGTGGACCGCGATGCCTTCGCCGCCTACATCACCGAGCGCATCGAAGCCCACCCCGCCATCGAGCTGCGCCGCGAGGAGGTCACCGAACTCCCCGCGGAAGGGACGCTGGTGGTCGCCTCAGGGCCGTTGACCTCGGAAGCCCTCTCGGGGCAGATCGCCCGGCTCACCGGCAGCGAGCAGCTCTATTTCTACGACGCCATCGCCCCCATCATCGAGGCCGATTCCATCGACTTCAGCAAGGCCTGGCGCGCCTCGCGCTACGGCAAGGGGGGCGACGACTACCTCAACTGTCCGCTGGACCGCGAGCAGTACTACGCCTTCGTCGAGGCCCTGAAGCAGGCCGATAAGGTTCCGGCGCGGGATTTCGAGAAAATGATCCACTTCGAGGGGTGCATGCCCATCGAGGAGATGGCCGAGCGCGGCGAGATGACCCTGGCCTTCGGCCCGATGAAGCCGGTCGGCCTGCCCGACCCGCGCACCGGCAAGGTCCCCTTCGCCGTGGTGCAGCTGCGCCAGGACGACCGCCATGCCACCCTCTACAACCTGGTCGGCTTCCAGACCAAGCTCGTCTACCCCGAGCAGCGGCGCATCTTCCGCACCATTCCGGGACTGGAGAGCGCCCGCTTCGCCCGCTTGGGGAGCGTGCACCGCAACACTTTCATCAACGCCCCGACCTGCCTCGACAGGACCCTGCAGCTGAAAAGCGACCCGCGCATCTTCTTCGCCGGGCAGATCAGCGGCGTCGAAGGCTACGTCGAATCGGCGGCCATGGGCTTTCTCGCCGGCATCTTCGCCCCGCGCCTGCAGCGCGGCGAAACCGCCCCTCTCCCCCCTGCCAGCACCGCCCTGGGGGCCCTGCTCTCCCACCTGGCCGACTCGAGCCCCGAGAACTTTCAGCCGATGAACGTCAACTACGGGCTGTTCCCCCCCCTGGAAGGGCGCAAGATGAAGCGGGCCGACCGCCGCCTGGCCATGGCCGAGCGGGCCCTCTCCGAACTGGCCCCCTGGTGGGAAGGGGTCAGTCGCAAGCGGACCCTCCCGGGGCCTCCCTGACTTTTTCGTTTCTGGGGTTTTTTTAATCATTTTTAAGCTACTAATCTACATTTCCCGGTTGAGTTTTGTAGATTAACCTGCTATCTTTTTCGGCATTAAAAGACTTATATTTTAATGCGGACTGCAGATATTTTTCGCAGCCACACCGGAACGGCATTTCAGGGGGGGCCCTTCTTGCCGAACCAGTCAGAATTATCATCCTATCAGCACCAGCTCCATTTTCGCATTGGCCAAACCTGTGCTTCAGGGCCTTGACCACCCCGGAAACATCTCCGGTAGGTGGCCGAACCTTATCTGTGGCATTTTTCCGGCCCAGGCGCATCGCCGACACTGCTCCAGCACATGGCGGGGTAATGCCGGTCAGAAGCAGTGCGTGACCATAGCTGCTTGAATTGATTAATTCCTCATACCTCCGGATTTGCCGTGGCACCGGACACTTTAAACCAGATACCGCTGGGCGACCTGCTCAAGGCCATCGGGTCTTATCCGCTGTTTGCCCCCTTCAACCTGGCGCTGTACTGCGTCCAGGAGGGGCTCGCTGCGTGCGAGGGGGAGCGGCTGACACTCTGCGCCAGGATCGGTGAGAACTCCCTGTGCGACACCAGTTGCCGTGCGGCCCATGAAAAGGCCGCCGAGGCGGCGATCCGCAGCAATGCCCCCGAGGTGTTCCGCTGCCCGACAGGCCTGCTCAATTTCGCCGTCCCCTTCTTCGGTGAGAGCGACCGCCCCTGCTGCATCCTGGGCGGCGGGGTGCGCGAGAAAAACCTGGAGCTCGCCAAGCTCGAATCCCTTTCCAACGCCGCCTCGCCCAACGGCGAAACCCTGCTCGAGCGCCTGGAAGAACTGCCCACCGCCTCCCTCGAAGATGTCCGCGAAACCGCCCGCGAAATTCACCAGCTGATTCCTGCCCTGACCGGCAAAAACATCTATGCCCGGACCCTGGAGAAGACCACCGACCGGATGCATATCCTCACCGAGGTATCGGCCGAAATGGACCGCGCCCCCTCGGCGGAGGAGCTGCTCGCCCTGTTAACCGACACCCTGGTGGTGCTGTTCGACCTGAAACAGGCTCTCACCCTGGTTACCGACGAAGCCGGCCATTGCCAGGCGATCCAGGCGCTGGGCCTTTCCGGCAAGGATCTGACTCCCGCCCCGTCCCGGGTGGCCGAGGTGCTCAAGCGCCACCCCGGCAGCAAGCCGGTGGTTCTGAGCAGCGAGTCGGCGGCACTGGTTTCGGGACTGAAATTCGCACAGGCTCTGGCTCTGCCGCTGTCCTGCGATGGCCAGGGTTTCGGCCTGGTCCTGCTGCCCGATGCCGATCTCTGCGCCCGCGATCGCATGTTCGCCGAGTTGCTCACCGGCAGGGCGGCCAGTCGACTGCTGCATCTGCGCCAGGAGCGGGAGCGCCAAAGGGAGAGTCACTTTTCCAGCAGGCTGATCACCATGATCAGCGCCCTTTCACTGGTGGAAAACCGACAGGAACTCTACGGAAAAATCGTCGAGATGTCCGCCGAGCTGCTGCAGGCGTCGCGGGGGTCGCTGATGCTGCTCGAGGAAACGGGCAGCGCGCTGAAAATCGCCGCCACCCTCGGGATGAACCAGACGCTGGCCCGCAGCATGAAGCTGGAAATTGGCGAGGGGATCGCCGGCCGGGTGGCCAAAACCGGCTTCCCCCTGCTGGTCAACGACATCGAGAAAGACCGCCGCGTCGCCACCCCCAACCGCCCCCGCTACAAGACCAAGTCGTTTATCAGCATCCCCTTCAAGCTCAAGGAGCGCATTATCGGGGTGGTCAACCTGGCCGACAAGGAGGATCAGCAGATCTTCACCCAGGCGGACCTCGACCTGCTGACCACCTTTGCCGCCCATGCCTCGCTGATGCTTGAGCGTGCGACCTCGCTGGAGCGAACCAGCTCCCTGGAGCAGATGTCGGTCACCGATCCGCTGACCGGCATTCACAACCGGCGCCTGCTCGAGGAGCGGCTCAACGAGGAACTGAACCGCAGCCAGCGCCAGAAGCTCCCCTTCACAGTGATGCTCATCGACCTGGACAATTTCAAGGTCTACAACGACCTTTGCGGCCATATCGCCGGAGACAACGCCCTGAAGAAGAGCGCAGCGCTGCTCAAGGGCTCGGCCCGCGACATGGATATCGTGACCCGCTACGGGGGGGAGGAGTTCTGCATCGTGCTGCCCGCCACCTCGAAAAAGGAATCGCTGTTCGTCGCCGAGCGCATCCGCCGGGCCATCGAAAATCACCCCTTCCCCGGGGAAACCGGCCTGCCCCTGGGGCGGCTCACCACCAGCATCGGCGTGGCGTCTTTTCCGGAGGACGGCGACTCGGCCACCGGCCTGATCAATGCCTCCGACATGGCCCTCTACAAGGCCAAGGAGCAGGGCCGCAACCGCATCGTCCTCTACGACCAGACGCTGCAGGAGCTCAAGCAGAATCACGCCTGATCCGCCTTTTCCCGCCCGGCAAAACCTGCTATTCTTTCCGATCAGTCTGCCCAACCCCGAGGACCACGCATGTCTGCTGCATCGCAAATCGTCCTGGCTTCGGCCTCACCCCGCCGCCGCGACCTGCTCGCCCAGGTCGGCATCGCCTTCAGCGTGGAGCCGAGCCGCGCCCCGGAGGAGCTTCTCCCCGGAGAATCCCCCGCCGAGCATGTGATCCGCCTGAGCCGCGAAAAAGCCCAGGACGTTGCCGACCGCCCGGAGGTGGCCGGCCGCTGGTTCATCGGCAGCGACACCATCGTGGTGCGCGACGAGCAGATCCTCGGCAAGCCGGCCGACCGGGCCGAGGCGGCCGCCATGCTGCGCTCGCTCTCCGGGCGCAGCCACCAGGTCTGGTCCGGATACGCCGTCATCGACCGCCAGAGCGGCACTGCGGTCTGTGGCGCGGTGGCCACCAGGGTGCGCTTCAAGGAGTTGACAGAGGCGGAGATCGCGGGGTACATTGCCACCGGCGAACCGATGGACAAGGCCGGCGCCTACGCCATCCAGGGGATCGGCGCCTTCATGGTCCTCGGTATCGAGGGGAGCTACACCAGCGTGGTCGGACTGCCGCTCTGCGAGGTCATCGAGGTCCTCGAGCGCCTCGGCGCCGCCAAGCTGTTCGCAAACCATCCGTAGGGGCGAACCTGCGTGTTCGCCCATGGCGGTGGGACCACCAAAGGAGGGCAGACTCGCAGGTCTGCCCCTACAGCGCCATGACCATTCAGGAAAATCTGCAGGCCATCAACCAGCGCATCGCCGCCGCCTGCGCCCGCGCCGGGCGCAATCCCGCCGAGGTGCGCCTGGTAGCGGTCTCCAAGACCAAGCCCGCGGCCATGATCGACGAGGCCGCCGCGGCCGGCCAGCAGCTGTTCGGCGAAAGCTATGCCCAGGAGTTTTCGGCCAAGGCCGAAGAGGTGAGCTCGGCCGTGGAGTGGCATTTCATCGGCGGGCTGCAGACCAACAAGGTCAAGTACCTGCGCAGCAAGGTGAGCCTGATCCACTCGGTGGACCGCCTGTCGCTGGCCAGGGAGATCGACCGCCAGTGGGGCAAGCTCGGCCGCAGGGTCGATGTGCTGCTGCAGGTGAACCTGGGCGGCGAAGAGAGCAAGTCCGGCACCGAGGCCGCCGAACTGGAAGAGCTCGCTCGCCAGGTGGCCCGGCTGCCCAACCTGCGCATCCGCGGCCTGATGACCCTGCCCCCCTGGTGCGACGACCCCGAGGAGGTGCGCCCCTTTTTCCGCCAGCTGCACCAGCTCGCCGAGGGGCTCGCAAAGCTCGCCATCCCCGGCGTCGAAATGCGCGAACTCTCCATGGGGATGAGCCACGACTTCGAGGTGGCCGTGGAAGAAGGCGCCACCCTGGTGCGGGTCGGCACCGCCATCTTCGGCGAGCGCCAGCGCGCCGGCGGCTGAGCCGCGGCCATTCCCCGTCATGCCCTTCACCACCTTCCTTTTCGATCTCGACGGCACCCTCATCGACTCGGTGGCCGACCTGGCCACGGGGATCAACCTGCTGCGCGGCGAACTGGCGCTGCCGCCCCTGGATATCCCGACGGTGCGCAGCTACGTCGGCGACGGGGCCACCGCGCTGGTGCGCCGGGCGCTCCCCGAGGGGGAATTCAGTGAGGCGCGCCTGCAGCGCTTTCTGGAGCTTTACAGTGCGCACCTGATGGAGCAGACCGTCGTCTACCCGGGGATCCTCGAGTTTCTCGAATTGCACGCTGGCCGGCCGATGGCGGTGGTGACCAACAAGCCGCTCGGTTTTTCCCTGCGCCTGCTCGAGGGGCTGGGACTTTCCGGCTTTTTCCCCGTGGTGCTGGGCGGCGAGAGCTGCCAGGCCAAAAAACCCGACCCGGCCCCGGTGCGCGAGGCGCTGCGGCTGCTCGGGGCCAAGGCCGACAGCGCGGTGATGATCGGCGACCACCACACCGACCTCAAGGCCGGCCTGGGCGCCGGGGTGCGCACCTGCTTCTGCGCCTGGGGGATCGGCAGCGATGACGGCGAGCCCTACGACTTTCACGCCGCCTCCCCCTTCGATCTGCCGCGGCTGTTTCCCGGGGGGGAGCGTTGAGCGAGCGGCCCGCCCTGACCCAGAAGGAGATCGCGCTCTTTTTCTTTCCGCTGCTGCTCAACGTGCAGATGATGAGTGTCTCCCACTCCATCATCAACGCCGCCCTGGCCCGCCTTGAAGACTTCGTGACCGCCCTGGCCGCCTTTTCGGTGGCCATGGTGCTGCACCTGCTGCTCGCCTCCCCCTCCTACCAGAACCATACGGTGACCATCGCCATGGTGCGCGGCCGCAAGTCCCTGCGGGGCACGGTGTTTTTCGTCGTGCTGGTGGCGCTTTACGTCTCGTTCATGCTGGCCCTGGTCGCCTTCACCCCGCTGGGCGATTTCGTGCTCGGCCGCATCCTCGGGGTGACCGGGGAGATCGCCGCCCAGGCCAAGGCGGTGCTCGGCATCCTGGTGCTGCTCCCCTTTCTCACCGGCTTTCGCGGCCTGTTCCAGGGGCTGGTGATCCAGGCCCGGCGCACCGGCCTGGTCTCCTTCGCCACCCTGGTGCGGGTGGTGGCCCTGCTCGGTTTTCTCGCCCTGGGGCGGCGCTGGTACGCCGGAGCGGTGCTCGGTGCCTTCGGCCTGCTCGCCTGCATCGGCGTGGAGACCGTGCTGATGGGATTTTTCGCCTGGCGCTGCCGGGTTCGCCACGCCAGCCAGGAGGAGCGCGGGGCCCTTGAGATCCTGCGCTTCGCCTTTCCCCTGGCCTATTCCTCGTGCCTGCAGCAGAGCGTGCCGCTATTGATCAACGCCATCATCAGCCGCCTGCCCGACGGCCCGCTGGCGCTGGCCTCCTTCGGCGTCATCCGCGGCTTCATCTTTCTGCTGGGCGGCCCCATGCGCAACCTGCAGCAGGCCCACCTGACCCTGGTCCGGGACCTGGTCGACTATCTTACGTTGGTGCGCTTCTTCCGCTGGGTCGGCAGCGGCCTGGCAGTGTTGACGGTGGTGATCGCCTACCCCTTGAGCGCGCCGGTGCTCGGCGGCCTGATGGGTCTTGACGAGCAGACCCGGGCCTACATCGCCCTGCCGCTGGCCGGCTGCGCGCTCTACTGCTACCTCTACGGGGCGGCCAACCTGCTGCGCGGCTGGTTCACCGGCGAAGACCGCACCCGCCAGCTTGGCCGCTCGGTGGTCTACAAGATCCTGTTCCTGCTTCTCTGCTGGGGCCTGCTGTCCCTGCTCCCCCTCCCCGTCCCCGGTGTGGCGGTCGCGGTGTTTCTGCTGCTTGCCGCGGAAACCTGCGAGGCCTGGTACCTGCACCATCAGCGCCGCCGCCTGCTCCCATCCGGGCCGGGCTCCGCGCAGCTGTTATAATAAACAAGCAGTTGCACATTTTCCCATGATGGTCCATGTCTACCTTCGGTCAATCCACTTCCGCAGGAGTGCAGGGTGCCCGATTCACGATCCGCCGATCAAGAAAAACCACCAGGTTCGCCGGCTTCCACCGTTCTTGTGGTTCTCGAACGCCCCGGGCAGGCCAGGCTGCTTCGCCAGGCCTTCGCCAGCCCGGGCGCAGGCCTGCGGGTGGTTCTGGCCGCCAGTCTCGCCGAGGCACGGAGCTACCTGGCCCGAGGCAACCCCGCTCTGGCGGTGCTCGACCGGGTTCTGCCCGATGGCCGAGCGAGCGAGCTGTTCCCGGTCGAACAGGGGCACCCGGCGTTTCCGGTGATTATCCTGACCGATCCCGGGGATTCGGCGGAACCCGCAGAGCTTGACGGGCGCGTCGGGTCCCTAGACTACCTGGCCAAATCCGACGCTGTCCTGCTTGCTCTTCCCCAAATTGCCGAACTGGCCCTGCGCAGATGGCGCGACAGTCTGGAACACCGAAAGGCTGCCGAAGCTCTGCGGATCAGCGAAGCGAGATTTCGCGGCGCCTTCGAAACCGCCGCCCACGGCATGGCGCTGGTGGGAACCGACGGACATTTTCAGCAGGTCAACCAGGCGTTCTGCACCATGCTCGGCTACAGCGAAGCGGAGCTGCTGGCGACCGACTTCCAGAGCCTCACCCATCCCGAGGATCTGGGCAAAGGCCCGGACTGCATTCGCCAACTGCTGGCGGGGGAAACCCTGGTGTGCCATTTCGAAAAACGCTATTACCACAAGCAGGGCAGCATCATTTGGGCCCTGCTCAGCGTCACCCTGGTTCGTGACGGGATGGGAAATCCGCTGCACCTGGTTGCACAGATCCTGGACATCACAGAACGCAAACAGGGCGAGGAGAAACTGCGGGAGGCCAACCGGGAATTGGAAGCCTTCGTCCACACCATCTCCCATGACCTGCGCACCCCCCTGACACCCATTATCGGGTTCGCCGGCTACCTGAAAGAGACTTACCAGGGGAGCCTGGACAGCCACGCCACTGAAATTCTCGGGGATATCGAGACCCAGGGGAATAAAATGCTGGTCCTTCTGGAAGATCTGCTCGAACTGGCCCAGGCCGGGCACCTGAAGAGGCCCCGACGCCCGGTTTGCACGGAAGAGATCGTCAGTGAGGTCATTGAGACCCTGAAGAGCCAGTTTCCCCACGCCGCGGCGAACATGGAAATTGCCCCTCCCCTGCCCCCTGTCCGCGCGCCTCGAACCCTGCTCTTCCAGCTTTTTTCCAACCTCATCGGCAACGCCTTCCGCTACGGCCTCTCCGCCAAAGGGCCGGTCCAGGTGGGGGGGGAGCGCAACGGGGGGCGGGTCAGGTTTTTCATCCGCGATCATGGACCGGGCATCCCCGCGGAAGAGCGCGAACGGATTTTCGCACTTTTCTACCGCGGCACCACCGGCCGCGACAATCCCGGCACCGGCATCGGGCTGGCCACGGTACGCAAGATCGCCCAGTCATTCGAAGGACGCTGCTGGGTGGAGGAAACACCCGGCGGGGGGAGCACCTTCTGGGTGGAACTAGGCGATCCGCCGGCTGAGGAATAAGCCCATCCGAGGGGTCGCCACCCCGCGGCAAGCCGGGGGGCGGTCATTGCGCGCAGATGGCAGCAGCAGTACAATGGGCCGAAGGAGCCCGCCATGGAAAAAAAACACCCCTGCCCCGACTGCAAACAGTGCCAGTGGTGCAGTGACGATCGTTGCCGGCTGTGCCTGAAAACCGGCTGCCGCAAGAAGCTGTCGATGGCCGAGCAGATCGCGCTCTTCGAAAAGCTCAACGCGCCCGGCTGCCCCCGGATTGAACCGGACTCCAAACCCTCCTGAACCGCCCCCTTCCCGCGATTTTAATCCCACCTCATTCAGCTCCTGTCATTAGTCGTTTTTACTCGCAAATTCAACTAGTTATGGCGCGCTATTTGCTGTTGACAACGGCATCTGCGAACGTCTATGAATAGAGTCTCGGCATCCGGGTCGGTTCGCCAACAAGAGTTTTTTGGTACGAATACTCAAGTACGCCTTCAGGGAAACAACCACATGGACTGGCTTTTTCCAGCCGTCATATCCGCTTTGGCCTGCGGCCTGGTCATGGTCCTGGTGTTTGCCTTCCTGCACCGGCAATACCGCGACCGGCACCTCGCCCTCTGGGGATGGAGCTGGCTGTTCTTTTCGCTGCGCTTCGTGGTGGTTCTGCTGCAGATCCAGGGGATCGCGCCGACCCTGTCACCCTGGCTGATCCAGGCCTTCAGCCTGGCCAGCGGACTGCTGATTCTCCAGGGCTGCTACGCCTTCATCGGCCAGAAGGCTTCCCCGCTGTGGATCGCCTGCGGGTTCATGGGGGTGGTCTGGCTGTTCTGCGCCCGCCTCGCCGACTTTTCCTTTTTCGCCGAGAACCTGCCGATTTTCGCCTTTTATGCCCTGGTATCGATCTGGGCCGGCGGCCTGCTGCTCAAGTCCGGGCAGGCCCGGGGCCCGGGCAAGCACCTCACAGGCTGGGGCCTGATCCTCTGGGGGCTGCACAAGCTCGACTATCCCTTCCTGAGGCCCGTGGAATGGTTCGCCCCCTGGGGTTTTCTGATCGCCGGGGTGTTGAGCCTGACCATCGCCCTGGGGATGCTGCTCACCTATTTCCAAAGGGTCCGCGACGAACTGCTGGACCAGAAAGCCAAGCTGCGCCAGAGCCGGGAATATTTCCGCACCCTGGTAGAGGCCATCCCCCAGGGAGTCATCGAGTGTGACACCCGCGGCCGCATCACCTACGCCAATGCCGGCTACTGCCGGATGAAGGGGAAACTACCCGGCGATATCATCGATGAATATCTCTGGGACATGGTGACCCTGACCGAGGGGCGGCGCAAGCTGCGGGAAAAATTCATAAAAATCCTCGCCGAACGGCCGACCCCCTCCCCGGAAATCCTGCTCAACTTCACCCACGACCACAAACTGGCCTGGCGACAGCTGGACTGGGCCTATCTGCAGGACGACCTGGGGCAGCTGACGGGGTTCATCGCCCTGGTCACCGACATCACCGAAAGAATCCACCGGGAAGAGGCCCTGCGCGCCGCCAACCAGACCCTGGAGGCCCTGTTTCATGCCGCCCCCACCCCGATCTGCGCCCTGGATCTCGGGGGCCGGGTCACCCAGTGGAACCCGGCGGCGGAAAAGGTTTTCGGCTGGAGCCGCGAGGAGCTTTTGGACCGCGCCTACCCGCTGGTGCCCGAGGAGCGCAGCGAGGAGTTCCGCGCCAACCTGCAGCTGGCCAGGGAAGGGCAGAGCCAGCTGATGTTCGAGACCGTGCGCCTCCACAAAGACGGCGATGAGGTCCAGGTACGG
Organism: Desulfuromonas versatilis; assembly: GCF_019704135.1. Classification (NCBI taxonomy): domain Bacteria; kingdom Pseudomonadati; phylum Thermodesulfobacteriota; class Desulfuromonadia; order Desulfuromonadales; family Desulfuromonadaceae; genus Desulfuromonas; species Desulfuromonas versatilis. Next base: position 3,863,704 of record NZ_AP024355.1, read on the forward strand.
ATCTCCTCGGCCCCCTTGCGCAGCCGCCAGGACGAGGTGACCGGGGTCATCCTGGTAATGGACGACATCACCGCGGTCAAGCGGGCCGAGGCCGCCCTGAAAAAGCAGGCGACGCTGCACCAGACGGTGCTCAATGCCATTCCGGCGCCGATTTTCTTCAAGGACAGCGAGGGGATCTACATCGGCTGCAACGACGCCTTCGCCGAGTTTCTCAGGCGCCCGCGCGAGAACATCGTCGGCCAGTCGGTCTACGGAGTGGCCCCGGCGGAGCTCGCCGACATCTATCACCGCGCCGATATGGAGCTGATGCAAAGGAGCGGCAACCAGGTTTACGAGGCCCAGGTCGCCTACGCCGACGGCACCCGGCGGGACGTAGTGTTCCACAAGTCGGTTTTCCAAAGGGCCGATGGTCGTCTCGGCGGGCTGGTCGGGGCCATGATCGACATCTCCGAGCGCAAGCAGATGGAGACGGCGCTGCGGGAAAGCGAGCGGAAGTTCCGCGCCATCTTCGACCAGACCCTGCAGTTCATCGGGCTGGTTTCCCCCGAGGGCATCCTGCTGGAGGCCAACCGCTCCTCCCTCGAGGCCCTCGGCCTGGAAGAATCTCAGGTCCAGGGGAAGCCGTTCTGCGACACCCCCTGGTGGAGCCACTCCGCCACGGAAAGGGACAAGCTGGTCCGGGCCATAGACCGGGCCCGCCAGGGCGAGCTGGTGCGCATGGAGACCAGTCACCCCAACCCGGCCGGGGGATTCTACCAGGTGGATTTCAGCCTCAAGCCGGTGATCGGGCAGGACGGGGCTCCGGCCTACCTGATTGCCGAGGGGCGCGACATCTCGCGAATGAAGCAGGCCCAGTCGCGGCTGCTGGACAGCGAAACCCGCTTCCGCCGCCTCTCGGTGGAATTCCAGACCCTGCTCGACGGCATCCCGGAGCGGATCATCCACCTTTCGCCCGAGATGAAGATCATCTGGGCCAACCGCTCGGCGGCCGCCGGTGAGGGCCGCAAGGCTGCAGCCGTCACCGGTCATCTCTGCCACCAGCGCTTTCACCACAGCGCCCAGCCGCACCCCGACTGCCCGGTGCAGAAAAGCTTCCGCAGCGGCCGCGTGGAAAGCGCCAAGATCACCGATGCCGACGGCAGCGTGTGGGGGGTGAAGGCCTTCCCCCAGAAGACCCCGGAGGGACAGGTCGCCAGCGTCATCGAAATGGCCAGCGACATTACCGAACGCATCCAGCACCAGCAGGAAGCCGAGCGCACCGGCCGGCTGGCCTCCCTGGGCGAGCTTTCGGCGGGGGTGGCCCATGAGATCAACAACCCCAACGGTCTGATCCTTCTCAACCTGCCGTTTCTGAGCGAGGCATTCGCCGACGCCATGCCGATCCTCGATGCCTGGCACCGACAACAGGGCGAGTACTCCCTGGGGGGATTGGAATTTTCGCGGGTAAGGGAAGAGATCCCCAAGGTTTTCGAGGAAATGATCGACAGCGGCCAGCGCATCAGGGCGATTGTCGAGGATCTGAAGAATTTCGTGCGCCGCAACGGCGAAGCCCCCCGCGAGAGGTTCGATCTCAACCGGGCGGTGCAGACCAGTTTGCGCCTGACCTCCAACACCCTGCGCCAGGCCACCGAGCGGTTCACCACGGCTCTGGCGGAGCAGCTTCCGCCGGTGCTGGGCAACAGCCAGCGCATCGAGCAGGTGCTGGTAAACCTGATCCAGAATGCCTGCCAGGCGCTGCCCGACCGCAACCGGGGCATCCACCTGGAAACCGCCCACGATGCCCCGCAAAAACAGGTCGTGCTCCGCCTGCGCGACGAGGGGTGCGGCATCCCCCCGCAAGCCATCCCCCGCATCACCGACCCCTTTTTCACCACCAAGCGCGATACCGGAGGCACCGGCCTAGGCCTGTCGGTTTCGGCGCGCATCGTCAAGGATCACGGCGGTTCGCTCAGCTTCGACTCGGCTCCCGGCAAGGGGACCTGCGTCACCCTGAGCCTTCCCGTTTTCGAGGAGGATTCGCAAGGATGAAGGCCGCTCTCTACCCCAAGAATCCGGTCCTGCTTGTGGATGACGAGCCGGCCTGGCTGCGCAGCCTGGGCAGGGCCCTGGAACGTTCGGCCGGGATCAACAACCAAATCGTCTGCCAGGACAGCCGCCAGGTCATGCAGATTCTCGCCCGCCAACCGGCCAGCCTGGTCCTGCTCGACCTGACCATGCCTCACCTTCCCGGCGAGGAACTGCTCGGCAGCCTCGTCCAGAACCATCCCGAAACCCCGGTCATCATCCTCACCGGCGTCAACCAGGTGGAAACCTCGGTGCGCTGCATGAAGCAGGGGGCCTTCGATTTCTTCGTCAAGGGGGTCGAAGAAGAGCGCCTGGCTGCCGGGGTGCTGCGCGCCATCCGCATGCAGGAACTCGACCGGGAGGTGCGCGAGCTGAAAAACGGGCTGCTCGACGGACAGGTGGAAAACCTCGATGCCTTCTCCGGAATCCTCACCCGCAGCCCGAAGATGCACGCCATTTTCCGCTACATCGAGGCGGTGGCGCCCAGCAGCCAGCCGGTGCTGGTCACCGGCGAGAGCGGTGCCGGCAAGGAGCTGGTGGCTCGGGCCCTGCATCTCATCGGCCGTCCGGAAGGGCCCTGGGTGCCGGTCAACGTCGCCGGGCTCGACGACAGCATCTTTTCGGACACGCTTTTCGGCCACACCCGCGGAGCCTTTACCGGTGCCGACCGGGCCCGCGCGGGGATGATCGAACAGGCCGCCGGGGGCACCCTGTTTCTGGACGAGATCGGCGATCTGAGCCCGGCCTCGCAGGTCAAGCTGCTGCGCCTGCTGCAGGAAGGGGAATATCTGCCCATCGGCGCCGACCGGCCCAAGCGCAGCAGCGCCCGTATCATCGTCGCCACCAACCAGAACCTGGCCGCCCTGCAGGCCTCCGGCGCCTTCCGCAAGGACCTGTTCTACCGCCTGCAGGGGCACCAGGTGCAGCTGCCGCCGCTGCGCGAGCGCCCCGAGGATCTTCCGCTGCTGCTCGAGCACTTTCTGGCCAAGGCCGCCAGGGAGCTGGGCAAGCGCAAACCGACCGCCCCGGAGGAGCTTGCGGTTCTACTGGCCACCTACCATTTTCCAGGGAACATCCGCGAGCTCGAGGGGATGGTTCACAACGCCGTGGCCACCCACCAGGCGGGCAAGCTCTCCACCCAGAGTTTCCGCGTGGCGCTGGGACTGGAGCGGAGCGAGGCGACGGGCAACGGCAAGGGCGCCGCATCAGGCCCCGAAACGCCCGGCCTGGTCTTCGGCGACCAGCTGCCGACCCTGAGCGAGGCCGCCGATCTGCTGGTCGCGGAGGCGCTGAGCCGCTCCCAGGGCAACCAGACCATCGCCGCCGGCCTGCTCGGCATCACCCGGCCGGCCCTCAGCAAGCGCCTCAAGAAGCTGCGCGCCTGACCACCTGCGAGTCAGCCTTTTGACGGCGGGGCCCATCCCCATCGCCCCGCCCCACTCCAGTCATATCTAAGGGTTGGCAGGTCGCCTTGCACGGGCACTCCCCTTGCATGGCACGCCCCCAGGCGCTTTCTCCCGGGGGTGAGACCCGCGAAAACGCCAAACCAAATCATCCGGAGAAGCTAATCATGGAAAAAGGATTCACCATCGGCGGCAAAATCAGGCTGCTGGTAGGCACATTGCTGGTATTCACCGCGCTGGTCGGGGTCGGTTACCACACCCTGGTCGGCAAGGTCAGGGACGTGGGGATCGCCAAGACGGCCGAGGTCATGCTCGAGGGGCACCAGCGTGAATTGAAGAACCTGGTCGATTCCATGGCCGCCACCCTGGGCCGGGCTATCGCCGAGGCCCCCGACGAGCAAGCTCGGCAGCAGATTATCGGCCAGTTGCTCGACAAGGTACGCTTCGAGGAGGACGGCAGCGGTTATTTCTTCGTCTACACCCGCGCCGGGGTGGTGGTCACCGTGCCGCCCAAGCCCGAGCTGCGGGGCAAGGACCTCTCCGGCAACGTCGACAAGAAGGGGAACCACTTCATCCGCGACCTGATCGCCGCCGCAGGGCGCGGCGGCGATTTCGTCCGCTACTATTTCGACAAACCCGGGCAGGGGGTGCAACCCAAGCTGGCTTACGCCAAGACCATACCCGGCACCGACTACTGGGTCGGCACCGGGGTCTACATCGACAACGTGGAGCAGAACGAGCTGGCCAACCGCGCCGAAATCAATGCCCTGAGCGGTAAGTTCGTGACCTGGCTGATAGCCGGGGTGGTGCTGCTGCTGGCCCTGGTGCTGCCGCTGAGCTGGCTGCTGGTGCGCAGCATCGTCAAGCCGGTGAAAGGCATCGAGGAATTCGCCCGCCAGGTGAGCGCCGGCAACCTGGGCACCCGACTCAGCGGCCGGTTCGACGGCGAGCTGAGGCAGCTGAAGGTCTCCATCGAGCAGATGGCCGAGCGGCTCAGGCAGCGCGCCCAGCTCGCCGAGGCCATCGCCGAGGGGGATCTGACCGGCGAGGTGGAACTGACCTCGGAGCAGGACCAGTTCGGCAAGGCCCTGGCGAAGATGACCCGCCGCCTCAATGAGCTGATGGGGCAGATCCAGATTTCCGGCGAGCAGATCGCCAGCGGCGCCATGCAGGTCTCGGACTCCAGCCAGTCCCTCTCTCAGGGCGCCACCGAATCGGCCAGCTCCCTGGAGCAGATCAGCAGCTCGCTCACCGAAATCACCTCCCAGACCCGGCTCAGCGCCGAGAACGCCGGCCAGGCCCGGCAGCTGACCCTGCAGGTGCGCGAGGCCGCCAATCAGGGCAACCTGCGCATGCGCACCATGGTTTCGGCCATGGGGGAAATCAACGAGGCAAGCCAGAACATCTCGCGCATCATCAAGACCATCGACGAGATCGCCTTCCAGACCAACCTGCTGGCGCTCAACGCGGCCGTCGAAGCGGCCCGCGCCGGCCAGCACGGCAAGGGCTTCGCGGTGGTCGCCGAGGAGGTGCGCAACCTCGCCGCCCGCAGCGCCACCGCCGCCCGGGAAACCGCCGAACTGATCCAGAACTCGGTGGAGAAAACCACCCGGGGCAGCGACATCGCCCGCCAGACCGAGGAGGCCTTCGGCACCATCGTCGGCGGCATCGGCCAGGCCTCGGCCCTGGTGGAGGAGATCGCCGCGGCCGCCAACGAGCAGGCCCAGGGACTGGCCCAGATCAACATCGGCCTGGGGCAGATCGACCAGGTGACCCAGCAGAACACCGCCAACGCTGAGGAGAGCGCCGCCGCGGCCGAAGAACTCTCCAGCCAGGCGGCGCGGCTGCGGGACATGCTGGGCCGCTTCCGCATCAAGGGCCGCCAGGGCGCAGCAAACAGCCGGGCGCTCTCCTACCAGCCCGACGACTGGGGCTGAGGCGGCGCTGCTGATCTCTGTCTGAACCAAACACCGTCACCCTGGTTACCCCGCAACCAGGGTGACGTCTTTTCATCTCCAGCTATTTCAGATAATTAGCTGTTATTCCCCCACCCCCCGTTCCTCCGGTTACACCCTTGTCCCCGCCTCCTGGCGAACAGCAAAGCATTAGAATTTCAACTACTTGGTATTAATTTCGCAATTCTGGCATCCCCCTTGCTCATTAAACCAGGCATCCGAGCGGCTTCGGCCCTGACGAGACAAGAGCTGCAACCCCATTGAGCAAGGAGAAACAATGAAAGTATCCACCAGGATTACCGCCATCTGCCTCGGCCTGGTTCTGCTGACCGCACTGGCCATCGTCGGCGTGACCATCTACCAGGAAAACAGCCTGCAGAAAAGCATCCGCGGGGAGATGGACCTGGTGATTCGCAGCGAGGCGCAGAAAATCGCCCAGGATGTCTACCTGATGGCCCGCAGCGCCCACGAGTCGGTGCAGCAGACGGTGGGCTACAGCCTCAAGGTCGGCCACAGCCTGTTGCAGCAATACGGCGCGGTCTCCTTCGGCGAGCGCCTGGTTGACTGGCAGGCGACCAACCAGCTCACCAAAGCCACCACCAGGCTCCAGCTGCCCGAAATGCTGGTCGGTTCCACCTGGCTCGGGCAGAACAGCGAAATCGCCCAGGCGACTCCGGTGGTCGACGAGGTCCTCAAGCTCACCGGGGCCACCTGCACCATCTTCCAGCGCATGAATCCCGCCGGCGACATGCTGCGGGTCGCCACCAATGTCGAAACACTCGACGGCACCCGGGCCATCGGCACCTTCATCCCCGCCGTCAACCCCGATGGGCGGAAAAACCCGGTCATCGAAAGCGTACTGCGGGGCGAAACCTTTCGTGGCCGCGCCTTCGTGGTGAACGCCTGGTACATCACCGCCTACGAGCCGATCTGGAACGCGGCGCGGGACCAGGTCATCGGGATCCTCTACGTCGGCGAAAAGCAGGAGAACATCACCAGCCTGCGCCACGGGGTCATGGACATCGTGGTCGGCAAAACCGGCTATGTCTCCATCCTCGGCGGCAGCGGAGAACAGCAGGGACAATACCTGATCTCCAAAGGCGGCCTGCGCGACGGGGAAAACATCTGGGAGGCGCGGGACGCCGAGGGGCGGCTGTTCATCCAATCGATCATCGAGAAAGCCCGCGGGCTCGAAGCCTCCTCCGGTTCCGGCGCCATCCCCGTGGCATTCGAGCGCTATCCCTGGAAAAACGAGGGCGAGAGCCGGGCCAGGAGCAAGGTCGCCGCCATCACCTACTACGCCCCCTGGGACTGGGTCATCATCGCGGGACTCTACGAGGACGACTTCAGCGAGATGACTGAGCGGGTCAACGGCGCCTTTGCCCGGATGACCAAAGCCATCGCCGCCATCGCCGCCGTCGTCACCCTGCTCGGCTTCGTCCTGGCCTGGCTGACGGGCCGCAACCTCAGCCGGCCGCTGGTGGCGACGGTGGCCATGTTGCAGGACCTGGAGGCCGGCCGCCTGGAGCGGCGGCTGAACCTGAAGCGCAGCGACGAAATCGGCCAGATGGCCGCCACCATGGATGCCTTTGCCGACAACCTGCAGAACGAGGTCATCCTGGCCCTGCAGAAACTGGCCGGCGGTGACCTGACCTTCGCCGTGCAGCCCCGGGACGAAAAGGACGTGATCCGCGGGGCCCTCAAGACCCTGGGGGATGATCTCAACAGCCTGGTCGGACAGATCCAGATTGCCGGGGAGCAGATTGCCAGCGGCGCCGTCCAGGTATCCGACTCCAGCCAGTCGCTCTCCCAGGGGGCCACCCAGTCGGCCAGCTCCATCGAGGAGATCAGCAGCTCGCTCACCGAGATCACCGCCCGAACCCAGGCCAGCTCGGAGAATGCCGGCCAGGCAAGACAGCTGACCGGGCAGGTCCGGCAATCCGCCGAAGGCGGCAACAGCCAGATGCAGACCATGGTGGCCGCCATGACCGATATCAACGAGGCCGGGCAGAACATCTCCAAGATCATCAAGACCATCGACGAAATCGCCTTCCAGACCAATTTGCTGGCGCTCAACGCGGCAGTGGAGGCGGCCCGGGCGGGGCAGCATGGCAAGGGCTTCGCCGTGGTCGCCGAAGAGGTGCGCAACCTCGCCGCGCGCAGCGCGCGAGCCGCCAGGGAGACCGCCGACCTGATCCAGGCCTCGGTGGAAAAGACCGCCCGCGGCAGCGAAATCGCTCAGCAGACCGCCGCCACCTTCGCCGAAATCGTCACCGGCATCGGCAGGGCGTCCCAACTGGCGGCGGAAATCGCCCAGGCCGCAGACGACCAGGCCCAGGGCCTGTCGCAGATCAACATCGGCCTGGAGCAGATCGACCAGGTCACCCAGCAGAACACCGCCAATGCCGAGGAGAGCGCCTCTGCGGCCGAAGAGCTCTCGGGCCAGGCCGTCTGCCTGCGCGAGATGCTCTCCCGCTTCAAGGTCCGCAATGGCCAGGATGCCGTGGCCGGCGACCGCGCGCCTCGGGGCGCCCGCCCGGCGGAGGACTCCGAGGGCTGGAACCTGCTGCCCGGCCCCAGGGATTAAAACCCATGCCATGCCCCCCTCCGGGATGGCGGGGGGCATGGGCAACGCTCCCAACCCCATGCCGGAAGGGTGTAACCAGGGTTACCCCCCTCTAAACCGGAAAAAGCCCCAGGGCCGCACCGGCCGGGGCCGGCAGCGGGAAACCGCAGCCCCCAGGGTAACTTTGGCTACCCCCTTCGAACAGCACAAAAAACCAATAAAATCTTGTTTTTCATGCAATCTTCAATGGTTTCCCATTTCAATCCACAAGGGCATGGCGCTTGCAAAACCATGGTTTACTATCTGCACAGCGTGTTGACGCCTTCATTGAACGTGCCTGGCCCTCCGGAGGAAAAATAGCCATGCAACCCTGCCGCGTCCTGCTTCTCGACCACCGGGAAGACACCAGGGAAAACACGGCCTTCCTGCTCCGGTTGGCGGGCTTTCAGGTCAGCGCGGTGCAGGAGGCGGCCGAGGCGGTCAATTGGGCGGCCAGTCGCCGGGAATCCCCCGAACCGTTCGGGGTCCTGATTGTCAGCAACCTTGAGTCCCGGGGAACAGCGCTGGAACTGCTCCAAGAGATGTTCCGCCGGGGGGTGCCGCTGCCGGTCCTGTTCATATTGCGCGCCGCCGGCAGGGAAAGCTTTTCCTGCCCTGCCGCTTCGGCCTTACCGGTGGCCTGCTGCAGGCCGGATGAACTGATCGAGATGCTGAGGAAGCTGCTGAGAGAGAACCCCTGAGAGAGCCGCCCCGCCCCGGGGCGCCCTTCTCCATCGCCCGGTTCGATCTGTAACCAAAACACGGAGCCTGCGGTATGAAAAACCTGAAACTCGCCCACAAAATCTTTCTGCTGAGCGCGGTCCTCATCCTGGTCTTCTCCCTGACCATCGGCTGGATCTACACCCGGCTGAAAACCAACCTCTACCAGGGCAAAAAGGCGATGGTGCAGAACACCGTCGAATCGGCCTGGGGGATCGTCGATCACTTCGTGCTGCAGGCCCAGAGCGGCGCCATGACCCAGGAGCAGGCCAAACAGGCGGCCCGGGAGGCACTGCGCCACACCCGCTTCGAGGGGGAGAACTACTTCTGGATCAACGACCTGGCGCCGGCCATGATCATGCACCCCATGAAGCCCGAGCTGGAAGGTAAAGACCTCTCCCAGAGCAAGGACCCCGACGGCAAGGCGCTGTTTATGGAGATGGTCGAGGTGGCCAAGACCAGGAAGCAGGGTTTCGTCGACTACAAGTGGCCCAAGCCGGGAATCGCCGAACCGGTGCGCAAAACCTCCTTCATCAAGCTCGTACCCCAGTGGGGCTGGGTGGTCGGCGCCGGCCTCTATCTCGACGACATCGAGGCCGAACTGGGCCGGATGTTCTACCAGATCCTCGCCATCCTGGCCGCGGTACTGGTGCTCTCGGCGGTTTTGGTGATGAGCGTGGCGCGCAGCATTTCCGGACCCATGCAAAAGGTGGTGGAGATGATCGGCGAGATGGCCCGGGGCCGCCTGGGAAACCGCCTCAACTGGCAACGGCGGGATGAAATGGGGCAGATGGCGCGCACCATGGACCAGTTCGCCGACGATCTCGAGCACGAAATGATCGCCGCCCTGCAGCGCCTGGCCGCGGGAGACCTGACCTTCAACGTCAGCCCGAAGGATGAGCGGGACGTCATCCGGGGGTCACTGAAAAAGCTCAAAGAGGACCTGAGCGCCCTGGTCGGCAGGGTGCAGACCTCCAGCGAGCAGATCGCCGCCGGTTCGAGCCAGGTGGCCCAGGGGAGCCAGGCGCTCTCCGACGGCGCCACCAGCCAGGCCAGCTCCATGGAGGAGGTCTCCAGCTCGATGACTCAGATCGCCTCCCAGACCCGCCTCAACGCCGAACACGCCAGCCAGGCCAACCAGCTCTCGGCCCAGGCCCACAACGCGGCCCAGAACGGCAACCACCAGATGCAGGAACTGACCCTGGCCATGGAAGAGATCTCCTCGGCCGGGCAGAACATCTCCAAGATCATCAAGGTGATCGACGAGATCGCCTTCCAGACCAACCTGCTGGCGCTCAATGCCGCGGTCGAGGCGGCCCGGGCCGGCCAGCACGGCAAGGGCTTCGCGGTGGTCGCCGAGGAGGTGCGCAACCTCGCCGCCCGCAGCGCCCGCGCCGCCAAGGAGACCGAAGAGCTGATCGCCGGCTCGGTGGCCAAGACCCAGAAGGGGACGGAAATCACCCGCCGCACCGGCCAGGCCCTGGACGAGATCCTCGAGAGCATCTCCAAGGTGTCCCAGCTGGTGTCGGAAATCGCCGCCGCATCCACGGAGCAGGCCCAGGGGGTCGCCCAGGTCAACCAGGGGCTCAGCCAGATTGACCAGGTAACCCAGCACACCACCGCCAGCGCGGAAGAGAGCGCGGCCGCCGCCGAACAGCTCGCCACCCAGGCCGACCAGCTGCGCAAGCTGCTGACCCGCTTCAAGCTGCAGGGCAGCCCCCCTCGCCAGGCCCCGGCCAGAGCTCCCCAGCAACCCCGCCCCGCGGGGCCGAGCCTTGCCTGGGACAGCCTGGAGACGGCCGCGCCGCTCGCGCCGCGGCCCGTTGCCTCTACAAAACCTGCGGAAAAGGCCGTCCCGACCAAGGAGGGCTTCATCGCCCTGGACGATGCGGAATTCGGCCGCTATTGAAAGAGCCCAGGAAAGGGGTGCACAATGATCGCCACGATTTTCAGACAATGTCGCCGGGGAACCTTCCCCGCCATCCTGCTGTTTGCCGCCCTGCTGCTGGCCGCCACGAGCCTGCCCGGCCTGGCGGGTGAGAACTCCCGCCCGCTGAAGATCAAGCTGCGCGGGGCTCTGAAGGCCGACGCACCGCGCACGGTCACCGTGGCCGATCTCGACAGGCTGCCCCAGACCGAATTCGATACTTTCGACCCGCACCAGGACCGGCAGGTCCATTACCGCGGGGTCCTGCTGCGCGAACTGGCGGCCGCCTACGGCCGGCCGGGTGCCGCTGGCATGGAACTGCACGCCATCGACGAATATCACGTCGAATTCAGCCGCAGCGAATGGGAAACCACGGATTTTCTCCTGGCCACCAGGATGGACGGCAAAACCATGAACATCAGAGAAAGCGGCCCGGCCAAGGTCGTGCTTGAATACCAGGCCAAAGGGGACAACGTCCCCAACTACGCGCCCAAGTGGATATGGCTGGTGAACCGCATCGAGTTTCTAGCCGAGCGAGAACAGTAATGATCCGACCCTCCCCCAAGAATTTCGTCCGTTTCGTAAAAACCCAGGGCCATTACCTGGCGATCGTTTTCTCGGTGGCGCTGCTGCTGCTCGCCCTCAATTTCGCCGGGGTGGCCGAAAACTTCGTCGCCTCCGACTTCGAGTTCCACCAGAACAGCAGGGCTATCATCAAGATCAACCTGATCTTTCAGCGGGCCTACGGCCAGGCCCTGGAGGCCCTGCAGAAAGGCGACGCCGAGCGTTTCGAGGAGGCCCTCGACCTGATGGACGCCGCCATCGGCTATGCCGGGACTCGCGACTACTTCAGCCGAGAGACTCTCCAGGCGCTGACGACCGCCATCGAACAGACCATGGACAGCCTGAGCCTGCAGTTCGAGCAGGTGGCAGCGGGGGCCGGTTTCGACGGCGCTGCCCTCGACGAAGCGGCCCAAAAAGCGGCGGAAATTTTCACCAGCCTCTCCAACGAGGACGTCAACAACTGGACCACCACCAAGCTCTTCGGCCAGCACCTCGATGCCCGGTTCCATAAGGCCAAGGGGTATCTTGCCTGCCTGGCGGCCTTCATGGTCCTTTTGAGCCTGCTGCTGGTCTATACCGCCTCCCGCCGCAACCGGGCCGAACGGGCCCTGCAGCAGGCCAACGCCGACCTGGAACGCCGGGTCGCCGAACGCACCGAGGAACTCACCGAAAGCACCCGGCGTCTGGAGGAGAAGTCCCGGCTGCTGCGCACCATCATCGACACCATCCCAGCGCCCATTTACTACAAGGACACCGCCGGCCGCTATCTCGACTGCAACAGGGCCTTCGAGGGGTTCTTCGGCATCCCCCGGGCCAGGGTCATCGGCGCCACGGCCTTCGACGTGGCCCCGCCCGACCTGGCCGGGCTCTACGAGCGGTCGGATCGCGAGCTGTTGGGCCAGGGCGGAACCCAGGTCTACGAAGCCTCGGTAATCCCCGCCGAGGGCCAAAAACGCGAGGTCATGTTCCACAAGGGGGTCTTCGCCAATGCCGCCGGAATGCCGGGGGGCCTGGTGGGGACCATGGTCGACATCACCGAACGGCGGCGGGCCGAAGAGGCCCTGCAGGCCAGCAAGGAATATTACCAGACGCTGGTCGAGGCCCTCCCCCACGGGGTTCTCGAATGCGACACCGAGGGAAGGATCGTCTTCGTCAACACGGCCCTCTGCCGGATCAAGGGCCAGTCCGCCGAAGAACTGGTGGGAACCCCGTGGTGGAGGGTCCTGGTCGATCCCGCACGCCATCAACAGGCCGCCGAGAAGTTTGCCCAAATCCTATGCGAAGCGCCGGCGCCGACCCCCCAGGTGCGGACCATCAGCCGCCCCGGCGGGCAGAGGATCGAGGTGCAGATCGACTGGGACTACCTGCGCAACAAGGCCGGCGAGGTCAGCGGCATCATCGCCGTGGTCACCGACATCACCGAACAGCGCCAGTCGAAACAGACGCTGGAGAGCCTCGCCTATTTCGATCCGCTGACTGGCCTGCCCAACCGCAACAAGTTCAGGGAATGCCTCGAGCAGATTGTCGGCGAAGCCCGGGAGTTCGGCTGGCAGGCCGGGGTCCTGTTCCTGGACCTGGACCGCTTCAAGCATGTCAACGACCTGCTCGGCTTCGAGAGGGGTAACGAGGTGGTGGGCCTCCTCGCGCTGCAGTTGCGCGAGGCGCTGGGCGAGCGGGGGGTGATCGCGCGAATCGGCGGCGACAAGTTCGCCTGCGCCCTGCCCGAGCTTTCCGGGGAGAGCGAAATCGAACAGGTGGCCGGCAACCTGCTTGCCGCCGTCGGCCGCCCCCTGCATATCGGGGGGCATGAACTGCAGTGCTCGGCCAGCATCGGCATCGCCATGTATCCCATGGCCGGCCAGGACGCCGATACCCTGCTGCAGAACGCCGATTCAGCAATGCACCAGGCAAAGTCGCAGACCCGGGGGAGCTGCAGCTTCTACTCCGAGGACATGAAACGGGGGGAGATGCAGCGCCTGGCCCTGGAAACCCATCTGCGCCACGCCCTGCCCCGCAACGAACTGGCGCTGCACTACCAGCCCCAGGTGCATATTGCAAGCGGCCGCACCGTCGGCGTCGAAGCCCTGCTGCGCTGGAGCCATCCGGAACTGGGCATGGTTTCGCCGGCCACCTTCATCCCGGTGGCCGAGGAGTCGGCGCTGATCCTCCCCATCGGCCAATGGATTCTCGAAACCGCCTGCCGCCAGGCCCGGAGCTGGCAGGATGACGGCCTGCCGCCGATCCGCGTCTCGGTCAACATCTCCGGCCTGCAGCTCAAGCAGCCCCACTTCGTCGACCTGATGGAGCAGACCCTGCGGCGCACCGGGCTGGGCCCGGAATGGCTGGAGCTGGAACTGACCGAGACCATCATGATGGAGAACACCGAGGACAATATCCGCACCCTCTACCAGCTGAAGGCGCTCGGGGTGCACCTCTCCATGGACGATTTCGGCACCGGCTATTCCTCCCTGAGCTACCTGAAGCGCTTCCCCATCGACAAGCTGAAAATCGACCGCTCCTTCGTGCGCGACCTGATGACCGACCCGGACGATGGCGCCATCGCCGAAACCATCATCGCCATGGCCCACGGCCTGGGCCTGGAGGTCATCGCCGAGGGGGTGGAGACCGCCGACCAGCTGGAGTTTCTCCAGGCCCGGCACTGCGACAAGTGCCAGGGGTATTTCTTCAGCAAGCCCCTGCCGGCCGCAGAGATCCCGGCATTTCTGAGCAGGAGCCTGCCCGGCAGCTGGGTGGTTCACCTCTGATGCACATCTGCCGGGGCGCACCTGCCGCCCCGGCGGAAAAACGGCTTGATTTTTTTCTCTTAATTCGCATACCCTTCAATTTTTAACCGCTCTTGCCGCCACGGCTGGTCGGGTATTTTTTGTGCACAGGCCGCCTCCGGATTCCTGGTCGAACCGTTCCAACGGGTCTCGCCGGACGGACGCTGCGAGAGAAGGTCATGCCGGCACTTCCCAAGCGCTTCACCACACGGCAAATCAAAACGCACGGCGCCTTCGCCCTGTCGACGGTGCTGGCGATTGTCCTGGCGACCCTGTTTCTCCGCCATACCCTGGTAAAACTCTCGCTCCAGGAAGCCCACACCCACCAGCAGCAACTGGCCCGCGCCATCGCCCATCAATTCGAAGGGGAGATCGGTCACTACCTGGCCAGCCTCGAGCTGGTCGCCCGCAGCGACACCTTCTCCCGCCTGGACCATGCCAAGCACATCGATCCGGCCATCCGCGGTGTCGATCCGGCGCTCGAGCCGGAAAAACATCGCCTGCTGGCGGGCCTGATCGAACCCGCAGGGCCTTTCTCCGCGGTATTCCTGATGCTGCCCAACGGCGACAACTACTTGTCCCACCCTTTTTCCACCCAGCGCAATCTCAACCAGTCCAATTTCGCCGACCGGCCCTATTTCCAGGCCGCCCGGGAGACCCGCAGCCGGGTCGTCACCGGCGGGTTCCTCGGCGCCAGCGGAAACCTGGCGGTGGTCATCGACCTGCCCCTGCTGGACGAGCAGGGCCAACTCCGGGCACACCTGGGAGGGGTTTTTCACCTGGGTCGGCTCTCGGCCATCCTCGACGAAAGCCGCCGCAACGAATTCGACACCGGCTTTCTCGTCGACCAGACGGGGCACCTGATCGCCCACAGCAATCCCGAGTATCTGGAAAACGGAAGGAGCCGCAACCTTGCCGATCACCCCATGCTCCGGCCGGGGGCGGATGAGAAGCAAGGGGGCGGGGCGCCGCGGACTCGTACCTTCACCGACCCCTTGAGCCAAAAGGAGTTGCTCGGCACCATAGTTCCCCTCGACTGGGGATGGCGCCTGGTGCTGGCCAAGGATCTCAGCGGCGTTTACGCCAGGAACCTACCGCCGATTCTGCGGATATCGACCCTGGTCGCCCTGCTGCTGCTGGGCATCAGCGGCCTGGGCCTGGCAACCACCTGGCGCATTGGCCGGCGCTGGGCCCTGGCCGACCGGGCCCTGGTCGAGAGCGAGGCGCGCCTGAAGCACATCTACGACCACTCCCCGGTCATGATGCACTCCATCGACCAGCAGGGGCAGATCTGCAACGTCAACCGCAAATGGCTGGAGGTCACCGGCTACCAACGGGAGGAGGTCATCGGCCGCAGGGCGGATTTCCTGATGAACGAGGAGTCGGCGCGCCGGGCCTTCGCATCGGTGATCCCCAGAATGTGGAAAGAGGGTTTCGTGCGGGATGTGCCTTACCGCTATATCCGCAAGGACGGCAGCGAGATCGACGTGCTGCTCAACTGCGACGCGACCATCGACCCTTCGGGAAAGCCCGTCAGCCTTTCGGTGGTCAGAGACGTCACCGAGCAGAAGGAAGCGGAGGAGGAACTCAGGCGGGCCAAGCAGGAGCTGGAGATCCAGGTGGAGCGGCGCACCGCCGAACTGCGCAAGACCAACGAGGGACTGCGCCAGGAGATCGGCGAGCGCCTGCGGGTGGAGGAGAAGCTGCGCGCCGCGGCCATTACCGATGAATTGACCGGGCTGTTGAATCGCCGGGGATTCTTCAAGATGGCCGATCACCAGCTCAAGGTCGCCCAGCGTGCCGGCCGGGAGCTGCTGCTTTGCTACTGCGACCTGGACGGCTTGAAGCTGATCAACGATCTGCTCGGCCACGCCACCGGCGACCAGGCCATCATCGATGCCGCCGAGGTCCTGCGGCGCACCTTTCGCCAGTCGGACATCATCGCCCGCCTGGGCGGGGACGAGTTCGTGGTGCTGGCCAACGAAACCGCCCGGGACAGCGAAGAGGCACTGGCCACCCGGCTGCACCACCACATCGATGCCCACAACCGCCAGCACAGCCGCCGCTTCAGGCTCTCCCTGAGTTTCGGCAGTCTGCTCTTCGATCCGGAAAATCCATGCGGCATCGACGAACTGCTGGCCCGCGCCGACCGCCTGATGTACCAGGACAAGCAGAACAAAAAAACTGAAGAGACCGACGACTGCAGTTCCGGCAAGCTCTTCTAACCGCCAGGCGCCCCTCCCGGCAATCCCGGCCTCAGCAGACCCCCTTGGCCGATGCTGCCACCTTTCTCCCCCCGACGGTCAGGATCACCAGCCCGCCGAACAAAAGAACGATTCCCGAAAAAGACAGAGCCGTGAGCCGTTCACCGAGAACCACCACACCCAGCAGACCCGCGGTGAGCGGCTCCGCCAGGGACAGGGTGACAGCGGTGGCCACGGAAACCTTGGCCAGGCCCCGGGCGAACAACCAGTAGGCCAGTCCGGCGGTCACCAGCCCCAGGTGCAGAATGACGGCTACCCCCCTGGGTTGGGCCAGCCAGGCCAGATCCCGGCCCAGCATCAGCGGCGCCAGAAGGACCGCGCCGAGGCAGAAAACCACTGCCATTACCGCATCGGGCGAGCGGCCTTCCAACAGCCCCTTGATCGCCAGGGTATAGGCCGCGTAAGAAGTTCCTGCGCCAATGGCCAGGGCAATGCCGAGGGGATCGACGCTGACACTGCCGCCGCTGGCCATCAGCAGGCCGCAGCCCAGAATCGCCAGCGCGGTGGCCAGCAGCCAGCGCCGACCCGGGCGCTCGCCGCGAAACAGCAGGCCCAGCAGGCCGGCCGCCACCGGTGAGCTGCCGATGCCGACGATCGTCCCCACGGCTACCCCGGTTTTGGCCACGGCGGCAAAAAAACAGACCTGGTAAGCGGCGGTAAAACCGGCCGCGCAGGCCGTTGGCAGCAGAGGCCAGTCGCGCAGCCGGCCGAGCCCCCCACGACAGAGCGCCAGAAGCAGCAGGGCAAGACCGCCGATGACCAGACGCAGCGCGCCGATGACCGTCGAGTCGAACCCCGCCGGGGCGAAGGCCTGGGCGGTGCCGGTGGTGCCCCAGAGCACCGCGGCCACCAGCACAAACCCGGCGCCGCCGGATCGACTTGGGGAGGAAGCAGGATCGGTCTGCATGAATCCTCTCTGTAGACGAAAATCAAGGGCTGGAGGCTGGCCCGCCCGGCGGGGCTTTTTTCAAAACCATCGCCTGGGGCCGGACCAGGTAGCCGATGGACAGGAACCGGCCGAAGATGTAGGCCATGGCCGCCCCGGTCATACCAGAGAGCCCGGAGTATGCCACGACCAGCCCCAGAAGTAAAAAGATTGCGGCCGCCTCGATGGCGGTGGCGACGGTGATGGGGCCGGTGAGCCGCCCGACCATGAGGATCGAGCGCTGGAAGCTGATCCAGACCGTCAACGCCGGAATGATCGCCATGATCATCAGCGGGGTGGTGGCGAAGGCGGCAAGCTCCGGGGTCAGCCCCGACACCCCCACGAACCAGACGTCCGCCAGGGGGGTGAAGGCGATCAGGGCCAGCACCGCCGTTGCCGCCGCGGCCACCCGCACGGCAAAATCCCGGAGCATCCGGTAGTGCTCGAAATTCTTTCCGACCAGGGCCAGCGCCACCTCCTGAAAGGAAAGACCGATGGCCCGGAAGACGAAGGTCAGCCCGTAGATGACCGGCATGACCGCCAGCGATTCGACAGGAAAAGCCCCTCGCCCGAGAAAGAAGGTCACCATGGGATGGACGCTCAGGCCGATGAAGGGGGTCAGGGCCAGGGGCAGGTAGAAGCGCCCGATCTCCCGGTAGCCCATGGGCTCGGCATCGGCATCGACCGGCGCGGCCAGGGCGTCGGCGATGGCCCCCGCGGCCATGTAGCGGGTCAGCAAGGCCTCTGCGGTCACCCCCGCCGAAAGGGCCAGGGCGCCGACGCAGGCTCCGGGGATGGCGGCGAAGCGGTAGAGGGCCAGGGCGGTGGCCGCCATGGCCACGACCCGCACGCTGGTGGCGACGGCCACCCGGCGGGTCTTGTGGCCGCGGATCAGCACCCCCTGGTAGAAGCGGCGAAAACCGATGGCCGCCGGCCAGGGGAGCAGCAGCACCAGCGACAAGTGGGTGAGCCGCGCCACCTCGGGGGTCAGCCCGATGAGCCGCCGCCCCACCAGGTCGAAGACCGGCGGCACCACCAAAAGCGCCAGCGCCGCCGTCACCCCCAGGTTGAGGAAAGTGGAGAAATTGCGCAGCCGCCGGTAGGAATCGGCGTCCCTTACCAGGGTGGCGGCGGCGCTCATCAGCATGATGATGGGCGACTCGGCCACCAGCCCGAAGGCATAGGCCACCCCGTAGGCCGCCAGGTTGTGCGCGGTATCGCCCATGCGGGCGATCACCGCCGCCAGAAACGGCCCCTCGATGGCCATCATCAGCCAGGTGGCGGCCAGCGGCGACCAGAAGCGGAAGATCTGGGCGTGGGTAAGCTGGGCGGGAGGTTGGTTCATCGGTTCGGAGCGCCTTGGGTTTTGCTTTTGACCTGCCCATCTCCCCCCGACAGGGGTCAGTAGCGCTTCAACCCCAGCATCTGCCTGAGGGCGTGCTGGGCGATCATGGGGTTTTCCTTGAGCCGGCGCCTGGAATAAGGGAGCCAGGATTCGCCGAAGGGGACGTAGACCCGCAGGCGGTGGCCGGCATCGACGATGATCCTGCGCAGCTCCTCGTCGACCCCGAGCAGCATCTGGAATTCGTAGTCCTCGCGCTTGAGGCCGTAGTTCTCGATCAGGCGCAGCGCCTCGAAGACCAGCTTCTCGTCGTGGGTGGCGATGCCCACGTAGGCCTTGTTCTGGAACATCTTGTCCAGGCAGTGGACGAAGCTGCGGTTGATCACCGCGGGGTCCTTGTAGGCCGCGCTGCGCGGCTCGTTGTAGATCCCCTTGCAGAGCCGGAAATTCATCGGCTGATCGGAAAGCGACTCGATGTCGGCGGGGGTGCGCCGCAGGTAGGACTGCAGCACCACGCCGACCCGCCCGGGGAACTCTTCGCGCAGCCGGCGGTAGAAATCGATGGTGTCGTCGGTGCAGGAGATGTCCTCCATGTCGATGCGCACGAAGTTCTGGTACCGGTCGGCCAGGGCGACGATCTCGCGGATGTTGGCGAAGGCCTGCTGCTTGTCGAGCAGCAGCCCCATCTGGGTCGGTTTGAGCGAGAGGTTGGCGTCGAGTTTCTCGCGGTCGATGGCGTGCAGGATCTCCAGGCACTGCTCCTTGAAGCCGCGGGCCTGGTCGAGGGTGGTGATGAATTCGCCGAGCACGTCGATGGTGCTCATGATCCCCTGGCTGTTGAATTCCCGGGTGACGTTGACCGCGTCCTGGAGCTTCTCCCCGGCGATGTAGTCCCGGGCGAAGTAGCCCACCATGGGGCCGGGGATGTGCATGATGGTCTTGCTGACGAGCAGGTTGAAGAGCGACATGGTGGTCACCTCGGGTAAGGGGCGGTCTCGGCTGGGGATCCTGGCTCCCCTCCCCCGCGGGGGGAGGGGAGCATCACGGCTGCCTTATTTCTCGTTCATGAAGGGGTATTCGAAGGCGACCGGCGCGTCGAAGGTCTCCTTGACGGTGCGCGGGGTCACCCAGCGCATCAGGTTCAGGGGGCTGCCCGCCTTGTCGTTGGTCCCCGAGGCGCGCGAGCCGCCGAAGGGCTGCTGGCCGACCACGGCGCCGGTCGGCTTGTCGTTGATGTAGAAGTTGCCGGCGGCGTTCTCCAGCTTGGCCAGGGCCAGGCTGACCGCTTCGCGCTCGCGGGCGAAGATCGCCCCGGTCAGCCCGTAGGCCGAGCTCTGGTCGCAGAGCTCGAGGGCCTCCTCGTAGCTCTCCTTGTCGTAGACGTAGATGGTGAGCACCGGGCCGAAGATCTCCTCGACCATGGTCTTGAAGCGGGGGGTTTTGGCCAGGATCACGGTGGGCTCGATGAAGTAGCCCTTGCTGTCGTCGTAGCCGCCGCCGATGATGATCTCGGCGTCCTCGGACTTCTTCGCGTAGTCGATGTAGCCGGTGATGTCGCGGAAGGCCCCCTTGTCGATGACCGCGTTGACCAGGTTGGTGAAGTCGCTGGGCGGCCCCATCTTGACCCTGGACAGCTGCTCTTCCAGCCCCTTGCGCACCCCGCCCCAGAGCGAGGCGGGGATGTAGGCGCGCGAAGCGGCCGAGCACTTCTGCCCCTGGTACTCGAAGGCGCCGCGCACCAGCGCGGTCACCAACCGGGGGACATCGGCCGACTCGTGGGCGAAGACGAAGTCCTTGCCGCCGGTCTCGCCGACGATGCGCGGGTAGCCCTTGTAGCGGGCGATGTTCTCGCCGACGGTTTTCCACATCTCCTGGAAAACGGCGGTGCTGCCGGTAAAGTGGATCCCCGCCAGGTTGGGGTCCTTGAGGACGATCTCGCCCATCTGGGCGCCGCGCCCCGGGATGAAGTTGATCACGCCGTCGGGCAGTCCGGCCTCCCGGAGGATCTGCATGAACAGCCAGGGGGTGTAGACGCAGGAGGAAGCAGGCTTCCACAACGCCACGTTGCCCATGATAGCCGGAGCGGTGGGCAGGTTGCCGGCGATGGCGGTGAAGTTGAAAGGGGTCACCGCGAAGACGAACCCTTCCAGGGGCCGGTGCTGGACGAAGTTCCAGACGCCCCGGGAGTGGTGCAGGGGCTGCTCCTCGTAAATCTTCGAGGCGTAATAGACGTTGAAGCGCAGAAAGTCGATGAGTTCGCAGGCCGCGTCGATTTCGGCCTGGAAGGCGTTCTTGCTGGTCGACTGCATGGAGGCGGCGTTCATCAGGTGGCGGTACTTGCCGGCCAGCAGGTCGGCGGCCTTGAGGAAGATCGCCGCGCGCTCCTCCCAGCGCAGCTGCTGCCAGCGCTTGCGGGCTTCGAGGGCGGCCGCGATGGCCTGCTTGATTTCGGCCTCGCCGGCGATGTGATACTCGGCGAGCACATGCTGATGGTCATGGGGCATCACCACCTTGCCGAGGTTGCCGGTACGCACCTCCTTGCCGCCGATGACCAGGGGGATCTCGAGCTGCTTCCCGGCGATCTCCTCCAGGGCCGCCTTGAGCCTGGCCCGCTCCGGGGTGCCGGGGGCGTAGCTCAACTGGGGCTCGTTCTGGGGGAAGGGGACCTTGATGACGGCGTTGTTCATAAGATGCATGGTTCACCTCTTTGATGGCGGGTTTCACCTCTCCCGGCCGGCGGTGAAGCCACCGGCAAGGTTAAGTGATTTATATGATATACCTGCCGCGGTGCGCTTCGCAATTGGCCACCCGGGCAGGCGGGGCGATGGTTCTGCCGACAGCTGGGAATTAAGAGCAAAGGCGATGCCAAATGCCGTTTTGCCCCCTGAAGGGCCCTCGCCGCAGGCCACGGCGGCACCCGTTCCCGCCTGGGCCGCACCTGCGTTTGAAAGGGCCGGCGGGCAGCGGCCGGGCGGGCCTCGGCCGGAGACTGCCCGGGAGGGGAATTTCAGCGTCCGGATTTCCCAACATCGAAAACCAGTTTACCAGAAGCAAACCGACGGCCAAATTTATTCACTTTTGAATAAACAGTCTGCGAGCGGGGAGGCGTCGGGAAGAGGATCAGGAGATGCCGTACTTCTTGAGTTTACGGGCGATGGTGGGCTGGCTGACGCCCAGGGCCGCGGCGATTTCGTCCTGGTTTCTGGCGCGGCCGGCCGCCTTGACCAGCACCGCGCGCTCGGCGCTCTCGATGATCTGGTTCAGCGACATCTGCTCGGGCCAGTCCGGCGGCAGCGGGCCTTCCAGGGCGGCCCGCTTGATGATGTTGCCCGGCAAATCGGGCAGGTCGATGATCTCGGTTTCGGACATGACCACCAGGCGTTCGCAGAGGTTCATCAGTTCGCGGACGTTGCCCGGGTAATGATAGCTGAGCAGGGCATCGGAGGCGGCCCGGGTAAGCCGCTTGATGATGCCGGCCCGGGCGCCGAACAGCTCGAGGTAGTGGCGCGCCAGCGGCAGGATGCAGTCGCGGCGCTCGCGAAGTGCCGGAACGTGCAGGGGGATGACGTTGAGGCGGTAGAACAGGTCGAAGCGAAACGCCCCCTGCTCCACCATCTCTTCGAGGTTGCGGTGGGTGGCGGCGAGGATGCGCACATCGACCTTTTTGCTCTTGGTAGCGCCTAGCCGGGTGATGCGCCCGTCCTCGAGAAAGCGCAGCAGCTTGACCTGCGAGGAGAGCGGCAGCTCGGCGATCTCGTCGAGGAACAGGATGCCGCCGTCGGCCAGTTCGAAATGCCCGGGCTTGCCCCCGGCCTGGGCGCCGGTAAAGGCCCCCTTTTCGTAGCCGAACAGTTCCGACTCGATGAGGGATTCGGGGATCGCACCGCAGTTGATCTTGATCAGCGGCTTTTCGGCGCGCCGGGAATTCTTGTGGATCAGGTCGGCGATCAGGCCCTTGCCGACCCCCGACTCCCCGGTGAGCAGCACCGAGGAGTCGGCGCTGCTCACCTTGAGGGCCTGGCGCAGCGCCTTGATGATGCTCGGGCTCTTGGCGATGATCGGGTTCGCTTCCAGCTCCAGTTGCTGCATCTCCAGCATCTGATGCCGGATCTGGTCCTTGAGCGCCTGCTGCTCCTCGAGCTGGCGCTGCAGCCGGTCCATCTCGGTGATGTCGCGTTCGCTGACCACCACCCGCGCCAGCCGCCCCTGCTCGTCGAACACCGGCGTCCCGGTGGAGATCAGCTTGCGGTTGTTGTGGTTGTGCTGCAGCAGGCTGACCACCCTGCGCTCGCGAATCGCCTCGAGCGCCGCGGAGCGGTCGACGAAGCCGCGGCTGATCAGCTCGTCCATCCTGCGCCCCACCACCTCGTCGGCGCTGATCTTGTTGATCCGCTCGCTGGCCGGGTTGATGCGGATCACGGTCCCCTCGGCATCGCAGATCCACAGCCCGTCGGAGGACGAATCGATGATGGCGTCCAGTTCGCCAAGCGCCTGGTCCATGCCGTGGCTGGCGAGCAGCAGGCACAACCAGGCCCCGGGGGCCGAGTCGGAACCGATGGGGCTCAGCCAGGCCAGGTAGCTGGCGCCGCCCACCTCCACCGGCGCCAGGCGCCGGCCGCCGGCCGCCATGGCGCTGCGGATGTCGGGCCACAGCTCGGGCAGCAGGCTGTCGATTGCCGCCTCGGGTCCCGCCCCGGCCACCTCGGCAAACAGGCCCGTGGCGAGCAGGCTCCGGCCCTCGGCATCGACGACCAGCGCCCCTTCGCCGGCAGCCTCGACCACCGCGGCCATCAGCTCGGCGGCGGCCGGCAGCCCTGGCGGCATTCTGTTCGGGATATTATTTTGTGGCATTTCGCTGGCCCGGCTCCTGTCGGGATGGATGAAGAATTGCAATTATACAGGAGTGAATGGCAATATTCAATATTGCATAAGGATCCACCGGGACACGCTGCGCCGCACCGCCGACTTCGCGCCCTCCAAAGCGGCCTGGATCAGGGATGGGTGCCCGCAACAGGCTGTTATTTCAGCACCCCCAGGCCGCTCCCGCCTCCCTGCCGGCCAGGTCCTGGCTAAAGCGGGAATAAAGTCCAACCTTGGCCCGGTTGGTGCAGAGCCGCCGGTAAATGCCAATCACTCAATGACGAGGTAAACAGCATGGGTCCAGACCAGATTCAGTCGCTTGTCCATGAAGACCAGTCCCTGCAGGTAGGGTCCGAGGTCACCGCCTATTGGACGGCGGCGGGTTTCACTTATCACGCCCGGGCCAGGGTCGCCGCGCTCACCCGCAAACGGGTCAGCGTCGTGCTGCTGGAAAACGCCGGTCGCCACGGCGAGTATCCGCTGGGCCGCACCATCGAACTGCCCCGCATCGCCGATTCCAGCGATTGGTCTTCCGAGTCCTGCGTCCGCATGTGGCGGGAACCGGCACGGATTTACGGCTGATTTCTTTCAGGTTGCTTAAACGGCAAAGGGCCGGTCGTGATGACCGGCCCTTTGCCGTTTTTATCGGCCGCTTTTTATCAGACCGATCGGACGGATCCGTCGGATCGGACGCAGCCGAGGCAGAAGCCCTCTCAGAACTACTTCTGACCAAGCTCCCGTGAGCGCCTTGAGGCCGCCGAGACCGCTTCCATCAGCGTGGCGCGCAGGCCGCGCTCCTCGAGCACCCGCACCGCGGCGATGGTCGTCCCGCCGGGGGAGCAGACCTGGTCACGCAGCAGCGCGGGGTGCTCCCTGGTCTCCTTGGCGAGCAGGGCCGAGCCGAGCACGGTCTGCACCGCCAGAGCCAGGGCCACATCCTTGCGCAGCCCCTCCTGCACCCCGCCGTCGGCGAGGGCCTCGATGACCGTGAACACGTAGCCGGGCCCCGACCCGGAGAGGCCGGTCACCGCATCCATCTGGCTCTCCTCCACCACCTGCACGATCCCCACCGACTCGAACAGCTTGCGCGCGACCTGCAGATCGTCCTTGGTGGCGAACCGGCCGCGGCACAGGGCCGTGGCTCCCATGCCGACCAGGGCCGGGGTGTTGGGCATGGCGCGAACCACCCGGGGCGAATCGTTCAAAAACTTCTCCAGGCTGGCGGTGGATACCCCGGCGGCGATGGAGATGAGAATCTTATCCTTGGTGAACGCGCCGCTGATCTCGCCGAGCACCTCCTCGGCGATCTGCGGTTTGACGGCCAGAAAGATGGTGTCGCAGGCCTTGACCAGCGAGGCGTTGTCCTCCTCGGCCCTGACCCCGTAGGCTTCCACCACGTGATCCCGGCGCTGTTCGTTGGGCTCCGAGACGTGAATTTCCGAAATGGGCAGCCCGGCCTTGATCACCCCCTTGATGAAGGCCTCGGCCATGTTGCCGCCACCGATAAATCCGATTTTTCCCACTGATTCCATGCTGGTGATCCTTTCCGTAACTGCAGGCTCCATCCGGCCCCGGCATGGCTGCCCGGCGGCAGCCGCCCGGCCGGAAGTTTTCCTAGTAAATAGAAAAGATTAACCCCTGTCAAGTGCGGCGAAATCCGGGGCGGGTTCGGTCCTAAAAAAATGATTGACAGGGGGGCTGAACCGGAGTATAAATCCGCCCCGTTCCAACAAGCCACTAAACAGCAAGTTTAAAAATGGTAAACTTGGCTTCTGACATTTGGTTTACCATTGCTAAACCCTGGAGAGACTCGTGAAAATCGGGGAGAAACTCAAAAAGCTGCGCCTGTCCAACTCGCTCACCCAGGAGGAACTGGCCAGCCGGGCCGACCTGACCAAGGGATATATCTCCCAGTTGGAGAACGACGCGACCTCCCCTTCGATCAGCACCCTCAAGGATCTGCTCGACGTGCTGGGGGTATCGATTTCCGAATTTTTCGCCCAGAGTCCGGAGCTCGAGGTGGTGTTCGGCGAACAGCGCCGGGTGGTGGCTTCGGAGGAAGGTGGGCTGAAGGTCGAGCTGCTGGTCCCGGGGGCGCAGAACCGCACCATGGACCCGGCCCTGGTGACCCTGCTTCCCGGCGAGGCGATGGACGAGCAGCCCTTTCACGAGGGCGAGGAGTTCGGCTTCGTGCTGGCCGGGCGCGTCGAACTGATCCTCGACGGCAAGAGCCACCTGGTGCGCCGGGACGAGTGCTTCTATTTCCCCTCGGACCGCCGCCACCAGGTGCGCAACCCCGGCAAGACCCCGGCGAGGATCCTCTGGGTGGTCTCGCCGCCGACGTTTTTCTGTTAGAAACAGTATCCAGGAGTCTGGATTCTTCTTTTTTCAAGAAAGGAACCAAGCCATGAAATCTCTCGGTCAGCAGATTGTCGCCGAATTCTACGAGTGCGATTGCGAAGTTCTCAACGATCCCCAACAAATCGAGGAGATCATGTGCGACGCGGCCCTGGCCGCCGGCGCCACCATCGTCACCAAGACCTTCCACACCTTCAGCCCCCACGGGGTCTCCGGTGCGGTGATCATCGCCGAGAGCCACCTGGCCATCCACACCTGGCCCGAGTACGGCTACGCCGCCGTCGACCTGTTCACCTGCGGCGACACAGTGCAGCCCGAAGTGGCCTACCGGGTGCTGAAGGAGGGGATGAAATCCCGCCGCGCCTCGACCATGGAGATGAAGCGCGGCCAGCTCGAGGTGGTCGGCGAGCTGACCCACAAGCCGGTGGAACTGAAGCAGGCGGTCTGACCAGGGCTTGGTCATTCGGCTATTTACTGGTAAGGTTAGACGGTGGTTTCGGGTTGAGGTTGTTTTTCCAGCGAAACCAGATTAACCACCCGCTCGCGATGCTCGCTGAGGGACACGAAGCGCACGAAGAAAGGCCAAGGACCTTTTATCGTTTCACTTCGTGTTCTTCGTGACCTTCGCGGTGCATATACAATATAGATCGGTGGGCAAATCCCACCCTGCGATCCAGGAGTTTGTCATGGACCTGTGGTACACCGAAAAGCACAGCGAAAACGTCGGCATCACCATGAAGGTGAGCAAAACCCTCTTTTCCGGCCAGAGCGAGTTCCAGGCGCTCGAGATCGTCGACACCCTGGAGTACGGGCGGATGATGCTGCTCGACGGGCTGGTCATGGTCACCGAGCGCGACGAGTTCGTCTATCACGACATGATCACCCACCCGGCGCTGTTCACCCACCCCAACCCGAAGAAGGTGCTGGTGATCGGCGGCGGCGACGGCGGCACCATCCGCGAGATCATGAAGCACAAGGGGGTCGAGCTGGCGGTGCTCTGCGAGATCGACGGGCTGGTCATCGACAAGTCCATCGAGCTGCTCCCCTCCATGGCCTGCGAGATCGACGGCAGCAACCCCCGGGTCAAGCTGCACGTGGACGACGGCATCGCCTACATCCGCGACCACCAGGACGAGTTCGACCTGATCCTGGTCGACTCCACCGACCCCATCGGCCCCGCCGAAGGGCTGTTCGAGGAGGACTTCTACCGCATGGTGTTCGGCGCCTTGAAGAAGGACGGGATCATGGTCGCCCAGAGCGAATCCCCCTTCTACCACGCCGACATCCAGAAGAGCATGTACAAGAACCTGCGGGCGGTCTTCCCCATCGTGGAGATGTACCAGGCGTTCATCCCCACCTACCCCAGCGGCTTCTGGAGCTTCGCCTTCGCCAGCAAGCAGTACCACCCGGTCAGGGACTTCGACCGCGAGCGCGCCGCCAAGCGGGATTTCTACACCAAGTACTACAACGAAGACCTGCACCTGGGCGCTTTCATGCTGCCGACCTTCGCCAAGGAGAACATCGCGGAGAAATAATCGGGCGATAAAATCAAGGGCGAACACATAGGTTCGCCCCTACATCGGACCGATCCCGGTAGGGGCGAACCTGCGTGTTCGCCCTTGCCCCGTTTAAACCGCCCCTACCATCCCAGGAGAACCGCCTCGATGAACCCCAGGCAGATGACCACTTGGACCACTGAAGATTCGGCCAGGCTCTACCGCATCCGCGACTGGGGCGCCGGGTATTTCGACCTCTCGGACAAGGGCGAGGTGACCGCCAAGGTCGGCTTCCCCGCCGGCGAGGTGCAGGTTTCGCTGATGGACATCGTCTCGGGGATCGGCGAGCGCGGGCTGCAGATGCCGCTGCTGCTGCGCATCGAGAACCTGCTCGATGCGCGCATCGCCCTGCTCAACGAATCGTTCCGCGCCGCCATGGCGCGCCAGGGCTACCAGGGGAGCTACCAGGGGGTTTTCCCCATCAAGGTCAACCAGCAGCGCCAGGTCATCGAGGAGATCGCCAGGTTCGGCGCCCGCTACGGCCACGGCCTCGAGGCCGGCAGCAAGGCCGAACTGGTCATCGCCCTCTCCACGCTGCCGGGCAACGGCAGCGTGGTGGTCTGCAACGGCTACAAGGACCGCGAGTTCATCGACCTGGGGCTGCGCTCGCTCAAGCTCGGCTACCGCTGCATCTTCGTCATCGAGACCCCCACCGAGCTGCCGATCATCCTCGAGCGCAGCAAGGCCCTGGGCATCCGCCCGCTGATCGGCATGCGCGCCAAGCTCGCCACCACCGTCGGCGGCCACTGGAACAAGACCAGCGGCGACCGCAGCATCTTCGGCCTGACCACCAGCCAGCTCATCGAGGTGGTCGACGAGCTCAAGGCCCAGGGCATGCTCGACTGCCTGCAACTGCTGCACTGCCACCTGGGCTCGCAGATCCCCAACATCCGCGACATCCGCTCGGCGGTGATGGAGGCCTGCCGCTACTACATCAACCTGGTCCGCGAGGGGGCCCCCATGGGGTTTCTGGACCTGGGCGGCGGCCTGGCGGTGGACTATCTCGGCTCGCGGGCCAACCACACCCAGTCGATGAACTACACCATCGACGAGTACAGCGCCGCCATCGTCGAGGTGGTCATGGAGACCCTCGACGCCAACCAGGTGCCCCACCCGACCATCGTCACCGAGTCCGGGCGCCCCACCGTGGCCTACTACTCGCTGCTGCTGTTCAACATCTTCGACGTCACCCACTTCGAGGCGGGCGCCCTGCCTTCGACGCCGCCGCCCGACGAGAACCCGCTGATCCACCACCTCTACGAGGTCCTCGAGCGGCTCGCCGCCGGCAACCTGCAGCAGTGCTACAACAAGACCTGCTTCTACCGCGACGAGATTCGCGAGCAGTTCAAACGCGGCCAGGTCTCGCTGCGCACCCGCTCGCTGGCCGAGAACCTGATCCTCGAGATCCTCCAGCGCATCCTCGCCATTCTCGAGAAAAACGGCGAGACGCCCCCCGAGCTCGAGGGGCTGCGCGAGCAGCTGGCCGACATCTACTACGGCAACCTCAGCGTCTTCCAGTCGCTGCCCGACCACTGGGCCATCGGCCAGGTGTTCCCGGTGATGCCGATCCACCGCCTCGGCGAGCGCCCCAGCCGCGAGGCGATCATCGCCGACATCACCTGCGACAGCGACGGGCGCATCGACAACTTCATCGATGTGCACGGCACCCGCAAGACGTTGCCGCTGCACCCGCTGAAGGACGGCGAGGAGTACTATCTCGGCGTGTTCCTGGTCGGCGCCTACCAGGAGACCCTGGGCGATCTGCACAACCTGTTCGGCGACACCAACGTGGTCAGCGTGCGCATCAACGAAGACGGCAGCTTCGACCTGACCCGCGAGGACCAGGGCGACAGCATCGCCGACATCCTCGGCTACGTGCAGTACAACGCCAAGGAGCTGTTCGAGCGTTTCCGCAAGCTGGCCGAGCAGGGCGTACGCCAGGGCAGCCTCAGCATCGCCGAGCGCCAGGAGATCCTCGAGTGCTTCGCGGCCGGGCTGCGCGGGTATACCTATTTTGAGAGGTAGAACAAGGACACATTAGTCACCACGAAGAGCACGAAGGACACGAAGAAAGGCCCTTAAAGCCTTTTTTCCTTCGTGTCCTTCGTGTCCTTCGTGGTTAATGGCTTTTGCCCCTTCAGGCCGTCAAGAAGACAACCCTCCGACCCTGTGGTAGACTTCTTCGTGTTTTATCTTCTTTTTTCCAGGGAGGAAACCGGATGACCAAGCAGGAACTGGCCAAGTTTGATGGACGCGAGGGGCGCAAGGCCTATGTCGCGGTGAGCGGGAAAATCTACGATGTGACCGCCAGCGCCCTCTGGGAGAACGGCGACCACCAGGGGCTGCACGCCGCCGGCGGCGACCTGACCGAGGAGCTCAAGACCGCCCCCCACGTGCGATCGGTGGTGGAGCGTTTTCCGGTGGTCGGAACGCTGGATGAGGAGCCGCCGCCGAAGAAGAAAAAGTGGGGGTTGTTCTGAGAGCCCCTGAAATCTGCAGCTGACAGCGAAAAGGCCGTTTCCGGTGGGAAGCGGCCTTTCTGTTTTCCGGGGCAGCGGTTCAAACCACCCTCACCCCTGCCCTCTCCCTTAGGGAGAGGGGGCGAAGCTACTGCACCGACTCGCGCAGGTAGATCAGGCGGGAATTCCCCTTGTAGATGCCGAAGCTGGCGCGGGAGCTGGGGCCGTCGTCGTGGCTGCCGTCGCCGTCCCAGTCGTAGCGCAGCCAGAACAGGCTGCTCAGGTCGGCGCCGAGATCGACGTAGCCGTCCCCACCCGATCCGGGGGCGGAGAGCGCAAGAGGGGCGGCGCCGCCGGCGAAGGGGCCGAGGCTGGCGCTGGTGGTGTTGGGGCTGCTCAGGTTGACCTGGAGGGGATTGAGGCCGGTGGTCGCCCCGGCAGGACTGGAGAGCAGCAGCTGCCCCAGCGGCAGGCTGGTGCAGAAATCGCCGCCGTTGGCGACGAACACCCCTCCGGCATAGTGCTGGGCGGTAAAGGGCACCGGCAGGTTGGCCAATTCGGAGCCGAAGGCGTTCTGCAGGGCGAGCCGACCCCAGCGCATCGATTTGCCGTTGTCGAAAGCGATGCCGCCGCCGGGGGTCGCCGAACCGAAGGCGGCGGGATTGCTCCCATAGGCAATGCCGTCGCTGTCCGCCACGTTGATGCTCAGGGCGATCTCGGCAGCAAAGGGTTCGACGGGTGCAGCCCGGGTGAAGGCCAGCCCGCCCCCCGAGCCGAAGGTCAAAGTGCCGATGCCACCGCCCGAATCTGTGATGACAGGATCGACCGGCGGCAGCAGACCGGTATCGAGGGAGCCCGTTGCGCTGGCGTAGACCGGGGCGCCGAGGCTGGCGTTGGTGATCTTCCACCAGGCCCCGGTGTACTTGCCGGTGGTGGCGTTCTGCTTGTTCTGGGCGGTGACGGTCAGCACCGGCGGGCTGAAGTAGCCGAAGGGCTGGCCGAGGTAGGTGAAGCCGCCCGCGGCGCAGGCGGTGCCGAACTGGGGGGTGTTGGCGGCCACGGCGAAATGATGGGGGGTGAAGCGCCCCACCCGCGCGCTGGTGCCGGTCACGTTGAACCCGGGGGCCAGGTAGTCGGCGGCCACCGCCTGCAGGGTGACGTTGCCGACCTCGGCATACTGGACGTTGTTGACCGTGGCGATTCCGCCGGCGAAGCTGGCCGCGGGGATCGCCCCGTTGACCAGGCCGCCCGGCGCCCCGATGGCCGGTTCGAAGGGGGCGACGGGGGTCAGCGCCACGTTGTTGCTGAAATTGGGGGTCAGCGTGCCGTCGGCGCAGGTCGCCCGGACCTGGACGAAAAAGTCCTCTCCCGCCGGCCAGCGGGGGTTGCCGACGGACCCGGCGTTATCCAGCGGGGTAACCCCGTCGGTAGTGGCCTGCACCCGCAGCTGTGGCGGGCGCACGACGAAGGTGTCGACCCCGGTCATCACCAGGCCGGCCTCCTCGCCGCTGCCTACGTAGCGGGCATTGAGCTGCATCCGGCCGGCATCGGCGTAGCTCACCGCCAGGGTGCTGCGGGCGTTGGCGTCGAAGTTGAGGGTCACCCCGGTGCCCGGGGCGCCTGTGGAAAGGTTGCTGCCGTTGAGCACCAGCGGGCGGGTTCCGGTCGCCGGCGCCAGG
The DNA here is from genome assembly GCF_019704135.1 of Desulfuromonas versatilis. Taxonomy (NCBI): domain Bacteria; kingdom Pseudomonadati; phylum Thermodesulfobacteriota; class Desulfuromonadia; order Desulfuromonadales; family Desulfuromonadaceae; genus Desulfuromonas; species Desulfuromonas versatilis. The sequence continues at coordinate 3,895,168 of NZ_AP024355.1, forward strand.
TAGCCGGACCAGAAACTCACCGTCTTCGACTGATTGGCAAAGCCCCCGGCCGCCACGCACTGCTGGCTCGTGTTGTCCTTGCGCACCGCGCTGATGGTCAGGTTGCCCGAACCCTGGCAGGAGTTCAGGTCGGGGACATCGAATATGAACCCCGAATCGAAGAACTCCATCCCGCAGCTGGCGAGCACCCCGCCCTGATAGCACTGGACGGGATTGGCCGCCGCCGGGCTGGCCGAGGCGACGCTCAGGGTGACGACCCCCGGGGTGTTCCTGCGCAGTTCGTAGGTGGCCACCCCGCCGTTGAGGGTCTTGGCGTCCCCGCCGATCCACCCCGTGGGGGAGAGGGTCAGGTTGACCGGGCTGGTGTAGAGCAGCGAACAGGCCGCGTTTTGGCACGCCCGCACGGTAACGCTGGCGCGCTGGCAGGTCAGGCCGCTGCCGGTGTGTTCGAGGCGAAAATGGTCAACCGAAGCAGCCGGAGCGGTGATGGTCCCCTTGGCGTAATGGTTGAGGAGCAGCAGGCCGTTCTGGCTGAACAGGTTGAGCCAGAAGAAAACCCCGGGGGCCGACGCCGATCCGGCGAGGCTCGGCACGCTCACCGTGGCCTGGGTGGCGCCGGCGGCGAAATTGACCGTCCCGGTTCGGGCTGTGTAGTCGACCCCGGCAATAGCCGTATCGTCTATGGTCCGGTAGCTCAGCGACTCGCCCCCGGTGGCCGGACGGTCGAGCTGCAGGACGAACACCAGGGATTGTCCCTTGGCAGCGGAGACCTCGGCGACGCTCACCCGGGGCAGGTTGGCCGAACCCTCGTTGGGATTTCCCGGGGTCTCCTGCCCCGAATTGCCCGAGCTCAGTTCGGTCCAGGGGCCGTTGCCGTCGGGGTTGCGAGTCAGGGAGAAGCTGTTGGTGTTGCCGGTCCAGGTGGTCGCGAAGGGGAAGGAGCCACACTGGCCGGCCTGGACCGAATGGTTGTTGACGTTCAGGTAGTCGATGACGTTGCCCGCGCCGTCCTTGAGAATGACATCTAGCCGGTTCTTGCTGAAATCGAGCTGATCCCTGCTGACCCCGGTGTAGAGCACCAGGTAGGGTCCGAATTTCTGGGCCGAGGACAGGGAGAGGTTGCCGGTGCAGCCCTGCCCCTGGGTGCAGACCTGCAGCGTCCAGGTGCTGTAGGCCAGGGAGGTGTCGAGCAGCTTGACTTCGACGAAGGGGGGCGAGCCGCGGTAGAGCTCGTTGATGGTGGCGCGGCCCGAAAGCGACGAGCAGAGGGCCGAGGCCTGTCCGGGGGCAAGCCAGCTGCCCAGCACCATCGCCAGGGCAAAAATTGTCCAGGTGCAGCTTTGCAGCAAAGCGCGTTTCATCCCGCCTCTCTCAAAGGCCATAGACCTTGGCCTGAAGTGAACGCTTGATGTAGTCGGGGGTCCCATAGTTGCCCGGCAGATCCGCCTCGGAGTTGATGACGTAAACCGAGTGGGCGGTGGGGCTGCAGGTGACCGTCACGGTAAACCCCTCCAGAACAAAGTTGTCGCTGGTCGCCGCCGCGCACCAGGCGCTGTTGCGGGCCCGCTCGGCCCCCCACTCGATGCCGCTGCGGGCCGCGTGGTAGGCCTTGGCGGCCTGCAGGGCGCCGCTGGCGGTGCGCCCCTGCACGCCGGCAATTTTCACCATCGCCGCGCCCAGCAGCGAGAGCACCACCAGGATGAAGATGGCCGAGACCAGGGCGAAGCCCCGCTCGTCTTTCCTGAAATCGGAATGGTTCATGGCGCGTTCACCACGTGGACCTGGTGCAGCAGGCTGACCTTCTCCCCCTGCTCCTCGATGGTCAAGGTCAGGGTCGCCAGCGCCGCCCGCTGGCTGGTCCCCGGCGCATAGCTGAAGCCGCAGTTGGTCACATGCTCGGCCACCAGGGCCCCGCTCCCCGCCGGGAAAGAGGTGGTGTTCGCCGTCGGCGAGCCGATGGGGTACCCCGAGTAGCGGGTCAGAGTCCCGGCAGCGGGGTCGCAGACGTAGCTGACCGGGGTATCGACGATGAAAAAGCGCTGCTGGGGCGAAGGTTGGGGGAACAGCTTGGCGGCGCCAAGCACGATGTGCTCGGCGCCCGACGCGGCGCTGCTCGCTCCGGCGTTCAGCAGCTGCCGGTTGTCGCCCTGGTAGGCGTTGTTCTGCACGGCGGTGGCGCTCAGGTTGTAGACCACCACGCTGTTGCCCGCCGCCAAGGCCGCCGGGCTCACCGGCCCCGCGGCGTCGAAACTGGGGTCGGCGGCGATGAAGTCGAGGGGATCGCCCCCCTGGTCCCGGTAACGGCTGCCGTCCACCGTGTGCCACAGCTCCAGGTAGGATATCCCCGCCGCCACGCTGACCCGGATGCTGTTGGGCAGCGCCTGGCGGATGTCGCGCTGCATGCGGCGCAGGGCGCTCTCGGCGCTGTCCACCAGCTCGGCGCGGCGCGCCAGCCCGACATACCCCTCGATGGGCTTGGCGATGAACGCCGCGCCCAGCGCGGCGAGAATGCCGGTGATGACGATCACCACCACCAGTTCCACCAGAGTGAAGCCGGCCGATCCGGCGATCTGTTTTTTCAAGCGTCCCCTCATGCCGGCCTCAGTAATCCACGCACCAGCCGCGCAGGGTGAAATTGGTCCCCTGACCGCTCACCGTCACGGTGACCCGGCTGGCGGAGACCTGGTTTCCCGCCGGCCCGAGATTGTCGGCCGCCACGGTGACCGTCACCGAGTAATTTGGGTCGAGCGCTCCGATCAGCGCCCCGTTCTGGTCCCGCACCTTGGCGTCGGGCAGGTTGTTGTAGTCGGCGACGTTGTCGAAGGTTGCCCGTCCCCCCGGGTGAACAGGGGTAGTGTCCGGCCCGCAGGGGTGCAGCAGGACCTCCTCCAGGTAGGATTCGGCGATGGCCACCGCCTGGTGCTGGAGCATCGGGTCGACGCTGTGGCTGGTGGTTTGGTTTATCACCATCAGCACCCCGGAGAGGGCAACCGCGATAATGACAATGGAGATGATCAGCTCCACCAGGGTTACGCCGCGCTCGCGGCTATCGCCGACAAACACTCTCATGGTGTCTGGATATATCCCGTCTCGCCGATGATCTGAAAGCTGCGAGTCCCCACAGTCACGGTCACATCGGACGGCACTGCCCCGACCAGCGCCCGCCCCATGGCATCGAAGGTCACCGAGGGGTGGCTGGAAGTCAGGGTGACGCCGGCCATGCTTCCGCTGGTGACCGGGTGTTCGGCGGTAAGGGAGATGAAATTCGAATCGGAGCAATCGAGTTCCGGGCGCAGTAGCGTATAGCTTGCGCCGGCAATATCGAGTCTCACCGGGCAACCGGTGGACACAGCCAGCTTCTGCCCATAGCGCGCGGCGGCCTGGACCTCGTCGAAAAAGCCACGTTTCTTAAAGTCGCTGGCATCGAAAAGTTTCGGCAGGGCGACCGCAAAAACGATCCCCAGTAACACCAGAACCACCACTAGCTCAACGAAGGTAAATCCACTTGAATTTCTATCAATCCCGGGATATGGCATTTTCGCAAACGATTCAGCTAGTGACATTTCGAAAAAGGGAAATGAATAGTTGGTCGGCCCTATTTTAATAAAAAAGGCAGGGCCTCATCAAAGCCCCGCCTTTTTCAACTGCATCCCTGAAAATTCAGGTTATACCGCGGTCTTTGACTTACCAATCTTTGGAAATTTTCGCTGCAACAGTCGAAGATTCCACATTATCGATCGTAATTGTGTAGGTAGTTCCGCCCAAGGTAGCTGCCAGGGTATTGGTGGCCGGAGCCCACCCCGTAGGCAATTCGTCAATAGCCGCTCTCAGGCAAGTCCCGCTGTTAGCGCCTTCGATCAAGCCTGTGTTGCAAGTGGTCGCATCAACGTAGGCAGGCAGATTTGCTGCAGGTTTACCAATCAGCTTGGCGGCATGGTTCAGGGCCACGGCAGCTTGAGCCGAAGCATAAACCCCATCAGCCTGGGCTTTGTATGCCTCGGTTTTCATGTCAACATACTTGGGAATCGCTACTGCGGCCAGAATGCCGAGGATGACGATAACCACGACCAGTTCGATCATTGTGAAACCTTTTTCATTCCTCATTGCCTTTTTACCTCCATTTTTTTGTTATGGACCCTGAAGTCCGACTCCATGCATTGCTGCATTCATTAACAATGCATTCCCCGTACCATCTCAAACTTTCCTCGAAATAATTCCCCGATAATTTCTGCGGTCATCCCTCCCTTGCGTGAATTCGGCTACTTACCTCGCAACAAAGACTCATCCAACCAGCCATAGGTCTCCAGGGCCGCCAGCTGCAGACCCACGATGGAGCCGCCTGGCGAGCCGTCTTCCCGATCATCGAACACCGGCAGCACCCTGAACCTGGCCGCCGCAGCGCCCCCCGCCGCCGAGCTGAAGTAAAGTTCGTTTTTCACCCGGTAGACCAGCAGCTGCTTTTTCCTGTCGTAGTACCAGTTGCCGCCTTCCACCCCTTCGGGGTCGGGCCCGTCCAACTCCCCCAGGTAGTTCTTCGGCCTCTCAACCAGATGCTCGATGGGGTTGACGAACACCAGCTCGGCGAGCTTTTGGGGGCGGTCCTGCGCCAGGTAGCGGGCCGCCTGCAGACTGAGGGCGCTGCGCAGGGCTCCGGCCTGCATCTCCATGGTGACGCGTTCGGCGTCGACCTGCAGGCCCAGCAGCCGCCCCAGCGCCACCAGGAACAGGATTCCGACGACGACCACGACCACGGCCAGCTCCAGCAGGGTGAAACCCCGCTGATCCCCACCCTGTCGGTTTTTTGACGTCATCGGTTCGCCATAAGGCCCCACCGGCCTGTTCCTCGTCAAATCCCCGGCCGTCAATTGGCGGGAAGTTCGTCTTGCTCACCGCGCGATGGCGGTAAGATTCCACATGGGGAGAAACACCCCCAGAGCCAGGATCAGCACCATGCCGCCCATGGCCACCACCAGGATCGGTTCGATGGCGCTGGAGAGTTTCTTGAGGTCGTATTCGATCTCCCGCTCGTAAAAATCCGCGACCTCCAGCAGGGTGCTGTCCACCGCGCCGGTCTCCTCGCCGACGGCGAGCATCTGCAGCACCAGGGGGGTGAACAGCCTGGTGTTGCCGGCGGCGTTGGTCAGGGTCTCGCCCCGCTCGATGTTGTTGCGCATCTTGTCGATGCGCCCGCCGACGTGGGGATTGTCCACCGCCCGCGCGGTCAGGCCCAGGGCCTGCACCAGCGGCACGCCGGCGCTGTAGCCCATGGAGAAGGCCCGGGCGAAACGCACCATGGTGGCGCGCAGGATGATATCGCCCACCAGGGGCAGCTTCAGCTTGTAGCGCCCCCAGAGCAGCCTGCCCGAATCGGTTTTGAGGTAGCGCAGCAGCAGCCAGCCGCCGACCAGCGTCCCGACCAGCAGCAGCGGCCAGTAAGTCGTGGTGAATTTGGAGATCGCCAGCAGGATTCGGGTCGGCAGGGGAAGATCGGCACCGAAGCTGCGGAAGACCCTGGCGAAGGCCGGCACCACCAGCAGGTTGATGACCGCCAGGGCCACGGCGATGGCGGCAGTGACGAAGGCCGGGTAGCGCAGGGCCTCCTTGACCCGGTCGCGGGTGTCCTTGTCCTGCTCGAGGTAGCGGGCGACCTGCTGAAAGGCCTCGTCGAGCTGCCCCGAGTTCTCGCCGACCTGGATCATGCTCACCAGCAGCGAGGGAAAGACCCTGGGGTGCCGGGCGAGGGCGGCGCTGAGGTCGCGCCCCGACTCGATGTCCTCCACCACGGCACGCAGGGTACGCGCCAGAACCGGCTTGTGGGCCGTCGCTTCGAGCCCCTTGAAGGCGCGGACCAGGGGGATCCCGGCCCGGGTCAGGGTGTGCATCTGCCGGCAGAAAAGGATCAGGTCTTCGACCTCAGCTTTCTGCCGGGCGCGCCAGACATTCCGCAGGGTCCCCAGCACGTCGGAGCCGGCCTGGACCGCGCTGATCTTCAGCGGCGAGATGCCGTTGGCCAGCAGCTGGCCGGCGACGGCGTCCACCGAGGCGGCCTCCATGGTCCCCTCGAGCAGCTCTCCCGAGCTGCTGCGGGCTTTGTAATGATAGTTGGCCATATCCGTAGGTCTCCCCCCTCCCCTTCAAGGGGAGGGTCGGGGTGGGGATGGGCATTGAGCTTCGGGTACCCCATCCCCCTCCTGACCTCCCCCTTGAAGGGGGAGGAACTTCAGGCTTCCAAGGAAGCCTCTTCCGTAGCTGTCGATGCCGGCTCGCTCTCCAGCAGCGCCTGCTCATCCACCTGCCCCGAAACCCGCAGCACCTCCTCCATGGTGGTCACCCCCTCCCTGGCGTACTGCAGGGCGCAGAGCTCCAGGGGCCGGAACCCCTTCTGACGCGCGGCGATCTCGGCGAAGCCGCCGCTGTCACCGCGGCGCAGGGCATCGGCCAGCGGTTCGCTGATCTCGAGCAGTTCGAACACCCCGATGCGCCCCCGGTAGCCGGTGTTGTGGCACTTGGGGCAGCCCAGCCCGCGGCGGAAGCTCACCCCCTCGGGGATCCCACCGGTTTTGGCCCGCAGCCAGCTGCGCTGCTGGGGGTTCAGGGGGTCGTCCTCCTGGCAGCTGGGGCAGATGCGCCGCACCAGGCGCTGGGCGAGCACCGCCCGCAGGGCGCTGGCCACCACGTACCCCGCGGCGCCCATGTCGAGCAGGCGCAGCGCGGTGCTGACCGAGTCGTTGGTGTGCAGGGTGGAGAGCACCATGTGGCCGGTCATGGCGGCGCGCAGGCCGATCTCGGCGGTCTCCTGGTCGCGCATCTCGCCGACCATGATCACGTCCGGGTCCTGGCGCAGGGAGGCGCGCAGGATGCTGGAAAAATCGAGCCCGATGCGGGGGTGAACCTGCACCTGGTTGATGCGCGGCAGGCGGTATTCCACCGGGTCCTCGACGGTGATCACCTTCTTCTCGGCAAGGTTCAACTCGTTGAGCGCGGCATACAGCGTGGTGGTCTTGCCGCTGCCGGTGGGCCCGGTGACCAGGACCATGCCGTGGGGGCGCTGCACCGCCGCCCGGAAGGGGGCGAGGATCTCCGGGGGCATGCCGACCTGGTCGAAGCCGAGAATCCCCCCCGACTGGTCGAGCAGGCGCATGACCACCGACTCGCCGTGCTGCAGGGGCATGGTCGAGAGGCGGATGTCGATGCTCTTGCCGTGCACCCGGATGTTGAAGCGGCCGTCCTGGGGCAGGCGCCGCTCGGAGATGTCGAGCCCGGAGAGCAGCTTGAGGCGCGAGACCAGGGCCCCGGCGATGCGCTTCTCCTTGATGATCTGCTCGTGCAGCAGCCCGTCGATGCGCTGGCGGATGCGCAGCACCGCCTCGTCGGGCTCGATGTGGATGTCCGAGGCGCCGACCTGCACCGCGTCCTCGAACAGCGAGCGCAGCAGTTTGACCACCGGGGCGTCTTCCAGCTCGCTGGCCGGCAGCAGCTCGGCGAGGTTGACCCCCTGGCCGAGCTCCTCGCCGAGCTCCTCGGCGAGGTTAACGATCTGGTCGGTACGCCGGTAGACGGTGTCGACGGTGCGCAGCAGGTCGGATTCGCGCACCACTGCCTGGTTGACCGGGCGCTTGAGGATCTTGACCAGCTCGTCATAGGCGAAGATGTCGGTGGGATCGGCCATCCCCACCAGCAGCTCGCCGTTGGTCTCGTTGAGCACGATGGCCCGGAAGCGCCGGGCGTAAGTCTCGGGGAGCTTGCGGACGGTTTCCGGCTTGTAGCGGTAGTGCTGCAGGTCGATGTAGGGGATCTGCAGCTGGCGGGCCAGGCACTGCAGCAGGCCGCTGGAGGTGACCATGCCCAGCTCGATGAGGGTGTCGCCGAGCTTGTGGCCGGTCTTTTTCTGGGCGACCAGTGCCTGCTGCAGCTGCTCTTCGCTGATCAGGCGGTTTTCGACCAGCATTTCGCCGATGCGTATTTTCTTGCGGATGGCCATCAATCAGCTCCGTTGTTCAGTGAAGCGCCGCCAGGCGTCCCTCGACGTAGCGTCGCAGGTCGGCACCAAGCTGCCCGCTGCGCAGGGCGCCCTGGTAGGCTGCGGAGGCCTCGGGCCCTCGGCCCTGGCTCTCCAGGGCGATACCCAGCCCCATCCACCACACCCCTGCCGAAGGCGCCACGCTCAGCACCCTCCGGTAGGCCTGTTCGGCCAGGGCAAAGTCTCCCAGGCGCTGGTAGACCGCCGCCAGCAGGGCGTGATGCTCTGGATCGCCCCCGACCTCGGGCAGCCCCCCACGGATGAGCAGGTCGCGGGCCTGGATCAACTCGCCGCGATCGACCAGCAGCCGGGCATAGCCGCGGCGGAACAGGGGATGTCCCGGGTGCAGAGCCAGCCCTTCGTTCAGCAGGGGCTCGGCTTCGCTGATGCGGCCGGCGCCGAGCAGCTGTTCGACCAGCAGTTGCCGGGCCTCGATGCTGGCGGGCTGAAGGCGAAGCGCCTGGCCCAGGAGCTCTTCGGCCTCGGCCGGGCGACCGGCGGCCAGGGCAGTCCGGGCGCGGGCCAGGGCCTGCCCGGCATCCTCGCCGGTGTTGGGCGCCTGGGGGACCTGGCCCGGGGACGGCATGGGCGCGGAGGGTAATTCGGTCGGGGCAGGCGCCTGCGGATTGCGCGCAGCCTCGGCGGGCCCGTCCGCCCTTGCGGAGCTCTGCGGCTGCGCCACCGGCGGGCCGGCAGCATAAAGATCGAGCACCAGGCGGTCGCCGAATCGGCGCCCCTTGCTCTCGAACTGTTCGAGGTAGCGGTAATCCCCCTTCATCTGCAGCACCAGCCGCAGCTGACCCTGGCCTCTTTCCAACTCGATGGAACGAACCAGGGGGCTCTCCCTGGGCGGAGCGGGGAGCGTGCCGTCGAAGCGGGTGTTGGGCAGCTCCACCACCAGGCGACGGTTGCCGGCATCCCGCTGCAGCCGGTAGTCGGGAACCCCCGCGAAAAATGCCACCAGCCGCAGGTAGCCTGCCTGCTCGGTGATGCGCAGGTTGCGCAGTTCCACCGTCGGCGCCGGCGGGAGCGCCGCGGGAAGGTCGCCCGCCGCTTTGGCCGGCGCCCCCGGAGCGGGCTTGGACAAGGCCGGACGCGGTTCGGGGAGAGTTTTTTCTGGGGCGGAAATCTCCACCGGGGAGGTAGCGGCAGGTGGTTCGGCCTCGGCCACAGGGGGCAGCTCCGGCTCCGGGATCGCTGCCTGAGCGAGCGGCGCGGTCGGTTCGGCCTCAGCCGGGGTGTCCGCAAGCGCTGGCTCGGCAGCTTCTGCCTCTGCAGGCTCGAGCGGTGCGGGCGGCACCTGGAGATCGACGACCGCAGGCGGAGCGGCGGGCGGTGTTCCATACCACCCCCAAACGCCCCAGAAGGCGAGCAGGGCCAGCAGCACAAGGCCGGCCGGAACCAGCCGCTGCCGTCTTCCCCGGCCCGGAGCGCCGGGCGTCACGCTCGCCCCGAGCGCCGGGCGGGCGACGGGGTCCGCGGCGGCCTGCTGTTTGCGGGCCTCGAGGTCCTTGAGCATCTGGTTGATCAGGCTCACGGCATACCTCCCAGCGCCCACCGCGCCACCAAGGCCAGCCCGGCCAGGATCAGCGCCCCCGTCAAGGCCAGGCCCCAGACCATCGGCGCGGCGCTCAGCCGCTCGCCGAGCGCCGCGTCGGGGGTGTCGGCGACGGCCGCCCTGACCGGGGCCAGGTCGATGGTGGCCTCGCCCCGCCCGAAGGCGGCCAGCAAGGACTTGTGACAGAGGATGTTGACCAGCCTCGGCACGCCTCGGCTGGCGCGGAACAGGCGGTCGATGGCCCGGCGGGTGAAAATCTGCTGCGGGCAGCCGGCGACCCGCAGGCGATGAGCGACGTAACCGGCGACGTCCTCCCGATTCAGGGGCTCGAGCCGGTAGCCGAAGGTGATCCGCTGGCGCAGCTGACGCAGGCCGGTCCCGGCCAGCCGCTCGTCAAGCTCGGGCTGGGCGAACAGCACGATGTGCAGCAGCTTGCGCTTTTCGGTCTCCAGGTTGCTGAGCAGGCGCAGGGCCTCGAGGCTCTCGTCGCTCATGGCCTGGGCCTCGTCGATGCACAACACCACCTGCCGGCCGGCATCGCTCAGCTCCACCAGCCTGGCGGCGAGGCACTTGAGCAGCTCCTGAACCGTGGCGTCGCGCCGGAACTCGATCCCCAGTTCGTCGGCGACCGCCTGGTGCAGCTGGCGCGGGGAGAGCAGCGGGTTGGGCAGGTAGGCGGTGACACAGTCTTCGCCGAGCGAGTCGAGCAGCCGGCGGCAGAGCAGGGTCTTGCCGGTGCCGACCTCGCCGACGATCTTGATGAACCCTTCCCCGGTGGCAAGCGCCACCAGCAGCACGTTGAGCGCTTCCTGCTGGCCCGGGTGCCGGTAGAAAAAACCGGTGTCCGGGGTCAGGGAAAAAGGCTGTTCTGCAAATCCGAAATGTTCCAGATACATGGTCTGGCGCCTTTGTTCAAATTGCTGACCCTAGCGCGCGGCGGGGCGCACCGAGAAGCCCTGTTGTTCGGTCAGGCTGTGCTGCCACCCCTGCTGGAAGTACGCGCCCATCCCCTCGATGCGCTGCCGGGATTTTGACACTTCACTGTCCCAGGCCTGGCTGTCCTGGACCACCAGCGGTCGCAGCAGGATGACCAGTTCGCTTTTGCGCGAACTGGATTGGGTGTGGCGGAACAGGGGCCCCAGCAGCGGCACCTTGCCGAGGTAGGGGACCGAGGCCACGTCCTTGACCACCGAGTTCTGCATCAGCCCGCCGATCACCACCACCTGGCCGCTGCGGGCCCGCACGATGCTGTCGGACTCGCGCACGGTGCTCAGCGCCAGGGGCAGGATCTGCGGCCGCTCACCCACGGTGACGGTCTTCTGCTGGTCGCGGACCTCGCTGATGGTGGGGTGGATGTGCAGGGTCACGCCGCCGGAGGAATCGATCTGCGGGGTGACATCCAGAGCGATGCCGGAGAAGAAGGGCGTCAGGGTGATGTCCGAGGTGGTGGTGGCGGTGGTGCCGGTCACCGTGTCGCTGGAGATGTCGGTGACGAAGAACTCGTCCGAGCCGACCTTGATCACCGCTTTCTGGTTGTTGACCGTGGAGATGCGCGGGCTGGAGAGCACCTGGACGTTCCCCTGGGTCTCGAGCAGCTCGATGAAGGCGGTGAAGTCCTTGAGGTTGAGCGCGGCGCTGAACACCCCGCCGAAGGCCGAGGTGTCGGTCCCCTCGGGCAGCAGCAGGTCGAGGGGGTTGAGGGTGCCGCTGTTGCCGGCGATTTCTGAGATCCCCTGGTTGAACAGCGTTCCGCCGCCGGTCTGGCCGATGACGATGGTCTTGTCCTGGCCCGGGCGGCCGAGCGCGGCCCAGTTGATCCCCGACTGGAAACCGTCGCTGAGTTCGACCTCGAGAATTTTCGCCTCGAGGATCACCTGGCGCTGCAGGGTTCCCTGGATGGCGGTCAGGTAGGCCTCGACCCCCTGCAGTTCTTCGGGCATCGCCCGCACCACCACCACCCCGGCCTGGGGCTGCACCACGACCTGGCGCCCCTCGTGGCTGCCGACGATGGCCTGCAGCGCGGCGGCGAGCTCCCGCCAGAAATCGGCCAGCGACTCGGTGTCGATGCGGCTGCCGGAGACCGCCCGCTGGCTGTCCTCCTGGCCGTTTTTGTCCTCGACCACCTCGCTCACCTGCCCCGAGCTGACCCGGGTCTGGGAGACCCCCCGGCGCACGAGGTTGAGGTAGTTGACGTAGAACACCTTCGACTGAAGGCCGAAGGGCATGACCTGGAAGCCGGTTTCGGTACGATGGAAGGGATAGCCGTAGACGTTGCGCACCACCTCCATGACCTCGGGGATGGTCGCGTTTTTCAGGCTGAGGGTGATCTCGCCGGACACCTCCGGATGCACCACCATGTTGTAGGGGGAGCCGGCGACCAGGCCCATGAAGAATTCGGCGGCCGGGGTCTTTTTGGCCGAGATGTCGAATCGCGGCTCGGCGGCGGCCATCGGCATCCCCGTTACCGCCGGAGGCAGCAGGGCGGTGGAGATCTCGGGAGGCAGGATCACCGGCCCGACCGGGGCCGGCGCCTGGGCGGGCTCCTGCAGCGCCTGGCCGATTTCGCGGCCGGCATCGGCGCCGCGCGGCGGCGGAGCGCAGCCCCAGGCAAAAAGCAGCGCCGTCAGCAGCAGGCAGCGGGTGGCGGACAGAACGTTAGGCCACATTGGTCATTTCCCCTCTTGATGTTGCGCGGATGGCTCTTTCAGGCGATCCGGAGTCAGGTTCAGGGTGTACTCACGCTTGCCCTTTTGCAGCAGCACCGCGGACGGCGTGATCGCCACCACTCGTGCCCCGTCGATGCGATCGCCCTCCACCACGGCCTGCCCGCTGATCACGGCCACCCGACGCTCGGGGGAAACCAGGATCGAGCTGAGCCGCCAATCGGGGGCTTTGCTCCGCAGCGGTTCGGGGGCCCGCTCGGGGGCGGCGGGGATGGGTGGCCGGGTCGGGTCCCGCAGCTCGGCACCCCGGGCGTCGACCGCCAGGGCGAGGGCCGCCGCGAACAGGATGCAGCAGGAAAACCATTTCTTCCGTGAAAGTTCAGACACCGATCCACCCCCTTTTGAGGCTCAGGGTGTGCACGGTCAGACGCACCCGGGAGGTTGGATGGCGCAGCACCTCGATCTGCAGCTCATCCCAGAAAAGATGCCGCGGCAGAGTCTCCAGCTCGCGCAGGTAGGCCAGGGTATCGACGTAGCTCCCTTCGAACTCGATGCGCAGGGCATGCCGATAGAGGTTGGGCATCTCGCCCGGCAGCGCCGCTCCGGCAGGGGCCTCCAGCAGGGCGACCGGCTCCAGGTTCTCCATCCGCAGCAGCCGCAGCCCTTTTTGCCGGGACAGCACCTGCTCCACCAGCCGGGGCATTTCCCGGGGCGAGACCAGGTTGTCGGCCATCCCTTCCAGCTCCGCTCCGATCGCGGCGATCTCTGCCTCCAACTGCTGCAGCGCCAGGCGGTTTTTCTGGTCGGGATCCTGGCTGTGCAGGGCGATCACCTGTTCACCCTGAGCGGTGATCTGCGCGGTCTGCACATCGATCGCCTGGATGCGCGCCTGGAGCAGGCGCCGGCGCTCCTCGATGGGCTGGTAGAGCAGGGCATGCCAGGCGGCCGCCAGCAGGGCCAATGCCCCGAGCAGCAGCAGGGCGCGCTCGCGCAGCGAGCGCTTCTCGAGGCGCTCGCCCCAGGTCTTGAGGCGGCCCAACAGGGGATTCATCGGCTCACCTCCTGATTGCTCAGAAGAAAATCGACGGCGTCGGGCCGCTGTTCGGAGCGCTCGATTTCGAAGCGGCTGAACTCGAGGCCGCCGAACACCGGCTCCTCGGAAAGTCGTCCCACCAGCCGGGGCACCAGTTCCGGGTTCAGGGCGCTGCCCGCCAACGACACCTGCCGGCCGCCCCCGGCCAACTCGATGCGGCGCAGCCAGACTCCCGCCAGGGATTGGCCGGCCAGCCCTTCGAGATGCCCGGAGAACCCTCCGGGCTCCTCGAGCCCGGCCTGGAGCAGGGCGGCCAAGGGCCGCTGCGCCTCCCGTTCGACCGTCAACCGGGCCAGCTGCTGTTTCAGGAGCTGGCTTTCCTGGCGGGGGGGATACTGGTTCTGGATCTCGTCCAAACGCCTGGAGGCTTCTGCCTGATGCTGCTCGATCCTGCCCAGTTCATCGTTCAAACGGTTGGCCTGGGCAAGAAAAGCCAGGGAGGCGATGGTCAGCAGCGCCACGGCGCCAAGCAGCACGCCGAGCATGGTCGGTGCCGAAAGCATGACCCGGGGCTCCAGGGCGGCGCTCTGAAAAAGGTTGATCTGCTGCTTCATGGCGCCCCCTCGACATCGCGCAGGGCGGCTCCGAAAGCCGGCAGGCAGCGGGCCTGGTCCAGGGGCGAGAGCGCGGCCCCTTCGAAAAGCGCCGCCAGGTCCAGCCGGCGCACCGAAATCCCCAGGTAATCCGCCAGGTATTCGGTGAGCCGCGGCACCTCCTGCTCGAGGGGGGCGACCACCAGGCTCTGGATGGCGGGAAGGGAGAAGCTGCTGCCGTAAAAGTCGAGGGAGCGCTGGATTTCAAGCACGATGGAGTCGAGCATCCCCTGCAGCCGGTAGCCGGCTTCCTCTGCGGACTGCCCATCCCCCTCGGCGGCGATCTCCGCCAGGTCGGCCGCGCCGACACTGATGCTGCGGGCCAGGTAAAGGACGCCGCCGCGGCTGATGGTGATCTGTCCCCGGTGCCGCCCCAGCTGCAGCAGCGCCAGTCCCCGCTCCTCCTCGGGCAGCAGGGTCGCCAGGTTGCGCAGCACGAGCTCGGGGATGTCCATGGCGCTGACCTTGAGGCGGGCCGCCCGCAGCAGGGCCGCCCGGTTGCGGACCTGGACCCGGGGAGCAGCCACCACGTAGGCCATTTTTGCCCGCCCCGGCTGGGCGGGGTTGGGCACGAGAAAGTAATCGATGATCGCCTCCTCGACGGGATAGTCGATCAGGTCCCTGATATGCCAGCAGACCGCGGAGGAGATCTCCTCCTCGGGCACCTCGGGGGGATCGACCTGCAACAGGCTGTAATTGCCCACCCCCATCACCCCCACGCAGCGGCTTCGCCCCAGACCGTGAAGGCGAATGGCCTCCTGCAGCAGGGCAGTCCGGTCCTGTTCGCGGCGGGCCTCGATGAATCGGCAGACCGTCACCTGCGGGCGCTCGCCCTCACGGCGCTTGAGATGCACCACCCCGAGCCCGTCGGGGTGTTCGCAGATGCCGGTGACTCCGTCCTGGGCTCCGGCTTGTCGAAAGGGGAATTTCAGCATGGTCACTCCGTTTCGCCCGGCAGGCTTATCCTGTCCCACCGGCCGCTGCGGCTCATTTCATACAACAACTGTGCCAGAAACCCTGCCATCCCGGGTTCTCCGCTGGCCTGACGGGGCCTGAAAACTTAAAAATGTAGCCGGGTTACCAATGTCACACTGGAAACGGGGCTTTTCCAGCGGTACTTGGAGAAAGGGGATTAACGACCGGCCGGTTGAAAGGGGAGAAAATCGCGATAGGCTTTCCTGAATAGAATTAAAAATTCCAAACCGCAAGCGGTGAGTCAAAATTCCGTCTCTCCCCCCCGGCCGAGCCAGCGGAGACAACGCCTGGGGGGGGGCTCAACCAAGGGGGACCAGCCAAGCATGGTCAAAGACTGTTCAGATAGCATCCTCCGCTGCATCACCGAGGGAGATTTCGCAGCCTGGCGCACTCAGCAGGGGGCGCGGGTGGTCTGCCACCGGGGGCGCTATTGGGAAGCTCAGCCCGCGGGGTTTTTCAACGGACTGCACCTGATGGCGCGCATGGCCGCTGCCGAAACGACCAGGCCAACCCCTTTCTGCTGGGGGTATCGGGCCACCCTGCGGATGGAGGAGAGTGCCCGGGCCAACGGGGCCATGCCGGTGCATCTGCTGGGTGATGTGCAAAACTACACATTCGAAAACATCAGCTCGAGAAGGCGCAACAAGATCCGCAACTGCCGAAAACAGGCCGAAATCGTCGAATTTCTGGACCCGCAACCGCTGCTCGAGGGTGGCTACGAGGTGCTGGTTTCGGCACGCCGGCGTACCGGCTACGGCAAGATTCCGCCTGTGGAGGCATACCGCAGGGAGATGGCCGGGTATTTCGGCTCGCGCAGAGGGCTGGTTCTGGCCGCCAGGAGCGAGGGGAGGCTGTCAGGCTATATCGCGGCATTTGCGGTGGAAGGCACCGCCTATGTCCAGAGCGTGGAGCTGGCCAGCGAGGCATTGAGCACCAACATCGGCACGACCCTGGTGTTCGAACTGGTGCAGGCCTGCAGGCGCAGCGGGACCATCGACGAAATCGTGTACGGGCTGCATTCCCGCGAGGATCAGCCGCTTTGCCACTACAAGGAACAGATGGGTTTCCCAGCGGTTCAGGTTCCCGCCCGGGTCTGGTTCATCCCCCTGGCCGCAAGGCTGATCCGCAGCCTTCGGCCCCATGCCTTCTACCGGCTGACCGGCCATGACTGACCGCCGCCTCACCAGGGAGGTGCCCGGCATGCTGGTTCTCCGTCCCCAAACAATCGCCAGGGTCCTTGGCACGATCGTCCTGCTGCTGACCCTGGGTCATATCATTGGCGGGCTCTACGTCTATCTGCGCGGCTTAACGGTCATCCCCTGGGGAGTGGCCCTGTTCCATTTCGACCATGAGGCCAACCTCCCATCGCTCTACTCGGCGCTGGCCCTGTTGCTGGCCGGACTGCTCCTGCTGGCCATCGCCCATGCCGAAAAAGCCGGTCGCTGGTACCGCTACTGGCTGGGGCTCGGGCTGGTTTTTCTGTTTCTGGCCACGGACGAGGCGGTGATGATCCACGAGCAGCTGATGCCGGTGCTGAGGGAGGCCTTCGGCCTTTCCGGTCTGCTGTATTTCGCCTGGGTGATCCCCTACGGGCTTGGCCTGCTCGGGTTGCTGGTCATCTATGCCAGGTTCATCTTCTCCCTGCCGGCCAAAACCCGCAACCTGTTTCTTCTCTCGGGGGGGATTTACGTATTGGGCGCGCTGGTGATCGAGCTGTTCGAGGGGGCCCAAATGGAGGCTGCGGGGGCGAGAAACCTTCGCTACCAGGCCCTGATGAGCTGCGAGGAACTGCTGGAGATGATCGGGGTGATCCTGTTCATCTACGCGCTCAGCGATTACATCGCCGAGCGCCTGCCCGGGCTCCGGATCGGCTTCGGCAACGGCCGCTCGACCGGGGCGGGGCGCCCGGGTTCAATCCCCGAGCATGGCGCGGATCCCTGAGAAGAAGTTGTTGGCCATCGTCTCCTGCTCTTCCTCGCTGGCGGGGGGGCGGCCTTCGCTGGTCTGCGAATCGAGCAGCTCGCCGGGAATCTCCTGAAGAAAGCGACTGGGGATGCGCGGCTGCAGCTGGCCGTATTTCTTGCGCTGGGCGGCGCCGGTCAGCACCAGCTGGCGCTGGGCGCGGGTGATGCCGACGTAGCACAGGCGGCGCTCTTCCTCGACGTCGGCCCCCTGGTTGAGCACGTTCTTGTGGGGCAGAAATTCCTCCTCCATCCCCACCATGAAAACCACCGGGTACTCCAGCCCCTTGCTCGAATGCAGGCTCATCAGGGTCACCGCGTCGCGCTCGAGCTTCTTCTCCTTGCTGTCGCGGTCGGGGCGGTCCTCGTCGAGCAGCGAGACTTTTTCGAGAAAACCGGAAAGGCTCGGCTTCTCCTCCCGCTCCAGATAGGAAGCCATGGCGTTGACCACCTCTTCGAGGTTCTCCACCCGCCGGCGGGCCTTTTTCGGGTCGTCGGTCCCGCGGTAGATCTCGTCCTCGAGCTTGATCTCGGCAAAAAACTCCCGGGCCGTGTCGGCCAGGTTCGGGGTGCGGGCGAAGCGCTGGGCGTAGCGCTCCATCAGCGCTACGAAGCCGCTCACCGCCTCCTGGGCCTTCTCGCCGAGGTCCTCGATCTCGCCCGCGGCGCAGAGCACCTCCCAAAGGGGGCGCTCGCCTTCGGCCGAGGCGCGGATCAGCCGGTCGGCGGTGGTCTCGCCGATGCCGCGCTTGGGGTAGTTGAGGATGCGCAGCAGGTTGACCTCGTCGCGGCGGTTGACCAGCACCTTGAGGTAAGCCACGGCGTCCTTGACCTCCTTGCGGTCGAAAAACTGCTGGCCGCCGATCAAGACGTAGGGGATGTTCTCGTAGCGCAGCTGCTCCTCGAAGGCCCGCGACTGCACGTTGGTGCGGTAGAGGATGGCGAACTCGCGGTACTGCAGCTCGTGGCGGAAGCGTTCGGCGTGGATCCGCTCCATGACCACGCGGGCCTCGTCCTCCTCGTCCATGCAGCGGACAAGCTCGATTGGCCGCCCCTTGTCACCCGAGGTCCAGAGGGCCTTTTCCTTTCTCTGGCGGTTGTTGCCGATCACCGCGTTGGCCGCGGCGAGGATGTTGCCGGTGGAGCGGTAGTTCTGTTCGAGGCGGATGACCGCCGCGCCGGGGAAATCCTTTTCGAAGTCGAGGATGTTGCCGAGGTCGGCGCCCCGCCAGCCGTAGATCGACTGGTCGTCGTCGCCGACCACGCAGAGGTTGCGCCGCTCTCCGGCCAGAGAGCGCAGCAGCAGATACTGGGCGGCGTTGGTGTCCTGGTACTCGTCGACCATCAGGTAACGGAAGCGCTGCTGGTATTTCTCGAGCACGTCGGGGTGTTCGCGGAACAGCCGCACCGTGAGCATGATGATGTCGTCGAAATCGATGGCGTTGAAGGCCTTGAGGGCCTTCTGGTACTTGGGGTAGACCTCGGCGGCGAGGTATTCGTACTCGTCCTGGTAGCGGACGGTGTAGGATTCGGGCGGGATCAGGCGGTTCTTGGCGTCGGAGATCATCCACTGGATGCGCTCGGCGTCGTACTTCTTGCCATCCACGTTCACCGCCTGCATCAGGTCCTTGATCAGCCGCACCTGGTCGGCGGTGCCGTAGATGGAGAAGTTTTTCTTGTAGCCGAGCCGCTCGATGTCCTCCTTGAGGATGCGCACGCACAGCGAGTGGAAGGTGGAGATGATCATCCCCCGGCATTGGCGCTTGCCCACCAGCTCCTCGACCCGCTCCTTCATCTCCTTGGCGGCCTTGTTGGTGAAGGTCACGGCCAGGAGTTGCGCCGGGAGCACGCCCCGTTGGCGGATCAGGTAGCCGATGCGGAAGGTGATGACCCGGGTCTTGCCCGAGCCGGCGCCGGCGAGCAACAGCAGGGGGCCATCGGCGTGGCGCACCGCGGCGAGCTGCTCCTGGTTGAGGGTGGTCAGATCCATGAAAAAAAGCGCCCTTTAGAAATGCAAAAGACAGCGCGGCAGAAAGGGTGCCCGGCTGTCGGGGAGGTCTCCATCAGGAGGAAAAATAGCACAGGAAACTTTTTCGGGGCAAGGGGGCCGGAGGGGCATTTTCACCCCTTGATTTTTAATCCACCTTTCTGTATTTTACGCGCCATGTTTAGAATCATGGTACTCGTCATCAGTGTTGCATGGGCGTCGCTGCTGCTGGTTTCCTGGGGCGGCACTGCGGAACTGCAGTCCGGCCAGACCCCCGCCGCCCATTACCAGAACCAGGGTTACTGAGCCCCAAGGGGTTTCGTCTTTCCGCTGGCAGGCGTTCGGCAGAGCTTTCCGAACCGGACGCCACAGGTTTCTCTACCCTCCCCCGCCGCCTCAGCGGCCCTGCACCCTGCTCCCCTGCCGGGTTCCCCGGCGTTCCAGTTCGTCGTCGATCGCGTTCAGCACCTCCCACTTGTTCAACGACCAGAGCGGCGCCAGCAGTATGTCCCGCGGCCCGTCCCCGGTCAGCCGGTGAATGAGCGTCGCGGGGTGGAGCCGTTCGATGAAATCCGCCGCCAGCTCCACGTACTCGGCCTGTTCGAGAATCGGTACCTGACCCTGCCGGTACAGGTCTCCCAGGGGGGTGCCCTCGAGCACGTGCAGCAGGTGGATCTTGATGCCGTCCACCCGCAGCCGGGCCAGCTCGGCCGCGGTCTCCAGCATCATCGCCCGGTCCTCCCCGGGGAGCCCGAGAATCACATGGACGCAGAGCCGAAGGCCGCGTTCTCTGGCGCCGTGGCAGGCCTGCAGGAAGGTCGCGTAGTCGTGGCCGCGGCGCAGGTAACCAAGGGTCTTGTCGTGGATGCTCTGCAGCCCCAGCTCGAGCCAGAAATAGGTGCGCCGGTGGTACTCGCCGAGCAGGTCGAGCACCTCGGCCGGCAGGCAGTCGGGGCGGGTGCCCACGGCCATCCCCACCACCCCCTCGACGCCTAGGGCCTGGTCGTAGAGGGCGCGCAGCTGCGCCGGGGGGGCGTTGGTGTTGGAGAAGGGCTGGAAATAGGCCAGAAAGTGCCTGGCCTTGTACTTGCGCACCATGATCTCCTTGCCCCGCTCCAGTTGTTCGGTCACCGGGAATCCACGATCAATGCCCACCGCCCCCGATCCGTCGGGGTCGCAGAACAGACAGCCGGGCCGGTTGCGGGTGCCGCCCCGGTTGGGGCAGGAGAAACCGGCGTCGACGGAGATCTTGTGGACGCGGCCGCCGAAGCGCTCTTTGAGGTGGCTGGAAAAGACCTGGTAGCGTTTTTCTCTCATGGGCCGATGATGCCACCGCCGCACCGCCCAGGCAAGGACAAAGCGCCTGCGGGCGGGACCATTAGCCGCCGCTAAAGCCCATTGCAAAGCCGGCCCCGATTGTTATACTTTGGCTCGACTCGCCGGCGCATTCCGCAGCCGCTGCCTTGAGGCGGATTAGGGTGAATTGAAGTGGATCCAAGCTGTTGCTGGAACAAAGAACAGATTGCCGTCGAGGAGTGCCCTTACATCCAGGGGTGGGACCAGCAGCTGCTGCTGAACCGCAAGAGACGGTTTCTGCTGCGCTGCATCGAGTGCCCGCGTTTTCTCGAGGATCTGCGGGCGATGAACGGGCAGCTCGACGGGCTGGCGGGGCTGTTCCCCTATGCCATCGAGGAGCTGCTGGCCCTGAAGATGGAGCTTCAGTCACTGCGCAGCCTCAACGAGACGCGCAGCCGCGAGATCAAGTTCCTGCATGAAGTCAGCCTGGTGCTGCAGACCTCGGTGGACATGGACGAGGTCATCGCCATGGCCCTGACCGCGGTCACCGCCGGCCAGGGCTTCGGCCTCAACCGGGCGATCCTGCTGCTGGTCGACAAGGAGCGGCAGAACCTCAAGGGCTACTTCGCGGTGGGACCGCGTCGCCGGGAGGAGGCCGGCCGCATCTGGCAGGAGATCGCCGAACGCGACCTGACCCTGCGCGAGCTGGCCAGGCATTTTTTCGAAGAGAAGATGGCCGCCGAGCGGGAGCGCTTTCGCGACCTGCTGGAGCTGCTTTCGGTGCCGTTGAGCGACAACGGCCACCTCTTCGTGCGCACCCTCAACGAGTTGACCTCCCGGCATATTACCGATCTGCTCCGTGAACCGCACCTCACCCGCGAACAGGCCGAGGCCCTCGGGGTGCGCGAACTGATCCTGGTGCCGCTGATCAGCAAAAACCGCAGGATCGGGCTGCTGCTGGCCGACAACATCATCAACGGCCGCCCCATCAGCGGCGAGGATCTGCAGTCGCTGGAGACCTTCGCCCTGCCGGTCTCCTTCGCCATCGAGCGGGCCTCGCTCTACGAGCGGCTGCAGGAGGAGCTGGAGCGGCTGACCGACGCCAACCGCCGGCTCCAGGAGCAGCAGGAGCAGATCCTGCGCATGGAGAAAATGGCGCTGGTGGGGAAGATCGCCTCCAACATCGCCCACTCGATCCGCAACCCGCTGACCATCATCGGCGGATTTGCCCGCAGCCTGATCAAGACCACGCCCGAAGACGACCAGAAACGCCGCTACATCGAATCGATCGTGCGCGAAACCAGGCGCCTCGAGGCCGTCCTGCAGGAGGTTCTCTCCTACTCCGAATCGCTGCACCCCACCCTCGACCTCTGGGACGTCAACCAGCTGGTCACCGGGGTCTATGCCGGGATGCAGGAAGACTTCAAGCTCGCCAGGGTCACCTTTCAACTCGACCTCGAGCCGAATCTGCCCCTGGTGCACATCGACTACAAGCAGATGGCTTACTGTCTGCGCAGCATTCTCAACAACGCCCTCGAAGCCATGCCCGGCGGGGGGCTGCTGGAAATCGCCACCCGCCGCGTCGACGACCAGTTGCACCTCACCCTGAAGGACAGCGGCAGCGGCATGAGCGCCGAGACCCTGCGCTCGATCACCGCACCTTTCTTTTCGACCAAGGACCAGGGGAGCGGCCTGGGGCTGTCTCTGTGCGCGCGCATCCTCGAGGGACACGGTGCGGAGCTGGGTGTCGAAAGCCGCGAGGGCGCAGGGACGACCTTTACCATCCGACTTAAAATAACCCAGGGAGGAACCACATGACCCGACTGCTGGTGGTCGATGACGAAAGGGATATCCGGCATCTTTACGCCGCCGAACTCGAAGACGAGGGATACCAAGTGGATACCGCCGGCTCGGGCAACGAAGCCGCGGAGCTTCTGGAGAGACAGGCCTACGACCTGATCGTGCTGGACATCCAGATGAAGGGGGAGAGCGGCCTGCACATCCTGCAGAAGATCGTCAAGCAGAAATCGGACCTGCCGGTGATTCTCTGCACCGCCTTCAGCTGCTACAAGGAGGATTTTTCCTCCTGGCTGGCCGACGCCTACGTGGTGAAAAGCTCGGACCTGACCGAACTCAAGCAGGAGATCAAGCGCCTGCTGGAGAAGAAATCAAAAACTTAAAAAAGAAAAAGCGACTTAAGATTCCAGGAGCCGTGAGGGAAGATCGGTAAGGTTTTTTTCTGACTCCTGAAATCTTTTTCTGGCATTCACAAGGAGGCTCCCTCAATGAAAGCTGTCATCATGGCGGGCGGTTTCGGCACCCGCATCCATCCACTCACCATCAACCTGCCCAAGCCGATGATTCCGCTTTTCAACCGCCCGATCATGCTGCACATCGTCGAGCTGCTGAAAAAGCACGGCATCGACGAGCTGGTGCTGCTGCTCTACCACCAGCCCGAGGTCATCAAGAATTTCTTCGGCGACGGCAGCGAGTTCGGCGTGCGCATCTCCTACGTCACCCCGCTGGAGGATTTCGGCACCGCCGGGGCGGTGAAGGCGGCCTCCAAGTACCTGACCGAGCGGTTCATGATCATCAGCGGCGACCTGCTCACCGATTTCGACCTCTCGGAGGTCATGCGCTTCCACGAGCAGAACAAGGCCCTGGCCACCATCACCCTCACCTCGGTCAAGGACCCCCTGCAATTCGGGGTGGTCATCACCGACAAGCAGGGTCGCATTACCAAGTTTCTCGAGAAGCCGGGCTGGGGGGAGGTCTTCTCCGACACCATCAATACCGGGATCTACGTGCTCGAGCCCGAGGTTCTCGACCTGATCCCCACCGGTGAGAACCGCGACTGGTCCAAGGACGTCTTTCCGAAGATGCTCCAAGAGCAGATGGCCCTGCTCGGCTGCAACCTGAAGGGCTACTGGGCCGACATCGGCAACACCGACGCCTATTTGGAGGCCTGCAGCGACATCACCCAGAAAAAGGTTCAAATTGATGTGAGGGAACGCAGGGCCCGGGAAAGCAAGCCCGACATCCACTTGGGCGAAGAGACCCTGGTCGCCGCCGGCGACCTGTCCCTGCTCGAGGGGATGGTGGTGCTCGGCGACAACACCCAGGTGCTCGGCCGGGCCAAGCTGAAAAACTGCGTGGTCGGGCGCAACTGCGTCATCGAGGACGGCGCCGAACTGCAGGACGCCATCCTCTGGGACAACGTCTACGTGCGCAAGGGCAGCCGCATCACCGGCGCGGTGCTCTGCCACAACGTGCGGGTCGGCCAGGGGGTGGTCATCGAGGAGGCGGCGGTCATCGCCGACGAGACTACCATCGGCGACGAGGCCTTCATCAAAAAGGACGTCAAGGTCTGGCCGCGCAAGGTCATCGAGGGGGGCGCCATCGTCACCACCAACCTGATCTGGGGCGAGAAGTGGCGCAAGAGCCTCTTCGAGGGCGCCCAGGTGCACGGGCTGACCAACGTCGAGCTGACCCCCGAGTTCTCGGCCAAGCTCGGCGCCGCCTACGGCTCGACCCTGCCCAAGGACGCCTTCATCCTCGCCGGGCGCGACGCCATCCGCTCCTCGCGGATGCTCAAGCGCTCCTTCGTCGGCGGCCTGCTCTCCAGCGGGGTCAACGTGCGCGACGTCAAGATGATCTCCCTGCCGGTGCTGCGCTACAAGCTCTCCACCTTCGGCGAGGTCGGCGGTATCCATTTCCGCCAGTCCCCCGAGGACTCGGCAGCCACCGAGATCATCTTCTTCGACGGCGACGGCAACGAGATCTCCTCCTCCACCGCCAAGGGGATCGAGCGCATCTTCTTCAAGGAGAACTTCCGCCGCGTCCACTACTCGGAGCCGGGGGGAATTTCGGAGCTGCCGCGCATCTACGACTACTACCGCGAAGGCTACCTGCGCGCCCTCGACGGCGACATCCTGCGCAAAACCCGACCCAAGATCGTTATCGACCTCAACCATTCCCCGGCGGGGGACCTGCTGCCGGCGCTGCTCAACGAGCTGGGCTGCGAGGTGATCGAGCTCAACTCCCACGTCTTCGAGAGCAGCAGCGGCCACACCCCGGACCAGGACCAGAGATCGCTGGCGCAGCTCTCGCGCATCGTGGTCACCCTCGAGGCCACCGCAGGGGTCTGGCTCGGCCCCTCGGGGGAGCGGCTGACCCTCATCGACGAGGCCGGCGAGGTTCTCACCGACGTCGAGGCCCTGACCGTGCTGGCGGCCCTGGTCTGCCGGGCCGAGCGCAAGGGCACCCTGGTCATGCCGGTGCCGGCCCCGCACAGCGTGGAGCGGCTGGCCGCCGAATCGGGGCTCACCGTCCTGCGCGCCAAGTCGGACGGACGCTCCCTGGTCGAAGGGGCCAAGGGACGCCAGGTTCAGCTGGCCGCCTCCATGGACGGGCGCTTCGCCTTCCCCGGTTTCCAGGCCAACTTCGACGCCCTGTTCACCGTGGGCAAGACCCTCGAGCTGCTCGCCCGCACCGGCCAGAGCCTCGGCGAGATCCGCCGCACCCTGCCCAAGCGCAGCTACCGGCACGTCAAGCTCCCCTGCTCCTGGGAACTCAAGGGGGGGCTCATGCGCAAGATGAGCGAGGACTCGGTGGACCTCGAAGCCTCCTTCATCGACGGCGTCAAGGTGCAGATGGGCGATGACTGGGTGCTGATGCTCCCCGACCAGCACCGCCCCCTGGCCCACATCGTCACCGAAGCCGCCGACGCCAAGCGGGCCGACCAGCTGCTGGAGACCTACCGGCAGAAGGTCGAGAGCTGGAAGAAGGAGCTGATGGGGGCTTAGCGCCCTGTTTAGGCTCCTCCCCCTTCAAGGGGGATGCCAGGAGGGGGATGGGCCACTTCGGGGCGACCCCCATCCCCACCCCGACCCTCCCCTTGAAGGGGAGGGAGCATCAGGAACCCTTTTCACCGCTTCTAAGTTTTGAAAGTATCGCCCATGAAACCCTTGAAAGTCGCCATCCTCTGGCATATGCACCAGCCTGACTACCGGGATCCGGTTTCGGGGCGCACCCTGCTGCCCTGGACCTACCTGCATGCGGTCAAGGATTACGCAGAGATGCTGCGCACCGCCGAGCAGGTTAAAGGGGCACGGATGACCTTCAACCTGGTGCCGACCATGCTCGAGCAGCTCGAGCGCTACGCCCGGGGCGAGGCCCAGGATCTCTGGCTGGAGTCGGCGGCCCGGGATCCTGCCCACATGAGCCACGAGGAGCGCGAGTTCATCCTGGCCCAGTTTTTTTCCGTGCACTCGGAGCGCCACATCCTCCCCTACCCCCGCTACCGCGAGCTGGCCCGGCGCCGCGACACGCTGGGCAGCCAGGCCGCCCAGGGCTTTTCCGACCAGGACCTGCGCGATCTGCAGGTCTGGTTTCTGCTGGCCTGGAGCGGCCACCACCTGCGTCAGGAAGAGCAGCATGTCGCCTACCTGCACGACAAGGGCGAAAAATTCAGCGAAACCGACAAGGCCCGGCTGATCGCTCTCTACGACCGGGTGGTGGCCGGGGTGGCCGAACGCTACCGCCAGCTGGAAGCGGCCGGAACCATCGAAATCTCCGTCACCCCTTACGCCCACCCGATCCTGCCGCTGCTCTGCGGAACCGACACCGCCGCCCGGGCAACGCCGGGCATCCAGCTGCCGGCCACCGCCTTTCGCCACGCCGAGGACGGGCGCCTGCAGGTGCGCCTGGGGCTCGATTTTGTCAGTGCGCAGCTGGGGGAGCGGGCACGGGGGATGTGGCCGGCCGAAGGGGCGGTGAGCGAGGAGGGGCTGCGCATCATGCGCGAGGAGGGCGCGCTGTGGGCGGCCTCGGACGAGGGGATTCTGGCCAAGAGCCTCCCCGGCGGGCTCGGCGACCGGCGCCGGCTCTACCGGCCCTACAGCTTCGAAGGGCTGCCGCTGCTGTTTCGCGACCGCGACCTCTCGGATCGCATCGGCTTCGTCTACGCCCACTGGGATCCCCAGCGGGCCGCGGCGGACCTGCTCGGGCAGCTGCGGCGCATCGCCGAGGCGGTCCCGGGCGGGGTGGTGCCGCTGATCCTCGACGGGGAGAACTGCTGGGAGCGCTACCAGGACAACGGCCATCCCTTCCTGAGCGCGCTCTACCGCGGCCTGCTCGAGGACCGCGCCCTGGAGATGACCACCATCTCCGAGGCCATCGCCGCCAGCGAACCGGTGGCGATCGAGCGCATTGCCCCCGGCTCCTGGATCAACTCCGATTTCACCATCTGGATCGGTCATCCCGAGGAGAACACCGCCTGGGAGTGGCTCGAGCGGGGCCGCCGCGACGTTTTTGGCAAAAGCACCCTGCGGCAGGCCATCGCCGAGGCCGGCGGCGACATCCCCGAGACCGTGATGCACCTGCTGCGCGCCGAGGGGAGCGACTGGTTCTGGTGGTTCGGCGACGATCACGTCAGCGCCCAGGCCGACATCTTCGACCGGCTGTTCCGCCGCCACCTCGAAGCCCTTTACATGGAGGCCGGGCTGGCGGTCCCCCAGCACCTGCACCAGGCCATCAAGCCGCCGCTCAAACCAGGCGCGGTTCACGAGCCGACGGCGCTGTTCACCCCCACCATCGACGGGCGGATCACCGACTACTTCGAGTGGCTGGCGGCCGGTTTCGCCGACCTCTCCGCCGGCGGCGCCATGCATGCCGCCCACGGCGAATTCGAAATGCTGCACTACGGCTACGATGAGCAGAACCTCTACCTTCGCCTCGACCCCAAGGAAGAGCTGCAGGGGCTGATCGGCCCCGGCGGACGCCTGGAGGTCCGCCTCGCCGCCGGCGCTGTGTTCAGGGCCACCCTTCACCCCGGGGCGGCTTCCCTGCCGATTTTCGCCGAGGGTTCAGCCGGGGCTGTCGGCGAGGGGCGCTGCGCCTGCCGGCGCATCGTCGAGGCCGCCATCCCCCTGGCCATCCTCGAGCTGCAGGCGGGGCAGAGCTTCACCCTTTCGTTTCACCTGGTTACCGACGGCAGCGAGTCGGCCCGCTGGCCCGCCGAGGGCCCGCTCAAGCTGGTCTACCGCGGCTCCCCGCTCGGCATCGATGATTGGTATGTTTGAGGCAGGACAAAGGCTGAAGGCTCGCGCCTGGTTACTCCCGCCTCCTGAAAGGAGCATTTCGTGTCCGAACTGCGCTGGGACCCGCTGAAAAAAAACTGGGTGATTCTCGCCAACAACCGCGGCCGCCGGCCCCAGGATTTCATCATCGACCGGGAGAAGGTCGTCATGTCGGCCTGCCCGTTCTGCTACGGGCGCGAAGAGAAGACCACCCACGAGGTATTCGCCATCCGCACCGACGGCAGCCGGCCGAACACCCCTGGCTGGCGGGTGCGGGTGATTCCCAACAAGTACCCGGTACTCGGCATCGAGGGAGACCTCGACAAGCGGGGAGCGGGGCTTTACGACGTCATGAACGGCATCGGCGCCCACGAGGTGATCGTGGAAAACCCCGACCACGAGCGCAACATGGCCGACCTCAGTCCTCTGGAGATCGCCGACGTCCTCAAGGCTTACCAGGCCCGCCTGCTCGACCTGCGCCGGGACTCGCGGTTTCGCTATATCCTGATCTTCAAGAACCACGGTCTCGAGGCCGGAGCCACCATCCCCCATTCCCACTCCCAGCTGATCGCGGTGCCGGTCACCCCGCAGGCGGTCTCCACCAAGCTATCGGCCTGCCGTGAGTATTTCGAACGCAAGGAGCGCTGCCTGATCTGCGACCTGCTCAACCAGGAGCTGGCCAACGGCAGCGGTGTGGTCCGGGACGACGGCGACTACGTCGTCTACACCCCCTACGCCTCGAGCCAGGCCTTCGAAATGCGCATCGTCCCGCGCCGCCACAGCCACGATTTCGCCCTGCTCAGCGAGCAGGAGATCGCCGCCCTGGCCCGAGCGCTCAAGGACAGCCTGATGCGGCTGCGCAGCGTGCTGCGGGACCCGCCTTTCAATTTCGTGCTGCATACCGCTCCGCCCATGCACCTGCGCCTGGGGAAGCCCCATTACTGGAACTCGCTCCCCTACGATTTCCACTGGCACATCGAACTGGTGCCGCGGCTGACCCGCATCGCGGGCTTTGAGTGGGGTACCGGCTTCCATATGAACCCCACCAGGCCGGAGGACGCGGCCCGCTTTCTGCGGGAAACCGACCTTTCCGTTTCTTTCTGACCCCCCCGAAGACCCGGTGATTCCTATACTATGACCCAAGCCAACCAGCACCGCCGTGACTATTTCCCCCTGGCCCTGCAGATCTCCTCCCGGGCCCGGGAAACTTTCGAGCTTCCCGCCGAGCTGCTGCGTGAACGTCCGCCCTCCAGGCTGCGCCCGCTGCAGCAGGTGGCGGGCAGCCTCACCCGGCGCCGCCCCCGGCAACCGGCAAGTGCCGCCCAGCTCAACCTGCTGGCGCTGCTCAACGAGATCTTCCGGCTGGTCGCCGGGCGCTTTCTCGAAGCCCACCGCTGCAGCGTCGGCCGCGACGCCATCCGCATCGACGGCCAGACCCTGACCCTGCCCGCCCTCGGCCGGGCCCAGCAGGTCTTCGTCGGCCTGTTTCCGCCGGCGCAGGTTCTGCACGGCCAGCCCCAGGGCGAGTTTCTGGAGGGGGAGCAGGCCGCCGCCAACCGCCGCGACACCCTGGTGGAGCTGTTCATCCTCGCCACCCAGAGCGCCAACCCTGCGGCGCAGCGCTACAGCGAGCTGTTCGACGATGCCGAATTGAGCCGCGCCGTCGCCTACCGGCAGGCCCTGGCGGAGCTGGACAGCCGGCTGCAGCTGGTGCCGGCGGCGGGGCTGCTCGGCCGCTCGCTGCTGGCCCTGCTGCGGGCGCCCATCGAGGCCGCGCCCGACTCGCTGGCCGCCCAGGTCGCCCACATCCGCGACCACTGGGGGGAGCTGATCCCCGAAGAACTGCTGCGCGGCCTGCTGGTGGCCCTCGACGTGCTCGCCGAGGAAGAGACCATGCGCGGCTTCGGCCCCGGTCCGGCCCAGGTGCCGCTGTTCGCTGGTCCCGACCTGCATTACGCCGAGCCCGAAGCCTTCTCGGCCGACACCGCCTGGATGCCCAACGTGGTGCTGATCGCCAAGACCATCTACGTCTGGCTCGACCAGCTTTCGAAAAAATACCGCCGCCCCCTCACCCGCCTCGACCAGATTCCGGTCGAGGAACTCGACCAGCTGGCCCGCTGGGGCTTCAACTCGCTGTGGCTGATCGGCATCTGGGAGCGCTCGACCGCCTCGCAGAAGATCAAGAGAATCATGGGCAACCCCGAGGCGATGAGCTCGGCCTACTCGCTTTACGACTACATCGTGGCCGCTGACCTGGGCGGCGAGGACGCCCTGGCGGTGCTCGAACAGCGCTGCCTCGAGCGGGGCATCCGCCTGGCCAGCGACGTGGTCCCCAACCACACGGGGATCTTTTCCAGGTGGCTGGTGGAGCACCCCGACTGGTACATCCAGCTCGACCAGCCCCCCTACATCAATTACCGCTTTACCGGCCCCGACCTCAGCTACGATTCGGCAGTCAGCCTGCAGATCGAGGACGGCTACTGGAACCATTCGGACGCCGCGGTGGTCTTCAAGTACCACGACCGCCGCGACGGCCGCACCCGCTACATCTACCACGGCAACGACGGCACCCACATGCCGTGGAACGACACGGCCCAACTCAACTACCTGCTTCCCGAGGTGCGCGAGGCGATGATCCGCACCATCATCCGGGTGGCCCGGCGCTTCCGGGTGATCCGCTTCGACGCCGCCATGACCCTGGCCAAAAAACACTACCAGCGGCTCTGGTTCCCCCAGCCCGGCGGCGGCGCCGGGGTCCCCTCGCGGGCCGAGCACTGGCTGAGCCGCGAAGAGTTCGAACGGGTCTTCCCGGTGGAGTTCTGGCGCGAGGTGGTCGACCGGGTGGCCGCCGAGGTCCCCGACACCCTGCTGATCGCCGAGGCCTTCTGGCTGATGGAAGGCTATTTCGTGCGCACCCTGGGGATGCACCGGGTCTACAACAGCGCCTTCATGAACATGCTCAAGCTCGAGGAGAACGCCAAGTACCGCAGCGTCATCAAGAACATCCTCGAGTTCCAGCCGGCCATCCTGCAGCGCTTCGTCAACTTCATGAACAACCCCGACGAGGCCACGGCGGTAGAGCAATTCGGCAAGCTGGACAAGTATTTCGGTGTCGCCGTGCTGCTGGTGACCATGCCGGGGCTGCCCATGTTCGGCCACGGCCAGGTCGAGGGGCTCAAGGAAAAGTACGGCATGGAGTACCGCAAGGCCTACTGGGACGAAGCTCCCGACGAAGCCTTCATCCGCCACCACGAGGCGCAGATTTTTCCGCTGATGCACCGCCGGCGCCTGTTCAGCGGCGCCGAGAACTTCCAGCTCTACGATTTCTGGAGCGGCGGCCACGTCGACGAGAATGTCTTCGCCTACTCCAACGCCCTGGGGGAGGAGCGGGCCCTGGTCGTCTTCAACAACCACTACGGCGACACCGGCGGCTGGATCCACCACTCGGTGCAGCGCAACCTCCCCGAACCCGGCGAGGAGACCCGCCTGGTGGGCACCACCCTCGCCCAGGCCCTGGGGCTTTCCGTCCAGCCGGACCATTACCTGCGCTACCGGGACCACCGCCAGGGGCTGGAGTACCTGCTCCCCTGCGGCGAGCTGGCCGAGCAGGGGCTGCATCTGCAGCTCGGCCCCTACGAATACCGGGGGTTTCTCGATTTTAAGCAGATCCACGACGCCGACGGCCTCTGGGGCCAGCTCTGCCGGGACCTTGACGGCCGCGGCGTGCCGAGCCTCGACTGGGAGCTGCGGCGGATCCGCTACGCCCCCCTGATCCGGGCCTTCCAGGCGCTGATGGCCCTGGATTTGTTGCAGCAGCTGCCCGCCGCCCTGGCCCTCTCCGCGGCGGCCCGCAAAAAGGAGCCGGCCTGGCTGAAGTTCAGCGAGGGACTGGAGAGTTTTCTCCTGATCCTCACGCAGTTGGCGCCGCACACGGCCCCAGCCGGCCAGCAGCAACAGCGGATTTTGGCAGAAATGACCGCCCTGGCGGCCCTGGCCGGGCGCAAGGGGCGCCGCAAGGAGGAGCAGCAGGCCCTGGAACTGCTGCGCGCCCAGTTGGCCGGCGACGGATTCCCGCGCCGGGCGCTCCCCTACCTGGTGGCTCACCGGCTCGCCGAACCCGAGCCGGGCATCCGCTCGGCCCAGCGCTCGGCCGACTGGTTCGAACAGTTCCTGCTCGAGCACGCCCTGCAGCAGGCTCTGGGCGGCCCAGCCGCCGGCCGCGATGCCCACCTGGTCAGGGTGCTGATCCGCCACCAGCACTTCTGGGCCCCCGGCGGCGGGCAGCGCAATTTCGCCCGCCTGCTGCGCGACCCGCAGGTGCGCGGTTTTCTGCAGGTGAACTGGGCCGACGGGATCGAATGGTTCAACCGCGAGGCACTGGAGGAGTTGAGCGAAGGGCTGTTCACCGCGGCGGTCATCGAGGCCCGGGTTCAATTCGCCGACGATGCCCCGGGACTGCTCGCCCATCTGGTGGCGACCCACGGCGAGCTGCAGCGGCTGCAGGCGCACGCCGTCCAGGCCGGCTATCAGCTCGGCGCCTTCCTCGAACTGGTCCGCAGCGATCTGCAGGAGCGCTTCCCCCGGCCGGCCGTGGGCAAGGCCGCCAAGAAACGCAAGATCCTGCTGGTCTCCTCGGAAGTGACCCCCTTCGCCAAAAGCGGCGGGCTGGCCGACGTGGCCGGCTCGCTCCCCCAGGCGCTGCGCCGCCTGGGGCACGACGTGCGTATCATCATGCCCTTCTACCAGGCCGTCGCCCGGCGTGGCGAGACCCTGGAGAAGCGCGTCGCCAGCCTCGAGGTGGAGATCGCCGGGGCGGCGCACATCGCCAATATCCACCGCGGGGCCCTCGGCAAGGTGCCGGTCTATTTTGTGGAAAACCGCGAGTATTTCGAGCGCGAGGGGCTCTACGGCACCCCCGCCGGCGACTTTGACGACAACCACCGCCGCTTCGGCTTTTTCTGCCGGGCGGTGCTCGAGGCGCTGCCGCTACTCGACTTCCGCCCCGAGGTGATTCATCTCAACGACTGGCAGAGCGGGCTGGTGCCGGCGCTGCTGCGCAGCGAATACGGGGACGACCCCTTCTACTCGGGGACCGGCACCCTGCTGACCATCCACAACCTCGGCTACCAGGGGATGTTCGGCCGCGAGATCCTCGACGAGCTCGGCCTCGACCCGGCCCTGGGCTCGATGCACGCCCTCGAGTACTACGGCGGCCTCTCCTTCCTCAAGGGCGGCCTGATGTTTTCCGACCTGCTCAACACGGTCTCGAAAACCTACTGCCGCGAGATCCAGACCCCCGAGATGGGGATCGGCTTCGACGGCATCCTGCGCCACCGCGGCGCCGACCTTCACGGCATCGTCAACGGCATCGACCCGGGGTTCTGGAATCCCGCTGCGGACCCCGCCCTGCCCGCCCCCTACGATGCCGAGCACCTGGAGGGCAAGGCGCAGTGCAAACGGGCCCTGCAGCAGCAGCTCGGCCTGGCCGTCGACCCCTCGGTCCCCATCCTCGCCATGGTCACCCGGCTCGACACCCAGAAGGGGTTGGAGATCGTCGAGCAGGCCTGGGAGGGGCTGATGCAGCGGCACCTGCAGTTCGTGCTGCTCGGCACCGGCGATCAGAAACACATGGAGCGCTTCACCCGCCTCAAGGACCGCTACCCGGGACGGGTCTCCATCAACCTGAGCTTCGATGACGCCCTCTCAAGGCGCATCTACGCCGGCAGTGACCTGTTTCTGATGCCGAGCCTCTACGAACCCTGCGGCCTGGGGCAGCTGATCGCCCTACGCTACGGCGTGGTGCCGGTGGTGCGTGAGACCGGAGGGCTGGCCGACACCATCATCGACCCGCAGCAGGACCCGGCTCGGGCCAACGGCTTCAAGTTCCGCGAGCCCCAGGCCTGGGCCCTGCTGGGCGCCCTCGACCGGGCGCTGACCCTGCATGCCGAGCGCCAGGGGTGGCGGCAGCTGGTGCAGCACGGGATGCGGGGAAATTTTTCCTGGGAAGGCTCGGCCCAGCGCTATCTGGAGCTGTACCGCAAAGCGATCGAGAAGAGGAATGGCTGAGGATACTGAGGATAAAGAAACTCCCCCGGCAGGAGGGGAGAAGGCCGAGGGGGGCGGCTGCCGTTTTCCCGGCCTCGAGGCGCTGCAGCGCGAGGTCGAGCAGCGCATCCGCGACAACCGGCGGTTTCTGGAGAAATTTCTCGACGAGAACTACGTCGATGAAGAAGCGGAAGAGGACGACCAGGCGCCCGAGGAGGAACTGTAGGGGCACCCCTCGTGGGTACCCGGGGTTTTCGGCGTCCCATCGCCTGGTGCCTGGGGAGGTCCCACGGGAGTTGGGCAGGCACGAGGCCTGCCCCTACGATTTGCCCAGTTTCTCCAGATATTCCTCCCACTCCATCGGCAGCAGGCTCTGCTTTTTGCTGTTGCACTCCTTGCAGGCGGGAACGCAGTTGCCCCGGGTGCTGCGGCCGCCGCGCACCAGGGGCACGACGTGGTCCAGGGTCAGCTCCTTCGGCGGCACCTGGGTCTGGCAGTAATGGCAGCATCCGGCGGCGATGCGGTTCTTCCACCACTGGCTCTTGCGCAACTCGCGGGCCTTCTCCCGCTCGCGGCGCAGCTGCTCTTCAGGCACATCCAGAAAAAAATCCATATTGACAACCTCCTTCGGTTCGGCCCGCCATTGTAGCCCATCCCCGGGCCGGCAACAACCGGGACCAGCGTCCTTTGCTGCGGCCTGCTTGCAGAAAATCGTAATTTATGCCATTTATTAGAGCGCTTCGCCGGACATCAACGGCCCTCACAGCCCCTAAACCAGCGTGAACCCATAATGAAAATCCTGATCATCGGCGCCGGCC
The DNA here is from genome assembly GCF_019704135.1 of Desulfuromonas versatilis. Lineage (NCBI taxonomy): Bacteria > Pseudomonadati > Thermodesulfobacteriota > Desulfuromonadia > Desulfuromonadales > Desulfuromonadaceae > Desulfuromonas > Desulfuromonas versatilis. Next base: position 3,929,256 of record NZ_AP024355.1, read on the forward strand.
AGGTCGGTTACTTTCTCTGCGAGCGCCTCTCCCTGGAAGGTCACGAGGTCACCCTGCTGGACCGCAACCAGGAGCACCTGAGCCGCGCCCAGGACCGCCTCAACGTGCTCGGCATCCTCGGCAACGGCGCCAGCGCCGAAACCCTCGAGCAGGCCGGGATCAAGCAGACCGACATCTTCATCGCCGTCACCGATCTCGACGAGGTGAACATCCTCGCCTGCCTGCTGGCCCGCGAATACAACGTCACCACCCGGGTGGCCCGGGTCAAGAGCATCGAATACTCCAGCCGGGGAGCGGTGCTCTCCAAGGAGAAGCTGGGCATCGACCTGCTGATCAACCCCGACGACGCGGTGGCCGACGAGATCGTCAAGATCGCCTGCCGCAGCGGGGCCTTCGACGTCGCCGAATTCGTCGAGGGGCAGATCCAGTTCATCGGCTACCGCATCAACGAGACCAGCCCCCTGTGCGACCTGACCCTGCGCGAACTGGGGGAGATCCGCGGCATGTACCGCTTCGTGGTGACCGCCATCGGCCGCGGCGGGCGCACCATCATCCCCCGCGGCGATGATACGATCCAGGCCGGCGACAGCATCTTCATCCTCGCCCACAAGCAGGACCTGCCCGCCATCCAGTACATGCTCAAGCTCGAGGACGAGAAGAAAAAGCGCCGCCCGCGGGCCTTCATCCTCGGCGGCGGCCACATCGGCCTGCACATCGCCGCGGATCTGGAGAAGATGAGCTTCGACGTGCGCCTCATCGACCGCGACGAGGCGCGCTGCGAAAAACTCTCGGCCAAACTGAGCAAAACCATGGTGATCCACGCCGAGGGGACCGACGTCCGCACCCTGATCGACGAGGGGGTGGACGGCGCCGACATCTTCGTCGCGGTCACCGACAACGACGAGACCAACATCCTCTGCTCGCTGCTCGCCAAACAACAGGGAGCGCGGCGCATCCTCACCCTGGTCAACAAACCCGAACTGCTCAGCCTCGCCCCGAGCCTGGGCATCGACGCCTGCGTCTCGCCGCGCCTGGCGGCAGCCGGCACCATCCTCAAGTACGTGCGCCGCGGCGAGGTCATCTCCCTGGCCGCCATCGAGGGGAGCAACGCCGAGGTCATGGAGATCCAGGTCAAGCCCGACAGCGGCTGCATCGGCACTCCGCTGAAGAGTTTGAACTTCCCCCACGGAGCCATCATCGGCGCCATCGTCCACAAGGAGAGCTACGAGGTCCCTACCGGCGAAAGCCGCATGGTCGAAGGCGACCGGGTGGTGATCTTCGCCCTGCCCGAGGCGCTGCCCAAGATCGAAAGGTTCTTCGAGTAGCATGAACGCCCTGACCACCCTGCGGATCCTGGGCGCACTGCTGCTGTTTCTGGCCGCCGCCCTGCTGGTGCCGATCCCCTTCTCCCTGTACTACGGCGACGGCGCGGCCTGGGCTTTTCTGCTGGCGGCCGCGGTATCGGTCATCGTCGGCGCGGTGCTGTTCAAGACCTGCCGCAGCGTCAGGGACATTTCGGTGCGCGAAGGGTTCGCGGTGGTCACCTTCGGTTGGACCGTGTTCGCCCTGTTCGGTGCGCTCCCCTTTCTCTTTTCCGGGGCCATCCCCTCCTTTGTCGACGCCGTGTTCGAGACCATGAGCGGTTTCACCACCACCGGCTCGACCATCCTCACCCAGATCGAGGGCCTCCCCGAAAGCATCCTGCTGTGGCGGGCGCTGACCCACTGGCTGGGCGGGATGGGGATCATCGTACTGTCGCTGGCCATCCTGCCGATGCTCGGGGTCGGCGGCATGCAGCTGTTCAAGGCCGAAGTCCCCGGCCCCACTGCCGACCGCCTGAAGCCGCGCATCCAGGACACCGCCAAGCTGCTCTGGGGGGTCTACGTGCTGCTGACCGGCGCCGAAACCGCCCTGCTGATGGCCGGCGGCATGAGCTTCTTCGACGCCCTCTGCCACGCCTTCGCCACCCTGGCCACCGGCGGCTTCTCCACCAAGAACGCCTCGGTGGGCGCCTACGACAGCGCTTACATCGACTGGGTGATCACCCTGTTCATGTTTCTTGCCGGGGTCAACTTCTCCCTGCACTACCAGGCCCTGCGCGGGCGGCTGCGCGAGTACTGGCGCAACGAGGAGTTCGTCTTCTACCTGGCCATCACCCTGGGCGCCACGGTGGTGCTGGTCTGGCTCAACCAGGGGACGGTCTACCAGAGCCTGGCCGACAACCTGCGCTTCAGCGCCTTCCAGGCCTCCTCCATCCTCACCACCACCGGTTTCGGCACCGCCGATTACGAGGCTTGGCCGGTGCTCGCCCAGTACGTGCTGATCTTCCTCATGTTCATCGGCGGCTGCGCCGGCTCCACCGGCGGCGGCATGAAGGTGGCGCGCATCCTGCTGCTGTTCAAGCACGCCCACGTCCAGCTCTACCGGCTGATCCACCCCCGCGCGGTGCGCCTAGTCAAGCTCGGCGAGACCCCCGTCGACAAGGAGGTCATGCAGTCGATCCTCGGCTTCTTCGCCCTTTACATGGGGGTCTTCGTCACCGCCAGCTTCCTGATGGCCGCCCTCGGCATGGACCTGGTCTCGGCCGGCGCCTCGGTCATCGCCACCCTGAGCAACATCGGCCCCGGGTTAGGCTCGGTAGGTCCGGTGGACAACTTCGCCCACGTGCCTGCCCTGGGCAAGCTGGTGCTGACCTTCTGCATGCTGCTCGGCCGCCTCGAACTGTTCACCGTGCTGGTGCTGTTCTTCCCGACCTTCTGGCGCAAGTAGGGGCGAACCTATGTATTCGCCCTGGCAGGTTTAGACACGCCTCCTGGTAGGTAAGCAGGTCCCGGGCAGACACCCAAACCCAGGGCAGACACGCAGGTCTGCCCCTACGGTTGGCGGGCGGGCAGTGCGAATTGGGTGAAGGTATAATGGGGGATATGAACCGACTCCTGCCCCCTCTCGCGCTGGCGTTCGCCCTGCTGATCCTCGGCACCGCAGCGTTGGCCCCACAACCTGCCCTGGCCGCCATGGACCATCAGTTCGTCTTTTTTCCCGAAGCCCACCTGGTCGCCACCCCGGCCCTCTACGACCTGCCCTTCGAGGAGGTTTTCTACCCCACGGCCGACGGCGAAACGATCCACGGCTGGCTGGTCCCGGGTGACCCCGAAAGGCCGCTGGTGCTGTTCTGCCACGGCAACGCCGGCAACATCTCCCACCGGCTGGACAATCTTCGCCTGTTTCACCGCCTGCTCGGCCTTTCGGTGTTCATCTTCGACTACCGGGGTTACGGCAAAAGCAGCGGCAAGGCCAGCGAGGAGGGAACCTACGCCGACGCCCGCGGGGCCCTGGCCTGGCTGCAGCAGCGCGGCTGGCAGCCGCAGCGGATGATCTACTTCGGCCGCTCCCTCGGCGCCGGGGTCGCCGTGCAGCTCGCCCTGGAGCAGCCCCCGGGGGCGCTGGTGCTCGAGACCCCCTTCCCCTCCATCGCCGCCATGGGCTGGCGCCACAACCCCATCCTCTACCTGCTGCTCGGCTGGGCCCTCGACGCCCGCTACGACAGCTTCAACAAGCTGGCCAGAATCCACGTCCCCCTGTTGATGTTCCAGGGCGACCGCGACCACATCGTCCCCGAAAAAATGGCCCGCGGCCTGTTCGAGAGAGCCAATCAGCCCAAGACCTTCCACCTGATCCGCGGCGCCGGCCACAACGACACCTACGAGGCCGGCGGCGAGGCCTACTGGCAGCAGTGGCGGGAATTTCTCCAGCGGCATTTTCCCCCTCCCGAAAAACAGCAAGGGGAAGGCTGAGCGCCTTCCCCTTGTTGTCGGAGAGAAGAGAGAGTCTATGTGATGGGGGGATTACCCCTTTTTGACGAAGTTGGTCTGCTCGTTACAGGTGGGGCATTTCTTGGGCTTGCAGCGCCCTTCCTTCTCATGACCGCACTTTTCGCAATTCCAGGTAGCCATTGGCCAAGTCTCCTTTCGCGCTCGGGTTTAATTTAATACCAAATTGGTCCTTATTTTAGCGGAGCGGTTAGAGATGTCAACTCTTAAATGAACGAAATTATCTGTTGACGCCGAGGGAGACCACGGCCACTGTGTCGATAGATTTTTCGAAATCGGCCATCTGTGGTTGGCTGACCGCGCAACCTGAAAAAAAGAACACGCCCCCCGCAAAAAGAGATAACCACAGTTTCGACAGGTCATGCCCTCCCATTTTCACTCAAGTTGAAGGTGCGGAAGTTAAAACAGGGGGCAAACCATTTCATGGATTGCCCCCTGTTCAAGCCAAAGGTCAATTAAGCGAAGTGTTGCTGATCTGATTAATTATCGTCAGGTTCCGAGTGCTGCCATCCACTTCCAGGACATTCCACCAAAGACCTGAGCCCGTAGTGGGGATATCAAGTTCTTCAACTAGCCCAAGGTTGTCAAAGATGGACACCTTGGCCTGGGAGTTGACAATATCGGGGCTGCCGCTGAAGTTGTGAACGGAGTATTTGTAGGTCCCCGGGAAGAATTCCTTAACGGTTATGGTTTCGGGACCAAACCCTGAGGTATCGTCTACGTCCAGGCCCACGAACGGGGAAACCTCGGGATCCAGCTGGTTGCCGAAATAAATGTGATGCGAAAGCCCCTCGATCGAAGGCGTCACCATGTGGCTGTCCAGGTCCCTCGGTGATTCCCCCCAGGTAAGGACGAACCGCATGTCTCCCCGGTTGGTGATGGCCTCCCCCCCGACGCTTGAAGAACTGATGTTGTACATGTTGCCGTCCCACTGGCCGCCTGTGTTGCTGACCTCCAGGTAATACCATCCCGCCGTGGCGTTGGTGGCTCCCACCGCCTCGGTGTTGCCCGTACCGGTGGACTGGTCGATGAGGGTCTGGTCGGGCCCGTAGAGGTTGAGATCGATATTACCCTTGGCATTTAGGAAGCTAACCTCGACATTCAGACTGTCACCGGGGTTCAGGTAATAACGGTAGAAGTCAGGGTTCTGCTGGTAGACAACCAGATTGTTTTCCGAGGTTGTGCGGAGGGTCTTGGCCGCCGCCAACGAGTTATTGTCTTCGTATTGGTCATCCCAACTCAAGGGGAGAATCTTGATATCGACGTCATACAGGAAATCGTTGCCTACCGAATCCCAATTTTCAATGACCACCCATATCTCGGTATTTTCGGTGATGTTGTCCCCGTAGAGGGATGCTGAGCTAACACTTGCCAATTCATTCAAAAGCATCCCGATTATGGCAGATGAGCTTTCGTTGATAACCATCCCAAAAGCCGACCATCCGTCGGTAGGAAAGGGAATGCCGGCAGTTATATAGTTCAGGGCAAGGGAGATGGTGGCGCTTTTTCCACTGTAATAGGCCGACATGTAATCTGCCAATTCACCAACGGTTGAGCGAAACACCCCATAGCCCGGGGAAACACTGGCAGCGTTGGTGATGTGGTACCTGTTCATCTGGTAGACATCGGTGATGTAATCAAGTTCGGCCAAGGTAATGGATACCACGGTAATTAAAAGCAGCGTACCGGTCAGCAGCACCTGAGGCTGCACCCGATAGGGGGCTCCGCCGGTTGACTGAACCGAAGCCGTGGTCGGGGATGTGGGGTCGCCCTGGTACATGGTCGGCGCCCATTGTCCGGAGGGATCGGAGGTCACCACCTTGAGCATCCCCTGATGCGCCATCCACTGGACATTGATGTTGGGCAGAACCTGGCCGGTAACTTCATCGACGACCTTCACCGTGATGTCATCGCGAAGCTGAGTGCTTGAAATCACCGCTGTGCCATCACTTTCGGTCGGAGAGACCCCAGCTTCGCCAACATAGTTGGAAAGGGTCATGGCTCCGCCATCTGCCATTCCATCTCCGGGAAGAGTGAAGGGTTCGTTGTTCCCAAGCTCATTCGAGGTTGCTGGTTGGTCGTGTCCTCCACCTCCTCCCGAGCATCCAACAAGCGGAAGCACGCTGAATGAAACAAAAAAGTAGAGAACGGTAACGGAAATCCAGCGCAAGCAACCCTTTTTTTTCATCATTTTCATTTTCCACCTCCATTTTTTGGGCCAAATGGCCTTAATGACATCCCAATTGCGGCGGCACTCTTTGCACTCCTAAGCGCAAACTTTCAGTCTTGAATGGTCCAATTGTTTATTAGTTGCCGTAATTGTCCTAATTGCTCTGAGGTTGCTCATATCGAAGAAGGTATTGAGACTCCGCATAACCCTATGGAAATGAAACACAAATAACAATCCGTACATACCCTGATTTTTCACCGGGAAAACCCTGAAAATCACCTGGCCGCGCCCCTCCCCCCCCCAACGCTTTTCACAGATCGATCAGGCCTTCCCGGATCGCGAATTTTATCAAGTCGGCGATACTGTTCAGGTTCAGCTTTTTCATGATGCTGGCACGGTGGGTTTCGATGGTTTTGGGGGCCAGGTGGAGTTCGTCGGCAATGTCCTTGCTGGTTTTTCCCTCGGCAACCAGGTGAAGAATCTCCTTTTCCCTGGCGCTGAGCAGATCCAGTCCGGCCACCGATTCCGCAGGCGTATGGTTCAGGTAGTCATCCACCACCAGGTCGGTGACGCTGGGGCTCAGGTACATTTTCCCCGCCATGACCACCTGGATCGCATGCACCAGCTCGGAAAAAGCACACTCCTTGGAGACGTACCCCCGCGCCCCGGCACGGAACATCTCCATCACCCGTCTGCCGTCCGAAACCACCGAAAGCCCGATGACCCGCACCTTGGGGTTCTCCTGCACGATCTGCCTGGTGGCTTCGATGCCGTTGAGGGCCGGAATCATGATATCCATGATAATGACATCGGGGCTCAGATCTCTGGCCAGTTTGACGGCAGTACGGCCGTTGTTGGCCACGGCAAGGATCTTCATTTCTGTCTGGGAATCGAAGAAATGACGCATGCAGTCATGGAACACTTCATGATCTTCCACGTACAAAATGCCTATGCTCAAGGGCGCCAGTTCTCCCGCCTAATAAACAACCCGACCAACTTCCCACCGACCACGGGCTTTCTTGTCAGTTTTTTACCATCGACCCAGAATCCACCCCAAGGTCCACACGGAGCATCCTGGAGCAACTGAGCTGGATTCGGTCGGTTGCCTCATTCACGTCCAACTCGTCCAGCGAACCGGTAAGGACAACCTGGCCTCCCGCCTGAATGCAGTAGGCCACGAAACGAGCCAGAAACTCGAAGGCTTCCCGTTGGTTGTCGAGAACCTCGATGCCGTCAATAAGTACCGCCCAGACTCCGGAGGGAGGTTCATTGAGGAGCGCTTGTTTCCACACCTTGAGCAACTCACCGCCGGGCTCGAAAAAGGCAGCGGCAGGCAGAGGGAAGATTCTGGCAGTTGGGTGGCACCTGCGAAGCTCGCGATGAAAATAGTGCAGCAATCGGGTTTTTCCGCTGCCTTTCGGTCCCTGAATCAACAGCGGGTTGCCGATCCGGGCCGGCTTGAGGGCAACAACCTGAACGGCTGCGAAGGCCGGAAGATTCGCCGGGGAACTGAGTAGCTGTTCAAGAAGCTGAGAGCAAAAAGGATGAATTTCCCGTTCTTCAGTCATAGTGAACATTGTCCCACCATTGCCAAAGGCATCCGATTTCAGGGTGGCGGGCTGGCGCCCAGCCTCGGCCTGTTCGGCTCCGAGATTTAATGATGGGAATATACGATTTGCCTGCTCACAAATTTCTTACAGCCGATGCCATGCAATATTATTTTTACCCAATAAAAAAAACGGCCGCCCCGGGGATTCCGGGACGGCCTGGCTGGAAAAGGGCAGAATGCGAGGTTGGATGCTGCCTACAACAGCCGCCAGGTCAGGCTCAGCCCGACCATGTGGATCTCGGTTCGATAGGTGCCGTTGGCCGCGCCCCCTTCGGCGGCCCCGACGGCATTGTCCTTGTCGCGGTCCCGGTATTTCTGGAAGGCATAGCCCAGCTGCACCCGGTAGCGCTCCCGGTCCAGATCGACTCCGACGGACACCATCTGGGATTTCGCGGTGGGGATGGAGGGGTCGAAGGTCCGGTCCGGCGCGGGGGTGCCGTCGTAGAGATAGCCTGCCAGCAGCCCCAGGTCCTCGGACAGCTGGTAGCGCCCACCCAGGTGGTAGCCGAACACGTCCTTCCAGTCCCGTTCGGTGGTCGTGGACAGCCCGGAATCGAGGTCGATCCGCAGCCGCTCGAAGTCCGACCAATCCTCCCAGCGGGCCCCGACTTCCACCAGCAGCCGGGGTACCCCCTTGAATGCCAGCCCGGCCTGGGCCTGGCGGGGCAGGGTGATGCGGGTTTCGCCGTCGGTGTTCTGCAGCATGGCGCTGATGACGGGCGGCGTACCGGCAGGCAGCGAAAAGCGGGCCTCACCTTCGATATCGATGTCGATCTCGCTGCGGTAGTGCAGCCCCAACGCCAGGCTCTCCCCCAGATCAAGCAGCAGGCCGAGGTTGTAGCCGAGCCCTTCGCCGTCGCCGCGAAACCTCTGCTCCCCATCGGGCAGGGGCGAGAGCGCGAGCTTTTTCTTCAAGGTGGCGTCGAGCAGCAGCAGGTCGACCCCGCCGGCCAGAGAGAGCCCGGGCAGGGCCTGCCAGCAAACAACGGGGTTGATGTTGAAGGTGGTCAGCTCCGAGCTGGTGGCGATGTACCGGCCTTCCCAGTCCTCGTCCCAGCGGGTACCGAGCCCGAAGGGGGAGAAAACCCCCAGGCCCGCCGAGAGCCGGGGGTTGAAGCGATGGGTGACATACAGGGTGCTGGGAAAATGATTGTCCCCTTCCCCCTCGAAGGTGCTCCCCGAAAGGTCGCTTTCGAACTTGCGCGAGGCATGGATCAGCGTGGTGCCGGCCTGGAACTGGGTCCCGGGCAGCTTGCCGATCAGGGCCGGATTGAAGAATATGGCCGAGGGGTCGTCGAGGTGGGCGACAACCGCATTGCCCTGGGCCAAAGCCCCGGCGCCCTGGGTATAGACCGCGTAGCCGGAGCCGAAGGCTGAGGTCCCCCAAAGGACCAGCGGGAGCAAAAAGGTGATGATTCGGCAAACGTTGCCCGGAAACTGCATTGACCAGTTCATGAAAAAAGCGACCCTCCAGTTGTATTAAATAAAAAAAGAAGGCCGGGATGATTCCACCCCGGCGCGAATGCACCCGACAAAACCGCTCAGGGGGCCGGCGCCCAGAGGGACTCCAGCGCCTGGCCGATCTCCGCGGGAGAATATTCCTCCCGCTCCAATTGCTCGCGGTAGGCCTTGAGGACCTTGCCGGCCTCCACGGGGTTGCCCGCCTGGGTGTACAGCCCGTAGAGAAGCTGCACCAGCGAATGGTTGGTGGGGTCGAGCTTCAGGGCGGCGCTGGCCACCTCGATGGCCTCGGAGACGAGGCCGGCTCCCGCCCGCAGCCGCGCCCAAAGGCCGACGACCTTGAAGTACAGCCCCTCCAGTTCGGCACGCAGCCGGTCCACCGACTCGTCCACCGCCAGCCCGCCCAGGTAGGGTCCTCTCCAGAGCTCCACCGCAAGGTCCAGAGCGATGGCGCCCTGCCAGGGCGCTTCTCGCTGGGCATGGCGCAGCCCGCCCCTGGCGGCGGCCACGAATGCTTCGGCATCGACCCGGCAGTTTTCCAGGCAGAGAATTCCCTTCTGCAGGCTGAGATAATGCTTCACCGGGACGGGATGGAGCAGGGGCTCGAGGGTCTTGCGCAGGCGTGAAAGCAGCGTATCGAAGGTGGAGCGGGATTTTTCCGCGGAGCTGTCCGGCCACAACAGCAACTGCAGCTGTTCCTGGGCGATGCGCCGGCCGGGCGCGGAAATCACCAACGCCAGCAGCTGGCGCTGGGCCGGGCTGAGGTCGGTCTCCCGGACCCGGGTCTCGCCCCCCAGGGCCAGGTTCAGCCCCCCGAAGGCGCGAATCTCCAGTAACGGAATGCAGCCCCCGTCGTTGAGCAGGGCGGTATCGAGGCGCTCTGCGGCCAAGTCCCTGGCGAACTCGGCCTCGATCCCCGAGCGCGCGGCCTCCTGCAGCAGCGCCTGCATCACCTCGGGAATCCAGCCGAAAAAATAGACATAGCCGTTTTTCTTCATGAGCGCCAGGCCGCGGGCCAGGTCCTCGCGGGCAGGCCCGGTCTCCCCGAGTTGCATCCGCAGGTAGGCCCGGTGCAGCAGGGCGCCACTCAGCAGATGCTCATCCGCGTAGGCCTGGGCGACCTCGCAGGCCCGCTCAAGCATGGCATGTGCTTCGTCAGGGCGCTGCAGGCGGGTGAAGGCCGCGCCCAGGACCATCTGGTTGAGGGCGTCGAAGCGCCCGGGGCCAACCTCGATACGCAATCGCCGGGATAGCTCCGAGGCCCGCAGCGCGCCCTCGCCGTCACCGTCCCAGGCGCGGGCCAGGGCCTCGAAATGCAGAAACTGACTGCGGTGATGAGGGCTTGCGCCGACACCCTCGAGGGCGAGCCCATCTTCGGCGAGCCTCCTTAACTGCTGCAGATCCCCCTGGGCCAGGGCGAGGTAGGCATCGTAGATGAGCAGGAAGGGCGTTGCGACGCTCTGGGCCACCAGGCTTTTTTCAAGGGCCCCCCGCAGCAGCACCTTGGCCCGGCGGTAAGAGCGGAAATCGCCTTCCAGAATCAGCCAGCTGGCCTGGGTCATGGAGGTGGTCAACTTGGCCTGGGCGCTTACCCGGGGGTTGAGCAGATAGGGGAGGGCCTGCTCGATCTCTTCGCGCAGGGCGCGCCAATTGCCGACGAAGGCATGCCGATAGCAGCGGATCGCCCGGGTGGTGGCGGTGTGGTTGTCCAGCCCCAATCGCTCGGAGAGTTCCAGGGCCAGCCGCGAGTAGGTGTCGGTCCTGCCCATGTCGTAGTCGAAAAAGCAGTGGCCGCCGGCAATGGCCTGGGCGATGCGGATCTGCCCCGGAGCGTCCAGCCGGTCGCGGTAACGCGCGAACAGCTCCTCGAGCCGCCCCAGGTAGGGCCGGCCGAGATTGTGCCGGGCATCGATCGACACATGGTAGTGCATCAGCTGCGCCAGGGCGAGCATCTCACCCAAGTCATCGCCCTGATCGGCGAAGCACTCCCGGGCCCGGTCCAGGTGCGGCAGGGCAGCCATGGGATCATGGTCCATGCAGATCACGCCGGCATAGAAGGAAAGCCAGGCATGCCGGAACACCACCTGCTCGGGAATCTGCTGGAGAAACCCCTTGAGGGTGATGACCCGGTTGACCGCCATCAGCGCCATGCCGGTTCGCCGCAGGATGGCCTCGGCCAGGGAGAAGTCTCCGGCCGGCAGAACGTATCGCAGCGCCTTGACCGGATCCCCCTGGTCGAGGTAGTGGCGGCCCGCAAGCAACAGGGCGCCGCTGAGCTCTTCGCCGGAGAGCTCCGCCGCCGCCTGTTCCTGGAGAAATTCCCTGAACAACGCGTGGAAGCCCAGGACCCGGTTTCCCTCGTCCAGCCCGCGCAGGAAGAAATTGCGGCGGCGCAGGGTTTCCAGGACCTCCTCGACATCCGGAACCTCCGCCAGCTCCCGCGCCAGCGACAGGGGGATCTCATCGAGCAGAGCGAGCTTATAAAGGGTGCGCCGCAGATGGCCCGGGACCCTGGAGAAAATCTCGGTCTTGAAAAACTCCAGGATCCCCCCCCGTTTGAGCAGTGAGCGGGGCGGATGCGCCGGGATCGTCGTGTAGTGGAAGACCGTTCCCTGGAAGCCGTGTCCCGCCAGGATCAGGCCGGCGATCCACCCCTCGGTGGCGGCATGCAGGTCCTGGACTTCCTGTGGGGACAGGGGAATCCGAAAAATCTCGTTGAACAGGCTGGCGATTTCCGTTTTATCCAGGGCCAGGTCGCTGTTGCCGATCATCGCGCCCCGGCCTCCGTCGACCAGCGGTTCCCAGCCATCGGGGATTTTTTCCCGGGAAAGAATGATCAGCCGCAGGGCTCGGGGGGACAGTTCGGCCAGAGACTGGAGGAAGCAGAGGCTGAAAGAGGCCTGGCCAAGCAGGTGGAGGTCGTCGAAAACCAGGGACAATTCCCCGCTCAGGCTGCCGGCCAGGTCCTTGGCCAGAACCCGGGCCAGGGTCGGGGCCTCGGCGGCCGAGGCTTCGCCTGCGGCCAGCATCTGCTCCAGCAGCGGCGAGCTGAACTCCGGAAGCTTTTCCATCAGCCCGGCCAGCAGGGCGGCGGCCAGAAACACGGGGTCTTGGTCTTCGGGACCCAACTGGTACCAGACATAGGGAGCGGTGGATTCGGACAGGTATTGCATGGCCAGGGTCGATTTACCCTGGCCCGCCTGTCCTTCGACATAAATCAGCTTGGGGGAGGTTGAACCAGCCTTGAGGCGGGTATTCAGCAGGTGTTGGCGAACCAGGCAGGCCCCGGTGGCGTAGCCGGGAGGGTAGAACTTGTTCTTGGGGATTCGGGCACGAATGCGATCGAACCAATGTTCCATCTTGTTCCCTCTTCGCGATTCATCAAATACCGGCCGCGCCGGATTCGTTCAAAGACCAGAAAGCCTTCGGAGCGGATAAGGTTTGCCGATCCGTTGGGGGTTAGTCATTTATTACACTGATCTGGCCACTTGAGTCAATTTTAATCTGACAGAAAGGGCATTTTTCCTCCTCTTTCCCTGCACCGGTTCCGGCAGGGGAAAACCGGAAGCAAAGAACGCATCGAGAGGCGGGAATGGATTGCAAAGGTTCGTGCAGGAGAGGGACGGGGTAAAGCCCCGGTGGTGGGCCGCCGGAAAACAAAAGGGGCTGCACCGGCGAACGCCGGGCAGCCCCTTGGAATGTCGGCTTCTCGAATTCAGTATTTCCTGGCCTCGATGACCTCCTCGACCCACTGGCTGGCGGCGATCATGGCGGGAAAACCGACAGTAGTCAGGGCCAGCAGGATCGTGTGGCGAACCTCATCGGCCGTGGCGCCTTCCTCCAGGGCCCTTCGGGCGTGGGATTTAACCGCTCCTTCGGACTGCTGGCCGATGGCGATGCCCAACTTGACCAGGCGTCTGGTCGCCTCGGGAAGCGGACCGGCATTGTGGCAGGCCAGGGCCAGTTTTTCATAGGCCTTGGCCAGTTCCGGGTGTTGGTCGACAAAACGCTTGTAGGGCGAAGGCAGATAGGACATGGGCGGCTCCTTGGTGGTAGAGGGATTTTCACTCTGCAAGGATAACCCAGGCTCCCCGGCCGTCAAGGGCGTCGGTCAGCCCCCCTTGACGCGAAACCCCTTGCCCTCGAACAAGGCCCGCAGCGTCTCGCGCTGGTCGCCCTGGATCTCCAGTTCGCCGTCCTTGAGCGTCCCGCCGGCCCCGCAGCGCGCCTTGAGCTCCTTGAGCAGCGCCTTGAGCTGCGCCTCGCTCATCACCAACCCCGCGGCGACGGTTACCGGTTTGCCGCGCCTTTTCTCCAGGCGCAGCCTGGCCAGCTGTTTGTGGGCCGGCAGCGATTCCGCCGGCGCCTGGGGACAGCGGCAGTCGGTTTCGGGACGCCCGCACCCGGAGCATTCCCGGGTGACTCCCCAGCCCCTGCCGCCGGTCAGCTTGATCGATTTTTCGGCCATCTGAATTTTTTCCGGGTTGATTTCTGAATGCTGAATCCTGAAAACCGCCGGCCGAAAAGTCCTTTCCGGCCGGCAGCGCCTTACAGCATCAGGAACCCGAGTTGGCGGCCGGTCACCCCGCCGTCGCGGCGGTGAGAGAAAAACAGCTCGCGGTGACAGCAGGTGCACTCCTCGGCCGCCTCGATGCGGGCCGGGTCGAGCCCGGCATCCTGAAGCTGGAGCAAGACGCTCTTGCGCAGGTCGAGGTTCCATTTGCCGAGCGCCACCTCCTTGGCGATCCTCTCCCAGTGACCGGTCCCCTTGCGGAAACCGTCGCGCACCGGGCGATCGACCTCGTACTTGTGGGCGCCGATGCCGGGGCCGACGGCTGCATGGACCTGTTCCGGACGGCTGCCGAAGTTGTTCCCCATGGCCTCGACGGTCTTGCCGAGGATGCCGCTGGCGGCCCCCCGCCAGCCGACGTGCACCACGGCGGCGGCACGGTTGACCGGGTCGAACAGCATCACCGGATAGCAGTCGGCGGTCAGGACGCCGATCATGATCCCCGGCTGATTGGTGACCACCGCGTCGCACTCGACGTTGAGAAAATGGGACAGGTCCGGGTTGGGTTCATCGATCAGCAGGATATCGTTGCCGTGCACCTGCTTGACGGTCAGCAGCAGGTGGGGCTGCAGGTCGAAGGCCCGGGCCAGCGACGAGCGGTTGCCCTCGACGTTGTGGCGGGGGTCCTCGGTATTGTAGCCGAGGTTGAGCGAGTTGTAGGGGGGGCGGCTCACCCCGCCGTTGCGGGTGGTGAAACCGGCATGAATCGAAGCCCCCGGGGCCCAGGAGGGCTGCAGGTAGCTGATCTTGCCCTGGCGTGCGATTTTCATGGAAAACTCCGTTTTCAGAATAAAAGGTGCGAGGACAACGAAAAACGAAAAAGCCAAAATCCCGGGGGATCAGGCTTTGCCTTTATCCTGGCCTCGTTCCTCGCGCCTATTCTTTATACTTTTCGTTGAGATAGTCAAGGATTTCGGCCAAATCGGCCGGGAGGGAGCTTTCGAACTCCATGTAGCTGCCGGTGGCTGGATGCACGAAGCCCAGCAGGCGGGCATGCAGGGCCTGACGCTCAAGGCGCAGCACGAGCTTGCGCAGCTGGGGGTCGCGAAGAGCGTTGGCCCGGCTGCTGTTGCCGTAAATCGGGTCGCCGACGATCGGCAGGTTCATCTCCGAGAGATGGACCCGGATCTGGTGGGTGCGGCCGGTCTCCAGGGACAGCTCCACCAGGGTGAGCCCGTCGCCGTCGAAACGCCGCAGCACTTTCCAGTGGGTCACCGCCCGCCGGCCGACCCGCCCCCGGGTGCTCATCTTCTTGCGGTCGCTGGGGTGGCGGCCGATGGCCTTGTCCACCGTCCCCCGCTCCTGCTGCAGCTGCCCGTGCACCAGCGCCACGTAGCGCCGGGAGATGGAGTGCACCTTGAACTGCCTGGCGAGGGCATTGTGGGTGGCATCGTCCTTGGTGGCCACCATGACCCCCGAGGTGTCCTTGTCGAGACGGTGGACGATGCCGGGGCGCAGCTCACCGCCGACCCCGGAGAGGTCGCGGCAATGGTGCAGCAGGGCATTGACCAGGGTTCCTCCCCGGTGGCCCGCCGCGGGATGCACGACCATCCCGGCGGCCTTGTCCACCACCACCAGGTGCGGGTCTTCGTAGAGGATGGTCAGGGGCAGCTGCTCCGGCAGCGCCTCGGCGGGCGCGGACTCGGGGATGGCGACCTCCAGGACCTCGCCCCCCTTGAGCTTGAGGCCGGCCTTGACCGGGCTGCCGGACAAAAGAACCCGCCCCTCGTCGATAAGCTTCTTCAACTGGGAGCGGGTCAGTTCGGGCAGGCAGTCGGCAAGATAACGATCAAGC
This sequence comes from Desulfuromonas versatilis, assembly GCF_019704135.1. Taxonomy (NCBI): domain Bacteria; kingdom Pseudomonadati; phylum Thermodesulfobacteriota; class Desulfuromonadia; order Desulfuromonadales; family Desulfuromonadaceae; genus Desulfuromonas; species Desulfuromonas versatilis. Next base: position 3,944,691 of record NZ_AP024355.1, read on the forward strand.
CGCTCGGCAGGGCGGCCCCGTTCAAAACAAAACCGGTAGGATTGCCCCATTTACCAGATGGAACTTTCTATTTTGCCGGCCTGTTTGATCATCACGTCGACGATGGCCCGGTCATAAAGGTGGTCGCGATTGGCCATTTCGGCGGCGGTGCGACTGTGGAAATGTTCGCGCCCCTCCTCCAGTTCCTCGGCAAGCAGGTCAAAGATGTTGTCGTTCTTTATCCCTTCCTTGACCTTTTCCTGGTTGTAAAGGGCGATGTCCGAGACGATGGCCCGCGCCAGTCGAAAGGCGAGCTCCGGGTTATCAACAAGCCTGGCCATGTTTCCTCCCATGTCCTGGTGTAACTGCTTGGTCAATCAACGGTTGCAATCGGCGGTTTCGCTGTTCAGGGTGCCGCGAAGGCCAGGTACAGGGTGGTCTCTGCGCGCCTGACCAGCAGCACCACGTTTTTCGCATCCCGCGCCTCCTGGACGGCCCGATCGAAGGATGCCAAATCCTTGACTTCCCGGCGATTGACCGACAGGATCAGATCGCCGGGCTGGACACCGGCCGCGGCAGCCGGGGACGCTTCGTCCACCGCTTCGACCAGCACCCCTTCATTCCCTTCGGCGGGGGCCACGCTCAGGCCGAAAACCTCTCCCTGGGGCGCAGCGCCGGCCTCCAGAGCGGCTTCCTGAGCCTGCTGCGCCGCCAGGGCGACCTGCAGGTTCAGCCGCTTGCCGTCCCGCAGCACCTCGAGGGAAACCTGTTCCCCTGCCGGGGTCCCGGCAACCTGCTGCTGCAAATCCCGTACCCCGCGGATCTTCCTGCCGTTGAAACCCAGCAGAATATCTCCCCGGCGCACCCCCGCCCGCTCGGCCGGGGTGTCGGGCAGGACCTGGTTGACCAGGGCCCCGGTGACCTGGTCCAGGCCGAAGGACTCGGCCAGTTCCTGGTTGAGCGGCTGAATGCTCACCCCAAGCCAGCCCCGGGTCACCTCCCCTTTTTCGATGAGCTGGTCGGCGATGGCCTTGGCCATGTTGATCGGGATGGCGAAGCCGATCCCCTGCCCGGAAGCGACGATGGCGGTGTTGATCCCCACCACCTCGCCATAGATGTTGAGCAGCGGCCCCCCCGAGTTGCCCGGGTTGATGGAGGCGTCGGTCTGAATGAAGTTTTCGTAGTCCTCGATGCCGATCTCCGTGCGCCCGGTGGCGGAGATGACGCCGACAGTAAGCGTACGGTCCAGGCCGAAGGGATTGCCGATAGCCAGCGCCCACTGCCCCACCTGCAGCGCTTCGGAGTCGCCCAGCACGGCGGCGGTCAATTTCTCGCGGGTTTCGATTTTCAGCACGGCCACGTCGGTGCGCGGGTCGATCCCCACCACCTGGCCGTCATAGACCCGCTGGTCGGAGAGCTTGACCTTGATCTGCTCGGCCCCCTTGACCACGTGTTCGTTGGTCAGGATGTAGCCATCCGCGCTGATCAGGAACCCGGAGCCGAGGCTGTGCTCCTTGCGCTGGGCCTGGGGGAGGTCGCCGAACAGATCGCCGAAAAAGTTCTCGAACAGCGGCCCCAGTTCGCCTGCAGAGCGCATCCGCTCGGCGCTGATGTTGACCACCGAGGGGGTGACTTTCTGTGACACTTCGATAAAGGCGGCCTGGGTGGAGAGCAGCTCGGGGGCCGGTTTTTCCACCGGAGGCTTGACCTTGGCGTCGCGCACCGAGGTGGGGACCCGCGCCTCGCGCTGCTCCCGGCACCCCGGCAGCCCCGCCAGAAACAGCAGGGCCGCAAGCAGGGCAACTGCGCCGATTGCCGAACGTTTCATGAGCATATCCTTTCGTACCGCAAGCCTGGGAAGATTAGCGAAGAAAGGGATTTATGTCAATTCTTCGCCCCTTCCCCCGGATCAGGGCCCGAATCCCGAAACTGGCGGGGGATCAGGCCCGGCCAGGATCCGCCGCCCGTTTTGCGGACCGAGGACGCTGAGACGGCGGCAGATGCGAGGCGCAGAGCCGATCTGGGCGCAGGCGTAGCCAGAGCTACGTTGAGCACCAGAGCGGTGAAGGCAACGAAGCAGATGCCCCCGGATCAGGGTCCGAATCCCGAAATTGGCGGTGGATCCTGGCCCAACCTGCCGACGAATTCGAGAAGATCCTCGTGCCCACCCCGGTAATCGGTGGTGAAGCTCCCCTGCTGACGATCCACCAGCCAGGTGTCGACCAGGAACGTGGGGATCCCGGCCTGGCGGGCCGCCAGGTCGTGCTCGGTATCGTTGCCGACCATCACGCACTGGCCCGGCTGCAGCCCGACGCTCTGCAGAATATCCTGGAAATAGCCGGGGTGGGGCTTGCAGTAACGGCAGTTTTCGTAGCTGGTCACCAGGGCGAAGGGAAAATCGTGCAGATTGCCCCACTGCAGGCGGGCGTCCACCAGAGGCTTTGGAAATACCGGGTTGGTGGCGACCACCACCTGCAGATTCCGCGAGAAGCAGCGCTCGAGAATCTCCCGGGCCAGCGGCAGGCTGGTAATCAGTTTTTCCAGATCCTCCAGCCCCTCCCGAAAAAACGCCGCCAGCCCCTGTTCCCACTTGGCGCGGCCGATCCCCAGGTGCAGGCCCACCGCCTCGAGGAGCATCTCCTGGTTGCTGCGGCTGCCGTCGTCGCTGCGCAGCAGGGCAAAGGTGGTGGCGGTCAGCACCCGGGCAAAGGCCCGCCGGTCCACCTGGTCCGCGAAATGTCCAGAAAGCCCCTCCAGGTAGGCGGGGATGAACTTGCTCATTTCGACCCCGAGCAGCGTTCCGTCAAGATCGAACAGTACGGCCCTGACCTGCTCCAGCGGGGGATTTTCCATGCTCATCGACCAGTCCGTTCCTTCCTTGCGCTCCGGCCCGACGCCGACGCCAGCGTCCACAGTACCACAACCCCGTGGCCGGAAAAACCGTTAATCTACCGCCCCGCCTCCCCACAAAGCCCTTGACTTGGCACCGGTCTCAGGTTAAAAACATGAGAAAAAACAGTGAGGTAACTATGGAAAACATCCGGGAGGAAGTCAAGGAGCTGCAGATCGGGATGAAAATCCGCCGGCTGCGCCAAGAGCGCCGCATGACCTTGCAGGCTCTTGCCGACGCCACCGGACTCTCCAAGCCCCTGCTGTCCCAGATCGAAAACGAGCAGGTGATCCCCCCCCTGGCGACCCTGCTGCGCATCTCCAAGGCCTTCAAGGTCGAGCTGCAGACCTTCTTCCAGGAGGAAGGGAGCAACGAGAAGTGCATCCTGGTGCGCGCCGGCCAGAGCCGCAAGTTCCAGCGCCGCAGCGGCCCCGGCGAGGAGCCGCCCCCCTACGCCTATCACTCCCTGGCCTTCGGCAAGAAAAACCGCAACCTCGAACCCTTTCTGGTCGAGTTCGAAGCCCGCCAGTGGCGCGAGGACCTGCAGGTAAGCCACGACGGCGAAGAGTTTCTGTTCCTGCTCGAAGGGACCCTCGAATTCCACTACGGCGACCAGGTCATGACCCTGCAGCCCGGCGACTCGGTCTACTACGATTCTTCCGAGCGCCACGGTTACGTCAGCAAGGGAGATGGCCCGGCCAAGGCCGTGGCGGTTCTCTACTCCCGGGGGGTCTGAGCCCCCTCCCTCCGCCCGCAGCGGCTTGACATCCGTTCGGTTTTTTCTAGGATTTCTTGAATGGCGGCCCGGCACCCCGGGGCGGGGCAGACAACGCCCCTGCAGACCGGGTCCGGGCGAATGCGCCTGATTCTTATCTTTCATTCTCATCACGGAGGTTGCTCATGGCGAAAGTTGGCGTGGTACTTTCCGGCTGCGGCGTCTACGACGGCGCGGAAATTCACGAGGCGGTCATCACCCTGCTGGCCCTCGACCGGGCCGGCGCGGAAGCGGTCTGCATGGCCCCGGACAGCGAACAGATGCACGTCGTCAATCACCTGAGCGGCGAGGTGGCCGAGGGGGAAAAACGCAACGTACTGGTGGAATCGGCCCGCATCGCCCGGGGCCAGATCAAAAACCTCAAGGAGGTCAAGGCGGCGGACATCGACGCCCTGATCTTCCCCGGCGGCTTCGGGGCCGCCAAGAACCTCTGCGATTTCGCCGTCAAGGGGGCCGACTGCAGCGTCCATCCCGAGGTGGCCCGCCTGGTCCGCGAGGTGGTCAAGGCGAAAAAGCCTCTCGCCGCGGTCTGCATCGCCCCGGCTCTGGTTTCCCGGGTGCTCGGCAATGACCAACTGGCCCACAAGCTGACCATCGGCACCGACGAGGGGACCGCCCAGGCCCTCGGCGCCATGGGGACCCAGCATGTGGCCTGCCCGGTCCACGAATTCGTTGTCGACCGGGAGAACAAGCTCATCTCCACCCCTGCCTACATGCTCGCCGGGCGCATCAGCGAGGCCGCCGAGGGGATCGAAAAAACCGTCAGGGCCCTGTTGGAGATGATCTGAGCGCGGCCTGGCCGGCTCCTCCACCCGATATAACAGCAGCCGGACTGCCCGAGGGCGGCCCGGCTGTTTTTTTGACATCTACTGCCAGAATGCCTCGTCCCAGTACCTGAAGCCCCGGTCGCTATCCGAAAAATCGCCATGGCGCTGAGGCTGGTCGCCTCGGCCCGCTCCTTGCACATTCCTCCCCACCTTCATGGCAGTGTTTCCTCCCCCGGAAAAGTCTCCGGCGACGCCACGGCAGCCCAGCGGCCAGGAGCAGCACCTCCTCCGTTTTTTTACAAATTCTAATCCCAATATCCTCTTAATCGCCCCTGGTCAACACCCGGCGGACAATCGGCCAGGAGGCCTGGGTTCTTGCCAGATGAAAAATTTCGTCTAAAATGGTCAGGATATTCGGCTACACCACCCAACCCGGCCGCTGCGGCGGCCCAACTTCAGATGCATTGAACGGAGGATTTCATGGACAAGTACCGCTGCGTCATCTGCGACTATATCTACGACCCCGCCGAGGGCGACCCGGGCAACGGCGTCGCGCCCGGCACCGCCTTCGCCGACCTGCCCGACGACTGGGTCTGCCCCCTGTGCGGAGCGGACAAGAGCAACTTCGAAAAAGTCTAAGGAGACTGACCATGGCCAGGACCCCCTACGTGGACAAGGACGTCTGCATCAGCTGCAACCTCTGCGTCGACTCGGTGCCGGAAGTGTTTCGCCTCGACGACGACGGCGTCGCCGAAGTCTACGACCCCGCCGGGGCCCCCGAAGACAGGATCCAGGAGGCCATGGACGCCTGCCCGGTGGCCTGCATCCACTGGCAGGACTGACCACCTGTCCGGCTGGCCCGCGGGCCAGCCGGACAGGTTCGAGCCAACCATGGGCAGTTTCAGAACCCTGAGACCCGGGCGCCTCCCCTATCGGGAGGCGCTTCGACTGCAGGAGAGGCTTCTCGAGCGCAATCGCCCCGGCTTCGGCGACGTGCTGGTGCTGCTCGAACACCCGCCGGTGATCACCCTGGGCCGAAGCTCGCGGCCGGAGCATCTGCTGCTCTCCCCCGCCGAACTCGAGCGGCGCGGCATCGTCTGCGAAGCCGTCGCCCGCGGCGGCGACGTGACCTATCACGGCCCCGGACAACTGGTCGGCTACCCGATCATCGACCTCGAACGCCGGGGGCGCGACCTGCATCGCTACCTGCGCACCCTCGAAGAGGTCCTCATCGACACCCTGGCGGGCTTCGGCCTGAGCGGGGAGCGGATCGCGGGCAAGACCGGCGTCTGGGTCGGTGGCGAGAAGATCGCCTCCATCGGCGTCGGCGTGCGCCGTTGGGTGACCTTTCACGGCTTTGCCCTCAACGTCGCCGCCGATCTCGCCGGCTTCGAGGCCATCGTCCCCTGCGGCCTGCCGGGCGTCCGGATGACCTCCATGGAGCGGCTGCTGGGCAGGCCCATCGCCATGGCCGAGGTTCAGCGGCAGGTCATCGCCAGTTTTGCCCGCAGCTTTGCAATCCGTAATGCAGGAGATTATGAAGAACCCATCACCCCGCAAACCGGACTGGCTTAAGGTCCGTTTTCCCGCCGGCCCGAGCTACGCCCGGATCGACCGCTACCACCGCGACCAGGGCCTGCATTCGGTCTGCCGCAGCGCCGCCTGCCCCAACCAGGGCGAATGCTGGAGTCGCGGCACGGCCACTTTCATGATCTTGGGCGATATCTGCACCCGCGGCTGCAGCTTCTGCAACGTGGCCTGCGGCGCGCCCTTGGCCATCGACCCCGAGGAGCCCGCCAAAATCGCCCGCGCGGTGGCGGAACTGGGCCTGAAGCATGCCGTGATCACCTCGGTGACCCGCGATGACCTCCCCGATGGCGGCGCTGGGCATTTCGCCAGCCTGGTCCGCGCTATTCGCGCCGAGGCACCTGGCTGCCGGGTGGAGCTGCTGATCCCCGATCTCGCCGGCAGTCGCCAGGCGCTTGGAATTATAATGGAAGCTGGGCCCGACGTTCTGGGGCACAATGTCGAAACCGTCCCCAGGCTGTATCCGGTGGTGCGCCAGGGAGCGGACTTCCGGCGCTCGCTCGGGCTGCTGGCGGCAGCCCGCGAGCTGGCGCCAGCGGTCCCCACCAAGTCGGGAATCATGCTGGGCATCGGTGAAGAGCGGCATGAGGTCATGCAGGTGCTGGAGGAGCTGCGGGAGGTCGGCTGCTCGCTGTTGACTCTGGGACAATACCTGGCGCCGACCCGCGCCCATCACCCCGTGGCCCGCTACGTGCCGCCCGAAGAGTTCGCCGAGCTTCGCGAAGCCGGGTTGCGGCTCGGCTTCACCCACGTGGAGGCGGGCCCCCTGGTGCGCTCGTCCTACCACGCTGAACAACAGTTCGAGGAGTCCCAACATGCCTCAGGCCTGTAAAGCCATCCGCGAAACCCTCATCCTCGGCTCGGGACCGGCGGGGCTTACCGCCGCCATCTACGCCGCCCGCGGCCGCTGCTGCCCGCTGCTGATCCACGGCCAGCAGCCCGGCGGCCAGCTGACCACCACCACCGTCATCGACAACTTTCCCGGCTTTCCCGAGGGGGTTGACGGGACGGCGTTGATGGACCGCATGCAGGAACAGGCCGAGCGTTTCGGCACCGATTTCGTCGAAGGGGAGGTCACCCGGGTGGAGTTGGCAAAGCGCCCTTTCAAGGTCTGGCTCGGGGATGAATGCTACCAGTGCCAGACCCTGATCATCGCCACCGGCGCCTCGCCGCGGATGCTCGGCCTGCCCAATGAGTGGGAGCTCTACGGCCGGGGGGTTTCGGTGTGCGCCACCTGCGACGGCTTTTTCTACAAGGGGAAAAAGGTCGTGGTGGTCGGCGGCGGCGACACCGCCATGGAAGAGGCCTCGTTTCTGACCCGCTTCGCCGACCATGTCACCGTGGTACACCGGCGCGACACCCTGCGGGCCAGCCCTCCTTTGGAGAAACGCGCCCGGGAGAACAAGAAAATCACCTTTCGCTGGGAAACCGTGGTCACCGAAATCCTTGGCGACAAGCAGAGCGGGGTGACCGGGGTGCGGGTGCTCCACCACCCCTCCGGGGAGGAGGAGGAAATCCCCTGCGACGGCGTCTTCATCGCCATCGGGCACACCCCGAACACCAAAATATTCAAGGGACAGCTGGAGATGGACCCGGAGGGCTACCTGATCACCCGGGGCAACTGTGAAACCAACATCCCCGGAGTATTCGCCGCGGGGGACGTGCAGGATGCGCACTTTCGCCAGGCGATCACCGCCGCCGGTTCGGGCTGCATGGCGGCGATTCTGGCCGAACGCTATCTCGAAGGACTCGACGATCAGGAGGAGTGAGGATCATGATCTCGGAGCGGATGAAGATATTTATCGAGAAGGTCAACCTGGCCTTCGTCGCCTCGGCCGATCTGGATGGAGAGCCGCACCTCGGCGCCGGGCGCGGGCTCGAAGTCACCGGCCCCAATCACCTGGTCTTCGAAGCCTGGTTCTGCCGAAAGACCCTCAACAACGTCGCTCAGAATCCCCAGGTGGCCATCGCGGTCATGGACCCCGAAAGCGAGGCCGGCTACCAGTTGCGCGGCATCGTGGAAAAGGTCAGCGACGTGGCCATGCTCAACGGCTATGTGCCGCGCCTCGAGGAGCCCGGCATGCCCCAGGTCCAGTCGCGGATCGCAGTGCGCATCGATAAGATCATGGAATTCTCCCACGGCGCCCACACGGACAATCCGCTCTCCAAGGAGGCCTGAAACCGGAGACGCGCCCAGGCTGTGGACAAAGCTGTGGACAATCCCACCCGCATCCGGGGCGAACCCTTCCCTCCGACATTTCCCCACTCGTCACAGCCACAGCAAGGGACTGAAAATAAAGATTTTTTTCAGAAGATCGCCGCCACCTACCGGCCATTTCCGGTTTTCCCCAGGCGCTCCCGCTGGCTTTCAGCCTGTTGACAAAGTCCGCACCGCGCACCTGGCGCCCCGGGCAAGCAATTTCTCGATCTCTGCGGCCGGCATCGGCGCGGCGAAATAGAACCCCTGCATCTCCAGGCAGTTGTGAAGGCGCAGAAATTCCAGCTGCTCCTTGGTCTCCACCCCCTCGGCTACCAATTTCAGCTTCAGGCTCCTGGCCATGCCGATGATGGTCTCGACAATCGCCGCGTCGTCCTGATTGTCGGGCAGATCACTGATAAAGGAGCGGTCGATCTTGATCCGGTCGACCGGGAAGTGCTTGAGGTAGCTCAGCGACGAGTAGCCGGTACCGAAATCATCGATGGCCAGGTGGATGCCACGCCTCTTGAGCTCGGTCAGGGTCCCGATATTGGCCTCGGCCGATTCCATCAGGACACTTTCGGTCAACTCCAGTTCCAGGTCCTTGGGTCGCAGGCCGGTTTCCTCCAGCGCCTGGTCCACCATCTCCAGCAGATCCCCCTGGCGCAGCTGCACCCCAGAAAGGTTGACGCACATGCGCAGGGCGGGATACCCGGCCTGCTGCCAGAGCGCCGCCTGGGCACAGGCGCTGCGCAGCACCCAGCGACCCAGGGTCTGAATCAGGCCGGTGTCCTCGGCCAGGGGGATAAACAGCGAGGGCGGGATCAGTCCCTTTGCGGGATGTCGCCAGCGCAGCAGCGCCTCCACCCCGCTCATTCGGCCCGACCCCAGGTCGTACTGGGGCTGGTAGACCAGGAACAACTCTTCCGTGGCCATGGCTTGGCGCAGGCTCACCTCGAGCTCGTGGCGCTTGCGGGCCCGACGGTTCATCTCCTCCGAGAAGAAATGGTGCATATTCCGCCCCCCCTGCTTGGCCGCGTACATGGCCATGTCCGCATGTTTCAGCAGGGTTTCGGGCTGGCCGCCGTCTTCGGGGAACATGGCGATGCCGATGCTGAAGCCGACCACCACCTGCCGGTCCTGCAGGTGGAAAGGGGTCTTCATTAGCTCGAGGATCTTCTCGGCCACCATGACGGCCTCGCGCTGGCTTTTGATGCAGGAAAGCACCAGGATGAATTCGTCACCACCGAAACGCCCCAGGGTGTCACTCTGGCGAATGGTCGGCTTGAGGCGCTCGGCGACCATCTGCAGCAGCTGATCGCCGACGGCATGGCCGTAGGTATCGTTGATGTCCTTGAAGCGGTCGATGTCCATGAACAGCAGCCCCACCTGGTGGCTCTCGCGGCGCGCGGTGGCCAGATCGTGCTCGAGGCGGTCGAGCAGCAGGGCCCGGTTGGCCAGCCCGGTGATGGCGTCGGAAAAAGCCATGCGCCGCATGTCCAGCTCGGCCCGCTTGCGGTCGGAAATGTCGATCATGGTGCCGACGATTCCCCCCGGCTGCCCATCCGGATCGGCAAACACCGACTTGTGAAACAGCACGGTGCTCTGGCGACCGTCGGCCGCCTCCACCGCGGTCTCGTAGACCTGCACCGCTCCCTCGCGCAGCAGGGCCAGGTCCGCCTCGTGATAGACCCGCGCCTTTTCCGCCGGGGCCACGTCAAAGGCGGTATGGCCGACAATCTTTTCCCGGGAATAGCCGATGTGCCGGGCGAAGGCGTCGTTGCAGCCCAGGTAGACGCCTTGCCGATCCTTGAAGAATATCGGCGCCGGGATGGCATCGATGATGGTCTGCAGGAGGTTTTTCTGCGTTCGCAATTCCAGCTCCGCCCGCCTTCTGAGCTCGTTCATCTCGCGCAGGTAAACCCCGCCGAGCAGGAACACCCCGCTCAGATAGAGCCCGTGCCGAATCGGCGCAAAGACCCCCTCGTATACCTCGCCGAGGGCCATGTCGGGGATTTTCAGGAATTCGTGCAGAAAAAAGAAGCTGAGCGCCGTCACCACCAGGTTGCGCAGCCAGCCCGAGGTCTCGCGCATCAGCACCAGGGGCGGATAGATCAGCCAGAGGCTGGCGTTGATGCGAAACAGCCAGTCGCACCAGGTCTGGCCGAACTTGGAGCTGGGATCGGCGGTGATATGCCCGGCCCACCACCAGAAAGTGGCCAGGTAACAGATGGCAACGGCGGCGAGACTCCCCAGCAGGAAGCGACGAAAACGCTCCTGGCGGCCCAGCAGAAAGCTCAGGAAGGCCGCCGCCACGACCATGAAGGCCATGTTGCTGAGCGCATGCTCGAGGGGTGGGAAAACCACGTGCAGGTCGTCGTGATGGATGATGCCCAGGGCCTGGAGAAATGCCATGGAGATCATCATCAGTTCCCGGGCCAGCCCCAGGGCGAAGCCCCAGATCAGCAACCGCTCGCGGGCCCCTTCGGCCTGGCGCCGCCGCGACCAGGCCACCGTCAGCAACAACCCCCACATGATGCCGGCCAGGCCGAACTGCACGATGTTGTGGTCGATCCCGCCGCGACCGCCGGTGAACTGGGAAATCAGGTCGAGAATGACGGTGATCGGCTGCGCTGCCCTGTCCTCCATTGCCCCTCCCGAAAAGGTGAAAATCTCTGAATTAGTTTAAGCCAGCAAAAACCGGGCCGCGCCGAGAATCCGCCCTGGCGGGCCTTGGCCCTTCGGGGCCCAGGGCCCGCACCCGCTCCGCTTCTGTCCCGGTGGGGGGGGGGAAAGACCGGTTAAATGGCGGGGAACCGGCGAAAGGGCTTGCCCCGCTCGCCCTTGCCGGTAGCCGGGGAGAAAGCTTTGTCTTGATGTTGGATACCCTGAAAGGGGATGAGAACCGCAAAAAGCTCAGGCCCGGTCAAGCCGCTGCAGGCCCAGTTCCCGGGCGCGGGCCACCGTCGCCCGAAACTCGGCCCGGGTCGGCCGCCGGTCGAGGGGCGGGTATTCGTCGGCCCGGTAGCAGGGGCGATACTGGTCCATGAGATTGAGGTAGGTTCGGGGGGAGATCTCCAGGGCGAGAAACTCGAGGATTTGGTCGCTGCCGGCCTGGTTCTCCGGCAGCACCAGGTGGCGCACCAGCAGGCCGCGCCGGGCGAGGCCGGTCTCGTCCAGCACCAGGTCGCCCACCTGGCGGTGCATCTCCTTGACCGCGGCCCGGTTGACCTCGGCGTAGTCGGACACCTTGAGATAGCGACGGGCGACCTGCGAGTCGGCGAACTTCATGTCGGGCATGTAGATGTCGACCACTCCGTCAAGCAGGGAGAGAGCCTCGGGGCTGTCGTAGCCGCCGCTGTTGTAGACGAGCGGCAGGCGCAGGCCGCGCCCGGCGGCGATCGCCAGCGCGCCGAGGATCTGCGCCACCACGTGGCTGGGCGTGACCAGGTTGATGTTGTGGCAGCCCATCTGCTGCAGGCCCAGCATCAGTTCGGCCAGTTGGGCGTTGCTGAATTCCCGCCCCTCGCCCTGCTGGCTGAGGTCGTAGTTCTGGCAGAAAATGCAGGAGAGGCTGCACCAGCTGAAAAAGATCGTCCCCGATCCCCGCCTGCCGACCAGCGGCCGCTCTTCGCCGAAATGCGGGCCGCTGCTGCAGACCACCGCCCGCTCCCCGGTGCGGCAGCGCGCCCCCTGGGTGGCGAGCAGCCGGTTGACGTGACAGCCGTTGGCGCACAACTGGCAGCGCTGCATGTGGGCCAAGGCCCGCTTGGCGCGGGCCTCCAGCTCACCCGACTCGAACAGCTGCAGATAGGCCGGGGCGAATGTCTCGGCCATGCTCACCTCCTTGGAGAATCCTGCGGCTCCTCCCCTTCAGCACAACCATAACAAGCCGCTCGCCCCTGTCAAAGTGGCCCCTCAGTGCCGCTCCCGGTGCCAGATCGACACGCCGTTGCGCCAGATCTCGTAGACCCGGTGGAAGGGGATGGAGTGCTCCTCGCCCCAGGGGTCGACCAGGCGGAAGACGAAGTGCTCGCCCTCGGGGAATTCGAGCCGCTCGAAGGGGACCCGCAGGATCTCGTCTTCGAGCCGGTCGTAGTAGCCGATCTCGAAGCTGGCATCGCCGAACTCGGGGTCCCAGCGGATGCGGTTGAGGATCTCCTGCACCGGCTGCATCGCCGACCCCTTAGCGGATCAGCCGCCGGCGCATGCGCGCCAGCGACAGGGGAAACAGGACCAGGCCGAACAGCAGCAGGTAGCCTAGGTGCCAGAGCAGGGCCGGTTCGAAAAAGCCCATGGTCATGGCGCGCACCAGGGCGACCAGGTGGGTCAGGGGCAGCAGCTGGGCCAGGGTCTGCGCCCAGGCGGGGAGCTGGTCGAGGGGGAAGAAGGTGCCGCTGAACAGGAACATGGGGGTGATCAGCAGGAAGATCGGCACGTTGAAGGTCTCGATGTTGGGCACCAGCGAGGTGCAGAGCATGCCCAGGGCTGCGAAGGCGAGCCCGCCCAGCAGCGCCAGGGGGAGCAGCAGCAGGCCGCCGGGGTAGCTGATAAGGCCGAACAGGCTGATGACCGCCTGCATCAGCGCGGTGGCGATCAGCGACTTGGTGGCGGCCCAGGCGATCTCGCCGGTGATGATCTCGTCGAGGGTCAGGGGGGTGGCGAGGATGGCGTCGAAGGTCTTCTGGTAATACATCCGCACGAAGGAGGCGTAGCTGGTCTCGAAGAACGCATTATACATGATCGCCACCGCCAGCAGCGCCGGGGCGATAAAGCGCACGTAGGAAACGGCTTGGCCGCGGAAGCTGAATTCGCCCACCAGGGCGGAAAGCCCCACGCCGAAGGCGAGCAGGTAGAGCATCGGCTCGAGCAGCGGCGGCAGGAAGCTGATCTTCCAGGTGCGCCGGTAGACGCTGAAGTTGCGCTGCCAGACCCGCACGAAGCGCCGGGATATTTTGGGTCCAACCACCCCGCTCATTCGCGCAGCTCCCTGCCGGTCAGGCGCAGAAACACGTCCTCCAGGTTGGCCAGGCGCAGGGTGCAGCCGTCCTGGCGGAAATCGCGGGTCAGGTGGATGAACAGCTCGTCGCCCGGCAGGTTGTAGACCAGCAGGCGCCGCCCCAGGTCCTCGAACTCGACGGGCTGCCCCTGCAGGTAGCCGCGCAGCTCGGCGCTGGGGGCGACCACCTCGATCACCTCGCGGCCGACGTAGCGGCGCACCAGTTCGGCGGGCTGGCCCTGTACCAGGATCTTGCCGCGGTCCATGATGATCAGCCGGTCGCAGAGCCGCGAAGCCTCCTCGAGGTAGTGGCTGGTCAGCAGGATGGTCAGTCCGCGCTCCTTGAGCTCTTCGAGGCGCTGCCAGACCTGGTGACGCGACTGGGGATCGAGCCCGGTGGTCGGCTCGTCGAGGATCAGCAGTTCGGGGCGGTTGATCAGCGAGCGGGCCAGCACCAGGCGGCGCTTCATGCCGCCGGAAAGCTCCTGGATGGAGGATTTGGCCCGGCCGTCCAGGGCGAAGAATTTGAGCAGGCTCCAGGCCTCGGCCTCGGCCCGGGCGCGGGGGATGTCGAAATAGCGGGCGAACACCAGCAGGTTCTCCAGTACCGGCAGGTCGGGATCGAGATTGTCCTCCTGCTGGCAGACGCCGATGCGCTGCTTGGCTTCGCGCAGATGCCCCGCAAGGTCCCGGCCGAAGACCTTCAGACCACCGCCGCTCAAGGGGCTGTAGCCGTAGAGCATGCGAATGGTGCTGGTCTTGCCGGCCCCGTTGGGGCCGAGCAGGCCGAAGCACTCGCCGCGGCGCACCTGGAAGGAGATGCCGTCCACCGCGGCGAATTCGCCGAAGCTCTTGCGCAGGTTTTCGGCTTCGATCACCGTGGGCATGTCAGGGCCCGCCCTTCATTGTACGTTCAGGCTGAAATCGAGCACCACCTCAAGGGCGTCGGCCTGGGGGCGGATGGAGCGGACCTCCAGCCCGGCCACCTGGACCTGATAAGGCCCCTGCCGGGAGGCGTCGGCAGCGGCTTGGCGCACCTCGCTGAGCAGCGGGTAGCGAAAAGCCCGTGCCAGGGTGTCGCGGAAGAAGCCGCGAATCAGGTCGTTGTAGATGGGCCTGGGGGTTTCCACCTGCAGCTGGTCGAGCAGCAGCTCGCCGCTGCGGTAGACCGGCACCCCGCTCATCACCACCTGAAAAGCATCCGTCGCGCCGACGCATTCGCCCCCCAACTCGACCCCGGCGCGCCCGCGGAACTGGGCGGTCACCCGCAGCCGCCCTCCCGGCGCTGCCGCAATGACGGGATTCTCGAGCAGGGCGTGGCGGCAGGAGGCATCCGAGCCGCCGTACAGAAAATGGCGCCCGCCCTGCTTGAAGACCTGCTGCAGCAGCACTTTGCGCAGGGCCTGGTAGTGGATCCTGGCTTCGGCGGCCGGCAGGGGCGCGGGGTGGATCAGGAGCAGGGTGCAGGCCAGCAGCAGGCCGGCCGAGAGCCTTGGGTTCATCTGTACAAACCTCCGGGGAAAGGGTGGTCGACCATCGCTAATTGTACATCCATACGGGCCGGCGGGCATCCGCCTGCGAGTTTTTTTCATCCCGTTTTTCCCGAACCCTCGGCAAAAAGACGCGTTGACAGGCGCCCCTCGAGCAGCCATACTTCAAAGAAATCTTTAATCTTGTCTCGTCGATTACCATCGGAGGGTCCAGCCCGTGCGCCAGTTTCTGTTGCTTTTGCTCCTGTTGACCTTGGCCGCCCCTGCCCTGGGAGGGCAGGCCGGGGAGCTGTACGCCAGCTCTGCCACCCCCAAGGTCGAACTCTACACCACCAGTTGGTGTCCCTACTGCAAAAAAGCGGTAAATTTCTTCCGTTCCCGGGGGATTTCTTTCGTCGAGTACGACATCGAAAAGGACAAGCAGGCGGCCCGCCGCAAGCAATTGCTCGACAGCCGGCCGGGAGTGCCGCTGGCGATCATCAACGGCAACCTGGTCCATGGATTCTCCGAGAGCCTCTACCTGGAGGCATTGGGCAAATAGGGCCCGCCGCTGCCCGAGCCAGACCGATAGGCAGCCAGCAAAAAACGCCTCCACAGAGGAGGCGTTTTTTGCTGGCTGTTGGCAACCGCGCCCGCCGTTCAGGGGCGCCGGTTCTGCTCGCGGCGCTGCTCCACCGAAACCAGCTTGACCAGGTCGCTGAGCTGCTCGGCGGCCAGATCGATCAGATCATCCACGGCCAGAATCCCCACCAGCCCCCCGGCCGCGTTGACCACGGGCATGCGCCGCACCCCATGGTCACGCATCCGCTTGATCGCGGTGCTCAACGGCTCCTGCTCGGCGACGGTCACCAGCTCTGAGGTCATCACCTCGCCCGCGTTCACCGCCCCCAGGTCGATCTCCTCGGCAATCAGTTCCACCACGATGTCCCGGTCAGTGAAAACGCCCACCGGAATCCTCTGTCCACCCCGGTCATCGGTGACGATCACGTCCCCGACATGATATTTGCGCATGACCCTGGCCACCTCGATGATCGAGGCGCCACGCTCAACGGTCACCACCTCGCGGTTGCAGGCTTCGCCCACGTTCATTGACATACTCTCCCTGAAATCGATTTTTTGTCTAACCGCGGCGCTCTGCAGGGTCCACGCCCCCCACCAGCGGCACGAAGGCCACACCCAGAACCTCCCGCGTGGAAATATTGCCTGCCTCATCCTTCTCCAGCACCATCAGCTCCTGGTGCAGGTAAGGCAGACCGATGGGGATCACCAGCCTCCCCCGGGACGCCAGCTGCTTTTTCAGCGCCGGCGGTACCAGCGGCGCGGCGGCGGTCACCATCACCCCCTCGAAGGGAGCGTGCTCGGGCCAGCCGTGGTTGCCGTCCCCCAGGCGAACCTCGACGTTGCGGTAGCCGAGCCGCTGCAGCCGGCGGCTGGCCTGTTCGGCAAGCTCGGGGATCACCTCGACGCTGTAGACCTTGCGGACCAACTGCGAAAGCACCGCCGCCTGATACCCCGAACCGGTGCCGATCTCCAGCACCCGGTGGTCTTTCTCGGGTTCCAGCAGGTCGGTCATCAGGGCAACGATGAAGGGCTGGGAGATCGTCTGCCCCAGGCCGATGGGCAGGGCGTTGTCGGCATAGGCGAAGGGGCGCATCGGCCCAGGCACGAACTCCTCGCGGGGCACCTTGGCCAGGGCCTCCATGACCCGCTCCCGCAGCGCGCTGCGCCCCGTCTGACGGCTGGTGAGGCGGGTCTCCGCCTCAATGGTCGCCAGCATTTCCCTTACCTTAGGGGACACCATGGCCGCTCCCCGGTATTAGGTCCAGATAATTTATTTTAAACTATTTTCCGCGAAATTCCCGCAGAGGGACAGGACCCCGCAGGCCCCGGGCCGGCGCCGCCCCCTGCGGACCGGTCAATCCACTTGTCTTTCCGGCACTTTGCACCGGCCATTCATTGCAAGGGGCATACGGCCCTGCTATACTTCTCAGGCTTGCCTGCTTCCAGCGGGTATCTTGATTTATTTAATCCCTCAGGACGGCCATGCCATGAGTTTCGTCGACTATCTCAGCCCCGCCTTCCTCGAAGCCCAATACCAGCTGTGGAAGGAATCTCCCGCCAAGGTGCCCTTCGAATGGCGGGTCTTTTTCGAAGGCTACGAACTGGGGGAGTGGACGCCCCGCGCGCCGTTGGCCGAGGCGCCCGTCTCCGAGGCGATGGCCATCAAGCAGGCCGCGGTGCAGTCGCTGCTCTACCGCTACCGCGACATGGGCCACCTGCAGGCCTGCACCGACCCGCTGAGCCCCTGCCCTGGCGAACACCCCCAGCTGGCGCTGGAGGCCTTCGGCCTGAGCGAGGCCGACCTCGACACGGTCTTCTACACCACCCGCTTCTACAAGCAGAGCGCCACCCTGCGCGAGATTCTCGAGACCCTGCGCGACACCTACTGCCGCTCCATCGGCGTGGAGTACATGCACATCCCCGACCCCGCCGAGCGCCAGTGGCTCAAGGAGCGCATGGAGCCGGTGCGCAACCGCCCCGCCCTGAGCCGCGAGCAGAAGCTGGCGATCCTCAAGAAGCTCCAGGAGGCCTCGCTGTTCGAGTTGTTCCTGCACCGCAAGTTTATCGGCCAGAAGCGTTTCTCCCTCGAAGGGGGCGAGGTGATCATCCCCCTGCTCGACCACCTGGCCCACCAGGCCGCCGCCCTCGGGGTGCGCGAGCTGGTGCTGGGGATGGCCCACCGCGGGCGCATCAACGTGCTGGCCAACATTTTCGGCAAACCGCTGGCCAACATCTTCGCCGAATTCGCCGACACCCAGAAGCTGGCCTTCGTCGGCGAGGGGGATGTGAAGTACCACAAGGGGTTCTCCTGCGACCACCGCTACCCGGACGGCAGCCACATCCACATGAGCCTGGCCTCCAACCCCAGTCACCTCGAGGCGGTGGACCCGGTGGTGGTGGGCAAGTGCCGGGCCCGCCACAGCTTTTTCGGCCCCGGCGGCAAACAGCGGGTGCTGCCGGTGCTGGTCCACGGTGACGCCGCCTTCGCCGGGCAGGGGATCGTCCCCGAAACCCTCAATCTCTCCCAGCTCGACGGCTACCAGACCGGCGGTACGCTGCACATCGTGCTCAACAACCAGATCGGCTTCACCACCGCCCCGGCCCATGCCCGCTCGACCCGCTACGCCACCGACGTGGCCAAGATGCTCAGCGTGCCGATCTTCCACGTCCACGGCGAAGACCCGGAGGCGGCGGTTTTCGTCGCCGGGCTGGCCCTGGAGTACCGTCAGCGTTTCGGCCGGGACGCGGTGGTCGAGATCATCTGCTTCCGCCGCCACGGGCACAACGAAGGGGACGAGCCGGCCTTCACCCAGCCACTGATGTACGACAAGATCAGCCAGCGGCCGCCGGCCAGCCAGGTCTACAGCGAGCGGTTGATCGCCGAGGGGCTGGACAAGAACCTCATCGCCCGCCAGGCCGCCGAGTTCAGCGAACGCCTCGAGGAGGCCCTGCAGGGTGACGGCGGGCCCCAGGACACCGGCTACCAGGGCAAGTGGACCCACATCCAGCGCGACTACCAGGTGCTCGAGACCGCCACCGGCGTCGCCGCGGAAACCCTCAAGGAGCTCGCCGCCAAGATCACCGCCATCCCGGAAGCCTTCACCCCCCACCCCAAGCTGGCCAAGCTCTACGAAAAGCGCCGCGAGTCGGTGCTGGAAGACAGCGGCATCGACTGGGGGACCGCCGAGTCGCTGGCCTTCGCCAGCCTGCTCGCCGAAGGGACGCCGGTGCGCCTCTCCGGGCAGGACTGCCGGCGCGGCACCTTCAACCAGCGCCACTCGACCCTGGTCGACATCAAGACCGGTCAGCTGCACGTGCCGCTGGCCTTTCTCGGCCCGGGCCAGGCGCCGGTGCAGATCTACAACAGCATGCTCTCCGAGGCCGCGGTGCTCGGCTTCGAGTACGGCTACTCCCTGGAGGTGCCCGACGGCCTGACCATCTGGGAGGCCCAGTTCGGCGATTTCGCCAACGGCGCCCAGGTCATCATCGACCAGTTTCTCGCCAGCAGCCATACCAAATGGGACCGGGCCAGCGGCCTGGTCATGCAGCTGCCCCACGGCTTCGAAGGCCAGGGCCCCGAGCACAGCAGCGCCCGCATCGAGCGCTATCTGCAGCTGTGCGCCCACGAGAACCTGCAGGTCGCCTACCCCTCGACCCCCGCCCAGCTCTTCCACCTGCTGCGGCGCCAGGTCAAACAGCCCTTCCGGCGCCCGCTGATCATCTTTACCCCCAAGAGCCTGCTGCGCCACCCGCTGTGCCGCTCGCAGCTGGCCGAATTCACCGAGGGCGGCTTCCGGGAGATCATCCCGGCGCCGAACAACCCGAAAAAGGTCCGCTCGGTGCTGCTCTGCTCGGGGAAGATCTATTTCGACCTCATCGAGCAGCTGGTCCAGGAGGAGCACAAGGAGGTGGCGGTGATCCGGGTCGAACAGCTCTACCCGCTGCGCCGCGACCTGCTCAAGCAGGCCCTCGAGCCCTTCGTCGGCGGCAAGGCCCGGGTCGCCTGGCTGCAGGAAGAGCCGAGCAACAGCGGGGCCTGGTGGTTCATCCGCCACCACCTGGCCGAGATCCTCGGCAGCGAACCGCTCTACGTCGGCCGCGACGAGGCCGCCTCGCCGGCGGTCGGCTCGCACCGCATCCATACCGAAGAACAGAAGCAGCTGCTGGCCGAAGCGCTGGCGCTCTGACCTGCAGATTTCAATCGACATGTGACGGGAGTTTTCCATGGACATCAAGGTTCCCGAGGTAGGCGAATCGATTTTCGAGGCGACCATCGCCAAGTGGCACAAAAAGGAGGGGGAAACCGTCGCCAAGGACGACCTGCTCTGCGAGCTGGAGACGGACAAGATCACCCTGGAGCTCAACGCCGAGGTCGGCGGCGAACTCTCCATCCAGGTCGCCGAGGGCGAAACGGTCAAGATCGGCACGGTGATCGGCAGCATCCGCGAGGCCGAGGGGGCTGCCGAGGAGAAGGCCGAAGCGCAGGAACCCGCGGCGGAGAAGAAGTCCGCCAAGGAAGAAAAAGCCAAAGCCGAGGCCAAGGAGAAGCCCGCGGCGAAGCCTGAAAAGCCCAAACCCGCCGCAGCGGCGCCCGCCAAGCAGGAGAAGGCCAAGCCAGCCGCCGAGGCGAAAAAGTCCGCCCCCCCGGCCGAGCCGCCCCGCGCGGCCCCCCAGCCGACCCGGGTCACCGACGAGCGGGTCACCCGCAAGCCGATGAGCTCGCTGCGCAAGCGCATCGCCGAGCGCCTGGTGGCGGTGCGCCAGCAGACCGCCATGCTCACCACCTTCAACGAGGCCGACCTCTCCAGGGTCATGGCTCTGCGCAAGAAACACAAGGAGAGCTTCCAGCAGCGCCACGGGGTGAGCCTCGGCTTCATGTCGTTCTTCGTCAAGGCCTGCGTCGAAGCCCTCAAGGACTTCCCCGAGGTCAACGCCCGCATCGAGGGGGACGACATCGTCTACCACAACTTCTACAACATCGCCATCGCCGTCGGCTCGGAGAAGGGGCTGGTGGTGCCGGTGCTCAAGGACGCCGACCGCATGCAGTTCGCCGAGATCGAAAAGGCCATCCTCGGCTTCGTCGACAAGATCAACAGCAACAAGCTCGATCTGGCCGACCTCGAGGGGGGCACCTTCACCATCACCAACGGCGGCGTCTACGGCTCGCTGCTCTCCACCCCCATGCTCAACCCGCCGCAGAGCGGCATCCTGGGGATGCACGCCATCAAGGAGCGCCCGGTGGCAATCGACGGCAAGGTGGAGATCCGGCCGATGATGTACCTGGCCCTTAGTTACGACCACCGCATCATCGACGGCAAGGAAGCGGTGAATTTCCTGAAGCGGATCAAGGAGCTGATCGAGGAGCCCGAGGAGATGCTGTTGGAGCTTTGACTTGGGGGGGCGGGAGCCAGGCTGCCTGGACGGGGCCGACTGTTTTATGCGAAAAAGCCCGGAGCGATCCGGGCTTTTTCATTGGGGTCAGACTTCGATCTCCTCCTCTTCTTCCCCCTGGTGCTTGGGTCCCCGCGGCAGCAGCACCAGCTCGGCGCCCACCGTCTCGGCGATGTGCCTGAGCTCGCTCATCCGCAGGTGCTTGCCATAGACCTTAAGGTCGACCCCGGCGACGGCGGCCAGCTGGTAGCGCGGCGTTTTCGACCCGTCGACGTATTTCCTTCTTTCCCGGTAAAACAGTTTGCCTGCCATAGTCAGCTCCCTTTCCTCAGGTTCGGATCCTGGTACCGACCCGCTCGCCCAGAATCGCCTTCTCGATGTTGCCCCGTACGTGGCCATTGACGATCTTGACCTCCTTGACATGATGAGCGTCCTGCAGCAGGTAAAGCAGCTTGCGCTCCATCGCCAGATCCTCCAGGTCCATGCGAAGCAACTCCTCCACGGTGACGTCCTCGATGAGCTCGGCCTTGGGGTCGATGCGCGGATCGGCGCTGAAAAGGCCATCGACGTTTTTCACCAGGATGCAGTTTTTCGCCCCCAGGACCTCGGCCATCAAAAAGGCCCCCGTGTCGGTGCGGTGCGGCGGAATCAGCCCGACCCCCGGCGGGTGCTCGTACAGCCCGTAGGGCGGGGTGCCGTGCATGACCGGCAGCAGCCCCAGGTGCAGCAGGGTCGGCAACTCCAGCAGCTCGCCGGTCTTGACCCGGGTGCCGCCCCAGCGCGAGAGCAGCAGCGCCATCATCTCGGCGTTCTGCTCGCTGATCTTGCCCGCCAGCTCGGCCAAAACCCCCGTCGGCATGCCCAAGTCGATGCCGATGTCGAGCATGTGCCGCACCCGCACGCCGCCTCCGGTGACCACCAGCATCTTGTGGTTTTTCGACAGTTCGCCGATCTCCTCGATGAGCGGCAGGACCACCTCGCGTCCGTAGTCGATGGCCCCGTGGCCGCCGATCTTGACCACGTTGAGATCCGGCACGATGCGCAGCTGAGCCATCTGCGCATGCCTGTTCATCAACCCCTTGCGGACCAGGGTCTCCCCTTTCAGCCGCGAATCCAGCTCATGTCTCTTGCTCATTGTTCGCATGCCCCCATTTTGCAGAAAACCATCCAAATCCAGTCTCTATTTTTCAATTTTACCCCACAATGGCAGGAACTTCCTCTTTCTGCCTGCGATTGGAGACATGCGAACATGGGAAAGGAAATACTTCGGTGCCTGGCGGCCGGTTCAAGGTTTTTCTTATGGCCCGAGCTATACTGGAAACAGGTTGAAAGCCCGCGTGGGAGAAGATCAATGCCGGGAATGATATTTTACCGAAAACGCCTCGTGGCCGAAGGCGGCCTCGAGCAACCCAGATTTCAACTTGTGGCCCTGGCCGGGGTGAATCTGCAGATTCATGGCAGACATCTGCGGCTGGGTGAACTGAGGTTTATCGCCGAAGCCCTGGACGCCGAGCTGATCCAGCTCTCTGCGCCGGAATCCGGCGCAGAAAAGGAAACCATGGAGAGAGGCTCCCATGGAACCTCTTTACACCCTGCACAACATTGAAAAGAAGGTGGGGGAGAACTTCCTGCTGCGGGTGGAAAAACTCGAGCTGTTCGCCGGAGGGCTCTACTCGCTGGCCGGGCCCAATGGGGCGGGCAAGAGCACGCTGCTGAACATCTTGGCCTTTCTGACGTCGCCGGACCGGGGGGAGCTGTTCTTCGCCGGGGAGCGGGCCAGTTGGACGGCAGGCTGGCTGCAGCACAAACGCCAGGAGGTGACCCTGGTGCCGCAGAACCCGTTTCTGTTTGAGGGGACGGTAGGTAACAACCTCGCCTTCGGCCTGAAGGTGCGCGGCATCATGGGACGCAGGCAGCGGGAGCGGATCTACGCCGCCCTCGGGACAGTGGGGCTCGAGGGGTTCGAAAAGCGTCGGGCGCGCGGGCTCTCCGGGGGCGAGATCCAGCGGGTCGCCATCGCCCGGGCCCTGGCCCTCGATCCCCGGGTGCTGCTGCTGGACGAGCCGACCTCCAACATCGACTCAACGCATATAATGCGGCTGGAACAGCTGGTCCCCGAGTTGAGCCGGCGCGGGGTGACCGTGGTCATGGTCACCCACGACCAGGAACAACCCCGCCGGATGGGTTGCTCCATCCTCCCCATCCAGGGAGGCGTCCTGCAATGCTGAGGGGCGCGGGGGTCAATTGCGGCCGGGGGATTCCTGGCCAAAATAGCGGGTCATGGCCATGCGGGCGTATTGGCTGGCGCGGGTGCCGATGAACTTTTCGTGGGCCACCATGGCGGCCACCACCAGTTGGCGCGGCCCCTGGCGCTCCTTGGCGAAGCCCACGAACCAGTCGTAGCGCGCCTCGTGGTCGCTGCTGTCGATGCTGCCGGTCTTGCCGCCGATCTCCAGGTCGGCCAGCGCCCGGTCCTTCTGGTAACCGCGGAAAAATTTGCGGGCGGTTCCCGATTCGACGGTCCCTTCCATCATGCGGCTCAACACCGAGGAGGCCTTGGCGCTCATGGCCTGGGGGCCCCACTGGGGCTGCGAGAGGTAGAGCTGTTCGCCGTCGGCGCCCACGACCCGGTCGACGATGGAGGGCTCGACCATGCGTCCGTCGTTGAGCACCGCCGAGGCCATCAAGGCCCCGTGCAGGGGGGAGATGGTGGTCTCCCGGTTGAACCCGCTGGCCAGCTCGGCCCAGTGGTAAGGCTGATCGCTGATGGTGAAATGACTCGGGGCGAGGGGCAGTTCGAAATCGAGGGGCTCGTTGAAGGCGAAGGCGCTGGCGGACTTTTCCAGTTGCTCCCGACCCAGGCTCAACTGGCCGAGTTTGCCGAACACCGGGTTGACCGATTGGGCAAAGGCCTCCTCGAAGGAGAGGGTATTGGTATTGCGGTTGACCGCCTGGGTCAGCTGCCGCTTGTACAGGGTGTGTTTGTAGCCGTTGAATTGCATCGGCGAATCGGCGGTGTAGCCGCACTGGTCCACAGCCGAGGCGGCGGTGACGATCTTGAAGATGCTGGCCGCCGGAAACTCGCTGAGCAGACAGGGGTTGCCGGAAGGGTTCTCCCTGTCGAAACCGACCATGGCCAGAATCCGGCCCGTGTCGGCTTCCATGACCACGATGCCGAGATAGCGCGAGTGCTTGCGGTCGAGCCGCTCGAGCAGGTAGTTCTGCAGATCGACGTCCAGGCTGGTCTCCACCCGCAGCACCTGGCCGTCGACCGGCAGGTCGAGAGCTTTTTCCGTCAGGTTGTTGAAGGCCTGCTGGTCCAGCAGCTGCCGCAGTTCTTTCTTGCCGGTCAGTCCCGCAGCGGGAAGTGCGGGGAGCGAAGCCTGGGCCGCGCCGATCGGCGAGGGGGAATCTCCGCCGCGGGGCAAGGCCTGCAGACCGAAGAACAGCCCCGTCCCCAGCAGGGCGACCACCAGTCCCCGCAGGGCGACCCGCCGGAAAAGGCGCCTGCCGTTCGATCGCCGCTGCAGCCCGGCCTGGTAATCACGCCAGCTGCCACCCTGCGACTGACGCGAGGAATGCTTGAATGATTTTCGCATGAATCGACTGTCCCTTTCGGGTTCGCCGCACAGGGCCGCTTTCCGGTGATTCTGGACGCCGGGTGGCTTGCCGCCTCCCAAAACAGCCCTTTTTATCATTTTCCCATCGGGAGATCAATCCATTGCGGCAACCAGCGCTGCTGCCGGCGCTCGCCGCCCCGCATCCACAGCCCCCCCTTCCGCCCGCCGAACCGGCGCCAGCCGGACGTTTTTCCCCTTTACAAAATTTTACAATCGGCAGATATCTCTTAACCCCCGCTTTAGAGTATCGTGGGTAAGCTGATTAAAAGGCAGCCCGATGCGATACAGGAAGGATGAACCGCTGGCATGCACCCTGACTTCACCCTATCAAAACCCAGCCGCCGGCGGCTGCTGGGCGTGGCCACGGCGCTCTGGCTGAGCGCCTGCGCCCCGGTCACCCCGCAGCTGCAGCCGCCCGTCGAGCCGCCGGCGGCCTTTTCCGCCGCGGGCGACCAGGCGCTGCCTGAACGCTGGTGGCTGGCCCTCGACGACCCTGGCCTGGACGGGCTCATCGAGCGGGCCCTGGCCGGCAACCTGAGCCTGCAGAGCGCCTGGGACCGCCTCGACCAGGCCCGGGCCCTGGCCCGCCGGGCGGGCGCCGACCTCTACCCCAGCCTCGACGCCGAAGCGAGCGTTTCGCACCTGCGGCTGCGCGAGGGGGGCGAGACCAGCAGCAGCGACGAACTGGGCCTCGGCCTGGTGGCCGGCTACGAGCTCGACCTCTGGGGCCGGATCCGCTCCAGCCGCGAGGCCGCCCTGCTCGACGCACGGGCCAGCGCGGACGATCTGCAGACCGCCGCCCTCACCCTCTCGGCCCAGGTCGCCGCCACCTGGTACCAGCTGGTCGAGCAGTACGGCCAGCTGGAGCTGCTCGAGGCCCAGCGGGCCCTCAACCAACAGGTGCTGGAGCTGGTCACCCTGCAGTTTCGCACCGGCCAGGCCGGCATTGCCGACGTGCTCCAGCAGCGCCAGCTGGTCGAGTCCAACCGCGGCGAACGGGCCCAGGCCGAGGCGCGCGCCGGTCTCCTCGAGCACCAGTTGGCGATTCTGCTCGGCAGCGCGCCGGGGGAGCCGGTGGCTCCCCGGCAGAGCGGGCTGCTGGAGTTGCCGTCGCTGCCCGCGACCGGGCTGCCCGCCGAGCTGGTCCAGCGCCGCCCCGACCTGCGCGGCGCCTGGCACCGGGTGCTGGCCTCCGACCGCAACCTGGCCGCGGCCATCGCCGAGCGCTTCCCCCGGCTCAGCCTGACCGCGCAGCTGAGCACCTCGGGCGGCAAGGCGAGCGACCTGTTCAACGACTGGCTGACGAGCCTCGCCGGCAACCTGATCGGCCCCCTGGTCGACGGGGGCTTCCGCCGGGCCGAAATCGACCGCGCCCGGGCGCTGGCCGCCGAGGATCTGCACACCTACGGCCAGGCGGTCCTCGACGCCTTCGGCGAGGTGGAGGACGCCCTGCTGCAGGAGCGGCGCCAGCGCGAGCTGATCGCCAGCCTCGACCGGCAGCTGGAGCTGGCGGCCACGGTCATCGAGCGGGTGCGCGACCGCTACACCAAGGGGGCCGTCGACTACCAGCGGGTGCTCGACGCGCTGCTCTCCCATCAACAACTGCAGCGCACCCGGCTGAGCGCCCAGCGCGAACTGATCCAGAACCGCATCGACCTCTACCGGGCCCTGGGCGGCGGCTGGGAGCTGGCGCGCGGGGAGCGGGTCACAAGCTTGACAAGCACCGGCCGCGATTGATCCGACGGATCAGTCTGATCGGTCGGATCCGCCGGATCCGACGCGGCCCATTTTTAAGAGAGAAATTCACCGATACCACCACAATAGGAAGTTGCCATGCCCGATAGCGAAATCAAACAGACCGGCCCAACCTCGCAGCAAGCCTCGCCCCTCGCCCGGGCCCTGCGTCTGCTGCTCCCCGTGGCGGTGCTCGGCGCCGGGGTCGCCATCGCCCTCTGGCTGCTGGAAACCAAGCCCCAGGCCAAACCCCGCCCCCAGGGGCGCAACGCCACCCTGGTCGAGGTCCGCCCCGTGCTGTTCGGGCCCCAGGCAACCCGGATCGAGGCCATGGGGACGGTCAAGGCGGCCCGCGAGGTCCAGCTTCGCCCCCAGGTCAGCGGCGAAATCCTCGAAATCAGCGCCGACCTCATCCCCGGCGGTCATTTCCGCGAGGGGCAGCGGCTGCTCAGGATCGACCCCACCGACTACCGCCTGGCGCTGCGCCAGCTCTCCAGCGAGGTCGCCAAGGTGGAGTCGGAGCTGCAGATGGAGCAGGGCAACCAGCTGGTCGCCCAACGCGAGTTCGAACTGCTTGGCGAGGCGGTCAGCCCCGAAGAGAAGTCCCTGATGCTGCGCCAGCCGCAGCTGCAGACCCTGCGGGCCTCCCTCGAGGCGGCCCGGGCCAAATTGGAACAGGCCGGCATCGACCTCAAGCGCACGGAAATCGAGGCCCCCTTCAACGCCGTGGTGATGAGCCGCGAGGTCAACCTCGGCGCCCGGGTCACCCCGACCAGCACGCTTGCCACCCTGGTGGGTACCGACGAATACTGGGTGGAGGTCTCGGTGCCGGTCAGCCAGCTGCGCTGGATCCGGGTCCCCCGGGGCCAGTCCGAGCAGGGCTCCCTGGTTCGGGTCTACGACCGGGCGGCCTGGGGCGAAGGGGTCTATCGGCAGGGCCGGGTGATCCGCCTGGCCGCCGGCCTCGAGGAGCAGGGGCGCATGGCCCGGCTGCTGGTGCGGGTGGAGGATCCCCTTAACCTGAAAACAGAGAACGCCGGGCAGCGCGCCATGCTGCTCAACTCCTACGTGCGGGTGGAAATCGAAGGGGAACAGCTCCCCTCGGCGGCGGCCATCGAGCGGGGTCTGATCCGCGATGGCGACAGCGTCTGGGTGATGGACGGCGAAGGGCGCCTGGAGATCCGCCCGGTGACCATCGCCTTCCGGGGCAGCGAGCAGGTGCTGGTCAGCGCCGGGCTCACCCCCGAGGACCGCCTGGTGGTCTCCGACCTGCCCGCGCCGGTGGCGGGGATGGCCCTGCGGCTGAACGGCGAGCCGGGCACCGCGCCGGAGCGCACCGCCGCGGCGCCGAGCCAAGCGGCCCCCGCCGTGGAGGCCAGGCCATGAGCGCCCTACCTCGCAAGCGCCGGGAGCGCGGGCCGCTGGCCTGGATGGTGCAAAACCGCGTCACCCCCAACCTGCTGATGCTCTTTCTGCTGCTGGGCGGCCTGTTCATGACCACCCGCATCAAGCAGGAGGTGTTCCCCGAGTTCGACCTCGATATGGTCACTGTGCAGGTGGCCTACTCCGGGGCCAGCCCCGAGGAGGTCGAACGGGGCATCGTGCTGGCCGTCGAAGAGGCCATCCGCGGCATCGAGGGGGTCAAGGAGATCAACGCCAGCGCCGCCGAAGGCTCCGGGACGGTCACCGCCGAGCTCGAGGAGGATGCCGACCAGCAGAGGGTCTACCAGGATATCCAGCAGCAGGTCGACCGCATCACCACCTTCCCCGACGATGCCGAAGAGCCCCAGGTCTCCCTGGTCACCCGGCGCCGTGAGGTGCTGCTGATCCAGCTGTACGGCGAGGTCGGCGAACGGGCGCTGCGCGAAACCGCCGAGCAGGTGCGCGACCGGCTGCTGCAGAACCCCGGCATCACCCAGGTCGATCTGGCCGGCGAGCGCGACTACGAGATCCTGGTCGAGGTTTCCCGGGAGCAGCTGCGCGCCTTCGGGCTGACCCTGGGCGATGTCGCCGCGCGCATCGACACCGCCTCCGAAGAGCTTCCCGGCGGCTCGCTCAAGACCACCGGCGGCGACATCCTGCTGCGCATCAAGGACCGCCGCGACTGGGCCAGCGAATTCGCCCGCATCCCCATCCTGACCACCCCCGAGGGGAGCGTGGTCACCCTCGGCGAGCTGGCCGAGGTGCGCGAGGGCTTCGAGGAGACCGACCGCTTCGCCACCTTCAACGGCGGGCGCAGCATCGGCCTGGACGTCTTCCGGGTCGGCGAGCAGACCCCCATCGGCGTCTCCGACGCGGCCCGCGCCGCGATGGCCGAAATCGCCGCCGACCTGCCCGAGGGGATCGACTGGCAGATCAGCCGCGACAGCTCGGAGGTCTACCGGCAGCGCCTCGAGCTGCTGCTGAAAAACGCCTTCATGGGGCTGGCGCTGGTGCTGCTGGTGCTCGGGTTGTTTCTCGAGTTCAAGCTCGCCTTCTGGGTGACCATGGGGATCCCCATCTCCTTTCTCGGCGGCCTGCTGTTCCTGCCGCTGATGGGGGTGTCGATCAACATGATCTCCATGTTCGCCTTCATCATCGCCCTGGGGATCGTGGTCGACGACGCCATCATCGCCGGGGAGAACATCTACGAGTACCGCCAGCAGGGGATGGGCTTCGCCCAGGCGGCGATCCGCGGCGCCCGCGACGTGGCCACCCCCATCGCCTTCAGCATCCTGACCAACGTGGTGGCCTTTCTGCCCATCTCCTTCGTGCCGGGGATGATGGGCAAGGTCTGGGCGGCGATCCCCCTGGTGGTCATCACCGTGTTTCTCATCTCCTGGCTCGAGTCGCTGCTCATCCTCCCCTCCCACCTGGCCCACACCGGCAGCCGCCCCTCCAGCCGCCTGGGCGCCCGCCTGCACGGCTGGCAGCAGGCCTTCGCCGAGAGGTTCGGCCGCTTCATCAACAGGGTCTACGGCCCCTTCCTGGATCGCTGTCTGCGCTGGCGCGCCCTGACCGTGGCCACCGGCCTGGCGCTGCTGCTGGTGGTGCTCGGCTACGCGCTGAGCGGACGCATCGGCATGATCCTCATGCCCCGGGTCGAGTCGGACCGCGCGGTGGTCACCGCCGTGCTGCCCGTCGGCAGCCCGCTGGCGCGGGTCACGGCGGTGCAGGAGGAGCTGGTTGGCGCCATGCAGGCTGTGGCGGAACAGAACGGGAGCGAGCGGCTTTTGGAGGGGATTTATTCCGAGGTGAACGAAAACCAGGTGGAGGTTACGGCTTATCTCACCCAGCCCGGGGTGCGCCCGCTCACCACCGCCGAAGTCACCCACCTCTGGCGCGAGCGGGTCGGGCCGCTGGTGGGGCTGGAATCGCTGCGCTTCCAATCGGACCGCGGCGGGCCGGGCTCGGGCGCCTCGCTGACTGTGGAGCTTTCCCACCGCGACATCGAGGTGCTCGACCGGGCCAGCGTGGCGCTGGCCGAGCGGCTGGCCGAGTTTCCCAACGTCAAGGACGTCGACGACGGCTACACCCCCGGCAAGCAGCAGCTCGATTTCCGGATCAAGCCCGAAGGGCAGAGCCTCGGGCTGACCTCCAGCGAGGTCGCCCGCCAGGTGCGCCACGCCTTCTCCGGCGTCGAGGCCCTCAAGCAGCAGCGCGGCCGCAACGAGGTGACGGTGCGGGTGCGCCTGCCCGAGAACCAGCGCGCCAGCGAGTTCGACGTGGAGCAGCTGATGATCAGCACGCCGGCCGGCACCTTCGTGCCGCTGCTGGAGGTCGCCGAGGTCAGCCGCGGCCGCGCCTACACCACCATCGCCCGCCGCGACGCCCGCCGCACCCTGACGGTGAGCGCCGACGTCGAACCCATCGGCGAAACCGGCCAGGTCATGGCCGCCCTCAACGCCAGCGTGCTGCCCGGCCTGGCCCGCGACTTCCCCGGCCTCTCCTACGGCTACGAAGGGCGCCAGGCCGAGCTGGCCGAGAGCATGCGCAGCCTGGTGGGCGGCTTCGCCCTCGCCCTGCTGGCCACCTACTTTCTGCTGGCGATCCCCTTTCGCAGCTACAGCCAGCCGCTGATCGTGATGATCGCCATCCCCTTCGGCATCGTCGGGGCGGTGCTCGGCCACCTGATCATGGGCTACAACCTCAGCCTGATCAGCATGATGGGGATCGTCGCCCTCTCCGGGGTGGTGGTCAACGACTCGCTGGTGCTCATCGACTACGCCAACCGCCGGCGCCTGGGGGGGGAAACTCCCGGCGAGGCGATCCGCGCCGCCGGGGTACGGCGCTTCCGGCCGATCATCCTGACCACCCTGACCACCTTCGGCGGGCTGGCGCCGATGATCTTCGAGACCTCGCGCCAGGCCCGCTTCATGATCCCCATGGCCATCTCCCTGGGCTTCGGCATCCTCTTCGCCACTCTCATCGTGCTGGTGCTGGTCCCCTGCCTGTACTTGGTGGTCGAGGACCTGCTCGGCTGGCTGCGGCTCGGGCCGGCCTCACAGGACGAAGGGGCGGTTGCCCCCGCCGAATGATCCGCGGCCTGGGCTTTTACAAAACTTTACCCGGCTTGACCCAGACTTTACCCAACTTCAAGGGGAGGTTCGCTACCATAGAGACATGAAGGGAAGACAGCTCGGTCCCGCAACCAGGGAGGTCCCTCATGAAAAACACGCTGCGAACCCAAACCACCACCGGCCGCAACCGCTTCGGGAGGCGCTCCGCCAACGGCGCCGGAGCGCAGCGCCGGAAGCATGCCGGCCATAAGATCTGCAGTTCCTGGATCCGCACCGCCTGGATCGGCGAGTACGCCCTGCATTATCTGCTGGTTTCCCGCAACGGCGAGCCGAAAACCGACGTGGTGCTGCTGCTCACCGGCCCCGACGGGCGCCAGGTGCCCGATGCCCGGGTGACCTGCACCCTCACCGACCGGCTCGGCAGGGTCCGCGAGGTGACGGGGGTCTTCTGGGAGGGGGGCTACCTGCTCGCCCTGGGCCGGATGCTCGGCCGCATCCGCCGCCTCGGCATCCTCACCGCCGTCGCCGGGCGCACGCTGCACGACGACTTCAGCCTCGCTCCGGGGTAGAAGCCTGCTGCGCCGGAGACAACGAAGCCGCCCCCATCCGGGGCGGCTTCGTTGCGTTCGGAGACTCGGGTTCCCCGGCCGGACTCAGCGCCGTTTCTTCCCCCGGGAGCGGGGTTCGGCCGGCTTGGCTGCCGGCTTGGCCGCGGTTTTGAACTCCGGCTCGTAGCCGACGGTGAAGGGCGCGGTGGCAGCGTTGCCCAGGCTCAGGAAATGGGCGTTGTTTTTATCGAAGGGGCAGATGGGCTGAGGGCAGGGCTCAAAGCCGAACCTTCTGTAATAGCCGGGTTCGCCCAACACGAACAAGGGCTGGCTCTTGACCGGCTCTTGCCTAAGGGCAAACCGGAGCAGTTCCGAGCCCACCCCCTGCTTTTGAAATTCGGGGGACACCGCCATGGGGGCCAGATGCAGCCCGCAGACCTCGTTGCCGTTGAAGGCATTGGAAAAGGCAATATAGGCGATGACCTTGTTGGTGTGAATGCAAACCCATTCATGCACCGGTTTGCCGTTTTCGTGGAGTTTCTGAACCAGCCCGGCTTCGTATTCACTGCCGGGAAAGGCACGGCGCAAAAGCGCATAGACCTTGGCGTGGTTTTCTTTCGTGACTTTCTGTATTTTCATCTTGAGAGCCCCTGGATTGATTCAACACAGCCGCAGTTGACCGTCCTCTTCGACCTCGAATTCCGACTCCTCCCTGACCGGAACCGGTGCCTGGTTGGCCGGCCCGACGGGCGCAGGGATGACCTTCTTCTCTTCCAATGCGGGTTCCCCGGGCAGCTCGGCCGCCCGCAACCCCTCCTCTGCCGCCCGCTTTGCCAGCTGGTCGCAGCGCTCATTGAAGGGGTGCCCCGCATGGCCCCGCACCCAGTTCCAGGTGACCTCATGTTTGCGGGACAAGGCAACCAGCTGCTGCCAGAGATCCTGGTTCGCCAGGGCATCGGGGGTCTCCAGGCGACCGTCGCGGATCCAGCCATGAATCCACTCGCTCATCCCCCGCACCAGGTACTGCGAATCGCTGAACAGGCGCACGGTCCTCGGGTTGTTCAGGGCTTCCAGCCCGCGGATCGCCGCCAGCAGTTCCATGCGCTGCGAGGTCGAGGCACACTCGTAACCGCTCAGCTCCTTCTCCAGCTCCCCGTAGCGCAGGACCACTCCATAGCCCCCGGGCCCGGAACTGCTTCCCGAGCCGTCGCTGTAGATCTCGACGACGCCCGGCGGCGGCGGGGTGAAGGCCACCTCCAGGGCCTCGAATTCCAGTTCGCGCAGCAGCGGGATAAGCTCGGCCAGGTTCGGTCGCTGGCGCTGCAGGTCGGGCAGACGGATCTCCAGGGGAACGTCCCGACGGAGGGTGGCCAGGGTTTTCGAGAGCCGGGCCTGGTCGGCATGGGCATGGAGATTCTCCTGGCGCTTTCTGCCGTTCACCAGGTGTTTCCACTCAAGAACCGCTTCCAGCGACCCGAAGCGCGCTACCAGTTCGGCCGCGGTTTTCTCGCCGATCCCGGGAACCCCAGGGATATTGTCCGAGGTGTCGCCGGCCAGGCCCAGGACATCGGGCACCCGCTCGGCAGGCACACCGAAGCGGTCGAGAACCTCTTGCGGCCCCGAACGCCTGCCCTTCATCGTGTCCAGCAGGCCAATCCCGTCGCCGACAATCTGCAGCAGGTCCTTGTCTCCGGTAACCACCGTGACTCCGACCCCTTCAGCGGCATGACGGCGGGCCAGAGTGGCGATGACATCGTCGGCCTCAAACCCGGGGGCTTCCAGGGCGGGGATATTGAGGGCCTGCAGGACCTTCCGGACGTAGGGAAGCTGGAGTGCCAGCTCCTCGGGCATGGCGTCCCGGTTCGCCTTGTAGTCGGGATAAAGGGTTCTGCGAAAGGTCTTTTCCCGGGGAGGGTCGAAAACGACCGCCAGGTAATCCGGCCGATGTTCCTGAAGCAGGCCCAGGAGCATCCGGGTGAAACCGAACACGGCATTGGTCGGCAGACCGCCGGAGGTGGCAAGGTCTCGAATTCCATAATAGGCGCGATAGAGGTAGCTGGACCCGTCCAGCAAATAGAGCTGTGGCGAAAATTTCAAACTTCCTCCCGAGGTGTGCATTCGTTCCTGGGGTTCTGCTCGCTGCATGGCAGGGGTTAGAATCGCACAGACCAGGAATGGAGCAAAACCTTTTTACGCGACCAGAGCGCAAAACCCTGCGTGCCGCATCACGGCAGGAATGCTATGATGGGAAACCCCGTCCCAATTAACACCGACAGGATCGCCCTTGAAATACCCGCCCTTGGCCACCGACAGCAACCCACCCTCCCGACGTTTTTTCGACGTGTTCCGCTACAGCCGCCGCGCCCTGGGGCTGGTCTGGTCGACCAGCCGCCGGCTGGCGCTGATCTTCGCCGTGCTGACCCTGCTCGCCGGGGTATTCCCCGCGGCCGTGGCCTGGATCGGCCAGCTGATCGTCGATGGGGTGGTCGCGGCGATGGGGCAGCACCGGGAGACCGGCAGCGCCGATACCACCTGGGTGCTGCTGCTGGTCGCCGGCGAGGCGGGGGTGGTGGCGCTGATTGCCGGCGCCCAGCGCGGCATCGCCACCTGCCAGGCGCTGCTGCGGGCGCTGATGGGGCAACGGATCAACCTGATGATCCTGGAAAAGGCGCTGACCCTCAAGCTGGCCCATTTCGAGGATTCGGAATTCTACGACAAGCTGACCCGCGCCCGGCGCGAGGCCTCGACCCGCCCCCTGAGCCTGGTCACCCGCACCTTCGGCCTGGTGCAGAACGGCATCTCGCTGGTCAGTTACGCGGTGCTGCTGGTGCAGTTCTCCCCCTGGACGGTGCTGATCCTGGTGGCCGGCGGCATCCCGGAATTCCTGGCCGAGGCGAAGTTCTCCGGCGACAAGTTCCGCCTGTTCCGCTGGCGCTCGCCGGAGACGCGGATGCAGATGTACCTGGAGACGGTGCTGGCCCGCGAGGACTACGCCAAGGAAGTCAAGCTGTTTCGCCTGGGGCCGAAGCTGCTGCAGCGCTACCGGGCGATCTTCGAAAAGCTCTTCGCCGAGGACCGCCGGCTGACCCTGCGCCGCGACAGCTGGGGCTTCGCCCTCGGCCTGCTCGGCACCGCCGCCTTCTACGGCGCCTACGCCTGGATCGCCCTGTCGGCCATCCGCGGCGCCATCAGCCTCGGCCAGATGACCATGTACCTGCTGCTGTTCAGGCAGGGGCAGTCGGCGGTCTCGGCCAGCCTTTCGGCGATCAGCGGCATGTACGAAGACAACCTCTACCTCTCGAACCTCTACGAATACCTCGAGCAGCCGGTGCCGCCCCCCCAGGGGGAGCTGCGCCAGGGGCCGCGGCCGGGCGACGGGGTGCGCTTCGAAGAGGTCAGTTTCCGCTACCCGGGCAGCGAGGAGCCGGCCCTGCAGCTGGTCAGCCTGCATCTCCGGCCGGGCGAGAGCCTGGCGTTGGTCGGCGAAAACGGCTCGGGCAAGACCACCCTGATCAAGCTGCTGACCCGTCTCTACCGGCCGGACTCGGGGCGCATCCTGCTCGACGGCCTGGACCTGCAACAGTGGGAAAGCGAGGCGCTGCGGGCGCGAATCGGCGTCATTTTCCAGGATTTCGGCCGCTACCAGTTCCTGGTCGGAGAGAACATCGGTGCCGGCGACATGCAGCATTTCGAAGACCGGCAGCGCTGGGAACAGGCGGCCGAGAAAGGGATGGCCAAGGAGTTCATCGACAAGCTGCCGCAGCGCTACGATACCCAGCTCGGCAAATGGTTCAAGGGCGGGCGCGAACTCTCCGGCGGCCAGTGGCAAAAGATCGCCCTGTCCCGGGCCTTCATGCGCACCCGGGCCGACCTGCTGGTGCTCGACGAACCGACCTCGACCATGGATGCCGCCGCCGAAGCGACCATCTTCGAGCACTTCCGGGACTTAAGCCGCGGCAAGATGACGATCCTGATCTCCCACCGCTTCTCCACCGTGCGCATGGCCGACCAGATCGTGGTCATCGAAAAAGGGCGCATCGTCGAGCAGGGGAGCCACGAACAGCTGATGGAACGAGGCGGCCAGTATGCCTACCTCTTCTCCCTGCAGGCGCAGGGGTATCGCTGAGGGGTGTTCCTCCACGAGTTCGACCATCTGCAGGGGCTGGTATTCCTCGATAGGCTGGAGAGCAGCCGCGGCCTGGTGACCGAAAAGGAATACCTGCGCATCCTGGCCGAGCGTTCCTGAACCGCCCCGCCCGGCTTGTCCCTGCGCCATTGCCCCCTCCCCTTTGATGCTCTTCGCGTCCTTAGTGTCCTTAGTGTCCTTAGTGTCCTTTGCGTCCTTTGCGGCTTCGCGGCTTCGCGCCCTTCGCGGCTTCGCGTGAGCCAAGGACCTTTTTCCGGCTTCAGCCGAACCCGCCCTCCCCCAGCCCCCACCAGGCCGGCAGCAGGCGCAGGGCCTCGGGTCGGGCGAAGCGGTCGTCGATCAGGTAGATCACCCCCCGGTCCTGGCGGGTGCGGATCACCCGCCCGGCGGCCTGCACCACCTTCTGCAGCCCCGGGTAGAAATAGGCATAGTCGTAGCCGGCGCCGAACAGCTCGCCCATGCGCCCCCGGATCTGCTCGTTCACCGGGTTCAGCTGGGGCAGCCCCAGGGTGGCGATGAAGGCGCCGATCAGCCGCTCGCCGGGCAGGTCGATCCCCTCGCCGAAGGCGCCGCCGAGCACGGCGAAGCCGATCCCCCGGCGGCCGGGGGCGAAGCGGTCGAGAAACTCCTGGCGGGCGCTCTCGTCCATCTGGCGGGCCTGGCGCCAGGCGGGGATTCCGGGATGGCGCTCCTCGAACAGCCCCGCCACCTGCTCCAGGTAGTCGAAGCTGCTGAAAAAGGCCAGGTAGTTGCCGGGCCGCTCCGCGAACTGCCCGGCCAGCAGCGCCACGATCGGCGCCAGCGAGGCGTCGCGGTCCCGGAAGCGGGTCGAGACCCGCTCGACGATCCGCACCGAGAGCTGCTCGGCGCAGAAGGGGGACTCGACCTCGACGCGGAAGGTTTCGGCGGGCAGCCCCAGCAGGTCGCGGTAGAAGCGGTCCGGGCGCAGGGTCGCCGAGAACAGCACCGTGGCGGCGGCCGCCTGGTAGCGGGGGAGCAGGAAGGGGGCGGGGACCAGGTTGCGGATGCACAGCGCGGCATTGCGACGGCGGCCGGGCAGAAGCCGGATATCGAACAGAAATTGGCGGTCGAACAGTTCGGCCAGCCGGCAAAAGTGCAGGGCGTCGAGGTAGAAGCTCTGCAGGGCGCCGTCGAGCCCCGCCGGGTGCTCGGCGAGGTAGTCGGTGACGGCGGCGATCGCCTTCTGCAGGGCCGCCAGCAGCGTCTCCGGCACCTCGTCGTAGACCCGGTAGGGCTCCTGCTGCTCCTTGCAGGCCGCGTTCCAGCAGCGCTGGAGCCTGTCGAGGGGCTTTTTCAGCGGGGCCGGGGCGGCGCTCCGCGCCCCCCGGAAGGCGAGCTGATCCAGCTCGGCGCTGTACATCCCCCGGGCCCGCTCGACCAGGTTGTGGGCCTCGTCCACCAGCACGCCGACCCGCCACTGGTGGGCGGCCGTCAGGGCGTAGAGCATGGCGTGGAGGTCGAAATAGTAGTTGTAGTCCCCCACCACCACGTCGGCCCAGCGCGCCAGCTCCTGGGCCAGGTAGTAGGGGCAGAGCTGGTGCGAACGCGCCGCCTCCGCCAGCCCCTCGCGGTCGAGCCGGCCGCCGTCCAGGGCGGCCTGGCGGGCCGCCGGCAGCCGGTCGTAGAACCCCTTAGCCAGGGGGCAGGAGTCGCCCTGGCAGGCCTTGTCGGGGTGCTCGCAGGCCTTGTCGCGGGCGACCAGCTCCAGCACCCGCAGCGCCAGATCCGGCGCGTTCTGGCCGATTTGCCGGAGGGCCTCGAGGGCGAGGCGGCGGCCGGGGGTCTTGGCCGCCAGGTAAAAGACCCGGTCCAGGCGGTGCCGAGGCATGGCCTTGAGCATGGGGAACAGGGTGCCGAGGGTCTTGCCGATGCCGGTGGGCGCTTCGGCCAGCAGGCAGCTGCCGGCGCCCACCGTCCGGTAGACCGCCTCGGCCAGCGCCCGCTGGCCGGCGCGAAACTCCGGGAAAGGAAAGCCCAGCGCGCTGAGGCCAAGGTCCCGGGCCAGGCGGTGGGCCCGCTCCTGCGCGGCCCAGGCGAGAAAGCGCTCGCACTGCTGTTCGAAAAACCCCTGCAGCTCCGCCGCCGCGAAGCGCTCCTCGAAGCGGGTCTCGCGCTGGCTGAAAATGTCGAAATAGACCAGCGCCAGGCGCACCTCGGCGAGCCCCTCGGCCCGGCAGAGCAGCCAGCCGTAGATCTTCGCCTGAGCCCAGTGCAACCGCCGATGATTCTCGGGCATCAGAGCCAGCTCGCCCCGGAAGGTCTTCACCTCCTCGAGCAGGCCGCGCCCCGGGTCGTAGCCGTCGGCGCGGCCCCGCACCAGCAGTCCCCGGTACTCGGCCTCGAGCGGCACCTCGCGGCGGTAGCCCTCCCCGCGCCGCGCCGCGACCACGCCGTGCCCGGCAATCCCCTCCTGGGCGGATGGGGCCGGGGTAAAGCGCAGGTCCAGATCGCCGCTCTTGGCGGTGAACTCGCACAGCACGCGCACCGCCACCTGGTAGAGGGGCGCACCCTGCACCTGCGGTTCGGAGGATTTTTCCTGGGGTCTGCTGGTCATGCCGGACTTATGAAGGAGAGGAAAATCTTAGCATAGCAAGATGGGGCCGAGTCGGACAAGGGGAGCCGCGACAACGCCCTGGTGTCGGGCGATCCGATAACCTGCCGCTCGGGAAAATCCTCCCCTGCCCCGCGGCCCGGGGCATCACTCAGACCTGGTGAAATAGCTGGTCATGAGGTTGCGGTAGTTCGGAATGTGGTTCGAAAAGAGGGTTCCGAGGCCTTCGATGTCGTTGCGCCAGTCCCGATGCAGCTCGCAGGCCATCCCGAACCAGTTCAGCAGTTGCACCCCCGCCGCCTGCATCCGCAGCCAGGCGCTGTGCCGGGTGACCTCGTTGAAGGTCCCCGAGGCGTCGGTGATCACGAACACCTCGTAGCCTTCCTCGAGGGCCGAGAGGGCCGGAAAGGCCACGCAGACTTCAGTCACCACGCCGGCGATGATGAGCTGCCGGCGGCCGCTCTTTTTCACCGCGGCGACGAACTCCTCGTTGTCCCAGGCGTTGATATTGCCTGGCCGGGCGATGTAGGGCGCATTGGGGAACATCGCCTTCAACTCCGGCACCAGGGGGCCGTTGGGGCCATTCTCGAAGCTGGTGGTGAGAATGGTCGGAAGCTTGAAATAGACGCCGCAGGCCGC
This sequence comes from Desulfuromonas versatilis, assembly GCF_019704135.1. Taxonomy (NCBI): domain Bacteria; kingdom Pseudomonadati; phylum Thermodesulfobacteriota; class Desulfuromonadia; order Desulfuromonadales; family Desulfuromonadaceae; genus Desulfuromonas; species Desulfuromonas versatilis. The sequence continues at coordinate 3,983,086 of NZ_AP024355.1, forward strand.
GACGGCCAGCACGTTGTTCTTGAACTCACTGGGGGAAAAGTCCTGCACCAGAGAGATCAGCCCTGCCTGGTGATCCACCAGCAGCAGGGCCGCGTCGTCCTTGGCAAGGCGGTTGTATTTGAACGATTTTTCCATGGTTGTGTCCTTCCATGCTTGCCCGGTCCGCGCGGGACCGGGTTAGGGATGGGCCTAGCCGTCCCCGATTTCACTGTAATCCGGATGCCACAGAGCTAATCCGCAGATAAGACCGACCGGCTGTGCCATCCAAATTACCTGGGCCATGACCATCCTCTCTTCGCCTCGCGGAGGCGGGTCTGCGCCCCTCAGCCACCGGCCGGGTCCTGGCCAGGCGCCTGGTCCCGGCAGACCAGGTGCACGATCCCCGCCGGGCTGCAGATCCAGAAACCGTCAAACCCCTTCGGCAGAGCTTCGACCCCGTCGCAGCGCGCCACCCCCTGCTCTTCCAGGTACTTGGCCGCGGCCGCCGTGTCGTCGGTGGTCACCTCCAGCCAGAGCTCGGCCTGGCTGAGCTGCGGGACCTCGTCCAGCCACAGACGCATGCCGGCATAGTCGAAGACCACCAGGGGCTGCTCCTGCTCGATCTGCACCAGGCCGAGGATATCGCGATAGAAGGCCAGGGTCGCGGCGAACTGGTGTGAGGGGATTTTAAGGGCGATATTGCGGCCGGCGCCGAATCGGGGTTTCATGGATTATCTCCAAGCCGTGGCTACTCGCCGAGAAAGGCGAGCAGGTCGGCGTTGACTTGGTCCTTCTGGGTGGTGCAGATCCCGTGCGAGCCCCCCTCGTAGACCTTGAGCCGGGCGTTTTTGACCAGCTTGACCGCGAGCTGCGCCGAGTTGGCGATCGGCACGATCTGGTCGTCGTCGCCATGGATAAGCAGGGTCGGCACGTCGATCTTCTTCAGGTCCTCGGTCAGGTCGGTCTCGGAAAAGGCCTTGATGCAGAAGTAGGCGGCCGGAAAACCGGCCATCATCCCCTGCAGCCAGAAGGACTCGCGCACCCCCTCGGAGAGCATGGCGCCCGGCCGGTTGTAGCCGTAGAAGGGGATGGGCAGCTCCCTGAAGAAGCTCGAGCGGTCGGCCAGGACGTTGGCGCGGATGCCGTCGAAGACCTCCATCGGCAGGCCCCCCGGGTTGGCGGCGGTCTTGACCATCAGCGGCGGCACGGCGCCGATCAGCACCGCCTTGGCCACCCGCTTGCTGCCGTGGCGGCCGAGGTAGCGGGCCACCTCGCCGCCGCCGGTGGAGTGGCCGATATGAATCGCGTTTTTCAGGTCGAGTTTTTCCACCAGCTGCGCCAGGTCGTCGGCATAGGTGTCCATGTCGTTGCCGTGCCAGGGCTGGCTCGAGCGGCCGTGGCCGCGCCGGTCATGGGCGATGCAGCGGTAGCCCCGCGAGGCCAGAAAGAACATCTGGTCTTCCCAGGCATCGGCGCTGAGCGGCCAGCCGTGGCTGAAGACCACCGGCTGCCCGCTGCCCCAGTCCTTGTAGTAAATATGGGTACCGTCTTTGGTGGTGATGGTAGGCATGCAACTCTCTCCTTTCCACGGACTCCCCGGAAAAAAAGGGAGCCGCCTGGGCATACGCCCGCCCCCTCTCCGGGGCGCAGGCGCAAAGCGTTCCCCTCCTCCAAAAAACACAAGCCGAACCACCGGTTTCGGATGTGCAATCCTTCGGCAGCTCGGCCATCTCGCAAGCCTCTGAGACCCGCGGCTTTCTGTCCCTGCCTCACGGCAGGTTTGGCGTTTTCGGGATCATTTCAAAGCTGGTATCACATTACCCCCGTTTGCTGACCTGTCAAGTCAGGTATTATTTCTCCAAACAGGCGGGAGCGGGGCTTCATGTTTCTTCACAATTCCGACAAAAACCGGCAACGCCCCCCTGGTAGATTCGGATCTGAAACATCCACCAGAAGCCTTCCTGTCGAAAAGGAGACGAGCATGCGAAACATCACGAAGTCATTGGTTCTACTGCTGGTGCTGGGCCTCACCGCAAGCCTGCTGGGGGGCTGCAGCCATCGGCACGGCCACCACGGCGACCCCGACAAAATGGTCGAAAAAATGCTGAAGCACCTGGAACGGGGGCTGGACAAGATCGACGCCAGCGACCAGCAGCGCGAGCAGATCCGCCTGATCGCCGGGCAGATCGCCGAGGACGCCAAGCAACTGCACCAGGAGAACGCCCGGGAGCGCGGCAGCATGGTCGCCGCCCTGCTCGCCGATGCCCCCGACCGCGAGGGGCTCCATCAGCGCCTCGACGCCCGGGCCCTGACGCTGACCGAGTTCGGCCACCGGAGCCTGGACCGGCTGCTCGAGATCAACGCGATCCTGACCCCGGAGCAGCGCGCCGAGTTGCAGCAATGTCTTGCCGAGGCCCACGGCACCGCCCGCTGAATGAACCCTGAATGAAAACCCGAAGGAGCCTGCAAATGCCCGAGATCGCCATCGACGAGAACCTGAAACGCCACTTTCACCTGTTCTGGGACAACTTCCCCGCCCCGGTCCTGCTGCTCCACAAGGACCGCACCATTCTCGCGCGCAACCAGGCGGCCGAGGCGGCGGGGATGGTCCCCGGAACCCGCTGCAGCGACCGCGGGGGGGCCGAGGTCCACCGGGGCTGCCTGGCCGTCCAGGCCCTGCGCGAGCAGAGCGCCAAGCGTTCGGTGGAGTACATCGAACAGCTGGGGGTGGTGATGGATTCCTACTGGATCCCCCTGCCCGGCCATCCCGACCTCTACGTCCACTTCGGCATCGACATCACCGCCTTCGCCGCCGAGCGCCTGTTTCCGTCCGCCTGCCGGGGGGGCGCGGCCTGCACCTCCTGCTCCGGCGCCTGATCGGCCCACCTGGGGCCGTCGAACCCCAACTTGGTTCGACGGCCCCGCCCGCGAGGAAATCGCCATGCCTCTTCACAGTCAACTTCCCTGGGAACTGCTCGCCCTGTTTCTGGGGACCGCGCTGGCCAACGCCCCCCTGGGCTACCTGCGCCAGGGGTCCGCACGGTTCAGTTTCGGCTGGTTCTTCTATGCGCAGCTGTCGCTTCCGGTTATCATTTACCTGCAGGCCAGGGCCGAGCCGGGAGTCGCTTTCCTCCCCCTGTGCCTGTCCGGTGCCGCCTGCGGGCAGCTGCTCGGCGGCCTGCTGAACCGCCGGCGCGGCGCCGAAATCTGAAATCCCCGGAAAGGACCCGAGAGATGGAACGCGAGCCGCTGATCAACCTGCTGCTGATCGAAGACGACCTGCGCCTGGCCCAGCTCACCCGCGAATACCTGGAGCGCAACGGGGTGGTCGTCACCCTGGAGGCCGACGGCGAACGGGGGTTGCAGCAGGCGCTGCGCCACCGCTTCGACGCGGTGCTGCTCGACCTGATGCTGCCCGGGCGCGACGGCATCTCGGTCTGCCAACGGCTGCGCGAGCATTCGGATGTCCCGGTGCTCATGATCACCGCCCGCGACGAGGAGGCCGACCGGGTCCTCGGCCTGGAGATCGGCGCCGACGACTACCTCCCCAAACCCTTCTCCCCCCGGGAGCTGCTCGCCCGCATTCGCGCCGCGGTGCGCCGCGCCCGCGGCCAGGCCGGGCCGCGCAGCGCCCTGGTGCGCATCGGCGACCTGGCACTCGATCCCGGCAGCCTGACGGCGACCCTGAACGGCGCCGCCCTCGATCTGACCAGCTACGAATTCGCCCTGCTGCAGGCCCTGGCCGAACGGGCCGGGCAGGTCCTCTCCCGCGAGCGGCTCATGGAGCTGGCCCGGGGCAACGCCGAGGAGGCCTTCGACCGCTCCATCGACGTCCACATCTCGCGGCTGCGGCACAAGCTCGGCGACGACCCGCGCAACCCGCAGCGCATCCGCACCGTGCGCGGCGCCGGCTACCAGTACCTGGCCGGGGGGCGCGAATGAGGCGGCCGCGACGGCGGCTGTTCTGGCGCATCTACCTCAACGGCCTGCTGCTGATCCTCGCCGCGACGGTGGCGGTGACCGCGACCGCCCTGTTGGTGCAGCCCGAATCGCGCTTCCACGGCCGCCCCGAGCGCCTGCACCAGCTGCTCGCCGCCGAACTGCAGCGGCATCTCGAGGCCCCCGCCGAACTCCAGGCCACCCTGGAGCGGTTCTGCGCCACGCTGCAGCGCAGCGGCGCCGTGTATCGCCGCGACGGCACCCGCCTGGCCGCGGCGGGGACCGCGCCGCCAGCCCCCCTCGCCGGGGAGGAGCTGCCCAGGATCGGCGGCTGGCACCCGCTGCGCCAGGCCGACCAGGGGTGGGTGTACGCCACCGCCGTCGGCCCCGGGGACGGCCCCTACCTGCTGCTGGCGGGGCCCGATTCGGGGGGCCTGCGCTTTGCCCTGGCCCTGGCCGCGGTGCTGCTGGTGGTGGCGCTGGTCTCCTGGCCCCTGGTGCGGGCCCTGGCCGGCCCGCTGGAGAGGCTCACCCGGACCTCCCGGGCCCTGGCCGCCGGCGACCTCTCCGCCCGCAGCGGGTTGGCCCGCCGCGACGAGGTGGGCGAACTGGCCCGCGCCCTCGACGAGATGGCCGGGCGCCTCGAGGAGCGCCTGCGCAGCGAGAAGGAGCTGCTCGCCAACATCTCCCACGAGATCCGCACCCCCCTGGCCCGGCTGCGGGTGGCCCTGGAGCTGTGCGAGGACTCCCCCGGCGACGCCGCCCAGACCCTGGAGCGGCTGCAGGGGATGGGGGCCGACCTGGCCGATTTGGAGCGGCTGGTGGACAACGTGCTGACCAGCGCCCGGCTCGATCTCGCCAGTGGCGGCCCGGCGGGCCTGCCGCTGCGGCCCCGGGAGGTTTCCCTGGGGCGGTTCTTCGCCGACACTGCCGCCCGCTTCGATCGCCATCACCCGGCCCGCTTTCTGGAGCTGCGACTTGCCCCGGAGCTGCCAGACGCGCAGTTCGACCCCGAGCTGGTCAACCGGGTCTGCGACAACCTGCTCGACAACGCCGTCAAGTACAGCCCCCCCGACCAGCCGGTGCGGCTGGATGCAACCCTGGCGGAGGGGGGGCTGCGGGTCGAGGTCAGCGACTTCGGCGAGGGGGTCCCCGAGGCGGACCTGCCGCGACTGTTCGAGCCCTTTTTCCGCAGCGACCGCAGCCGCTCCCGGCAGACCGGCGGCACCGGGCTGGGGCTGACCCTCTGCCGGCGCATCATCGAGGCCCACGGCGGCCGGATCGCCGCCAGCCCCAGACCGGCCAAGGGGATGACCTTCGGCTTCACCCTCCCCCTGCAAAGCGATCGACCGGAACCGTCCTAGCCGCGGCCACGACCCTGCCCGCGCCAGCCGGCACGCCCCTCCATCATTGTTTCCCCTGGCCAGACTTTCCCTGTCTGCGCTCCGTTCACAGGGTCGGTTCGGCCCGTATGGCTTGACCCTTTGCTAAGGGGTTACAACCCCGAACTCCACCCGGCTGGCGCCGGCGCCCTGCTCCTCGGGCGCCTTGAACACATCCTGGCGCTGCAGGAAGATCCGCTCCGGGGACAGTTTCCCCTCCTGGATGAGGTAGTTTCTCACCACCGTGGCCCGCCCCCAGGCCAGGGCGCGCATCTGCTCCTCGCCGGCCGGCAAGTGGGCCAGCAGCAGCTTCTCCATCTCCGCCGCCGGCAGCCCCTTGACCATGCCGAAGAAATTGCGCGGCTTGGGGAAATCGGCCTGCCGGTAGACCTGCTCGAGATAGTCCTCGTACTGCTCGGCGGGGACTTCCATCTGCTCGATGGTGCGTCCCCCCAGATCCGCCCCCGCGGCGGCCAGCTCGTTGTAGCGGGCGCTCTTCAGCAGATTCTGCAGGCGCTCCTTGCGGTAGGCCTCGGGGTCGCTCTGCGGGTCGGCAAAGCCGCTCACCTCCAGCTTGAGTGCCGGGCGCTTGTCGAGGATCTCGGCCAGATTGGTGAGCTTTTCCCGCTCCGGCGGAGCCAGGCGGGCGCTGCCCAGCGGGAAGCTGATGGTGCTGATGTCCTGCTGGCCGCCGCCGAGCATCGAGGCGAGCAGGGAGAAGGGGGCCGTGGCCGCCTTGACCACCAGGTTCTTGAGCAACTTCATCACCACCCCGAAAACGCTGAACTCGGGATCGTCGGTGCGCCCCGAGACCGGCAGGTCAAGATGGATCTCGCCGTTGCGGTCCTTCATCAGCGCCACCGCCAGCTTGACCGGAAGGCCGGTCGCCTGCTCGCTGGGCACCTTGTCGCCCAGGGTGAACTGGTCGAGAAAGACGTGGTTGGAGGAGTCGAGCCGCTGCTGCTCGATCAGGTAGCGCAGGTCGAGGGTGAGCTTGCCCCGCTCCACCGGGTAGCCGAGGTAGGTGGCCGTGTAGGGGGTCAAAGGGGAGAGCTCGATGTTCTGGAAGCTCACCTCCAACTCGGCGAAGAGCTCGCGGCCCAGCGGGTTGATGCGGCCGGTGATGGTCAGGGGGGACTGGTTTTCCAGGTTGCCCCGCAGGTCGACCTCGGCGCTGCTCTGCGGGTCGGAGGAGAGCCCGCTGACCCGCCCGCCGAGGTTGAGCATGCGGGTGGAAAAGCTGGGGGTGAGGTGGTTGTCGGCAAAATCGAGCACCCCGCCCTGCAGGGTGATGGCGTCGATACGCACCGGCGCCGGCTCGGTGGGAGGCGTCCTCTCCGGGGGCTCGCCGGCGGTCGGTGATACCGGCTCCTGCTGATAGAGCTGCTGCAGGTTGAGGCGGCCCTCCTCGTCGATGATGACCAGGGCCTGGTAGTTGCTGAGGGCGACCTCGGCGATGTCGAGCGTAAAAGGGGCCAGCTGCCCCTTGACCCCGTCGAGCTGGAGGCTCTCCCAGCTGAGCAGCTTCTGCCGATCGACGCCATCCAGACAAGAGAAGTTGCGGATGCCGAGCTGGCCCCCGAAATCCCCCCGCAACGCATCCTTCTGCCGGCGCAGGCCGAGATCGACCCTGGCGTCGAGGCTGCCGCCGGTCAACTCGACGAGCAGCTGCTCGGGGAGATAGGCGACGAAATCGGTGAGCGGGATGCGCCCCAGTTCGATCCGACCGCGAAAATCGAGGGGGGCGGGGACCACCTTGCCCGACGCCTTGAGCGAGCCGCCGCGGCCGTAGCGCGCCGCCAGCCGGAAGGGGCTCGCCGCGGGCCCGGGCCCGGAGAGCCCCTCCAGCGCAAGGCTGAGCCCGGTCATGTCGAAGGCCGGCTGTTTTGGCTGCATCGCGTCGCGAAAGTGAATCGCCAGCTCCTTGGCGTCGATGGCGCCGACGCGGTAGCCGAAGGGGGCGGGGGTCTCTGCGGCCTGAGGCTCCGGCGCCTTCTCGCCCGCCGGCGGGAGCAGGGCCAGCAGGGAGAGCTCGCCCTGGGCATCCCGGGAGAAGCGCAGCTCCCCGTCGGCCAGCGCCACCATCCCGATCTCCAGGCGCCGGGCCCCCAAATCAAGGGTGCCGCCTTGGACATCGAGCCGCCCCAGCCGCAGGCGGTCCCCCTCGGCCAGCGGGACCGCCAGCTCCCGCAGCTCGACCCCGAATCCTGCCAGCCGCAGCCCCTGCTTCGCGTCGACGCTCAGGGCCGGCGCCCCTTTTTGGTCGCCTCGCAAGGCCAAGTCGAGCCCACCCAGGGTGTAGGCCGGCTGCAGGGGCGGCAGCCGGTCGGTGAAGGCCACCGCCAGGCTGCCGGCGCTGATCGAGCCGATCCGCAGGCTGAAGGGGGCGCCCTCCGCCGGCGGCTTTGCCGGCGCGGGCTCGGCCGCCGGACGCGGCCGCAGCAGCACCGTGGGGGAGAAGACGCCCTGGGCGTCGCGGGAGAGGCGCAGTTCCCCGGCGCCGACCTCCACGGTTTCGACGTCGAAGCGCCGCGCCGCAAGATCGGCCGTCCCGCCGGCGAGGCGAACCCGCTTGAGGGTCAGGCCGTCGTCGCCGACGAAGGGGACGCTCAGCCCCTCCACCTGCAGAGCGGCATCGGCCACCCGCAGCCCCTCGGGGCGGCTCAGGGAGAGCTCGGCCGAGGCGCCAAGCAGTCCTTCGAGCGGGGCGCTGAGCGTGTCGGCCAGGTAGGGGTAGTAGGCCCGCAGCGGCGCCGCGGCCAGGTCGAGGGCGACCCGCAGGTTAAGGGGCTCGAGGGTCAGCGCGCCCTCGGCGCTCCCCTTCTCGCCCCGCCTGGAACGCAGCGCCAGGGTGAAACTCGCCGCCTCGCCCGGGGCCGTGGAGAACTTATCCACGGCGAGGTCGATGTGCTCGATTTCGCTCCTGAAGCCTCCCGGTGGCAGCCGGTCGTCGAAGTGGAATTTCCCCTCGAAGAGCCGCGCCTTTTCGATCCTCACCTGCAGAGGGGGCACGGGCGGCGCCTCGGGCTCCGCCACCAGCGGAGGCTCGGGACTGTTGCCGGCCAGGCGCGAATGGCTCCAGGCCCCGTTGCGGTCGCGGGAGAGCCAAACCTCCATGTCGTAGAGCATCAGCGAGGAGAGCGAAAGCTCGCGCTCGAGCACCCGCGAGGGGTCGATTTTGGCCATCACCAGGGGCAGAAAGAAGACCCGCTCGCCGGTGGCGTCGGGCAGCGTCAGCACCGACAGGGCGAGCTCGCCCCCCACCTTGAGCAGCGGCTTCTCGGTGGCACTGGCCAGGTAACTGATGCGCAGGTCGCTGGAGATGTTGGCGAACTCCACCCGGAAGGGGAGTTCGGTGGGCAGGTAGGCCAGGTAGTAGGGGGCCTCCAGCCGGTCCAGGGCAATCCGCACCGAGGCTTCCATCGCCTCGGCGAAGGGCTTGAGCTCGCCTTCGAGGAGAAAGGGCGCCCCGTTGACCAGGGCGCTCAGGGTCGGGGTGACGTACTGTTCTTCCAGGTGGGGGATGTTGCCGATAAAGGGGACGCTCAGCTCGAGGTCGCGAACGCGGTGAGACTTGGGCTCGGCCAGGGCCCGGTCGACGAAATCGAGGGAGCCCCCGCTGAGGCGGATGTTGTTGACCGAAAAGCGCGGCGGCTCACCGGCCTGCTCCTTATTCGGGGCGGGCGGTCCGCCCAGCTCGAGCAGGTCGGCGAAGTTGAAGCGGCTGTCCGCCTCGCGCACCAGGCGCAGCCGCGGGCCGACCAGTTCGACCTCGCGGAGGATCAGGGCGCGATCGAACAAGGAGCGGGAGCTGACATCGAGCAGCAGCCGCTCGAAGGCGGCGAACTCGGCAGCATCGCCCGCCTCGCTGAGGCCGACCCCGCGCAGCTCGATCCGCCAGGTCAGGGGGTTGATGCTCAACCCCTCGATGCGCAGGGTGCGCGCGGTATGCTCCGCCACCCACTGCGCCGCCTGGTGCCTGATCACCACCGGCAGCACGAAGGCCACGGCGCCGGCCAGCAGCACCAGCGCGACAAGCAGGCCGGCGGCGATCTTCAAGGGAAGTTTCGGGAGGTTCATGACTGATCCGATCTGCTGTCGAATATCCTCTCAAGCTTATCGGACCCGGCAACAATTTCCAGGGGTTCGGGCAAAACCGGCGAGGCGCCGGCCCGGGGCTCAGCCCTCCTCCAGGTAGATCTCGATCCGCTCCTTGCCCTTGCCGATGTTGTTGCGCTTGAGCCGCAAGGGGCCGACCTCCCCGGTACGACGGACGTGGGTGCCGCCGCAGGCGACCCGGGAGAAGCCCTCGATCTCCCAGAAGCGGCGCTCGTTCTCCTGGTCCTCGAAACCGGTGCGGATCGCCAGGTCGAGGCCGATAATCCGGTTGGCCTCGGCGGTGAAGTTCGCCAGCAGCGGGGAGATGCTCCGCTCCCAGGCGAAATCGATCCTGGCCTTGTCCTGGGCGATGTGCGCGCCGATCTTCTCGACCCCCTCGATCTCCCGGTAGACCAGCTCCAGCACCAGCTCGGCGGCAAAGTGCAGGCGCATCAGCCGATAGCGCCGCGCCCAGTCGATCTCCACCCGGACCTTCTGCCCGGGGACCAGCCCGTGGGCTTCCGGCAGGGTGTAGACGATCTCCAGCCCCTCCTTGCGCGCCGCGAGCACCGGAGCGCCGGCAATGGTCCCCCGGTCGCTCTCCTGCCCACCGGCGAAGGCGAAGAAGATGCTGGCATCGAGGGTGATTTCCGCCCCGTTCACCGAGCTGACCGCCGCCTCCAGGGCGGTTTGGTAGGGGTCGTTCCAGAATTCTTTTCGCGTCATGGGATTCCCTTTAGAAATGCCGCCCTCGGCGGCCTGAGGCTGCCCCCCGATGAATCCTCGGGTTGAGTTCTCCGCATACCTTACTCGTTTTCTTGCCCCGAAGAAATCCCCGGCATGATTGACAACCCGGCAGCCACCAGTATATTAAAGACCACTATTTAAAAACACTCATACCAAAGGAGTCAGCATGAATCGTCTCGTCCTTGTTCTCATGGCGGCATTGCCTTGTGTTCTGTTTTTGGGGTGCGGTTATTTCAGTGCCTCAGGCGAAGCCCCGCCGGCAGCCGGGGTGGAAACCATGCCAGCGGCTGAGGTCGCAGCTGCGCAACCGGAGGAGGCGGCCGCCGCGGTCGAGACAAAAGCTGCAGAGCCCCAACTGTTCGAGCCCGGAGCGTTCGAGGATCCCGAGGTCTGTTCGACCTGCCACGGCAAAATCTACGACGACTGGTCCCGTTCCATGCATGCCAATGCCTGGCAGAACCAGTGGTACCAGCCCGATTTTCTGCTCGCCCACCAGGAAACCGACGGCGCCACCGACCTGCTGTGCGGCGCCTGTCATGCGCCCATTGCGGCGCGCACCGGCCTGCTGCCCCCAGCCGACGGCAGCAAGTTCGATGCGACCTCGCGCCGGGGCATCTCCTGCGACTTCTGCCACACGGTAACCGGCGTGGAGCAGATGTTCAACATGGGGCACGTCTCCGAGCCGGGCAACGTGAAGACCGGCCCCCGCGGCGACGGCAATTCACTCTATCACGAGGTGAAATACACCGAGATCCACACCAAGGCCGATTTCTGCGGCTCCTGCCACATGGTCATCCATCCCGCCACCGGCGTGCACATCATCGACACCTGGGAAGACTGGAAAAGCAACGAGTACGGCAAGCAGAACATCACCTGCCAGGATTGTCACATGACCCCCACCCCCGGCGTCAGCAAGACCCCCGGCCGAGCCGCGCTGATGGGCAAGCTGCGGGATAATCTCGCCCACCACGGCTTTGTCGGCGGCAGCTCCTACATCCAGGAGGCGCTTGGCAACCAGGAGCAGGCGGAAAGGTCCCGGGAATTCCTGCGCGCCGCCGCCGAGCTCAAACTGGCCGAACAGGTCAGCGCGGACGGAACCCTCGAGCTGACCGTAGAGGTGCACAATGTCGGCGCCGGGCACAAGATTCCTACCGGCACCACCTACATCCGCGAGATATGGCTGCAGGTCGAGGTCAAAGACCAGGCCGGAAAGGTCGTCTACAGCTCGGGCCACGTCGACGACCAGAACCATGTCGACCCCAACGCGGTCGTCTTCCGGGTCCTCTTCAAGGATGCCGAGGGGAACCTGACGCCCAAGAGCTGGCGCGCCCACGGCATCGGTTATGACCGGCGCATCCCGGCCAAGGGCAAGGACAGCGAAACCTACCGCATCCCCCTGCCCGCCAAGGGCGAATACCAGGTCACGACACGCCTGATGTACCGCTCGTTCACGCAACAGTCACTGGATGAGGTTTACCAACGCACCGGCAAGAAACTGCCGCCGGTGGCCAGCGCCGAGATGGCTGCCGCGAAAACCACGGTCAGGTTCTAGACCGCCAGGTTCAGGGGTGTTGGAAGTTCGGATAAGCAAAGCCCTCCCGGTTCGGGGAGGGCTTTGCTTGTATTCGCGCAGGACTTGAATTTGGGGAGGGAGGGGGATTTTACCTGGACGTCTGGTCACATTCTACACAGGCGAAGGGCACGAAGAGAAGAAACTGGATCAATTTCGCCCTCCACGGTTGACTTGGTTAGACCCCAGGTTTTATCTCTGTTCAATGAGCTCAACAGATATAGTCTCGGGGCTAAAATCCTGCTCGTTGGGCCAGACCACCCCGCCGTAAGCCGCTTTGACCTGTTTAAAATAGGAAGGATTTTTGAGCTCTTTAAAAATACCTCGTTCCAGGTAGGGGCCAACATCGAAAGTTCCTTTACGACCGTCGGAAAGCTCGACCAATAGGGTGTTAGGGCTGTTGGGGATGGCACTGATGACTTTGATCATGGTTTGATCCTTTTCTGGCTTTACCGGAGAATTTTAGAAACACAGCTCCGATTCGAATTAATTAATGTTGCACGTTGCCGCGTTGTTTTTTTACGGAAAGAGCCAGAACCATAACGCATCCTGCCGAGATGGCGATATCGGCGACATTGAATACCCCGGTGCGTAAGGGGCCGATCCCCATGTTCATGAAGTCGATCACTCTGCCGTCGTTGCATATGCGGTCAATCAGGTTGCCGATCCCCCCGCTGAAAACTAGGGAAATGCCCACAACACCCGCCATCGCCATGTTTTTACTGGCAATGAGGTATGTCAGCAGGCCCACCAGAAGGATGCCCACGAAGACGGTGAAAACCCAATACCGCAGATGATCAGGCGTGCCCGCGCCCAGGCCCAGGAAAGCGCCGGGATTTTCGGCGTACTGGAGGCGGAATACGTCGCTCAGGAAACTGATCGGTTCCGAGCCCGCCAAGGTTTTTCTGGCGATGGTTTTGGTCGTCTGGTCACATCCCACACAGGCGAAGAGCACGAAGAGAAAAAGCGGGATCTTTTGCCATTTTCATTTCTGATGCCATCTGCCCTTATAGGCTTGATTTTGGTGCTGAAAATTGACCCATGGGTCCTAATCGGGCTCAAAATACTGGCTCTTTTTATGTATTTTCAGTCAGTTAACTTGATCCGACCCTGCACTTTTGCTGAGCATGGGTCCAAACCGGGGGGAAATTACTGGTGATTTTCGTGTATTTTCGGGCAGTTGACTTGGTCCGACCCGGTCCCCTACCCACATCTCTACAACCTTGACATCGCCTTAAAATGATCAGAGTATCCTGTCTTTTCAAACACTAGTCTTAGTCCGTCCTTGAAGATCTCGTAGTTGAATTCTTTCATGTCAATTATATTTTGACCAAGAGAATGAGATTCACGATTAACATAACGGCAAAACGCCTGAAACTTCATATCCTTAAGTTCAGGCATCTGAAACACGTTATTGAGATCTTTTCGTCTTACAAAATTGAAAAAGTATTCCACAATGTTTCGCATGCAGTTTGCGATAAGGGCCGGCGGTTGCGTCGTGTCATTAACCACTGACCAGTACGCTTGATAGTCATTTTGAATCTCTTCGTATGTCATTTCTTGTATGTCGCTACCGGTTGCTGACTTAGAGATTCGAAAAAGTTTTTGATTTTCCTTCCGGCGCTCATGGTTGGGATCGGTGAGTTCATAGAAAAAATACAAACTATGCGTCAAAACAAATACTTGACTGAAACGCTCAGACTTAAAAAATACGGTTCTTATTAGTTGCCCTACATTGAATATAAAGACGTGAGATAGGCTGGATATTGGGTCATCAATCACTACGATTCGTCTAGCGTGTGTATCCTCGGTGCTAACCCTGCCCTTGCACAGTTCACAGAAGTATAAGAAGCTAATCATCATTTTTTCGCCTTCACTCAGTGAATGGAAGGCATCCCCAGATTCGCCCGATCTAACAACACGATATAGGCGGTCTGAGTGCTTCTTTATCATGAAGTCATCAATGCCAAGATCAAGAAGTCCAGCATTAATTGATGATACAGCATCGTCAACATTGACTGTCTCTTTTTGAGCACTTGCAATCAAACCCTTCGCTGAGGAGATTTCAGTGTAAATTTGACTGATCTCACCTTCAAAAGCCATAATACTTTTGTTCGCCTCTTGGCGGTCTTTATCGAGACGAGAGAGGGTTTGGTCATACTGCCAACGCATCATCGACCAAAATTCGGCCTTGAGAATCTCCAATGAATTCTTTGAATTTTTGAGTCGGTCGTTGTAAGTCAGAATTGCGGCATTAATGCTTCTGACCTCGTCATTGAAAGCAGAAATTTTCGCGGTAGAATCAAACAGGGCTTGAGGTGCTTTTGGGTTTCTTATTTTCTGCTCGATAGCGATTGCGTTGCTGCCAAGTGTAGCTAATAGCTCTTGGTGCCTGGTCGTAAGTGTAGCAATGCTCTCCTTTGCGAAAGGGTGCCCCAGGTAAGTGTTGAGATCCTGTAATTCATTTCGTGCTTCAAGGTATTTTTTTTTAAGACCTTCAAGTGTGTCGATGTCTGCTTGGTACGTTTCATCGAAGTAATTTATTATACTATTGATAACCTCTGAAGTGATCGTTTTTTCTTGGCAAAAGGGACAGGGGTGACTAGTCTCTCCTATGTTTTCCGGGAGATACTCGAGGCCCTGCTTTACCCAATCGGCATTGCCAAGCTTGTCTATAAGTGCAGCAACCCCACTATCATCGTTACCAACTATAGGTTTGACGAGAATGGGATGCGATTCGACATCATGAGCGACGAACGCGAGTTCTGGAAGAATTTCTTGAGGTTGGGCAGAATCCCCCCTCAGACCTTCGACTTCGTCTCGAATAGCCTTGACTGACTTTCCCGGTTCACTTTCGGGCTTGGCAATAGCCACCAAGTGGGAAAAGAGTCTATCTTTTTGCCCTTTCAAGCCATCGAAACAATACTCAAGGACGCGGTCACCTCCTGAATAGGTTGCTTTAATTCTCCAAACCTCGTCTACCGCCTTCTGTTTCTGACCTTCAAACGCCTGCGACACCTTCTGCTTCTCTATCTGCTTGGTATTTAAACGGATCTCCGCTTCTTCAAGGGTAGCGCTAGCCTTTTTGATTTTTTCTTCGGCAGCTCTGTTCTCTTTCGAAAGACTGAAAATTCCCCTTAGGCTGTCGGCAACAAAAAAATTGTCACGGATGAATTTTTGGTTGTAAACCAATATTGGGTCGGAATTCTCCTGAATCTTTCGGCACTTGGTAAAGTTTTCTCCTGCCTGGCCATATAGGTAGTTAGAAATAGTTGATTTGCCCGTGCCGTTCAGGCCGTAGATCAAGTTGATCTTTTTATCTGTTTTCAGCGAAGTAGCATGCTTAAAGCTTGCAACCCCATCCATTTGAAGTTCAGTTATCATGATTGGCCACCCTCGAATTCAATGCACATAACGAATTGCTATAACTGGCGACGCCGTACCGGCACCAATTGATAGAAGCTCTTTCGGGAAGCACCTCTGTATTGTCCGGTTAATTGGCGTGATACTTGTATTATTTCCCAATAATTACTTCTGGGTCACTGGCCGCCTCAATAAAAGCACGACCAGTGTTTGTTAAAACCCATTTTCCAGAAGTTTTTTGAATAAGATTAAGATTGCTTAGGTGCTCAGCAGTGAAATCGGTTGGTTCGTCTGGGATGCTAAATTCAATTCCTGCAACTGCAAGCTTAATTGATTTAATAAATAGGGTTGCCTGTTCTTTTATAGATTTATCAGAACTTTCTTCTGCTATTTTGGCCAAACGCTTCGCGTCCTTTGCATCCATCCGTTTTAAAATATTTATAAAATCTGGATGGACAGATCCACCAATAATTTCCTGAGCTATTAGATTGGCCCAAAGTTCTTTTATTATTTCATCTGTTTCATACGATGAACACTCTATTACATTAATTAATATATTAATTTTTGGCTTATTTTCAACAGTCTTTTTTGTGTTTTTTACTTTTTCATTTGCCTTTTTAAAATGCTGACTAACAATAATTTTTTCAGATTCAACTAAACGCTCAAATTTGGCGTCTATCAATCGACCTAATCCACTTGCTGTAGAAGTTATTGGAGAAATGCAATCTTTAAAGGTTGTGCATGCGGTGTCAACAATTTGAACCCATGCTTTTTGAGGGATTGCCTTTGCTAACTTTCCGACACCGTCTATATCAAGCCCCTCTTCTGTCATAAACATTTGTCCTTTTATTGATTTTTCCCAACGAAGTTAGACAGAATCACGAATATCAAATGCGGCAACGTGTTCTGATATGTGATACACAACATTCCGCGCAGCATGTGAACCCACTCCTTAATCCTTCCCAATAAAGCTACATATTGAAAAAGCGGCCCCATAATGTCAAGCGGAAATCAAACGAAGGCTCACATCCCCCCAAAAAAACCAAGGG
Source organism: Desulfuromonas versatilis (assembly GCF_019704135.1). Lineage (NCBI taxonomy): Bacteria > Pseudomonadati > Thermodesulfobacteriota > Desulfuromonadia > Desulfuromonadales > Desulfuromonadaceae > Desulfuromonas > Desulfuromonas versatilis. The sequence goes on from NZ_AP024355.1 coordinate 3,999,213, forward strand.
CAGGCACACAGGCCTGCCCCTACAAAACGGTCGGTTTCGGATATTCTGTTTCTGTCTTGTGAACTAACCGACTCCCACCTCAGAAAAACTCCCGCAAACTCTCATCAATCCCCATCAGCATCTGGTACCAGAACTCCCGCGCCGCTTCGTACTTGTCCGCGGCGAATTTGTCCAGCCACTCCGCCAGGCGCGGATCGTCGACCTTGTCCACCTCGAGCTTGCGCTTGAGGAAGCTCAGCAGGTAGTCGACGTTGCGCTCGGACTCCCAGAAAATCGGGCTGTTGCGGCTGCTGATGCGGCTGGCGAGCACGTCGACGGCGCGCAGGAACCGCTCCTTGCTGTCGTAGAGCGAGCCCATGACCTCGGGGAGCATCTCTTCGGCCCAGCCGCGGTGGAAGCGGCAGGTGCCGAGGTTGTCGAGCAGCAGCTCCTTCTTCATCCGCTCGGCGCACATCCGCCCCAGGGTGCGGGGCGGGACGAAGTCGAAACTGTAGATCATGTAGTACTTGCCCATGATCGCCATCGGGGCGAGCACCCCGGCGACCCAGTACTGGTTGGGGACCATCCAGCCGCGCCGGTTGTGGGCGGTGTAGACCAGCCGGTCGTGCAGCGCGGTCCCCTTCCGGCGCGAGTGGATGCGGCTCCACTTGCGCACCCCTTCGCGAAAATCGAGGATCCCCCGCTTCTCGAGGATGGCGTCGATCAGCTCGCAGCCCAACTCGGCGTTGTGCGCCGAGTCCTGCTCGAGGTCGAAACCCTGCACCTGCCAGCGGGGCATGCGGGTGACGCCCAGCTCCTGGGGGGAGAGGACCTTTTCGTCGAGCAGGTCCATCAGCCAGGCCAGCACGCCGCCGCCGGAGATGGCGTCGAAACCCATGGCGTCGCAGTGGTGGTTGAGCTTTTCGGCGGCCCGCTGGTCGAAGATGCCGCACAGCGGCCCCAGGGTCTGGTAGGGCTCGTAGTCCTTCTTGTAGATGCCGTGCATCTTCTTGCACACCGCCACGCAGGGTTCGCCACAGGTGGCCTGCTGGCGGGGCTTGATGGTCTCGTCGTTGAACTGCTTGAGGTAGTGCGCGACGATGAAATCCCGGTGCAGCGCCAGGCGCTCTTCTTCGCGCCAGGCGTTGCTGCGGTAGTTGAAGGCCATAACGCGCCCGCCGACCGAGGCGTAGTTGACGCCGAAGGTGCCGCCGGTATCGAACTTTTCGTCGAAGCGGTACTTGCTGGTCACCTCAAGGTCCTTTTTCATCAGGCGCTGGTTGTACTTGTTCTGGAACCACTCGTCGGCCACCTTGCGGTCGCGAAAGTCCTCCTCGACCAGGGTGCCGCCGTAGATGATGGCCACGATGCCGTGGTTCTGCACCAGGGCGCTGCCGAAGCCGCCGCGCCCGGCCCAGGTGTCGACGTAGCTGATCTTGCCCTTGTTGATCGGCACCGACATGATGCCGCCCATGTCGGTGTGCAGGGCCGCGGGGCCGGTGACCAGGATCCGCGGGTCGTTGGCGTAGCGGCCGCCGAACTGCTCGTAGACCCGGTCGGTGAGGGAGTAGACCCCGGTGCGCCCGGTGCGCCAGATCCCCTGGGCATCGACGGGGACCAGGTCGACCTCGATCTCTTCGCCGTGGTTGCGGTTGAGCACCAGCACCGAGGGGGACGGCGCCCTGCCCACCAGGCTGAGCATGTTGATCCCCAGGTTGTTGAACACCAGTCCCGCGCCCCCCATGGAGCTGATGTAGTTGCCCTGCCAGCAGGGGGAAAAGCCGGTCACTACCAGGCGGTTGGAGCCCGGCAGGATCGAGCCGGCGAAGGGGCCGACGCCGAAGTTGAGGCTGCGGTACTTCTCGGCCATGTGCATGCCCAGATCCACCGGCCCGAAATAACGGTCGAACCCGTATTTTTTCGTCTTGTAGAAACCGCTCCCGGCATCGACCAGAAGTACCCGCTGAAACATGTTCAAGAATCACCTCGTGCGTGGAAGTTTATTGGCGGACTTCCCCCCTCGCTCTATCAGCTATCAAGGATACCAATAAAAACACCCCAGCCGGGGAGTTCAGGGGAAAAAACTTGCGGAAAGAAGACCATGGGACCTTTCCGGAGAATGGCGCCCCGAACCAGCCGGCAACAAAAAAGCCCCTCCGAAACCGGAAGGGCCATGCTCTGTCTTTGTTTGGTTTTGTCTCTGCCGCCGGCGCAGCGAGCTACCAGCTGCGCACCTTGCCGGTGTCGACGTGGACGAAGCCCGATTTGGGGTAGTAGCCGACGCCGCCGACCTTGAGGCCGAGCGCGGCCTTGCGCAGGATGCCCAGATCGCGCCCCGGCAGGGAGATGTCGGCGGCCTTGCCTTCCATGTGCAGGCTGTGCTTGGCCACCCCCGAGCTGGCCTTGCGCAGCTGGGCGTTGGTTTCCGGCGAGCGGTAGCCGGAGATGATGTGCACCGGGTCTTTCTCTTCGAGCCGTCGCCGCAGGGCGAACAGCAGGTCGCAGAGGCGGGGGTCGATTTTCTTGACCTTGTTGGAGCGATGGTCCCGCAGCAGGTGATTGATCTCGGCGAGGGTTTCCGGGACGTAGACCCCTTCGGCCCAATAGACTGCTTTTCTGAGGGTTTCCCCGGTATGGATATTATAGAGAGATAAGGTTCGTTCGGGGAGCTTGAATTCCGGCAGGCGCGCCCAGGTGGTGACCGGCAGGGCCAGACCCGCCGCTGCCGCCAGGCCGAGCTTCAAAAACCGCCGGCGGTCGCAGGGGCTGCTTTTCAGGTTTTCCATTCCATTTTCATAAGGCATGCAAAGATCGCCTCCTGTCCTGATTTTTTTAGAACACGACAGGTTCCGCGCGACTTTAGTACAAACTTCATGCCGGTGTCAATCAAGTAGCGACCGACGAAGGTTAGCCTTGATTCACATGACCGTTTTTGGGTCGGTTTTCAGGGCCGGAGAGCGACGACCGGTGGGTCTTGGGGGACAGGGCAGAGGTGTCGGTTTGTTGGCAGATGCAGACACCTGCCGCCAATTGGTGCCCTTTTGCGTTCGCCGGGCCCGGGATATGGCCGGGGCAAACCGCTTAGTTGTGCCGCGGGGCAGCGACCTCCTCCCGGGATTGGCGCCTGCCGAGGGGCGCGGCGGGCAGCCGCTGGTAGTGGGCGGTGATATCCTCGAGAATCCGCGTCGATTCCTTGATCTGGCGAATGATCTCCTTGAAGGCGTGGTTTTCCCAGTCGCACTGGGCGTCGAGATTGATCCGCTGGGGGTTTTTCTTGGTGGTCATGGAGCGGTTGCGCCCGTCGGAAACCAGGAAAATCCAGGCATCGGCGAATTCGTCCTCGACGATCGACTCGGCCGGCAGCCGGGCCCCCTCGACCAGCAGCACCTTGGCGCCGAACAGGTCGGCCACCCGCTGGATCGCCTCGCGGTGCCGCGCCACCAGCTGATAGGAGCGGGCAGCATCGGTGATATCGATAAATATCGCGACCTTGGCGGAACCCAACCTTCCATAATCGACCAGCGCCTGGGAACGGATCATGAGCGGACACCCCTTTTTTAGCGTATTCTCACCCGACGAAGTTTACATACTAGCCGGATATTTTCAGGACGCAAGGCGCCGGGGTACTTTTTGGGCAGGGGCAAGGAACAGGCGGGCGTTCATGGGAAGGCGGGGGCCACAGCCCCCGCCAGTGGAAGGGATTGCCTCAAAAGGAATTGATCCGCCGGATGAAGGCCTTGAGCAGGCCGTAGCTGCGGTGGCTGAATTCAAAGCTCAGCCGGGGCAGGTGCAGCAGATCGGGCTGGTCCTTCTCCTCGGGGTAGGGGCCGGTCTGGTGCAGCGAGTTGCCCGGAACGATGATCTCGCTGAACTCGCTCTCCAGGGTCCGGATCTGCTCGGTGGCCAGCGGCTTGTTGAGCCGGATCACCAGTGTTTCGCCGATAAAGCGGCTGGAGTGGTAGACCCGGTAGAACTGGTCGATGATCTCCACCGCCTCGGCGGGGTCGCGGGTGATGGAGAACAGGCTGAAGTCCTCGCCGGAGATGAGCCCCTTCTTCAGCAGGGTCTTGCGCACGAACTCGAACCAGACCTCCCAGTAATCGCCCTTGTCGTCGTCGATGAGCACCACGGGGATCGGCGGGTTCTTGCCGGTCTGGATCAGGGTCAGCGCCTCCATGGCCTCGTCGAGGGTGCCGAAGCCCCCGGGGAACAGGGCGATGGCGTGCGCCTCCTTGAGAAAGGCGACCTTGCGGTTGAAGAAGTACTTGTAGGTGATGACCCGGTCGCTCTGCGACATGACCGGGTTGGTCTCCTGCTCGAAAGGAAGGCGGATGTTGACGGCGAAGGAGTTCTCCTCGCCCGCCCCCTCGTTACCGGCCTGCATGATACCGCCTCCGCCGCCGGTGATGGCCATGTAGCCGCGCTCGGCGAGCATGCGTGAGAAACCCACGCACTTCTGGTAGATCGGCTCGCTGGGCTCGGTGCGCGCCGAACCGAAGATGGTCACTTTCTTGCGCTGGCGGTAGGGGCCGAAGACCTTGTTGGTGTAGCGCATCTCCTTCATGGTGGTGCGCATCAGCTTGAGGTCGGCCAGGTAGTCGTTCTCCTGCCCGGCCTTGAGGGCGCTGAGGATCATCTCCCGCACGATGGCCGGGTGATGGACGCCAACCTTCTCCATAAGCGCGTCGATCAGGGGATCGATCTCGGTGTTGGTCCGGGTGAAATGCAATTCCATGGACAATAGTTCTCCTCCAGAGAAATCAACCCTCCCCCGGATTTTCTACCGGGCGGAAAGGGCTTTGATTATACCACGCCCGGGTCAGATCCGGTCGAGAAAAGCCCGCTCGCCGAGGCGCTCGGCGCGGATCAGAAAACCGCGCAGGCTCGAGCCCGCGTAGCGCTTGTCGAAGGCCAGGTAGAGGGCCCGCAGCCGCTTCTCCAGCCGGTAGAAGGTGTCGCGCTCGGCGGGGGCGAGGCGCTCTTCGACCTGCTCGCAGATGAAGGTCACGCAGTTGAAGGGGCGCCGCCCCACTTCGAGCCGGCAGCCGGCGGGACCGAGAAACGGGCAGGTGGAGGAAAAATCGGGGTCGGGGACCGCCTCGCCGGCCAGCAGAAAGTCCAGCAGGTTGGCCAGGGTCAAATGGTGGGTGCCCCGCTCGCAGCAGGCCCCCCGGCAGAGCCGGCAGAGTTCGTCGCCGCCGGCCTTTTCGAAAAAGGCGTGCAGCTGCCGCTGCAGCTGCGCGATCTCGGTCAGCCGCCCGGCGATCCACTCGCGCTCGGCCGGGGACAGCGCCTCGACCTCGCGGCGCAGGCGCGCCAGCGATTGCTGCCACAGGTTTTGCAGTTGCTGTTGGTTTTCCATTCGCTGTAAAAACAAGCGGCACCTCCCCGGAGGGTGTGCCGCTGCCTTTTGGAATGCGTTAGGGACGGCCCCCTGCGGCGCCCAGGGCAGGCACGCAGGCCTGCCCCTACAATCCCATCGATTCAAAAACATGCATGGCCGGAGAAGGCCGTAAGCCGGGTTCTGTTCCCCGGAGCGGTTACCCGCACCCGGGACGATGATCATTCCTCTAGGACCGCCGTTGCCGACGGCCTCCAGCAGCCAACCCGGGAGCCTCGGACGGGCCGCCCTCGAACGCTCCCCTATTCGGCCTTGCTCCGGATGGGGTTTACCTAGCTTCCGACGTCACCGCCGGAACTGGTGAGCTCTTACCTCACCCTTTCACCCTTACCCGCCGAAGCCGATGCAGGGCATCGGCACAGGCGGGCGGTCTGCTCTCTGTGGCACTTTCCCTGGGGTCGCCCCCGGTCCCCGTTAGGGACCATCCTGCCCTGCGGAGCCCGGACTTTCCTCCCGCCCCCGAAGGGGCCAGCGATCATCCGTCCTTCTCCGGCCATGCACCCTGAAATCCAGCGTCAGAATCCACAAAGTGCTTTTTGCCTTTTCTGAATTCTGATTCCTGAATCCTGCAGGCTTTTCTACTGCCCCTGCTCCACGTAGAGCAGCCGGTTGCAATGGGGGCAGGTCTGCAGGTCGTCGGCCTTGAACAGGCTGTTGAACAGCTGGGGCGGCAGGTGCATGTTGCACCCCTGGCAGGCGCCGTTGCGCGCCTCGACCACGGCGATGCCGCCGCGCCGGTCGACCAGCAGCTGGTAACGGCTGCGCAACTGGGCCGAAAGCTGCTTGAGCAGCTGATCGCGCAGCTCGCCCTTATCAGCCAGTGCGCCGTCGAAATCGCCCAGGGCGGCGCTGATCTCGCTGCGCCGGCCGCCGACCTGCTCGCTCAGGGAAGTCAGCTCGGTCTGCTTCTCTTCCTTGTCCCGGGTCAGGGCCTCGATCTCCCCGTCCTTCTCCCGGATGCGATCCTGCAGGTCCTTGTTGAGCTTTTTGGCGGTGTCGATCTCCTTGAGGACCGCCACATACTCCTTCTGCGTCTTTATCCCCGGCAACCTGCCTTCGGCCTTTTCCACGTTTTCCTGCTCCAGGCCGAGCGCCTGGGCCAGTTCACGGCGGTCGGCCTGCAGCCCGTCGACCTCGGCGACCAGGCTGTCGACCATGGTCTGGATGCGCTGCACATCGGCATCCAGGGCCGCCTGTTCGTCCTCGAGCACCCGCCGTTTCTCGCGAATGGCCTTCAGCTCCTGATCAAGCCCCTGCAGTTGTTTCAGCAGTTGCAGTTTCTCTTGCACGTCGCTCCTCCAATCTGCGTTTCTGTTTCTTGATTCTGCTACGGTATTGCCAAAAAAGGAAGGGGATTCAGACCACCTTGAACGGGTCTTCCTCCCCTGCCATTTCGATAAATTCCATGTTGATGCCCCGAGCGCCCGCCTCGGTCCGCAGCGTCGCGGCCAGCTCCCGGACCATGATCCGCTCGGTGGGGAAATGCCCGGCATCGATCAGCGCGATCCCCTGGCTCTGGGCGTTCTTCGCCTCGTGGTACTTGACGTCGCCGGTCACCAGCACGTCGGCCCCCTGGCGGGCGGCCTCGGCCAGCAGCGAGGCGCCGCTGCCGCCGCACAGGGCCACCTTGCGCACCAGCGCCGCGGATTCGCCGACCAGGCGCACGGCGGGGGTGTCGAGGGCCTGCTTGACCTGCTCGGTGAACCGCCCCAGAGGCAGGGCCTCGGGCAGACGGCCGATGCGCCCCAGCCCCACCTGGGGGCGGCGGTTGGCCAGGGGGATCAGGTCGTGGGCCACCTCTTCGTAGGGGTGGGCCTTGAGCATGCGCTCGACCACCTTGCCGACCAGTTCCCGGGGAACGACGGTCTCCAGGCGCACCTCGCGAACCTTCTCGAACTCGCCCTGGCGGCCGATGAAAGGGTCGGTGCCCGGCCCGGGACGGAAGCTGCCGGTGCCCGGGGTGCGGAAGGCGCAGCAGTCGTAGCGGCCGATCTTGCCGGCGCCGGCCTTGAACATGGCCCCGGCCACCGACTCCTCGTAACCGGAGGGGACGAAGACCACCAGCTTGAGCAGGTCGGCGTCCCCTGCCAGCAGCGGGGCGGCCTGCTCCAGCCCCAGGCGCTGCGCTAGCCAGTCGTTAAGCCCGCCGACGGCGCGGTCGAGGTTGGTGTGGGCACAGAGCACGGCGATCCCCTCGCGCACCGCGCGGAACAGGATACGGCCGGTTTCGTCGTGAGGGACCAGGGATTTGAGGGGGCGGAAGATCAGCGGGTGATGGGTGAGCAGGGCCTGGGCGCCGGCGGCGCGGGCAGCCTCCAGGGCCGCCTCGGAGGGGTCGAGGGCGACCAGCACCCGGCCCGCCTCGGCCCCCGGTTCGCCTACCTGCAGCCCCACGTTGTCCCAATCCTCGGCGAGGGTGGGGTGATAAAGGCTGTTGAGCAGACCGACGAGATCCTGAATACGGGCGGGGCGTTCTTTTTTCATCATCCGGCAGATTGGGGCTGGAAAAAAAGAGAGTGCAACTTTGGTATCGTTGCACTCTCCCTGAGCTATGGCGTTACATGATTCGAAATGAGTTGGCGACTCATGTCTTCCTTGGGTGGTGGGCCCACCAGGATTCGAACCTGGGACCGACCGGTTATGAGCCGGTGGCTCTACCAGCTGAGCTATAGGCCCTGAACACGAACAATCAGTCTATGCCTTGCCGCAGCTTCTGTCAAGAGTGTTAAACGGGTTCCGGCCGCTACTCGACGAAGCTCTTCAGACGCTTGGCGCGGCTCGGGTGGCGCAGCTTGCGCAGGGCCTTGGCCTCGATCTGGCGGATACGCTCGCGGGTGACGGCGAAGTCCTGGCCGACCTCCTCGAGGGTGTGGTCGGACTTCTCGCCGATGCCGAAGCGCATGCGCAGCACCTTCTCCTCGCGGGGGGTGAGGGTGGCCAGCACCCGCGAGGTCTGGTCGGAGAGGTTCCCCTTGATCACCGCCTCGAGGGGGGAGACCACTCCCTTGTCCTCGATGAAATCGCCCAGCGAGGAATCCTCCTCCTCGCCGATGGGGGTCTCCAGGGAGATCGGCTCCTTGGCGATCTTGAGCACCCGGCGCACCTTCTCCAGGGGCAGCTCCATGCGCTCGGCGATCTCCTCGGGGATCGGCTCGCGGCCCATCTCCTGGACCAGCTGGCGGCTGGTGCGGATCAGCTTGTTGATGGTCTCGATCATGTGCACCGGGATGCGGATGGTGCGGGCCTGGTCGGCGATGGCGCGGGTGATGGCCTGGCGGATCCACCAGGTGGCGTAGGTGGAAAACTTGTAGCCGCGCTGGTATTCGAACTTGTCCACCGCCTTCATCAGGCCGATGTTCCCCTCCTGGATCAGGTCGAGGAACTGCAGCCCGCGGTTGGTGTACTTCTTGGCGATGGAGACCACCAGGCGCAGGTTGGCCTCGACCAGCTCGGTCTTGGCCGACTTGGCGCGCCACTCGCCCTTGTGCACCTCCTTGAGGGCCTCGAGCAGCTCCTCGGGGGCGAAGCCCGATTCCTCCTCGACCCGCTTGAACTTGCGCTGGGCGCTCTTTAGGCGCTTCTCCACCACCAGCAGGGTGTCCATGGGCGCGCCGAGTTCCTCGGAGACCTTGCGGGCCTCGTCCTCGCTCTTGCGCATGCGGCGCAGCAGGCGCTTGATGTCCTTTTGCGGCTTGCCCAGCTCCTTCTCGCAGGCGGCGACCTCGGCCAGCCCCTTCTTGACCTGCTCGGCCAACTCCTTGAGGCGGTCGACGATCTTGGCGATCTGGAAATCCTTGAGACGGATCTTGCGCATCAGCTCGGCGACCTGCCCCTTGATCTCCTTGCACTGGCCTTCCAGGGACTTCTTCTCCTCCCGGGTGACCTCGCCGGCCAGCTGCTCGCGCAGAGACATGAAGCGGGTATCGAGCTCGCGGATCTCGCCGACCAGCCCGAGGATGCGCTGGCGCTGCTTCTCCTCCTCCTCGCTCCCCTCTTCCTCCTCGTATTCCTTGGTGATCTCGGCGACGCTGATCTGCCCCTTCTCGAGGCGCTCGCCGAGGTTGATGATCTCCTTGAAGGCAATGGGGGTGCGGATGATGACGCTGGTCACCTTGGTCTCGCCCTCTTCGATGCGCTTGGCGATCTCGACCTCGCCCTCGCGGGTCAGCAGCGAGACCTGGCCCATCTCGCGCAGGTACATGCGCACCGGGTCGCTGGTGCGCCCCAGGGTGCCGGCCTCGAACTCGGACTCTTCCTCCTCGTCGTCGTCGCCGCCCCCCTCGTCGTCCAGGTCCCGGTCCTTGCGCAGGGCTATTTTCTGCTCGGAGTCGACCACTTCGATGTCCATCTCGCCGAACATGCTCATCACGTCGTCGAGCTGGTCCGAGGAGACCATGTCGGCGGGCAGGATATCGTTGACCTCGTCGTAGGTCAGATACCCCTTCTCCTTGCCGAGGTCGATGAGCTGTTGTACTTCTTCCATGCTGGTTTTCTTCGACATGCCGTCT